>NZ_JALJCL010000020.1 GCF_023698535.1 Halorientalis regularis
GAGCGGCTTGCACCAGTCCACCGTTGAAGCCGTCCGTGGCTTCTCGCACATCGTCGTAGGTCTCGTCATCCAGCGTGGTCTTGCTGGTGGTGACGTACTCGCCTTGGAAAGCGTGGTCTACGACGTATTGAGCGCACCAGAGGAAGGTGTCTACGGTGTCTTCGAGGAGTGCGGCGTCGTCACTGTCTACATCGAGCGCAACGGGGACAGTACGCCGCACCTCCATATCTTATATGTAGGACGGGTAATTCTTAAACATTTGGGAGTCGGCCTGCTACTGGAGCGTGGTTTGATTCCCAGTTGTTGGCTTCATCCCACGGGTAAAGCCGTGGGTTTTCGCCTCGTGTTTTCTATAACCTGCTCGGGCTCGACGCCCTGTGCTGGGTCGTCGACTGTGGCGTGGGGTCGCTGGGACGGTCCGGCTGCTCACACTCACGCCCGGTCGCTTGGTCTTGTCGCCGAGCCTGCCGAGAGCGGTCGCGTTGTCCGTCGGGACGAGGCGGGGCTCGCCGCCAGCGACCGCTGATCGGTATCGACACGGCCGCGGCTGTCGGGACCGGCGGCGCGGAAAAGTGAGGTGAGCGAAACCCGGCGGTCGTTACTCGCCCGACACGGCCGGGAGCAGTTCCGGCGCGGCGTCGGCGGGTGCCGACGCAGCATCCTCGGCCGTGGCGGCGGATGCCGATGCGGTCCGTCGTCGGTCCTCGCGAGCGGGTGAGTCCTCAGTCATCGGCCGAGAGGGGCGTTCCGTCGGGCGCGGTCGGCGCGGGACTCTCGCCGTCGTCGAAGGGGTACCACGACTGTTTCGCGTCGTGTAGCCAGGGGTCCTCGTAACTGGTCTCCTCGGGTTCGGCCAGCGTGACGAGGTTCTCCTGGCCGGTGGCGTCGACCCACTCGCGGAAGGTCTGGCCCTCCTCGCGGAGCGCGGCGTAGGCCTCGACGAGGTTCTTGATCAGGCCTGGCACCTCGTCGGCGGGCACGCGCTGGCGCACCCAGTCGACGAAACTGGGTTCCTCGCCGACGCCGCCGCCGACGCCCACGTCCATGGCCTCGACCATCTCGCCGTCCTTGCGGGCGCGCATCCCCTGGAGCCCGATGTCGGCGGTCATGGCCTGCCCGCAGTCGGCCGTGCAGCCCGAGTAGTGAATCTTGAGCCGGTCCACGTCGTCGGGCAGCTCGACGTTGTCACGGAGCCAGCGGAGCATCCGGGCGGTCCGGCCTTTCGTCTCGGTGAGCGCGATGGAGCAGAACTCCGTCCCGGTACAGGCCATCGCCCCCTGGACGAAGGGGTTCGGTTCGGGCGTGTGCGTGTCGAGCAACGGCTCGGCGAGCAGGTCGTCTAGGTCCTCGTCGGGCACGTCCATGATCAGCGGATTCTGCCGGCGGGTGAGCCGGACTTCACCGCTGCCGTACTCGTCGGCGAGGTCGGCCAGCTCGATGGCTTCCTCGGCGGGGAGCCGCCCGACGGCGACCGACAGGCCGACGTAGTTCGTGCCGTCTTTCTGGTCGTAGACGCCGACGTGGTCGTGGGCCCCGCGCTCGGCGGGTTTGCCGGCGTTGTAGGTGTAGTCGCCGCGGAAGTCCGTGCCCGCGCGTTCGAGGTCGAAGTCCAGGCGCTCGGCCATCGCCTCGCGGATGTCCTCGGTCCCCCACTCGTCGACGAAGAAGCGCGCACGATTCTTCTGGCGGTTCTCGCGGTTGCCCTCCTCGTGGTAGAGTTCGACGAACGTCCGGACGGTCTCCTTGGCGTGTTCCGGCCGGACGAAGATGTCCAGCGGACGCGCCGGGCGGGGCTCGCGGCCGCCGAGCCCGCCGCCAACGCGGACGTTGAACCCCGTGACCTCCTCTCCGTCGATCAGCTTGTGGGCCGGTTCCAGCCCCACGTCGTTGATGGAGTCCTGGGCGCATCCCTGCCGACAGCCCGACACGGAGATGTTGAACTTCCGCGGCATGTTCGAGAGGGCGTCGTCGCCCCGGATGTCGTCCTGAATTTCGTCGAGCAGTTCGCGACTCTCGACGTACTCCTCGGCCTTGCCGGCGACCGGACAGCCCGAGATGTTGCGCATAGTGTCGCCGCCCGAGGAGCGGCTGGAGACGCCGACGGCTTCCAGTTTCTCCCAGATCTCGGGTACGTCCTCCAGTTTGATCCAGTGGAGCTGGATCGACTGGCGGGTCGTGAAGTCGATCCACCCGTTCCCGAACTCGGGGTTGTCGACGGGCCCTTTCGCGTAGTCGCGGGCGACCTCACCGATGGCCCGCAACTGCCCGGGTTCGAGGACCCCGCCGCAGTTGGTCAGTCGCATCATGAAGTAACTCTCCTGGCCCGACCGCTGGTGGAAGATGCCCCAGAACTTGAAGCGCGTGAACCACGCCTCGCGTTCGTCCTCGGGAATCGAATCCCACCCCTTCTCGGCGAACTCGAGGAGTTTCTCCCGTACCTCGTCGCCGTACAGCTCGTCTTTGATTCCTTCTTTCTTGTGTGGCATGGTCGATTAGTGAATTACGTGTACGTCACGGTTTCTCTTGAATACCGAAACGAACTTCCAGCCGTTTACGTCATGATGATTCGGTTTTGTCCGTATAACACTAATCGTTGAACATATACAGAAGTGAGGTGTTCGCCGGGACGATCGTCTACTTTATCATGACGGTAAGTGTGTTTAAGGACGTAAAGCGTGCAGAATCGAAGGATCTTGCTGGACGAACAGTCGGTTATCTCGGCTAGCGGTTGCTTGTCGAGGCGTCGTGCCGGAATCGGAGGCGCGCGCGAGCGGCGGGGCTAGGGGAGCGTTTTTGTCCCGGGGCCGTGAGGCCACGGCCATGACCGACGACCGGGACCCGGAGAAGACACTGGAGGACTGGAAGGCGGAGATGCAGGCCGAACACGAGGCCCAGATCGCCGAGCCCGACCCGGACGCGGACCACCGGATCGAAGGTGTCACGCAGGTCAGCTATCGGGTGTACTTCGAGTACGACGCCCAGTCGGACACGCTGGAACGAGAGCGGCGCGAACAGGTCGACGACCTCGCGGACCCGGAGTTGCTCTCCTGTGCCTGTGGCGTGCGCGGGATGACGCGCGAGGAAGCCCGCGAACACGTCGCGGCGGCGACCGACTAGACCGGATCGCCGGCGGCGTCGGATCGGTCGGCCGCACGTTCGAGGTCGAGGAACGCGTCCTCGTGGGCGTACTCGCGGACGGTCGGTTCGGGGACGACGACGGGGTCGAGCGCGTCGGCGACCGTCTGCAGGGACGCGCCGTCGCGGTCGACGACCGACTGGCAGGCGTCCCGGCCGCGGTCGACGTGGTAGACGCCACAGTGGGGCTGGACACGGCCGTCGACGCGAGGGAAGACGGCGTCGATCCGCTCGACCCGCGCCCGGTTGTGGAGATACGACAGCAGCGTCGGATCCACGAAGGGCAGGGCACACGCGCAGACGACGGCGTACTCGGCGGCCGCCACGCGCAATCCGGTCCGGAGGCTGTATGCCGGCCCGCGGTCGGGGACGGGATCGACGGCGAACCGCAGGTCGTCGTCGGCGTCGTCGAGGACGCGCTCGACGGCCGGTCGCTGGTCGCGCCGGCAGTTGACGACGACGGCGTCCGCGACGGTTGCGAGACGGTCGGCGACGCGACGGACCGCCGGTGTCCCGTCGACGGTCGCGAGGGCGGTCCCGTCCTCGAACCGGGTCGAGCGACCGCCGGCGAGGACGACACCGGCAGTCCGACTCATCCTCAGGCGAGGAAGCCCGCCTGGCCCTGGAACGCCAGGTACAGCGAGAACATGGTCACCAGAATCGCGATGACCATCTCCAGGTACAGCACGGCCTTCCCGTACTTGTACCAGTCACCAGCGGGTTCGCCTTCGTGTGCTCCCATCAGTCGTCACCTCCTGGAGTGGGTTCGGTGGTGCCGAGCCAGCGCGACTCCGAGCCGATGCCGTGTTCGCGGGGGTCGTCGTCGTACCGCATCGCCCACACGAAGAAGGCGATAAATGGCAGGAAGAACACGACGGCGACCACCGCGTAGCCCGTGTGGATGTTGGGCAGGTAGCCGTAGACGATGGGGTAGACGATCCCACCGGCCGTGGAGATCCCGCCGATGAAGCCCGAGGCCGTCCCGGGACGGTCCTTGAAGATGACGGGCACGATGGCGAACACGCCGCCGGTCCCGAAGCTCACGGTGATCCCGAAGACGGCCAGGATCACCACGGAGGCGGGCAGGATGCCCGCCAGCCCGATGAGCGTCAGGCCGATCATGGTCATCGTGATGAGGATCAGCGCGGTCATCAGCCAGTGGACCCGCGGCGAGTACTCCTGCTGATCGGAGATCACGGGGTAGGGGGTCCACCCCTTGCGCTGCCAGAGGTCGGACATGTAGCCCGAGAACGGTCTGAACAGGCTGGCGTTGAACGACTGGACGGCCGCGAAGGTCCCGGCGGCGGTCTGGATGGCTTCCGTGCTGTCGAAGCCGAGGTTCGCGATGGCGCTCCCGAAGCCCTCCGCGTAGTAGCCCGGAAGCCACGCGTTCATCGCGATCTCCAGGCCGAACGACATCGCGTAGGCCAGCATCAGCGCGATGGCGCTCCAGCGCGTCCAGACGAACATCGTGTCCTTGAATCCGGAGTTGTCCTTGGCGGCCTGGGCTTTCGCCCGGTTTTTCGCCGGCTCACCCCGCCACTTGTAGACGAACGCGATGAGCAGGGCGACGATCCCGAGGTGGACGAACGCGTCCGAGAAGTTCGTCCCGTAGATGCGGGGGAGCAACAGGGCCCCCACCCCGGCCCCGACGTTGCCGGTGCCGGCGTACAGCCCCTCCGCGGTGCCCATCTCGTGGTCCTCGAACCACTGGGCGACGTGCTGGATGCCGACGACGAAGCTGATCCCCGCCGAGGCGACGATCATCCGCTCGACGAACAGCACCTCGAACGACCCGACGAGCGAGGGCATCCCCGAGAGGATGCTCACCGCGCCCGAGTAGGTCAGGATGATCGCGAAGACGTTGTGCGCGCCGAGGCGGTCGGCCGCCCACCCCGCCAGCACGCGGCCGGGTGGCGCGAGCCAGATCGCAGAGCTGGCAAGCAGTGCCAGTTGCTCGGTCGAGAGGCTGTAAAACGCCGCGATACTCGGACTGAACGCTGCCGTCGAGAACCACATCAGGAACGCCCAGAAGAAGGCGACCGTGGCGATCACGAGTTGCTCTATCTTGTTCGTCATCGTGGCTCACCTCCGTCGGTGAGTTCGACCGGTTCGGGATCGGTCGCGCCCTCGCCGTCTCGCGGCTCGTCGCCGCTCGACCCGTCCACGGAACTCCGTTCCGCGCTCTCGTACGTCGCGAGCGACGGGTCCGCGACGACCCGGACCGCACACTGTTTGAGGTTCGGTTCGTCCGACCGGGGGTCCGTCGCCGGCACCGTCAGATCGTTGGTCGCCGGGTGGTGGATCGGGAGCCACACCAGCCCCTCCGGGACGGCCGGATCCGGATCGACCTGTGCAGTGATCGCGCCCCGCCTGGTCTCGAGCCGAGCGGTCGGCTCGCCGTCGAATTCCGCGGGGTCGGCGAGTTCGCTCGCGACCGTCTCGGGATTGATCCGGGCCGTGACCGGCCCCAAGTCGTCGACCGACCGGGATCGGACGGCCGTGTTGTACCCGTCGGCCTCGCGAGCGGTCGTCAGCGTGAGAGGGTAGTCCTCGTCGGTCGGCTCCGGGAGCGGATCGGGGTCGGGCGGGTCCGAGAAGTTCGCCGTCCCCTCGGGGGTGGCGAACTGCCAGTCGTCCCCGTCGTCGGTGGACTCGTGGTATCGGTAGCCGCCCTCGGCGTCGGGTTCGGGAGCCGGCCAGCGGACGCCGAGTTCGTGGTCAAGCCGTTCGTAGGCGATACCCGAACAGTCCGCCTCGGTGCCCTCGGTCAGGGCGGCGAACTCGTCGAACATCGCGGACGGGTCGACCGGCGGTTCGGGCAAGAGGCCAGGGACCACCTCGTCGGCGATGGCCGCGATGATGTCGATGTCCTGCTGGACCGTCGGCGGCGTGTCCGAGGCCGGGCGGACCCGCGAGACCGTCCGTTCCATGTTCATCACGGTCCCCTCGGACTCGCCCCAGGTCGCGGCCGGCAGGACCACGTCGGCGAGTTCGGTCGTCTCGGTCCGGAAACTGTCCTGCACGACGAGGAAGGTGTCGTCCAGTTTCTCCGCGACCGCCGTCGCATCGGGCATCCCGGCGACGGGGTTGGTCGCGACGGCGTAGACCGCCTCGACGGGACCGTCGTCGATGGCGTCCATCGTCCCCACCGGACCCGGACCCACGTCGTCGGGCAGTCGGCCGACGGGGACGCCCCACTCGTCGGCGATTTCCGACCTGTGGATCGGGTCGTCGAATGGCCGCTGGCCGGGCCAGGACCCCTTGCAGGAGACGACGCGGGTCCCCATCGAGTTCGCCTGCCCGGTCAGCGAGAACGGGCCGCTCCCGGGCTTTAGATTACCCGACGCGAGACACAGGTCGATCAGCGCCCGTGCGGCGTCGGTGCCCCGGACGCTCTGGTTGATCCCCATGCCCCAGTAGATCAGCGTCCGGTCCTCGAAGGCCGCGGCCAGGTCCGCGACGGTTTCGGGCGTGACGCCCGCGTCGGCGGCCGCCGTCGCCGGATCGGGGAGGTCCGCGACCAGATCGTCGAACCCGTCGGTCGCTTCGTCGACGAACTCGCGGTCGACCGTGCCGCGGTCGACGATCTCGGCCAGCACCGCCCGGGCCAGCGCGAGGTCTTCGCCGGGGTCGAGCTGGACGTGTTCGTCGGCCGTCGTCGCCGTGTCGGTCTCGACGGGATCGACGACGATCATCCGGCTGTCGTCCTCGCCGGCGCTCTCGCGAATCCACCGGAACATGACGGGGTGGGCGATGGCCGGATTGGCCCCCCAGACGACGTGGGTCTCGGCGTCGGGGATGTCGTCGTAGGTCGTCGGCGGCGCGTCGCTGCCGAACGCCTCGTAGTAGGCCGTGACGGCGCTGGCCATACACAGCGTCGTGTTGGCGTCGTAGTATCGGGTCCCGAAGCCGCCGCGGGCCAACTTGCCCAGCGCGTAGGCCGCCTCGTTGGTCTGTTGCCCGCTACCCAGCACTGCCACGGCGTCGCGGTCCCGGCGCAGCGCCGCGTCGAACCGCTCGGCGACGCGTTCCAGCGCGTCGGGCCACGAGGTCTCGACGAGTTCCCCGCCCTTGCGGACCAGCGGCTTCGAGAGCCACTGCCCGTCGGGATCGGCGCTCTCCTCGATGCCGCGCTGGCAGGCCAGCCCCCGGTTGACCGGGTGCTGTCCGTCGCCACGCACCACGTCGACCCCGTACCCCTCGTCGACCCCGAGCTGTTTGTGCCCACAGCCGACGGCACACCGCATACACGTGGTCGGTACCCACTCGCTCATGCGTCGTAATCGTCGAAAGCGAGCCACTCACGTGACAGAAGTGGACGTTTGTTTCTTCTATCACCAACACCCTGATTGTTCGTCGTCATTTCTTGTCGTTTACTACCTCTGTTTCCGCCGGTAAAACGCTGGCTAAAACAAAGCTGCAATTTTGCGCTCGAAACGTGGACAGTCGGCTGGTTTGCAATAGAATATAGTCTGTTTAAGGACATAATTCCCCGGTTTGGCGGACGAGTATTCGACGTGCGTTCAGCCGATTCGGGTGGTCGTGGTGGGGGTTCGGTACCGGTCGTGCGCGCCCGCGCTCCGGGCGAGTGAGTCAGGTCTTTGGTGTGGGCGGGCCAAGGACGAGCCATGACCCACGAGCAGTCGCGCGATCTGTACGACCGGGCGCTGTCGGTGTTGCCCGGCGGCGTCAACTCCGCGGTGCGGGCGGCCATCGAGCCCTACCCACCCTTCGTCGAGCGGGGCGACGACGGCCACGTCATCGACGCCGACGGGAACCGCTACATCGACTGGGTGATGGGCCTGGGCCCGCTGCTGTACGGCCACGACACGCCCCAGCCCGTGGAAGCGGCCATCCAGTCCCACGCCAGTGAGGGCCCGATGTACGGGATGCCCACCGAAATCGAGGTCGAACACGCCGAGTTCGTCGCCCGGCACGTCCCCTCGGTCGAGATGCTCCGCTTCGTCAACTCCGGCACCGAAGCCACCGTCTCGGCCTGCCGCCTCGCCCGCGCCCACACGGGCCGTGACAAGATCGTCGTGATGCAGGGCGGCTACCACGGCGCACAGGAGACCACCCTCGTCGAGGGCGAGTACGACGACACTCGCCCGTCCAGCCCCGGCATCCCCCAGTCCTTTGCCGACGAGACGCTGGCCATCCCGTTCAACGACGAGGAAGCGGCCCACCGCGTCTTCGAGGACTACGGCGACGAGATCGCGGGCGTCCTCGTCGAGCCGATCCTCGCCAACTACGGCATCGTCCGCCCCGTCGACGGCTACCACGAGACCCTCCGGGACCTGACCGACGAGCACGACTCCCTGTTGATCTTCGACGAGGTCATCACCGGCTTCCGGGTCGGCGGCCTCCAGTGCGCCCAGGGGAAGTTCGGCATCGAACCCGACCTGACGACGTTCGGCAAGCTCATCGGCGGCGGCTTCCCCGTCGGTGCCATCGGCGGCCCCGCCCGGCTCATGGAGCAGTTCACCCCCTCGGGCGACGTGTTCCAGGCCGGCACCTTCTCGGGCCACCCGGTCACGATGGCCGCCGGCCTCGAGTCGCTCCGCTACGCCGCCGAACACGACGTCCACGACCACATCCACGACCTCGGCGAGCAGCTACGGCACGGCCTCGCCGAGATCGTCGAAGAGCAGGCCCCGTCCTACACCGTCACCGGCACCGACGGGATGTTCAAACTCGTGTTCACCCGCGGCGCCCCCGACAGTTTCGAGGACCACTGCGAGGGCGGCTGCGCACAGCGCGAGGACTGCCCGCGCTACGACCACTGCCCGAAGACCGGCGCGGACGTGGCCGCCGGCGAGACCGACCGCTGGCGGCGGGTGTTCTGGCCCAAGATGAAAGACGAGGGCGTGTTCCTCTCCCAGAACCAGTTCGAGTCCCAGTTCGTCACGTACGCCCACACCGACGAGGACGTCGAGACCACGCTGGAGGCGTACAAGGAAGCGTTGTAGTCCCAGTCGAGCCGGTAGCCTTTCGACCGGGGCGGTTCGAGGGTTGGACATGAGCGACGCGGACATCAGTCTCGACGAGAAGCGGGTCTACGGCGAGAAGACCGGGACGACGGAGCTGTACGTCGCCGCCGACCTCGGCGTGGCCGTCGTCGCCGTCTCGGCGGACATCGTCGGCGAGTTCTCGCTGGCCCACCGCTGTACCGCCCGGGACGTGGCGGCCGGCCCCGACTCACTGGCCGTCGCCACCGACGAGGACGTACTGGAGAGCGCCGACGGCGGCTACGAGCCGACCGACTTCGGCCCCGCCGTGGCGGTCGGCTTCGACGGCGACGACCTGCTGGCGGCCGGTCCCGACGGCGCGGTCGCCCGCCGGGAGCGCGGTGGCGACTGGACCACACTCGGCACGGTCGAGGACGTGCGCGCCATCGACGGGGACCTGCTGGCCACCGCAGGGGGCGTCTACCGCGTCGGCGACGGCCTCGACCACGTCGGCCTCGCCGACGCCCGGGACGTGGCGACCGGCGGAACACCCCTGGCCGCGACCGACGGCGGGCTCTACTACCTCGGCCCGGGCTGGGCGAAGGGGATCGAGGGCGAGTTCACCGCAGTCGCCAGCAGTCCCGAGCGGGGCCACGCCGCGACCGCCGACGCGCTCTACGAGGGCGACGGCGAGGACTGGCACGAGTGCGAGGTGCCGACCGACGAATCGGTCGTGGGGGTGACCCACGGCACGGGGACCTACGCCGTCACGGACCAGGGGACCGCCCTCGTGAACGCCGGCGACGGCTGGCGCTCCCGGGCGCTCGGCCTGCCGGGCGTCTCGGCGGTCGCGGTCGCACCGGAGTGAGTGCGGAAGCGAAACACCGTTTAGCCACCGCGGCGAGGGCTCGCATATGATCGTCAGTGGGTCCAGTTCTCAGTCGCTGTCCGCGGCGCTGGCCGCGGCGACCGACGCGGACCTCGCGCCCGTCTCCTTCGAGCGGTTCCCCGACGGGGAACTCATGGCACAGGTCCCGTACTTCAATGCGGACGAGGCCGTAATCGTCGCCTCGACCGACTCCAGTGACGCGCACGTCGAGTTGCTCCAGTTGCAAGACGCCGTCCACGAGGCCGGGGCCGATCACGTCACGACCGTCATCCCATACATGGGCTACGCCCGCCAAGACGCGGCCTTCGAGCCGGGCCAGCCAGTCTCCGCCCGCGCGATGGCCCGCGCGCTGAGTCCCGGCACCGACCGCGTGCTGACCATCAACCCCCACGAGCCCGCGGTCACCGACCACTTCGACGTGCCGGCCGAAACCGTCGACGCCGCTGCACAGTTGGCCGACCCGCTCCCCGCGGACCTCACCGAACCCGTCTTCCTCTCGCCCGACGAGGGGGCCGTCGACATCGCCGAGACGGTACAGACCGCCTACGGTCGCGGCCACGTCGACTACTTCGAGAAGACCCGGCTCTCGGGCTCGGAGGTGGAGATCGAGCCCCGCGACGCCGACGTCGACGGTCGGGACGTGGTGCTGACCGACGACATCGTCGCCACCGGGTCGACGATGGCCGAATCGGTCGCCGCGCTGGACGACATGGGTGCCGCCCGGGTGTACGTCACCTGCGTCCACCCGATGCTGGCCGCCGACGCGACGACGAAACTCGCCCGCGCCGGCGTCGAGGCCATCTACGGCACCGACACGCTGGAACGGGCCGCGAGTACCGTCAGCGCCGCGCCCGCCATCGCCGACGCGCTCTGAGGGGCGTCCACCCCACACACCTCCAATTTTAAGCCATGTCAGCCTGACCCACAGGTAGGAGTGTGACTGGACTGGATGCTGTCGACGGCGCGTCCCCCTGGCAACAGCGACTGCTGACCCGCGATCTCGTGGCCGTCTGCCTCGTCCAGGACGGGACCGTCGTCCACGCGAACGAGAGCCTGAGTGATCTGCTCGGCGTTTCGGCAGCCGACCTGTCCGGGGAGCCGTTCCTGTCGTTCGTCGCCGACGCGGATCGGGCGACCGTCGAGACGGCACTCGCGGCGGGCCGTACGACATCCGACGAGCGGCGGGAGGCTACCTGTACCGTGGTCGGTGCCGACGGCAGCGAACGCGCGGTCGAGATCCGCGGCACGACGGTCGAGTACGAAGGGGACCCGGCAGTGATGTCGGTCGTCCTCGAACGGGACGACCGCCGGACGGACGCGGCGAGCCTCTACCGAGCGATCGTCGAGAACAGCCGCGACATCGCCTACGTGTACGGACCGGACGGCCGCACCGAACTCGTCAACCAGCGCGTCACCGAGTTCACCGGCATCCCGGTCGCGGCACTGGAAGGGACCTACCTCCTCGATTTCGCGTCGGTCGTCGACGCCGAGACGTTCGCCCGCTACGCCGACGCGGTCGAGGGCATCCTCACCGGCGACCGCACGGATACAGCCGTCGAGATTGAGTCCGAGATCGGCCCCCGGACCGTCACCGGCGAACACAGACTCACGCCCCTGAAACGCGACGGGCAGGTCGAGGGCGTCGTCGGCATCGCCCGCGACGTGACCACGCGCAAGGAACGGGAACGCCAGCTCTCGGAGCTCAAGCAGGTCCTGACCAGAGTGATGCGGCACAACCTCCGCAACGATATCAACGTCATCCGGGCCTGTGCCGAGTTGCTCGCGGACTCGGCCGACGACGAGGTCCGCGATCTGGCCGAGCAGATCGTCGAGAAGTGCGATTCGCTCACCGACACCAGCCAGAAGGCGACCCGCATCGAGCGGGCCATCCTGCGCAACGGCGACGTGGCCGAAACCGACGTGGGCGACCTCGTCTCCGAGATCGCCGCCCGTACCGACCGAAACCACCCAGCGGCGACCGTCGAGCGGACCGGCCCCGAGTCCGTCACGGCCCAGGCCCACGACGATATCGACCTGGCCATCGAGAACCTCGTCGAGAACGCCGTCAAGCACAACGACAGCTCCGACCCGTGGGTCGGGATCGACGTCGAGCGGGACGACAAGACGGTCACGATCCGCGTGGCCGACGACGGCCCCGGCATCTCCCCCGAAGAAGTCGCCATCCTCGAACGGCGGGAGGAGACCGCGCTCGAACACGGCAGCGGGGCCGGCCTGTGGCTCGCGGCGACCGTCGCCAACGCCTCCGGCGGCGGCATCACCGTCGACCGGACAGACCGGGGTACCGAAGCCCTCCTCCGACTCCCTGCCCCCGACGAGGCTCCTGAGCGGCCCTAGTCCGACCTCCCAGCTTTTTCGTTGGGGTCGCTCTCGCTGGTCGCGACCCGCGCCTCGAAAAACGTGGTTCCCGCGAACGGAGTGAGCGGGAGTCCACGAAAACCGGAGGTTTTCGGTATGCCACGAGAGCTCCGCTCTCGTGAGCACTCGAAAGAGGCGCAGCGGCTTTCGGTGGCGAAAAAGCCGGTCGCTCCCGCTGGTCGCGACCGGGACGACAGGCTAGTCCGACGCTTCCGCCGCCGCCACCGCTTCCACTGCGATCTCCATCTCGACACCTTCGACCTCCCACTCCTTGCGGTGGCCGTCCTCGACCGGCCCGAACTCGTCGGCACGGACCTCGTCGGCGATCAGGGCCTCGTGGTCACGCACGAGGTCGGCCACGCGGTCGTCGTCGATGTCGAGGTCGACGCGGATGCGCTCCTCCAGATCGAGGTCGAGGTCCTTGCGCATCTCCTGAACCCGGCGGATCACCTCGCGAGCGTACCCCTCGCTCTCGATGTCTTCGGTCAGGCCGGCGTCGATGTAGACGACGCCCAGTTCGTCACCGTCCACGTCGAAGGCCACACCCGTCACGTCGTCGGGCGTCTGCGTGACGAACTCGACCATCTCCTCGGTCAGATCGACGGCTTCGCCGAGGGTGTCTTCCACGGCCGCTTCGAGGGTCTCGACGGTCGGCTCGTCGACGCTGGCCTCGTTCATGGCGTTCATGACGCGGCCGGCGTCGTCGCCGAACTCCGGCCCCAGCAGGCTCATGTCGGCCTCGGCGGCGTAGGACAGCTCGCCCCAGCTCTCGCCGGGCTCGATCAGTTCGAGGTCGCGGGCGTTGAGCCGCTCGGTCAGCAGGGCGCGCTGGCTCTCGACGGCGGCGGCGGTCTCGTCGTCGTCGGCCGCGACGACGACCCGCGTGATCGGCCAGCGGAGGCTCCGCTCGGCCTGCTGGCGAGCGTTCGAGCCCGCCTCCTCGACGGCCCGGGCGACTTCGACTTCGCCCTCCAGGTCGGGGTCGTGCCAGAACTCGTCGGGTTCGGGCCAGTCGCACATGTGGACGGTGTCGTGGCCCGCCTCGCCCGTGAGGTTGCCGTAGATCTCCTCGGCGACGAAGGGGGCGAAGGGTGCGATCAGCGCGACGGTCTCTTCGAGGACCCGATACAGCGTGGCGTAGGCGGCCTCCTTGGACGCGCTGTCGCCCTCGTCCCACATTCGCTCGCGGACGACCTGCACGTAGAACCGGGACACGTCCTCGACGACGAACGAGAGCAGTTCGTCGAGGGCCTTGTCCTGCTCGAAGTCCGCGAAGTGCTCGGTCATCGTCTCCTCCACGGACTGAAGCCGCGAGAGCACCCACTCGTCGACGAGCTCGGTCTCGGCGTCTTCGAGATCAACGTCAGCTGGATCGAACTCGTCCATCCGCATGTACGGCAGCGGGAACCGGAAGACGTTCCAGAGGATGTTAAGCCGGCGCTGCATCTCGGCCATCTCCTCCCAGGAGAACTTCATGTCGTCCTCCTGTGGCGTCTGAGAGAGCAGGAACAGGCGCATCGGGTCCCGGCCGTGGCGCTCGATGGCCTCGCCGGGTTCGACGATGTTGCCGATGGATTTCGACATCTTCCGGCCGTCCGAATCCAGCGCCCAGCCGTGCATCAGCACCTGGTCGTAGGGGACCTCGCCCAGCGCGGCGGTGCCCATCCCGAGCTGGGACCAGAACCAGCCCCGCGTCTGGTCGTGGGCCTCGATGATGAGGTCGGCCGGCCACAGTTCGTCGAACCGCTCGTCGTGCTCGGGGAAGTCGAGCGTCCCCCACGTCGCGACCGACGAATCGAGCCACACGTCGAACACGTCGCCGACGCGAGTGTAGGTGGTGCCGTCCTCGGTGATCGTCAGGTCGTCGACCGTGCCCTTGTGGAGGTCGACGGTCTCGGGGTCGATGTCCTGGTCGACCCGCTCGGCCAGTTCCTCGCGCGTGCCGACGACGATGGCGTCGGCCATCTCACCGCTCCACTCGTCGTCGGGCGTCCAGATCGGAATCGGGATGCCCCAGTAGCGCTGGCGGGAGACGTTCCAGTCCGGCGAGTCCGCCACGAAGTCCCGGAAACGGTTGTCCCGGGCGCTCTGGGGGAACCATTCGCTGTCCTCGATGTTGTCGAGCAGTTCGTCCTTGATGTCGGTGACCGTGATGAACCACTGGTCGGTGACGAGGCGAACGATGTCCGTGTCACACCGCCAGCACTGCCCCTCGCGGACGGAGTGACCCTGTTCGCTCGATAGCAGATGCCCGCCCGCGTCGAGGTCACCGATGATCTCGTCGTTGGCGTCCCGGACGAACTCGCCCGCGTACTCGCCAGCAGCGTCGGTGTAGACCCCGTCGTTGCCGACGGGACAGAAGATCTCCAGGTCGAGTTCCTGGCCGCGCTCGAAGTCCTCCTCACCGTGGCCGGGCGCGGAGTGGACCAGTCCCGTGCGGTCGGCCTCCACGTAGTCGGCGGTGTAGACCTGCCCGGAGCCCTCGGCCTGGGCGTGGTCGGGCACCTGCTCGGCGAGCGGGTGGTCGTACGTCCAGCCGACCATCTCCTCGCCGCCGAGTTCCTCGACGACCTCGTAGTCCTCGTAGCGGCCCGTCTTCAGCACGTCCTCGACGCAGGCCTTGGCGACGTACAGGCGCTCGGTCTCGCCGTCTTTGGTGGCGTCGACGCCGACGTAATCCAGGTCGCCGTCGACCGCGACGAAGGTGTTCGCGACGATGGTCCAGGGCGTCGTGGTCCAGATGACGAGGCTTCCATCCCGCTCGGCGAGAGGAAATTTCACGTAGATCGAGGGCTTGCCGACCTGGTGGTACTCGACCTCGTTGTTGGCGATGGCGGTTTCACACCGGGGGCACTGGTTGATCGAGCGTTTGCCCTGCTCGACCAGCCCGCGCTCGTGGACCTTCTCGAAGCCCCACCACGCGGCTTCCATGTACTCCGGGCGCACCGTCTTGTACGGGTCGTCCCAGTCCATCCAGACACCGAAGGACTTGAAATCCTCCTGCAGGCCGTCGAGTTGCTCCTCGGCGAACTGCTTGCACTCGTCGATGAAGTTCTGTTCGCCGAACTCCTCGATGTCTTTCTTGTTCTCGAAGCCGAGTTTCTCCTCGACTTTCGTCTCGATGGGGAGCCCGTGCATGTCGTAGCCCGGGCGGTCGGTCACGTCGTACCCCTGCATGCGGAGATAGCGGATGTAGCAGTCCTTGAGGGTCTTGTTCCAGGTCGTCCCCATGTGCGCCGACCCGGAGGTGTATGGCGGTCCGTCGACGAAGAAGTACGTCTCGCCGTCGGCCCGGTGTTGCTTGGTCTGTTCGTAGGCGTCGACCGCGTCCCAGTACTCGAAGACCTCGTCTTCGAGGTCGTGGGGCTCGTACTGGTCCTCGACCGGCTCGAACCTGCTCATGTGAGTCCAATTCGGTGCCGGGACTAAAGGCAAATCGGTCCCGCGTCACGATACCGCAAACCGAACCGGCCGTTTATTGGTGCCCAGCGGCAAGCAAGCGGCGTGTTCGGAGCCGAACGCGGACAGTCCGAAGTCCTCGGCGAAGTGTTGCTGGTCGGCGTGGCCGTCGTCGTCGCGGCCGTCCTGTCGCTGGGCGCGCTGGGATTCGGCGAGGAGGTCGACGACCCGGCGCCGACGGTCGCCGAGTCCAGCGGCGAACTCGTCGCCGACGACGGCCGCTTCGGCAACCAGCGCGTCAGGATCTACCACGAGGCGGGCGACCCCGTTCGGGTCGAGAACGTCGAGATCGCCGTCGACGCGTCCGACGCCTGCGGGAAGCGAGGACGGATCGTCAACCTCCCGACGAACACCATCGACGCGGACGAGAACGTCCGGGGTCCGGACATCTTCGACGGCCGTACCGGGCAGGCGAAGGGCGCGCTCGACGACGAGGTCTTCGCCGCCGGCGACGTGTTCGACTTCCGACTGACCAGCGGCACCTGCGAACTCGATCCCGGCGACCGGATCACAGTCCGGGTCGTCCACACCCCCTCGGGCGCGGTGATCGTCGAGGCGCGACTGACCGCGAACTGACCGCGAACCGTCATCGTGGAGTACGACCGGCCAGTAGCACCACCCGTGCCCGAGTTTCCCGACCCCGCGGACCGCCACGCGCTCGCCAACGACTGCCGGCGCTGTCCCGCACTCGTCGCGGGACGGGAGTGCATCTCGTGGGGCAACGAGCGCGTCGCCACCCTCGGCACCATGCTCGGCGTCATCGTCATGCTGTATCTGGACGTGTCGCTGGGCTGACCGTCCACCACCGGGACCGAAATCGACCGTCGATTCGGCCGATACAACTATTCTTGGGTTGTCCATAGTTTCTCGAAATGGTGTCACGTGAAGTCGCGCCGAAGGTCGGCGGTGTCGTCGCGGCGGTACTCGTCCTCGGTGTCGTGGTAGTCGGCGCGCTGGCGGCGACCGGGGCCTTCGCCGCGCCGACGGTCGAATCGACCAGCTACGAGTGGGGTGCAGTCACCGACGAGACGACCGAGATCGTCACGAGCGTCACGGTGGACAACCCCAATCCCGTCGGCGTGCCGGGCGTGGTGAACGTCGCGTACACCGCACGGCTGAACGACGTGACGCTGGCCCGGGGGGAGCGCTCCGGCGTCGGGTTCGGTCCCGGGCGGAACACGATCACCCTCGCCGCTGAGATGCAAAACACGAAGATCGCCGACTGGTGGGTGACCCACGTCAACGGCGGCGAGCAGTCGGAACTCGCCGTCGACGCGACGGTGAACGCGCCCGGATTCTCCCGCGAGATTCCAGCCAAGTCCTCGACCGTCGAGACGGACATCCTCGGCGGGTTCACGACCGAGGGGGCCCAGCAGGTCACCTTCCAGGGCGAACCGCTTCTGACGCTGCGGAACCAGCGGGCCAGCTGGGGCGAGGCGACCGCGGAGACGACGCCGCTGTCCTTCGCCGCCGACGTGGAGAACGTCCACGACTACGCGGTGACCCTCGACGGCGTCGAGTACGTCGTCGAGATGAACGGCGTCGAACTCGGCCGCGGCCAGCGCGAGGCGGGGCTGAGCGTCGCGCCCGGCGAGTCCGGGACCATCGACGTGACCGTCGCGCTGGACACGCCGAAGATGGCCGACTGGTGGCGCGAACACGTCACCGACGACGAGGTGAGCGACCTCTCGGTCCGGATGTACGGCTACGTCGTCCGGGACGGCGAACGCCAGCGCGTCCCGATGCGCGTGTTCGACCGCACCCTGCGCCTGGAGACCGACATGCTCGGCGGCGGGGGAACGAGCGTCGAACCGGTCGAGACCCCCCAGCAGGCGAGTGACTTCGAACCGCCGTCGGTCACCGACACCGACCAGCGGTGGGGTGAGGTCACCGACGCCACCACCGAGATCAGGACCGACGCCAGCCTCGACACGCCCGACGATCCGGGGCTGGCCGCCCTCCTCTCGCTGGACGTGACTCAGACGACGACGATCAACGGCATCCGGGTCGCGCAGGGCTCGGCCGTCCTCGATACTGTGGACCCCGGCAGTGACACCCTCTCTTTGACCAGCCTGAAGGACAACGGCGAGGTACCCGAGTGGTGGGCCCGCCACCTCAACGACGGCGAGCGCTCGCAGGTGGTGACGACGCCGGCCGCGACCGCCGACGTGGGCGCGACCAAGTTCGACGCCGACCTCGGGACCCGCGAGAGTGCGTTCACGACCGACCTGCTCGCCGGCATGAACGGCGACCGCAACGAGGAGGTTCAGGTCCAGGGTCGGACCGCACTGGTCGTCACCGGCGTCAGCTCCGAGTGGGGCCGGGCCACCGCCGACACGGCACCCATCCAGACGCGCACGTCGGTCCGGAACGAACTCGCGACGCCGGTCACGGTGGAGTCGATCCAGTACACCGTGACGACCAACGGCGTCACGCTGGCCGACCGGCGCACCCGCGTCGGGCAGGTGATCGATCCCCAGTCCAGCGACACCGTCAAGGCGCGCCTGGTGCTGGACAACTCCAGGATGGACCACTGGTGGGTGCGCCACGTCCGGAACGGCGAGCAGTCCACCTTCGACGTGGACGTGACCGCCACCGTGTCCGTCCCCGGCCAGCGCGAGCGCGTCGCCCTGGACTCGCTGGGTCAGGAGTCGACCATCGAGACCGACGTGTTGGACGCCGGTGCAGGATGACCCCCGCGGGTAGGCTTTTTCGGATCGGCCCCGAAACACCACTCGACTGATTGATCGAACCCATGCCGACAATCGAAACCGTCACACTCGGTGCCCACATCGCCGCCGGCTTCCTCGCGCTGTTCGCCGGCCTCGGAGCCATCCTGACCGAGAAAGGCGGTCGCCGCCACCGGCGGTTCGGGCGGATCTACGTCGGCTCGATGGCGTTCGTCGCCGGATCGGCGCTCCTGCTGTTCGCGCTCGCGCCGACCCCGGACCGGCAGTTTCTCGCGCTGATCGCCGTCTTCAGCTTCTACTTCGTCTTCTCGGGCTACCGGGTGCTCTCACGTAAGCGGCCCGCCGACGGGCCAGCGGCGCTCGACTGGGCCGCCGCGGGACTGCTCTGTCTCGCCGGCCTCGGCCTGCTGGCGATGGGCGCGCTGGGACTCCGGGACGGGTCGAGTTTCGGCACCGTCCTCGTCGTCTTCGGCGGCATTAGCGCGGTCTTCGGTGTCCGTGACATCCGCGAGTTCCGGACGGACGAGTCCGAGCCCCGCGCCTGGTTCTTCGAACACCTGACGCGAATGGGGGCGGGCTACATCGCCACCGTCACCGCGTTCTCGACGGTGAACTTCCTCTTTCTTCCCACCGTCCTCCGCTGGCTGTGGCCGACGCTCGTCGGGACGCCCGGCATCTTTCTGGCCATCAGACGGTACGAGAGACAGTTCGGGACGGCGGACGGGTGAGTGCTCGAGTGTTGTACCGAGCGCGCGCCATCGGCGCGCGCTCGGCTTTTTCCCCGAGTTTTTGCGCAGGGGGTCGCCGCTGGCGACCCCCTGACGGAAAAAGTGGGAGTATTAGACGCGCTCGATAATCGTCGCGACGCCCTGTCCGAACCCGATGCACATGGTCGACAGCGCGTAGTCCTGCCCGGTGCGCTGGAGTTCGTGGGCGAGTTTCGTCAGGAGCGCGCCGCCGGTCGCACCCAGCGGGTGGCCGTGGGCGATGGCCCCGCCGTTGACGTTGGTGTCCTCCCACGAAGCCCCGGTCTCTTCGAGCCACGCGGCGACGACGGCGGCGAACGCCTCGTTGACCTCGAAGATGTCGATGTCCTCGACGGCCATGTCCGCCTTCTCCAGGACCTGTTCGGTGGCCGGAATCGGCCCCCTCAGCATGGTGATGGGGTCGACGCCGACGACCTCCGTGGCGACGATACGGGCCATCGGGTCCCAGCCGTGTTCCGCGACGGCGTCCTCGCTGGCGACCAGCAGGCCCGCCGACCCGTCGACGATGCCCGAGGAGTTCCCGGCGTGGTGGACGCCGTTACCCTCCTGGCGGAAGGAGAGGGGCAGGCCCGAGAGCGTCTCCACGTCGGTCTCGGGGCGTGGGTGTTCGTCCTGCTCGACCGTGACGGTCTCGCCGTCGAGTTCGGTCTCGACGGGCGTGATCTGGTCGTCGTAGTGGCCGGCCTCCCAGGCCTCGCCCCAGCGTTGCTGGGAGTCGGCGGCGATCTCGTCGAGTTCCTGCCGGCTGAAGTCGTACTCCTCGGCGATGCGTTCGGCCCCCTCGCCCTGCGTGGTCACCTCGTCGAAGTGCTCGAAGTAGGTCTCGGTGACGCTGTTGCCGTCCGAGCCCATCGGGACGCGGGTCATGTGTTCGACGCCGCCCGCGACCAGCACGTCGTGTTGCCCGGCCATGACGTTCGTCGCGGCGAAGTTGACCGCCTGCTGGCCCGAGCCACACATCCGGTTCAACTGGACGCCGGGCACCCGGTCACCCCAGCCCGCGACCATCGGCGCGAGGCGGGCGATGTTGAGTCCCTGCTCGTCGACCGGCGTGACACAGCCGTAGATCACGTCCTCGACCGTCGCCTCGCCGTCGAAGCCGTTGCGCTCGGCCAGCGCCGTCAGCGGTTCCGCCGCCAGGTCCTGGGGATGTGTGTCCCGGAACGAGCCGTTCTGTTTGCCGAAAGGCGTTCGCACCGCGTCGACGATGAGTGCATCTCTCATGTGAGACTCGTTACCGGATCGAGCCCGATAGGTGTTTCTCCCGTCTTGTGAGGTTACGCCACCGTAACGGACCCGTCATCTTCGAGACGAACCTCGTGGCCTTCGACGGAGAACGAGACCACGTCGCGGTTCGGGTCTTCCGCCAGGGCGACGATCTCGTCGGCGGAGACGTACGCCGAGAGGTGAGCCAGCTCGTCGGGTTCGAGGTCCGTCTCAGCGATGATGGCATCGACGATCAACTGGCCGACCGGGACGGGACCCTGGCCGCGGTCGCCCGTAACGTTGACGTAGATGGTGGCGAACGACCCCTCGACCACGTCGATGGGGGAGGGATCGGCCGACGACTCGACCTCGGCGGCCACGTCGTCACCCCAGATGTTCGTGACCACGTCCTCGCGCTGTGTACCGTCCTCGGCGGCCGTGACAGCCTCGTCCACGTCCGCGGCGGTCGCCCCATCGTCGGGTGCCCCGGGTTTCTCCTCGGTCCGCTCGGTCTCCTCCGTCTTGCCGTCCGGCGCTGGCGGCCCGCCCAGCGTCGCCGGGAGTGTGAGGTCGTCGTACTCACTGGCCACCTCGGTGAGCCTCGTGCGGGCGGAGTCGCCCATCACGTCGGTGTAGGCTCGGACCAGCTCGTCCAGCACCGTGCGGTCGTCGTCGACGACGTCCGCGACTGCGCCGTCGTCGGTCACCGACAGGCCATCGACCGAGCGGGCGATGTCGACGGCGCGCTTGCCGATCATGGTCCGCTGGGTCTCGATCAACCGCTCGGCGAGGCGTTCGTAGCTGGTCATCTCAGGCCGGACTGTGTTCGCTCATCGTCTCCCAGAGCATGTAAAAACCGGCCAGCAACAGTGCCGTCGTCACGAGATACACGGTACTCTCGATGCTCTCGCCGGGGCTCTGGAGGTCCAGGATCTTGACCGCGCCGTCGAGGAGTCGCCAGACGGCGAAGACGATGACACCGCCACCGGCGACGTACAGCGCTTTGCCGATCTCACCGCCGTAGGCGCGGGCGGCCTGGACGACGAATCCGACCGCGCCGATAGAGAGCATCACCTGTGCGATGAGGCTCGTCGCGTACCAGAAGCCCGGGCCGCCCGACCCTGCGCCCCCGCTCTGTGCCAGTGCGGGCGTCGTGAACGCGACACTTGCGACCCAGAGCAGACCGAATCCGAGGGCAGCCGTCCGTGTCGGACGACCAACAATGCGAGTCATTCTCGTGCATTTTTCAGACGAATTGCTATTAACTGTTTGCCCCGGCACGGTGAACACGACTGGGTGCGGAAACGCGGCTCTCCAGTCCGGTGTGGCGGATCGAAAGCTTATTTCCGCCAGATCACCGAGTAAGGAACACGACACGCGACGCCGCGGGCCGCTCTGGTGGGGGCGGGCCCGGCGACGTGGTGGGGTCGACGGACATGGCAACAGACGCCTACGACACGGGTGGGGTGCCCGACGGACGGCAGTCGCACCGACAGTACATCGACCGGGCAGTGCTGACGGCGAGCCGGCACGAGGGGTGGCTCTGGACGCTGGTCGCCGTCTCGCTGTTGGCCGACATCGCGCTGACACAGTTCGGCCTCCAGCAGGGACTGACAGAGGGCAATCCCGTGGCCCGGGCCGCGATCGCGGCCGCCGGAATCGGCATGCTCGGCGCGCTGAAGGTCGGTGCCGTCAGTGTCGGCCTGACGCTCTGGCTGGCGCTCTCCGGCCACGAGCGGGCGGTCGTCCCGCTGGGCCTCTGTCTGCCGTGGGTGGGCGCGACGCTGATCAACGCCACCCTGCTGTTGGCCTGACGACCGCGCTACCCGTCCCGCGTACGCTTTTTGAGGCCGGCGGTCGAACACCCGGGCGATGCCAGACGACTGTATCTTCTGTCAGATCGTCGCGGGGGAGATTCCGAGTCACACCGTCTACGAGGACGACCACGTGTTCGCGTTCCTCGACGCGAACCCGCTCGCGCCGGGCCACACGCTGGTCATCCCGAAAGAGCACCACGAGCGGCTGAACGACCTGCCCGACGACACCGCCGACGCGCTGTACGCCGCGCTCCACGACCTCGTGCCGGCCGCCGAGGCCGCCGTCGACGCTCCGGCGAGCAACGTCGGGTTCAACAACGGCGAAGCGAGCGGCCAGGAAGTGCCCCACGTCCACGGCCACGTGATCCCGCGGTTCGCCGACGACGGCGGCAGCCCCATCCACGCCGTCGGGGGCAGCGCGCCCGATCTGGACGACGACGAGCTGGCCGACATCGCAGAGGACATCGCAGCGGCACGGTAACGACACGGAAATCGGAGTCGCGGCGATTTTTATTGCTCCTGATACCGTAGTGAGAACCGTCGATGGCCAGTAACGCCCCGGGTGGAACGAGCGCCACCGATGCGGTGACGGTGAGACAGTGGTTCGTCCGAATCGGGGTCACTGCGCTGGTTCTCGGTGTGATCGTAGGGTTCTCAATCGCATTGAGCCAGTACGTCCCGTGGGAGGCCGCCGCCCTCACCTCCGTGATCGTCGGGTTGCTCGGAGTGGGGATTCCGATCTACTACCGGCTCGACGGCGTGTCGCTCCCCGAATCGGCGCCGAACGAACGGACACAGGAGCCGCTGTCGCGCGTGCTGAGCGTCCTCGCCAACGAGCGGCGGCGGAGGGCGCTTTCGGTGCTCGAGACAGCCGACGGCGGCGACCTCTCGATGGATCGGCTCGCGGGCCGGATCGCCGCAGCCGAGAACGACACCCCGGTCACGGACCTCGCGGACGAGGACCGGAGGCGTGTCTACGTCTCGTTGTACCAGACGCACGTGCCGAGGCTGGAGCAGATGGGCGCAGTCGCGTTCGACGACGGACGCGGCACGATCCGGCTTACGGAACGGGGCCGTGCTCTCGTCGACCAGATGGAACTGCTCGGAGAGCAACTGCGCGAGCGATTGGCGCTCGAATCGGCCGACGAGCTGAACAGGCTCTTTCACACACTCCGGAACACCCGACGGCGGTACACGCTGCACTACCTTCGGAACGCAGGTGACGGTGCCGTCGATCTCGAGACCCTGGCCGACCAGGTCGCAGCCTGGGAGCAAGACTGCGAGCCGGAAGACCTGACGAAATCACAGCGCAAGCGGGTCTACGTCGGCCTCTTCGAGACACATCTCAACGTCCTCGCGGAGGCGGGGCTGGTCGAGTGGAATCCCGAGGCTGGCGAGGTCTGCCTGACCGATACGGGCGAAGCAGCGAGTACCCACCTCTCGCTCGTCGAAGCACGGGAGGACTTCCCGCTGGACGACGTGCAGTGGGCACGCCGCCGATGACGCGACCGCTACCGCACCCGTAGGTTTTTATCGGAACAGGGGGCCAGACCCGTCCGTGACCAGCGGATCGACGCTCGCGCTCGCCGGCGTGGTCGGCGGTGCGGGCACGACGCGGACGACGGTGGAGTTCGGCGCGACCCTCGCGCGGGCCGGCCGGGACGTGGCCCTGCTGGACGCCGCTTTCGCCACACAGGGGCTGGCGGCCTACGTCCCCGGCCGCATCGACCCGGACCTGACAGCCCTCTGTACCGGCACTGGCGAGTTGACCGACGGCCTCGTCGACCTCGCCCTCGACGTGCCGGGTCGGCTGGCCGCCTGTCCCGCTCGCGCGCCCTTCGAGCGCCTGGCCCGGGCCAAGACCCCCGAGGCAGCCCGGCGGTTCGAGGGGTTGCTCGACTCGGCGGCCGCGCGGTTCGATCACGTCCTCGTGGACACACCGCCGGTCGCGGCCAACCAGGCCGTCGCGGCGGT
Source organism: Halorientalis regularis (assembly GCF_023698535.1). Taxonomy (GTDB): domain Archaea; phylum Halobacteriota; class Halobacteria; order Halobacteriales; family Haloarculaceae; genus Halorientalis; species Halorientalis regularis. Next base: position 24,265 of record NZ_JALJCL010000020.1, read on the forward strand.
CACCAGCGCCGACCGCGTGGCACTCGTCGCTCCCGACACCGAGCGCGGGCTGGACCGGCTCCCGACGATGCGCGACCGGTTCCACGACCTGGGCGCGCCGGTCGACGCCGTGGTCGCGACCCGGACGGACCCGGGCGAGGCCGTGGAACCGGCCGACGCCGCCATCCCCGAGAGCGACGTGCGGACGGTCGCGGACCTGCCGATTTCGGCCGACCCCGACACCGAGTTCGCACCGGCGGTCGCAGTGGCCGTCGAGCGGGTGCTGGACACCGATCTGGGGCTGGAGTTTCCCGAAGAGGGACTGCTCTGAGCGAGCGGTCGGAACCGCCAAGCCACGGGCGGCCCAACGGCCGGTATGGCACACGAGCCCTGTGACGGCTGTGGGGAGCGCGTCGAGGTCGCGGGCGGCATCGCGGACATCTGGTCGTTCGGCGGCGACCGCGCCGCGGGGCTGGCGCTGGAGCTGGCCGACGGCTCGGAGTGGCTCCTCTGTAGCGAGTGCATCGCGCGGTTGCCCGACGACCGCGACGCGACGGCCGAAGACGTGGAAGCCCTCTAGGCGTCCGGCCCCTGGTACGCCGCCAGCGTCGCCGACACGCCGCCGTCTGTCGACTCCCAGACAACCGAGATCTCGGCGTCGCTGGCGACGCCGAGGCGGGCCTGGTTGCCCGCGACGACGGCGGCCTCGCCCTCGATAGTCCCGGACGCGTTGGCCGCGGGCCACCGCCCGCCGCTCTCGGTCACCTCCAGTTGGCCGGCCGCCGTGTCGGGGATCGAACCAGCACCGACGAACCCGGTCCCGCGGAAGACGAGTTCGCTCGCTCTGACCGAGTCCCCGCCGTCGTGGGAGACGGTCATCACGCCCACGCCGTCGCCGCGGCTCTCGTACTCGAAGGAGAACGACACCTGTGGCGGGCGGTCGCTCCCGCCGCCCGAGGAGCCGTACCGGGGCCCGAGCCTGCTGACCGACGCCGTGTCGGCCGTGCCGTCGACGACGGCGGTTCGGCCGTCCGACGTGACCGACGGCGAGGCGAGCGGATCGAACACGGTGTGCTCGGCGACAAGGCTCTCGACCGCCGCGGTGTCGACTGCCGACCGACTCTCGAAGACGAACACGCCCGTGAAGGCGGCGGAACTGCCGTTCAGCCGCCAGCGGAAGCCGTCGGCGACCGCGCCGTCGAGGAACGACGCTTCGTCGTGGGTCCGGCCGCCGACGACGGCTCCCGAGCCCAGCCGGGACAGCAGCGTCCGGCAGTCGGGGTTCGCGTCGGTGTACCGGTCGGCCATCCCCTGCTTGGCGTCGATGATCGCCTCGATCTTCCCCTCGGCATCGCCGAGCGTCCCGGCCCGGATGGCCGTGTCCGACGAGACCGCGGCGGTCCCGCCCGGTCCACCCGTGTAGAACGTGTAGCCGTGGTAGGTCTCGCCCTCGGCGTAACCGTTTGCCGAGAGGAACGACTGGAACGCGTCGGCGTCGATGTCGCCGGTCAGGACCATCCCGCCGCCGATCAGGTACAGGCCGGACAGGTCCGAGAGCGTGATCCCCTCCAGTTGCCTGGTCGCACCGGTCAGGCCGCCGAACGCGCTCCCTTCAACGGCGGACTCGTGTTCGAAGATCGCACCAGGGTTGGCCGCCGTGAACTCGTAGTGGTCGGTGCCCATCGCGGCCGGTGCGGGCAGCCAGTCGGCGAAGGCCAGGACCGATCCGCCACCGCCGCCACCGTCGTCACCGTCCTCGGTCGGCGTGTCGGTGCCGTCGCTCTGCAGACAGCCGCCGAGGCCGACTGTGAGACCGCCGGCCAGGAGGGTGCCGCCCGTCCGGAGGACGCGACGGCGCGGGGCATCATGCATAGTAGGAGACATGACCGCGAGAGAATACTTAGTTCCACCGGACGGGCAGAGCCGAACGACTTTAGCCCCGGACGCGTGGAAGGGATGACGTGAACCCCGCCCGGATCGAGTCGGAGTTTCCCGCGCCCGCCTACCGCGGGAACCAGGAGCAGGCCCTGGCGGACATCCGCGCCGCGTTCGAGGCCGGCAACGACGTGGTGCTGGTGCGTGCCCCCACCGGGAGCGGCAAGTCCCTGCTCGCCCGGGCCATCGCCGGTTCGGCCCGAACAGCGGGCGAAGCAGATGCCAACGAGCCCATCGGCGCGTACTACACCACGCCCCAGGTCTCCCAGCTCGACGACGTGGCCAGCGACGACCTGCTGGAGGACCTGGAGATCATCCGCGGGAAGAACAACTACTCCTGTATCCTGCCGGGCGAGACCGATACCCCCGTGGATCAGGCCCCCTGCAACCGCGAGCGGATGTTCGACTGTCAGGTCAAACACCGCTGTCCGTACTTCTCGGACCGATCCATCGCCGCCAACCGCCCCATCGCCGCGATGACGCTGGCCTATTTCATGCAGACCGCCGGTTCCGACGTGTTCGGCCAGCGCGACGTGGTGGTCATCGACGAGGCCCACGGCCTCGCCGAGTGGGCCGAGATGTACGCGACTATCGACCTCTCACCCCGTCGCGTCCCGGTCTGGGGCGACGTACAGCCCCCGGACATCGACGGCCCCGACGACGCCGAGGGGTACGCCGAGACGGTCATGCGGATCGCCTCGCGCCGCCAGGAGGAGTTGCGCGGCAACGCCGAACTCGACCCCGACGAGGTGGCCGAACGCGACCGGCTCACCGAACTCGTCTCGGAACTCCAGTGGTTCCTCGAGGACTACCGGGACCCCGACAGCGCGACGACGTGGGTCGTCGATCAGCCCGACGGCGCGGGGACGGCCGTGACGATCAAGCCGATGAATCCCGAGCGCTATCTCAAGCACACCGTCTGGGATCGCGGGCAGAAGTTCGCCCTGCTGTCGGCGACCATCCTCAGCAAGGACGCGTTCTGTGCCGGCGCGGGACTGGACCCCTCGCGGGTCGCGCTCGTGGAGGTCGACCACACCTTCCCCGTCGAGAACCGCCCGCTGTACGACGTGACACAGGGGAAGATGACCTACGAGGAGCGCGACCGGACCCTCCCACACATGGCCGAAACGCTGGTGCGGATCATGCAGGTCCACCCGTCGGAGAAGGGGCTTGTCCACTGCCACTCCTACGGGATTCAGGAGCGACTGGTCGATCACCTCTCAGAGCACGGCGTCGACGAGCGGCTTCGCGTCCACGACCGCGAGAACCGCGACGCGGTCCTCTCGACGTGGAAGCGAAGCGACGGCAACGAGGTCTTCCTCTCGGTCAAGATGGAGGAGGCGCTGGATCTGGAGGGCGACCTGGCGCGGTGGCAACTGCTCTGCAAAGCGCCCTACCCCAACACGCGGGACTCGCGGGTGGCCCAGCGGCTCGAAGACGGCCAGTGGGGCTGGTACTACCGCGCGGCGCTCCGGACAGTCATCCAGGCCTGCGGCCGGGTCGTTCGAGCGCCCGACGACTACGGGGCGACGTATCTCGGCGATTCCTCCCTGTTGGACCTCTTCGAGCGCGCTCGCACGGACATGCCCGACTGGTTCGCCGAGCAGGTCGACCGGATGTCGAAGCCCGACCTGCCGGCCCTGGATTCGGGGGCGGCGGTCGGCGAGACGGGGTCCCGGAGTCGGTCACGTTCCCGGTCACGGTCGCGTCGCTCGTCGACCCGCGACTCCGACGGCTCCCACCCCCTGTCGGACGTCTGGGATAGCTAGAAGAACGACACCGTCGCGTAGGCGACGGGCGAGCCGATCATCAGGATCACGAAGATGATCGCGATGATCTGTTTTCGATCCATACGTCCGATTCGTGACCACGGGAATTAGGGTTTTCGCACTCGCAGGTCACTCGACCCGCGCGTCCACGACGACGTGGGCGACCCCTTCGCTGTACCCCTTGACTTTGCGGCGGTCCAGAATCTTCACCGCCCGGTCGCGGTCGGCGGCGGCCGCGGTCAGGCGGTCGACCGGGCGGTCGTAGACGAGCGACTCGGGCGTGGCCTCGTGCATATGGACGATCCCGCCGGGTTCGAGGGCGGAAAGCGCCGCGTCCAGGTACTCGTGAGCGTCGTAGTAGCCCATCACGATGCGGTCGGCCTCGACGCCGTCGGCAACGTCCCGGCAGTCCGCCCGGTACAGGTCGACTCGCTGGTGTACGTCGTTGAGTTTGGCGTTCTCCAGCAGATAGCGGAAGGAGGCCGGATTGATCTCCGCGGCGGTGACCCGCGCACCGGCCCGGGCCATCGGGAGCGTGAAGTAGCCGACGCCGGCGAACATGTCGAAGACTCGATCACCCTCGGCAACCACGTCGCCCATCCGCTTGCGTTCGGCCTTGTTGCCGGGCGAGAACATGACTTCGGCCAGGTCGAGCGCGTACCGGGTCCCGTGTTCGGTGTGGATCGTCTCGGTGTCACCCGCGCCAGCGATCACCGCCACGTCGGGTTCACGCTGGGTGCCGTCGATCCCGTGCCGAGCCAGCACGGTGTCGGCGTTGGCGTGCAGGTCGAGCAACGCCTCGCCAACCTCGTCGGGTCGCGGGGCGTCGCCGATGTCGACGAGGACGACCGTGCCGATGACGGCCCACGAACTCGGCGCTCGCTCGCGTTCCTCGGCCGTCCAGCCCCGCTCGCGGAGGTGATCGTCCAGATTCCGGAGGCGTGGCTCGGCTTCCTGCCGGACGACCTCCCGGACCGCCGTCCGTTCCGGCGGGGCCGTCACGGGAAGCGCGACAGCGTCCTCGCCGAACGGTCTGACACTGCGGTCGTCGTCGTAGACCCCTTCCTCGCGGAGTGTGTCGGCTGCGGTCTCGGCACGGCCCCTCGCGACGACCGCGGCGAGGGGGTCGCCATCGTCGGCCGTGGACGATTCCCCGCTCATGTGTCGTCCTCGCCGTCGTTCGTGTCCCCGTCGTCCTCGGGCAGGACGTGCAGGCCGGCGCGGCTCTTCAGAACTGGGACGGTGTCGGCGTCGGGATCGAGATAGTCGGGACGGGCGACGGTCTTGGCCTCGTAGGTCTCCGGGTCCAGCACCTGCACGGCGTTCTCGTCCTCGACGGCGACCAGCGTCGTGTCCTCGGCGTCCTCGCGGGTCCCCAGCCGCCGGGCCTCGGGGGCGTTCTCGTCCTCGAAACTGGCCTCGAAGGGCTCGCCGGTCGTGACGCGGCGGCCTTTCAGGTTGCCCCGTACACTCCTGACGAGGACGGGGCCGTCGTCGTCCTCGGGGTCGATGACCTCGCCGGGGCGGTAGCGGGGCAGCCGGATGGCGTAGGTCACCCGGTAGACCTCGTTCCCGTCGCTGTCCTCGGTCACGAGGGTCTCGTTCGATGTGTAGGACCCCCCGAACTGGCGGATTATTCGCTCGGCGATGCCGCCGCCCATCTGCGTGGTCGAGATCTTCATGTCCAGGCCGCCCTCGACGTGGCTGGCCTCGGTGATGTAGGCGTTGCGGTCGCCTTTCTCCTCCCGATCGGCGATGTACTCCTGGGCGATGCGTTCTGCCTGTTCGAGTTCGCCGTCGCTCGGGTCGCGCTCGTCGGCCCGCACCTGCACGATGGCGGCGTACGAGCCGCCGGCGATGCGACCACACCGCTTGCAGGTCTCGCGGGAGATCTTCACGGGCACCAACACGTCCTCGACGACCGGCGTGTCCCGGACGATGCCGGAGAACCGGCAGTGCATCTTGATCGTCGTCGCGTCGACCTGTTCGGGCGCGACCTCCCAGTCGACGGACTCGGCTTCGAGGTGGACCGCCAGGGCTTCGCTGACCTCCTCGACGGCCACGTCGACGTAGTCGTCGGCCCCCACGTCTACCCAGCGGTTCCCCCGATGGACCGCGCCACACTGGGCACAGACCCGGATCTCGATGCGATCCGGGGCGTCCACGAGATCGAACTCCTCGAAGTAGCAGTCGTTACAGAGCACGCGATCCGGATCTCTGGGCTCGCCAGGGCGGGGTTCCGGCCGCTCCGGGATGGTCTCCCCACACCGCGGACAGAATTCGCGTGACTCGCTCATTGGCCCCCCGTATTCGATTCGGCCGGTTAAGCCTCGCGCTCTCGGCCGCACCGCCCCCTGAACTACCCCTGGCCACGCGGTGCTTAATTGGACGCGGCCCCTGCACGTCGTATGGAGTGGCAGCCAGACTGGGGGCTCCGGGGCCGTATCTGGTGACCATGCTCTTGCTCGGCGGCCTCTACGTCCTGTTCGTCGGCGTGCTCTCGCTGTACGTCCAGGGCATCCTGCCCATCCTGCTGGTGATGGGCGCGTTCGTGGGCGCGCAGTTTGTCGTCAGCGACAAACTGGCGCTCTGGAGTATGGGCGCGAGCGAGGGCGAGGAATCGGAGTGCACCGACCTCTACCGGCCGGTCCGGCGGCTCTCACAGCAGGCGGACCTGCCGATGCCGACGGTCGCCGTCGCCGAGTCGGGGGTACCCAACGCCTTCGCGACCGGCCGGTCCCAGCAGAACGGCACCGTCTGCGTGACCACCGGTCTGCTGGCGACACTCGGCGCGGACGAGCTCGACGGCGTGCTGGCCCACGAACTCGCCCACATCGAGAACCGCGACGTGGCGGTGATGACCATCGCCTCGTTCCTCTCGACCATCGCCTTCCCGACCGTCCGGTGGGGGTTGCTGTTCGGCTGGCGCAACCGCCGCGGCGGTGGGGTCGTCGCCGTCATCGCCGTCTCGCTGGTCGTGTGGGTCGTCTCCGTCCTGTTGATCCACGCACTCAGCCGGTACCGGGAGTTCGCGGCCGACCGCGGCGGCGCGCTCATCACGGGCAACCCCGCCGCGCTGGCCTCGGCGCTGGCGACCATCGACGGTCGGCTGGATCGGGTGCCGAGAGAAAACCTGCGCGAACAGGCCGACATGAACGCCTTCTTCGTGACCCCGATCGGCCGGAGGTTCATCGGGCGACTCGTCCGGATCCACCCCGCGACCGAGCGCCGGATCGGGGGGTTGCAGGTGCTCGAACGCGAACTGGCGGGGCGCTAGGACGACCCGTCCGTCGAGGCGTCTAGGTCCCGGATGGTGCCGGGCGGGACCGCCGGCGGCGTCCGTGGCGGGACCTCGGTCTCTGTCGCCGCATCGTCGACGGCCGCTCCGTCGTCGGCGTCGGCCGGCGTCGGGATGCGGACGCGAACGGTCGTCCCGCGGGGATCGTTGTCCTCGAAGGTGAGCGAGCCGCCCATCCGGGTGACGCCCCACTTGACGCCCCAGAGCCCCAGCCCGCTCCCGTGTTCGAGCGGGGCCTCGTCGCCGTCGACGACCGGCGAGCGCTCGGCCTCGGGGATGCCGGGGCCGTCGTCGGCGACGGCGATCTCGACGGGGCGGGCGGCCTCGGGGTCGACGGTGACGGACACGCCGACGGTCGGGTCGGCCGAGTCGTTGTGTTCGACGGCGTCCTCGGGAGCCTGCGAGTCAGGGCTCGTGGAGCCGTGCTCCACGGCGTTCTCGACCAAGTCTTCGAGGACGGGGTGGAGGATACGGTGGTCGGCCCGGGCGACGACGGTGTCTGGAGCCGACCAGGAGACGGTACAGTCCGCGTCTTCCCGGATCGTCTCGACGACGTCACGGACGACGGTGGACACGTCGGTGCGGGGGTCGGGCGTCACCGGGACGGCCATCATCCGCTCGATTCGGCGGGCCTTGTCGCCGGTCTCGGCGATAGACAGCGCGGTATCGACGACCTCGTCGGCGATTTCGGCGGTGTCGTCGTCGGCCTGCTCGGCGATCACCTCCGCGCGGGTGACGATGGTCGCGGTCTCGTTGCGGAGGTTGTGTCGCAGGACGCGGTTGAGAACCGAGAGCCGCTGGCGGCGGGTGTACCGCTCGGTCACGTCCCGGAGGACGAGGGTGTGGCCGATACAGTGACCCTGCTCGTTCGTGAGTTCGGACACCGAGGGATCGAACTGTCGGGGACCGGTTGCGGTGTCCAGCCGCACGCCGTCGCGGTCGGCGAGGGCGTCGACCGAGGTGCCCAGTACGTCGTCGATAGTCCGGTCGACGGGCGCTTCGTCGCCGGCGAACGATTGCCGCGCCCGTTCGTTGAGTCGGACGACCCGTCCGGCCCTGTCGGTGACGATCACGAGGTCGTCCATCTCCTCGAGGACGGTCTCCGGCCCGATGGTCCCAGCGGCAGGTAACCCCTCGAACAGCCGGTAGCGGGAGACGGCAGCGACGGCGGCGACGGCACCGACGGCGATCGCGCCGGCACGGACCATCTCGTCGGCGACGCCCGGGACGGTCGCGTCGGTCACCCGGAGCGCCCCGTGGATGAAGTTCCCGACCCAGGGTGCGAGGACGATCACCGCCAGCCCGCCGCCGAGCGACAGACAGAGGTGGTCCCGGCGCAGACTCGTTCGGACGAGCAGCCCGACCGCGACGAGCAGGACGGTCGCGGAATAGAAGTGCATCGCTACGTAGCTGCTGTACACGCTGAGAACGAGTGTCTCGGAAGCCGTGGGGAACAGACCGACTTCAACCAGCCCCACCCACGTGCCGGCCAGGGCGGCGACGACGGCGGGCGCGATCAGCGCCACCGTCCGCCGCCGAGACGTGAACTCGAAGAGGCCGTAGTACTCGAAGGCGAAGCGCGCCCACACGACCGGCATCACGACGACGATCAGGGGATAGACGCCCGTGGCGAGACTGACCGTCCCCGACGAGTAGTAGGCGACGGCGGTCCCGGCCGCCCCGGCGGCCAAGAGCCCGATGGTGGCCGCGAACCACTGCGCTCCGGCCCCGGGGCGTCGGCGGGCGGCCTGGACCGCGACAGCCGCGAACGCGACGGCACTGCACAGCGAGAGTGCCGTCACTGCCGGGGCGCCCTGTGCGGCCATGCTATCAACACACCAGAACTGCCAGGGCTTAAACCCGAGTCGAGAAACGGCTGCCGAAACGACAGTGAGCAGAGCCAAGAGCATCCGCTCTCACGGTGTGAGTATGGGACTGTTCGAGCAACTCCGACGAGCCCTCGGAGTCGAGGCCGAGGCCGCCGCCACCCAGCCGGCCGACCCCGAGGACCTGTTCGGGATGAGCACCGCCTACGTCACGATGGCGGGCGATCTGGGGTTCGAGTCGGCCGGCGTCGCCGCGCTCTGTTTCGCCAGCGTCGACAGCGCCGACTTCACCGACGCCGGCGAAGCCGAGACCGGCACGGCTACGACTGGGTCGTCCTCCGCGACGACGACGTAGAAGCCCCCCTGACGAGCAGCCACTTCGCCGCCGACACCCTCGTCGAACGGGGTTACGGCTCCCGGTTGCTCGTGGCACTCGTTGCCGTCGAGCGGGGCGAAACCGCGCTCCCTGGCGACACCGCCGACCGCCCGCTGTACTGGGTATACTCGTTCCTGCGCGGCGCGTGCTATCCATTCACCCCGGTGGGCGACCGCGAGCGCGACTGGTACCCGCTCTGGCCCGAATCATCTCGGGGCCATCCCTGGGACTAGAGGTAAAACATTGCGGCCATGATGCACGCGCCCGAGACCAGGAACGCGAAGGGACCGTAGTCGATGGTCGTGTTGCCGATCACGTAGATTCCGGTTCCGACCGTCGGCAGGATCGTCGCGACCAGGAAGGCGGTGGTCGTGTTGACCCACGATTCGTCGCTGCGCTCCAGGGCCGCCTGTGCGAACATCCCGATGGCGACGACCGCGATGGCCAGCGAGTAGTAGGCGTAGATCGGGAACCACGGCCCGAACTGATAGGTCAGCGGCAACACTGCCTCCGGTCCAGTGTTGGCGATGTGTCCCTGGATCCAGATGTCGTGACTCGTGATGATCAGCACCGTCGTCACAACGGGCATGACGGCCAGCAGCGCGATGTTTCGGGCCCGAATCCAATCGTCCCGCCCGGTAAACCGGAACGCCATGACGAGGATCGCCGTCGGCACGATGGCACTCCCGATGAAGTGGATCTTGTACCAGAAAATCGCCATCTGTGACGGTGCCGAACTCATCTCCATGGCGTACCCGCCCGCCCAGAGGACGGCGCCGATGAACACGGCAAACAGCGCGTACGCGCCTTTCTGTTCGTGATAATACGCGGTCAGTGCTGCGAGCGCGCTCCCCACGACGGCGACGACCCACAGCGGTATCGTGTATGGTGTTAGTTCAATTGCCACACCGAATCCCCCAGTGTCCATTATCAGCAGACACGCATATAAATATTGCAATTGCTATGCGAACTTTTCCCACGATTCCTGACAGCTTAACCTTCGGCGTGAACCGTCCACCGCGCCGCCGCCTGCTGCCAGTTTCACTTCCACCGTGGTGTTAACGAGGGTTTATGTGGGAGGGGGCAGAAGGACGGCGTATGGCAACGAGCGAAGACCTCGAAGAGCTGCCGGGTGTGGGACCGGCGACAGCGGAGAAGCTGAAAGAGAACGGATTCGACGGCTACCAGGGCATCGCGGTCGCCAGCCCCGGTGAACTGTCCAACACCGCCGACATCGGTGAGTCCAGCGCCGCCGACATCATCCAGGCCGCCCGCGAGGCCGCCGACATCGGCGGGTTCAAGTCGGGTGCCGCGGTGCTGGAACGCCGCGAACAGATCGGGAAGCTCACCTGGGGCGTCGACGAGGTCGACGAGTTGCTCGGCGGCGGCGTCGAGACCCAGTCGATCACCGAGGTGTACGGCGAGTTCGGGGCCGGCAAGTCCCAGGTGACCCACCAGCTCGCGGTCACCGTCCAGCTCCCCAAAGAGCACGGCGGCCTCGAAGGCAGCGCCATCTTCGTCGACTCCGAGGACACCTTCCGCCCCGAGCGGATCGACCAGATGGTCCGCGGACACGAGGACGAGGTGCTGGCCGACGCGATGGAACTCCACGGAATCGCCGAGGAGGGCGAGGCCGACCCGACCGACGAATCCCTGCTGGAGGAACTGGTCGAGCGCTTCCTGGACAACATCCACGTCGCGAAGGCGTTCAACTCCAACCACCAGATCCTGCTCGCCGAGAAGGCCAAGGAGATCGCCAGCGAGAGCCAGGACGACGAGTTCCCCGTCCGCCTGCTCTGTGTCGACTCCCTGACCGCGCACTTCCGCGCCGAGTACGTCGGCCGTGGCGAACTCGCCGAACGCCAGCAGAAGCTCAACAAGCACCTCCACGACCTGATGCGGGTCGGCGACCTCAACAACACCGCTGTCGTCGTCACCAACCAGGTCGCCTCCAACCCCGATTCCTTCTTCGGCGACCCCACCCAGCCCATCGGCGGCAACATCCTCGGTCACACCTCCACCTTCCGGGTCTACCTCAAGAAGTCCAAGGGCGACAAGCGCATCGTCAAGCTCGTCGACGCGCCGAACCTGCCCGACGGCGAAGCCGTCATGCGCGTCGAGGAAGGCGGTCTGATGGACGAGTAACGACCACCTGTTTCCACCCCACGTTTTCCGCCAGGGGGGTCGCCGGGGGCGACCCCCTGCGCAAAAACTTGGGAAAAAAGGCCGAACTCGCGGCGGAGCCGCGAGTTCGGTACAACGACGGAGTGGTGACCGCACAGCACCGCAAACGCACCTGCCGGCTACCGCTCTACTCGCCGGACTCGTCTGTGAGGGCGTCCGCCCGCAGGCGCTCGCCGCGCTCGGTCTCGGCGGTGAGGTCCGGGACCGGCGTCGGGTCACCCTCGTCGTCGACGGCGACGAAGACGAAATAGGAGTCGGTCGTCTGCTCGCGCTCCCCGGTCCGGGGTTCCTCGTGGAACGCCTGCAACCGGACGCGAACGCTCGTTCGCCCGGTTTCGTAGGCGTAGCCAGTGACGACGCAGGTGTCGCCCTGCGGAACCGGGCGCTCGAAGCTGATGTCGTCGACGTGGGCGGTGACACACGACTCGCTGGCGTGACGCATCGCGCTCAGCGCGCCGACTTCGTCCATCCACCGCATGATGTTGCCGCCGTGTGCGGCCCCGTAGTTGTTGGTGTCGTTGGGCTGGATTCGCTCCCTGTTCTCGATGTGTGTCTCTATAATCGAGGCCATGGTAGTGGGTGGGCTCCCGGATGCAAAAGCAAGAGGCTGGGAGGAGCGTGGTCCACAGCGGGCAGTGCGAAGCGAACGTTCCGCCAGTGGTCACCCTGCGGACTGGCCGTACCGCCGTCCCGGGCCGCTTTGCCGACGGGGCGTAAAACTTATTTTACTACGTCAAAGATGTTTTACTGTAAAACGCTCTTTACGACAAGAGCGTTTGACGAGGTGGTACGCATGACGACGACACAGCGAACCCTCGGCTCGGACGCATCGCTCGGTGTTGGTTCCCCGCTCGACGCCGGAAGGACGGCCCTCGGCCGCCGCTGGCGCGGTCGGCTCGCCCGGAGGGACGAGGCGTGACGGAACTACTGGGCCGAGCGGGTCGGATTCGGTCGGCGGTCGCGGGCCTGGCTGCCGTCTCCGGACTCGGCCTCGCAGCGTTTACCGTCCTGAACCGCCCGTTCGTCGCCGTCGGCGTCTACGCCGTCGCGCTGGCTGGCGCGGTGGGCCTCCAGGCGACCGCCGACGTTCCGGTGTTCGACGAACGGGACGCCGACATCTCCCGTGACGCCGCGCGGTGGACACTCACCATCTTCGGCTGGGCCTCGGCCGGCGTCTTTCCCGCACTGACCGTCGCGTGGGGCCTCGGGATGTTCGAGTGGCAACCCTGGAGCGTCGCCATCGCGCTGTTCGTCGCGGTGTTGTACCTGACCTACGGCGCGCTCACGTTCGCGCTGGGACGCCGGCGATCAGCATGAAAAACTCACTGCAGGAACACCGCGAGCAGTACGGACTGAGCCAGCGCGAACTGGCCGAACACGTCGGCGTCACGCGCCAGACGATAAATGCCGTCGAAGGCAACCGGTACGACCCATCCGTCGAACTCGTGTTCAAACTCGCCGCCTTCTTCGAGTGTTCCGTCGAGGACGTGTTCCACCCCGACGTGGACGTAGCGACCACTGCGAGCCATCACGAGTGAAAACGGAGGACGAGCCCCGGAACTCCTCCATCCACCTTTTTCTGCGTCGGGTCGCGCTTCGCGCGACCACTCCTTGAAAAACGTGGGCGAAAAAGCGGCCACTCACTCCGTTCGTGGCCGTGACTGCTGCTCGGACAGCCACACCAACAGTCCGTTCTGGGCGTGCATCCGGTTCTCCGCCTCCACCTTTTTCCGCCTCGGGTGCGCTCGCGTTACTCGCGCACCGCTCGTCGCAAAAACGTGGGCGAAAAAGCGGCCACTCACTCCGTTCGTGGCCGTGACTGCTGCTCGGACAGCCACACCAACAGTCCGTTCTGGGCGTGCATCCGGTTCTCCGCCTCCACCTTTTTCCGCCTCGGGTGCGCTCGCGTTACTCGCGCACCGCTCGTCGCAAAAACGTGGGCGAAAAAGCGGCCACTCACTCCGTTCGTGGCCGTGACTACTGCTCGGACAGCCACACCAACAGTCCGTTCTGGGCGTGCATCCGGTTCTCCGCCTGGTCCCAGACGATAGCGTTCTCACTCTCCAGGGCGTCGTCGGTCACTTCCTCGCCGCGGTGAGCGGGAAGACAGTGCATCAGCGGCCGGTCACCGAGCAGTTCGGTGGTGACCTGAAACCCGTCGAAGTCGGCGAGTTTCTCCTCGCGCTGGTCCTCCTGGCCCATGCTGACCCACACGTCGGTATAGACCACGTCGGCGTCTTCGACGGCCGCCGCCGGATCCGTCGTCGTCTCGGGTTCGCCGCCCAGTCCCGCGGCACGCTTCAGCACGTCGTCGTCGATGCCGTACCCCTCCGGCGTCGCGACGGTCAGGTCGATACCGGCCATCGCCGCGCCCAGCACGAACGACTGGGCGACGTTGTTGCCGTCGCCGACCCAGGCCACGTCCACGTCGAAGCCGCCGAAGCGCTCGCGGATCGTCAGCAGATCCGCCAGCGTCTGGCAGGGGTGGGCGTCGTCGGTCAGCCCGTTGATCACCGGCACGGTCGCGAACTCGCCCAGTTCCACCACGTCCGCGTGGTCGAACACGCGAGCCATGATGAAGTCGACGTACCGCGAGACCGCACGCGCCGTGTCCTTGATCGGCTCGCCGTGGCCTAGGTGGATGTCGTCCGGCCCGAGAAAGATGGCGTGCCCCCCGAGCTGGGTCATCCCAGTCTCGAAGGAGACGCGGGTCCGGGTCGACGGTTTCTCGAAGATCATCCCGAGCGTCCGATCGTCGAGGGGTTGCCGGCCGTCGTCGGCCGCCTTCAGGTCCGCGGCGCGGTCGAGCACCGTCGTCAGTTCGTCGCCGGTCAGGTCGTCGACGTCCAGAAGTGCGCGCGCCATCTCTACTCCTCCAGGAGCCGCGTGGCGACGGTCTCCAGTACCTCGACCGAACGGTCGTACTCGGCGAGTTCGAGGTGTTCGTTGGGCGCGTGATCGAGGTCGGAGTCGCCGGGACCGTAGGTGACCATGGGACAGTCCCACTCCTGTGCGTACACGTTCATATCGCTTGTGCCGGTCTTCCGGAGCAGGCGGGGATCGCCCCCTGTCTGGCGGATGGCCGCGCGGAACGCCCGCGCCACGTCCGTACGGGGCGACATCATCACGGGCTCGACCTTGTCTTTCCAGTGGACCCGGTCGGCCACGTCCAGGTACCCCTCGGTGATCTCGATTACCTCTTCGGTGTTCATGCTCGGGGGCACCCGCAACTGCACCTCCATCGTCGCCTCGACGGAGAGCCCGTCGTCGGTCAGTCCGCCCTGGATCTTCGTGGGCTTGGCCGTCACGCGCTCGAAGACCGCTTCCCACTCGTCGGTGGCGAACTCCGCCTCGACGCTGGACCACCAGGCGATGGCGTCCTGCACGGCGTTGTTCTCCGGGCGGGAGGTGTGCCCCGACTCGCTGGTCGCGACGTAGGTGCCGGCCACCAGCCCCCGGTAGCCCAGCGTGATCCCCTCCCAGCCGGAGGGTTCGCCGTTGATCACGGCGTCGGGTGCCGACGCCCGGTCCTCGACGAGGAAGCGCCCGCCACGGGAGTCGACCTCCTCGCCGACGACGCCGACGAAGGAGGCCCCCGTCTCGACTGCGGCGACGGCCATCGCCGCCAGCGGCCCCTTCGCGTCGACGCTCCCGCGACCCCAGAGGGCGTCGTCCTCGCCGTCCTCCGCGTCGCGAATCTCGACGGGGATGTCCCCGGGTACGGTATCGATGTGGGAGGTCAACAGGACGCCGTCGTCGGCGGGTGCGCGGACGTTGCCGGCCTCGTCGATCCAGACCTCGCGGTCGTGTTCCTCGAAGTACGAGACCAGCACCTCCGCACAGCGACGCTCCTCGCCCGAGACCGAGGGCGTCGAGACGAGGTCGACGAGCAGTTGGCGAGCCTCCCCGTCCACGTCGATGCTGCTCTGACTGGTGAACTGGGTCCCGCTCATGCGTCGTCCTCCACGATGGCGTCGGTCAGCGCCGCGACGACCTCGTCGGCGTGCTCCTCGGTGATCGTCAGCGGCGGCAACAGCCGGACGACCGTCCGGCCGGCCGGGAGCGCCAGCACGCCGTGGTTCAGGGCCAGTTCCTTCAGCACGCGGTTGGCCTCGCGACCGACCTCGACGCCGATCATCAGGCCCTCGCCCCGCACTTCGCGCACGTCGTCGCCGAGTTCGTCGTGGAGGCGCTCCTGGATGTACGAGCCGATCTGAGCCGCGTTCTCGGTGACCGCTTCGTCGAGGATGGTCTCGACGGTCGCCTCGGACGCGGCGCTGACGACGGGGCCACCGGAAAACGTCGAGGCGTGCGAGCCGTAGTTCTCGGCGATCCACTCCCGACACAGCGTCGCGCCGATGGGCAGGCCGTTGCCCAGCCCCTTCGCGCTCGTGATCATGTCGGGCACCACGTCGGCCCACTCCGAGGCCCACAGACTGCCCGTCCGACCCATGCCGGTCTGGACCTCGTCGAAGATCAGCGCCGCGCCGTGCTGGGCGGTCTCGACCCGCGCCGTCTGGAGGAAGTCCTGACTCGCGGGGTTGATGCCGCCCTCGCCCTGGACAGGTTCGACGATGACCGCTGCGGTGTCCTCGTCGACCGCCTCGGCCATCGCCTCGGGGTCGTCGTAGGGGACGAACGCCACGTCGCCGATCAGCGGTTCGTAGGGCTTCTTGTACTTGTCTTTCCACGTCGTGGCGAGTGCGCCCATCGTCCGGCCGTGGAAGCCCTGCATCGTCGCGACGATCTTCGAGTTGCCCGTGGCCGAGCGGGCGAACTTCAGCGCCGCCTCGTTGGCCTCCGTGCCCGAGTTACAGAGCCACGTGTAGTCGATGTCGCCGGGCGCGGTGTCGGCCAGCAGGTCGTACAGCCGCGTCCGGGTCTCGACGGGGTAGGACGCCTGCACGTAGGTCAGGTCCGCGAACTGCTCGCGGACGGCCTCGTTGACCGCGGGGTGGTTGTGCCCCAGCGGGACGCAGGCGTAACTGGCCCCCATGTCGAGGTACTCGGTGCCGTCGTCGCCGTAGAGGTACGCTCCCTCGCCGCGTTCGATCTGGATGGGTTTCTCGTTGAAGACGAATCCGCTCATTGTAGTGCCTCCTGATGCAGGTGTGTCCCGCCGCCGGAAAGCGCCGAGAGGATCGGCTCGTCGGCGTTGGCGTCCGCGATCACGACCTCGTCGGCCCCCGCGTCCAGCGCCTCCTCGGCCGCCATGATCTTCCGGCTCATGAATCCCTCGGCGGCGTCTTCCAGCGCCGCCCACTCCTCGCTCGTCTCGACGGTCTCGATCAGCGTGTCGGAGTCGTCGGGGTCTTCGTAGACGCCTTCCACGTCGGTCAGCAACACGAGAGTCCCGCCGAGTTCGCCCGCAATCGCCGCCGCCGACCGGTCGGCGTCCGTGTTGACGGGGACGATTTCGTTGTCATCCGCGCCGGCCATCGGCGGTGCGGCGACCGGGACGTAATCATCACGCAGGAGCGACTCCAGCAGGTCGCCGTTGACCTGCTTGATCGTCCCGGAGTGGTCGCCCCGCCTGATCTTCTTTTTCCCGTCCTCGACGACCCGCACGGCGGACTTCCGGGGCCCGTGCAGGAGTTTCCCGTCGACACCGTTGAGACCGACGGCGTCCACGTCGAGGCTCTGCAGGCCGGCCACGAGTTGCGTGTTGAGGTGGCCAAAGACCATCTCGAACACTTTCATCGTCTCGGCGTCGGTGAACCGCCCGACGACGCCGCTGGGCGTCTCGACGTACTCCGGTTCGATGCCGAGTCGCTCCAGCGTGTCGTCGACGGCGGTCGATCCGCCGTGGACGACCGCCACGTCCTCACCGTCGTCGTCCAGTGCTGCGATATCCGAAAGGGCACCCGCGGGGTCGACCGCGCGAGCGCCACCGACTTTGATAACTGTAGTCATTACGAAAATACCTCTCCAGTTGCTACGGTGAGCCCACGGGATGCAGACCCCGGATATCGAGCCCCGCCGTCTCCTCCAGCCCCAGAGCGACGTTGGCCGCGTGGACGGCCTGCCCGGCCGAGCCCTTCATCATGTTGTCGATGGCCGAGAACACGACCAGGCGCTCGTTGCCGGGGTCGAGTTCGAAGCCGACTTCGGCCTTGTTCGTCCCCGCGACGGCCTTGGGCTCGGGGTAGCGGTAGACGCCACCGCCGCCCGCGACGAGTTCGACGAACGGTTCGTCCTCGTACTGGCCCCGATAGGCCGACCAGAGGTCGCCCTTCGAGACGGGCTCTTCGGGAAAGACGTGACAGGTCGCGCTCGCGCCGCGGATCATCTCCACCGCGTGGACAGTGAACGATACGTTCACGCCGAGGAACTGCTCGATTTCGGCCTCGTGACGGTGGCCGGTGGGCGCGTAGGGGCGGACGACGCCGGAGCGCTCGGGGTGGCTGGAGGCCTCCCCGCCGCCGGCACCGCCCTCCGAGGACCCGACCTTCACGTCGACGACGATCTGCTCGTCCCCATCGAGGACGCCCGCCTCGAACAGGGGCATGAGTCCCATGATCGTCGCGGTGGCGTTACAGCCGCCCGAGGCGACGATCTCGGCCCCTTCGAGGTTCTCCCGGTTCAATTCGGGGAGCGCGTACTCGGCTTTCTCCAGCAGCTCGGGCCGGCTGTGGCCGTCGTACCACTCGTCGTACTGTGCCTCGGTGTCGAGCCGGAAATCCGCCGACAGGTCGACGACGGTGCCGGCGGCCTCCCGGAACCGGTCGATCCGCTCCATCGTGACGCCGTGCGGCGTCGCGGCGAACAGCACGTCGACCGATTCGAGGTCGTCGGGGTCGGAGAAGCGCAACTCCAGGTCCCGCAGGTTCGGGTGCTGGTGACCGACCGTCTTGTTGGTCTTCGAGCGACTCGTGGCCTGGACGACCTCGAACTCGGGGTGGCCCGCGAGCAGGCGCAGGAGTTCGCCGCCGGTGAAGCCGGTGCCGCCCACGACCGAGGCAGTGAGTGAGGTATCCGAACTCATCAGGCGCTCACCTCCGCCTGTTCGGCTTTCGTCTCCAGCCAGTCGACGACGCGGGCGGGCACGTCCACGTCGGTCGCCTCGTTCAGCGCCTTGAACTCGACGTTGTGGTTGACCTCGTGGACGGTATAACCGTCTTCGGTGCCCATGAGGTCGACGCCCAACAGGCCGCCGCCAACCGCATCGGAGGCGCGTTCGACCAGGTCGAGCGCCTCGTCGTCGAGGCCGAATTCGTCGGTCGCTGCGCCCTTCGCGGCGTTGGTGATCCAGTGGTCCGAGGAGCGGACCATCGCGGCGACGGGTTCGCCGTCGGTGGCCAGGACGCGGATGTCCTCGCCGCCCTTCTCGACGTACTCCTGAACGTAGAACACCTTGTGCTCGTAGTGGCCCAGCGTCTCCTTGTGTTCGAGGATGGCCTCGGCGGCCGTCCGGCTGTCGATCTTGGCCATCAGGCGGCCCCACGAGCCCACGACGGGCTTCAAAACGCAGGGGTAGCCGAACTCCTCGATGGCCTCCATGGCCGCGTCCGTGGTGAACGCGACGGTCGTCTCGGGCGTGGGCACCTCGTTCTCGACCAGCGCGAGGCTGTTCTTGGCCTTGTCGGCGCACACCCCGGCGGTGTCGGGGTGGTTGACGACGGGGATGTCGTAGGCGTCCACGAACCGCGTGGCGTAGACGCTCCGGCTGGTCGCGAGACACCGATCGACCACGAGGTCGACGCCCTCGAAGTCAGCAGGCGGCTCGGACAGTCCGAACTGCTGTTTGCGAACGTCGATCTTCGTGACCTCGTGACCCCGGTCACGAAGCTCCGAGAGGAGGAGCTTCTCGTCTTTGCGGATGCGCGAGTAGAGTATGCCGAAATTCATGCTATCACCGGCCGGCGGCGGCCGTGCCGCGCGGCCGTCACCACGTTATTCGCCCCAGTCCTCTTCGAGCTCGGGTGCCGAGTCCAGCTCGACGGGGTCGGTGTCGACAGCTTCCAGCTCCGCACCGCAGGTCGAACAGTCGACGATCTCTCCGACTTCCAGGTCGTCGTGCAGGGTAACCTCGGCCCCACACTCGATGCATTCCGTCATTGGTACCTGCAAGTCACGCTCGTTACTACTTAAACCCTTCGGACTTGTCGGGAAGAGTTAACGACCCAAACTACCGTCTAACCGTAGGAAAAGCGGCCGTGGCGGCGTTTCATGAATCCTGTATCATGGTTCTGGTAATTCATCCCCTGGCGGGGATGGCGGTCGCGGTGCGGGGGCCGCTGCGCCCCGGACTCGCGGGAGTTCGCGTCGCAGCCGAACGGGTCGGGACTCAGACATAGCTAGCCACCTCCTCGCGGAGCCGCTTTTCGGCGTCGGTCAGCGCGTTCCGCTCGTCGACCAACCGCTCGCGGTCGGCGGCGAGGGCCGCCCGCGCCGCGTCTAGCTGGTCGGCCACTGCGTCGGGTGCGGGCCCGCCGGCCGAGTCACGACTCGCCACGCTCGCGGCGGGATCGAGGGCGTCCTCGACAGCCTCGCGATCCACGTAGGCCGACAGCGACTCGTCCAGCACCTCGCGGGCCGCCGCGTCCAGCGTCTCGTAGTCGGGGTCGGCCGACCGCTCGGCCGCGACTGCGACCAGTTCGTGGGCCGTCCGGAAGGGCAGTCCCGCCATCGCCAGCAGGTCAGCGACGCCCGTCGCCGTCGAGAACCCGGCACCCGCCTCCTCGGCCAGCAGATCCTCGTTCCAGGTTGCCGTGGCGACCGCGCCCGCGGCCACCTCGGTGGCCTCGATCACCGCGTCGACCGACTCCCAGCCGTACTGGCCCGCCCGCTGGAGGTCCCGGTTGTACGCGCGTGGCAGTCCCTTCAGCGTCGTCAACAGGCCCGAGACCGCGCTGTGGGCATCGCCCGCGCGGGCCCGCACCAGTTCCAGGGTGTCCGGGTTCTTTTTCTGGGGCATGATCGACGAGGTCGAGGAGTAATCGTCCGAGAGGTCGACGTAGCCGTCGTTTGCGAAGATGACGATGTCCTCACTGAGTCCCGAGAGCGTGGTCGCCAGGTTGGCGACGGCCGTCGTCGCCTCCAGCAGGAAATCGCGCGCGGAGGCGGCGTCCATCGAGTTCTCCATCACTGCGTCGAACCCGAGCAACTCGGCGGTCCGCTCGCGGTCGATCGAAAAGGGTGTCCCGGCGAAGGCCGCTCCGCCCAGCGGCGAGCGGTTGGTCCGGGCGTAGGCCCCGAACAGGCGCTCCGTGTCCCGGGCCAGCGCCCGCTCGTAGGAGAGCAGGTAGTGGCCCACCGTCGTCGGCTGGGCGTACTGGAGGTGGGTGAACCCGGGCATCAGCGTCTCCGCGTACTCGTCGGCCGCGTCGAGCAGTTGCTCGCGCGCCCCGACGACCGTCTCGACGGCGTCGAGGAGATCCTCGCGCAGACGATAGCGGATACAGGCCGCCACCTCGTCGTTGCGCGAGCGGGCGGTGTGCATCCGTCCGCCCTCGGGACCGACGCGCTCGATGACCGCCGTCTCGATGGCGGCGTGTACGTCCTCGCCGTCGGGCAGTGCGCCGTAGCCCGCGTCCTCGATCTCGTCGAGCGCCGCGAGGATCGCACCGGCGTCGTCGGCGTCGACGATGCCCTGCTCGGCCAGCATCACGACGTGGGCCCGATCCACGGCGAGGTCGGCGGCGAAGATGCGCTCGTCGGCCGCGAGCGAGGAGAGGAACCCACGCGCGGGGCCGCCGGAGAAGCGGTCCCGGCGGACCACGTCGCCGGATTTTCCGCCGTTCGTGTCGTCGGTGGGTTCCTCGCTCATGGGTTACTCCTTGTCCGCTGTCTCGCCGCTTCCGTCGGACGGTCCGTCCGACGCCGTCCCACTCGCGTCGCTCGCGGGACCCCCGTCCGTCACGGCCTCGGCGGCCGCGCTGTCGACGGACCCGCTGACCTTGTTGGCCAGGCGCTCCTGGAAGCCGTGGTACTTCGCGACGCCCGTGGCGTCGGCCTGTTCGATGTCGTCGGTGACCGCTTCCGTGTTGAACGAGGCCTGACCCTCCGCGTAGCAGGCGTACTCGCTCTCGCGGGCGACTGGACGGGCCTGCCCGCTTTCGAGTTTCACCGTCACCGTGCCGGTGACGCGTGTCTGGGTCTCCTCGATGAACCCTTCGAGCGCGCGGAACAGCGGCGCTTTGACCAGCCCCTGGTAGCCCTTCTCGGCCCACTCCTGGTCGATCTGGGTCTTGAAACTGCGTTCTTCCTTGGTGAGGACGAGCCCTTCGAGGGCCTCGTGGGCCGCCAGCAGCACGGTGGCCGCGGGGTGCTCGTAGTTCTCACGCACTTTGAGGCCGAGCATCCGGTCTTCCATCGTGTCGGTGCGACCGATGCCGTGGGCACCCGCCTGCTCGTTCAGCTGTTCGATGATCTCGACGGGACGCAGGTCCTCGCCGTCGACGGCCACGACCTCGCCCTGCTCGAACTCGATGTCGACGAGTTCCGCGTCTTTCCCGCTGGGGCTCTCCGTCCAGTCGTAGATCTCGTCGCCGGGGACGTGGCTGGGGTCTTCCAGTTCCGAGCCCTCGACCGAGCGGCTCCAGAGGTTCGTGTCGATGCTCCAGCGGCCGCCGTCGCCGCCCTCGACGGGCAGGTCCTTTTCCTCGGCGTACTCCTGTTCCCACTCGCGGGTCAGGCCGAGTTCGCGGACGGGCGCGTGGACGTTCAGATCCGAGTCGCGCCAGACCGTCTCGAAGCGGAGCTGGTCGTTACCTTTCCCGGTACAGCCGTGGGCCAGCGCGGTACAGCCCTGCTCCTCTGCGACGTCGAGGATGGCGGTGGCGATGACCGGGCGGGCCAGCGCGGTCCCCAGGGGGTACCCCTGGTAGGTGGCGTTAGCCTTGACGGCGTCCAGACAGAGGTCGGCGAACTCGGCTTTCGCGTCGACCACGTAGTGATCGAGGCCCAGCGCCTCGGCGGTCTCCTCGGCCTCGTCGAACTCTTCTTCGGGCTGGCCAACGTCGACGGTGACGCCGATCACGTCGTCGTAGCCGTATTCCTCTTTCAGTAGCGGTACGCAGACTGTCGTGTCGAGCCCGCCCGAGAAGGCGAGCGCGACCGTTCCTTCAGTGTCGTCGGGTTCTGGCATGTGTGTGGTGTGGTGTGTCGAGGTGTAGTGCGGACCGCCCGGCACCAGTCAGTGGGCGGTTCGAGACGAAACGACCGTGGGTGAAGTGGGAATGAGGTGGGCCTAACGGGCCCGTCGTCGGAACCGCGGCGGTCGCGGAAAAAGGTGGACGGACCCACCGGTCTCGCCCGCCAGCGAGCCGGCTCCGTGGATCCGTGTCATGTACTCGCCACTACCGGAGATTCGTATTAAAACCTTCCGAGATACCGAGCCCGTGGCCCACGGTGACACACCCCTGGTTCCGGACAGCACGTCCGTTCCGGGCCACGATACCGACGGCCACAATCCCTTTGCCCCCGTCGATCACAGGTCCCGACATGAACCTCCGCGGCGCGCTCGACACCGACGACCTGCTCATACTCAAGGACATAAGTACGTGAAGATATTCGGAGGCTCGATGTCATCAAGCGCAATGAGTGCAGCCTCACGAAGTTCATCTAATGTGTCGAAGAGACGGTTTCCAAGAGACTGATCGAGCCGTCG
>NZ_JALJCL010000021.1 GCF_023698535.1 Halorientalis regularis
GGTGTCGCCTCGCGTTCAACAAACTCTAAGTCGATCTGGTCGATACTACCGCCGAGGCGTGTGTTTTCGGGCACAGATCACTCAGAAAACACACCGCCTCACTCTTCATCCTTATCTGAACACCGCCCTCCCGTTTGGCTCGGGGTTTTAGTTCCTCGACGCCGATATGAGTCTATGACCGACATCCCGCGGGTGCTGAGCACACAACACCCGGACAACGCGACGCTCCCATTCTTCACCGCTGGGGACGTCATCGAGGGCGAAGACGAGATTCAGGAGGGGTACTACGTCGCCTCCCATCTCGGCTGTGACGAACAGATGTGGGACTTCGAGGGCAAGGAGGGCGACGAGTACGCGGTCAAGAAGCTCCTCTCGCGGTACGACGATTTCTTCACGGACACGCGACTCGGCGAGGACTTCCGGCTGACCATCCGGGGGCCGAACCCCGATCTTGAGGTCTCAGAGGCGAAGATACTGCTCGAAATCTTGGAGAGCATCCCGCGGTCGTTCGACGCCGCGAAGCTGTTCGCCGAGGACCGCGACATCGAGACGGTCCCACCCATCTTCGAGGTCATCATCCCGATGGTCACCGACGCCGACCAGCTCAATGCCGTCCACGAGTACTACCGGTCGTTCGTCGCCGGCAAGGGCGCGGAGACGGTCTGGGGCGATCGAACCGTCGAGGACTGGGTCGGCGAGTTCCGGCCGGCGACCATCGGCGTCATCCCGCTGATCGAACAGCGCGACGCGTTGCTCCAGGCCGACGACATCGTCGGCGACTACGCGACCGCGCAGGGACTCACCGACGTGCGCGTCTTCCTCGCCCGGTCGGACCCCGCGTTGAACTACGGCTCGCTCGCTGCCGACCTCATCAACAAAGTGAGCCTCCAACGGCTCTACCGGATGGCCGACGACCGCGACATCGACATCCACCCGATGCTCGGTGCCGGGTCCGCACCGTTCAGGGGCAACCTGACGCCCGAACGGGCCATGGCGGTCACCGAAGCCTATCCCGAGGTCGAGACGTTTACCGTCCAGTCGGCGTTCAAGTACGACTACCCCATCGAGACCGTCCGCGAGGGCATCGAAACGCTCAAACAGGCCGAACTGGGAGCGGCCCCGCCGGCGTTCGACGAGGAACGGGCACTCGACATCGTCGACCGGACGGCAACCGCCTACGCCGACCAGGTGGACGCGATCGCCTCGACGGTCAACCGGCTGTCGAGTGCGGTGCCTGACCGGCGGGCGCGCAAGCTCCACATCGGCCTGTTCGGCTACTCCCGCGAGGTCGGCGAGAACGCTCTCCCGCGGGCCATCGGCTACACTGCAGCGCTGTACAGCGTCGGCTGCCCGCCGACGCTCCTCGGATGCCACGCGCTCACCGACGAGGACCGTGCGTTCGTCCGCGACGTGTTCCCCGCGTTCTTCCAGAACCTCCGTGACGCCGCCCAATACTACAACCCGCGGTGTACCGACGTGCTCGACCTGTCCCAGGACGCGCTCGAGACGGCCGCCAATATGGTCGACGTCGACCCGGAGGAGACACACCGGGCGGCGACCGACACGGCCATCGACGCCTTCCAACAGGACGACGACGACGCGCTCAGGACGGCTATCCGCCGGGGTGCCCGCCAGCGACAGTTCCTCGGCTGACCGCGTGCCGCGGCTCGCCGGGATACCACGTCACGTCCCCAGCGGACGGCTGGCCGACACCCTCGCGTTCGTTTGCCAACCCGAGAACCGCCACCAGTCTAAAAAAGCTCACGTCGGCCGTGCGAACAGTATCGGTCGCAACCGTACTGACGACCCGTGACACGAACGACTCCGGTCTGTCATCGTCTCGCAGGTGCGCCCGCCCCGTCCAGAGTGTCCGTGCGCTGCCGTCTCAGTCGTCACGCGAGGGCGGACTCGACGGCAGGTTATCGTCCCTAAGACGCCGCCTGAACCGGACGACTTCCGCCCGGAGGGTCGCTCGCTCGACCAGTGCGAAGCCGGTGACGACCACGAGGAAGCCGACGACCGTCCAGACCGTGACCCCCGACGCCAGCAGGAGCCAGCCGAACAGGGCCGCGACGACGGGGACCACGTACGCCACGAGGTTCGTCCGGACCGGCCCGACCCGACCGATGAGGCCAAAGTAGATGGGGTATGCCACGGCGGTCGACGGGATGGCGACGACCAGCAGGCTGAGGACCGTCGCCGTCCCCATCCGCGATACGCTGCCGACCGGCTCGCCGGCTGCGAGACTGAGGCCGTGGAGCAGGACGGCACCCAGCCCCATCGCCCACGCGGTCAACGGAAGGCTGTCCATCCGGGGACCGACCCGCTGGAGGAGGACGGAGCCAAGCGCCACCGCGCTGGCGGCACCGAGAACGAGCAACTGCCCGATAGTGTTCGCGCTCGTGAGCGTCGACGGCGAGGGTTGGATCATGACGACGACACCGGCCAGCGCGACGCCGATGCCGAGTGCGCCCACCCAGGAGAGGCGGTCACCGAGCAGCCACCACGCGAACACGGGCGCGAGCACGGGGTTCAGCCCGTACATCACCGACGCCATCGCCGGCGTGGTCGGCCCCTGGCCCAGGAACAGCAGGCCGTTGTTCAGCGTGACCAGGAACAGTCCGGCGACGCCGATACCCAGGAAGTCGCCGCGGGTGCGGGGAAGCCACGACGACCGTGGCCGTGTCAGCGCGGCGTAGCCGACCAATAGGACGGCCGCGATATCGAACCGAAGGCCCGCAAAGAGCACTGGCGGCAGCTCCCGGAGCCCGGTCTTGATCGCGATGAACGACCCGCCGAACAGGACTGCCAGCAGGACGAACAAGCCGGCGTCGCGGTATCGGGCGTCGAGGACCGGCGGTGACCACGCGCGGAGACTCGACAGGCTCAGCGCCACCACCCGCTCGTCGATGTCTCAGTCATTACTCTATGAAAGGGCTGAATCATCAAGAGGGCTGTGCGGGAAGAGCTGACACGGGCCAGTTGGCTGTGTTTGACGGTCCTATGGGGCTCGATGACGCCCTGACCGACGCCGGCGAGGAGGTCGGCTTCGGGGTCGACATCGTCGCCCCCGCCCAGTGGCACTACGGGTCAGCAGCGGGCGTCTACAAGAATCGCAGTCCTGCGACGATGCGCCCGGCTATCGAAGTCCGTGACCGGCACAACAGTGCCGACCTCGCACGGACGCTGGCCGACAAAGTCGCCCAAGCGACTCCCCACTTCGAGCCAAACGAGGATGCGGCGGAAGCCGAAATCGAAGCCGTCGCTCCGTCGTTACTGGCGGTCTGTCGGCGTCTGGACAGACCCGGCCACTGGCACCGAGTCGATGGCGCACCACGAACGGGAAACTGCCCGGGCAGAGGGCCCCGTCTCCTCTACATCGGGGTGTCTCTATCACGCTGTCGCCCGCATCCGCGGGGACCCTCATCTATCGTCCGTCACCTCAGTCCGCCTCGCAGAGTCGTTCGACGACTGTGTGGAGACTCGCTACGTCGTATGTCGGTTCGACGGCCAGCGAACGGTCCGCGTTGTGTTGGCGCCGCAGGAACGCCACGTCCACACCGGCTCGGCGAGCCGCTTCGACGTCGCTCTCGCTGTCACCGACGTACAGCGGCCGGTCGATTCCGAGGTCGGTCATCGCGGCCGTGAGGTAGTCCGGTTCGGGCTTCTTGCGGTCGAGGCTCGCGAGCGTCGGGTCGCGTGCCCGTACCGTCCCGACCAGGGCCGCGAGTCCGTGGTAGGTAAGTACGTCATCGACGATCCGGGTCTGATTGTTGCTGACGACCCCGAGCGGCAGGTCGACTCCGGCGAGCGCGTCCACGTCCTCGTACGGCTGTTTTCGCCCATCACGGGTCGCCGCCCGGAGCAGCGTCTCGATCCGGTCGTCCCGGTGGCGCCACAGCGTCGCCGGGTCGACGTCGTGGGTCCGGCCCAACTGGCGCACGTCAGCAGGGTCGACGCCGATGCTGATGGCGTCCACGTCCGCCGGGTCGGGGTCGTCGATCCCCGCGGCCTCCAATGCGGCGCCGGCCGCGCGGTCGATCGCAGCCCGGTCGGCCAGCGTCACGATGACCCCGTCGTGGTCGAGCAGGAGTCCGTCGTAGCCCATCGTCCGACACTTCGGCGCTAGCCACCTGAACACACCGATTCACTCCCGTTTTCGGGACAATCGCTCCGCAGTCTCGGTCGGCGAGACGAGGCGTGCCCCGCAGCCGTCTCTGACGGGGCTGTGATGCGCCGGGACAGGGTCCGGGTCTGGGTCCGGTCGTCGAGTTACTCAGGAGAGCCTGTCATACAATAGTCCTCAACGCATATAATTCATGGAATCATTCCTGAATAGAAGTTGTGAATAGCAAATTCACGGGCTTCAACGCGAATTGAGGGCTGTACAATCGCCAGGTAGAGGGTGTGATACGTATTTTATGACACGCTGCAGGAAGCTACTGTGACAGGGGCCACGCCACAGAGGCGGTCTGCGAGAAGCTACTGGCCGAGAGAGACGGCGCCCGGCCACAGTTCCGCTACCCGTGCCGCGGTTCGGTACGGTGCCGGCAGGCCGTGTGTCGAGACGCCGTCCAACGCGACACGGAAGCCGACCACCCGAGCAGCGCATACCACGCCCTGGCCGGGAGTGACTCTCGGTACGCCGACCGAGCGCGGGTCACTGCCCGTCGAACGGGCCCGTCTAGTCTCCTGACCGGTCGCCGTCCAGGGTCGCCGCTCGCCCGGCCGCGGTCAGTCGCCAACGGCGTACGCCGCGGTGGGTGTTGAACCCTACCAGTCCCTGGCAGGCTAGCTGCTGAAGATGTGTGGTGAGGTACGGTTTCGGCGCGTCGAGGTCGGTGGCGAGGGCCACCGTCGGGACCGCACGGCGCTCACACCGTGCTAGCGCTGCGAGCACCGCGTCGCCGGTTAGCGCGTCGATTGTCATACGCGGTATAGGTGGGCCACTGACACAAAGCTGACGGGACCGACTGCGCCCGGATTCACGTCCGTCCGTGACGGAACCGAGGGACGTCACTTCTCGTCGGCTACGACGGGTCGGTCCCCGCACGCCTCGCGGTCGAGTACGCGCGACATCGACCGGCCGCCGATAATCGTCACAGTGTCGAGGAGTCCAGCCGGGGTGGCAGGCCCCTTTCTCGTGAACGACGACGACCAGTCCGGCCTCGGCGCCGTTGACGAGCCATTCGGCGCTGTGGAAGCCAGTCGTCGTTTTGTACCCTCTGTCCCCGAACATGAGTATGGGGACTGGATGTCCGCAACCGGATGCTCAAACCACTGAAGCAGGCACGAGGCTTCCCGGCAGAGGACACAATCTGTGGCTCGCTCCCATTGTTGTGGGTTCGTGGGATTATCAGTCGCCCCCAAACGTGGGTCAAGTAAAAAGCGCAGAAGCGAACCGGTCAGCTACAGGCCATCCGGCTCTGTTGGAGTCCGCAGCAACTGACACAGGCGCTGTGCTGCGTACAGAGCGCTCCAGCAGCGTGGTACAGCGGTGACGAGGCGAAAGCCCACGGCCTCAGCCGTGGGAGGCGGTCAAAACTACAACAGTCTTAATCCCTCTCATGCCCTCTATTGAACCGAGAACGCATGGAAGTCACCTGTGCTGACTGTGACGCCGAGTCGATACGGAGTACAGAATCGGTATTTAACGTCGTCTACGTCTGCCCGGACTGTGGACAGCAACTCGGCTGCGACCCGGCCAAGGAGTAGAATCTCGTGGCACATCGAGCGGCCTGTACACCCGGATCGCGAAGGCGAGTTCGGAGCAAGCGAACTGCCGAGCCTACGGTGAGTTTGCCGGGTGATGTCGACGCGGGAGCTGTCGGCGTCCATACCGCTGCTCGTTAGGACCGCGCGCTCCTCCGGTTTTGGATGGAGTATCGGAAATAATACGAGGCACTACTTGCTGCTCTTGTTCAGGAAAGTGCCGTACTCGTGACTCCGTACACGGAATCTCCTGCGTGATGGTTCATCTGTCGCTCGATCCACGGTCGAAAGTCCGCGACAGCATCCGTATCGATTGCTTCGGCAGTCAACGTCACCGTTGCTCGTGTTGGCACTGTCTCGGTGTACTCGTTCAGCATATCCTCTTTTTCGGCGGAAAGCGACTGGTACTGCAGGTCCGCTTCGACCATTGCATTCCTGAATGCGCTCGCGATGATGCTCTGCGGTTGGCTCGTTTTCGTCCCGTCGAACTCGACGGTGCAGAACAACGAGACGGAGATCATTACCGGTGCTGTGTGGCTGTTGGGTAACAGTGTATCGCTCACCGACGGTTCTCAGGTTACACACTGATCAGGCCGCGTGCATCGGGGCTCGGCCCCGTGGCGGTTCACGGGTTACGCGTCCCACGTGTCCGGAAACTGAGGCTGTCGGTCAGTACTCGATACCGACCCGAGCGCTGATTCCACGTTGAAATGGATGTTTCACCGACCCGATGTAGCTCACGTAGTCGGCCATATCTATTACCCCTGTCGGCGCCTCGCGGCCCGTGATGACCAGTTCAACCGAGTCGGCCTTGCTCTGGAGCACCGCGAGGAGTCGCTGTTCGTCGATGACCCCGATTGAGTGCAACGTCAGTATTTCATCGAGGACGACCAGATCACTCTGTCCGTCACCGAGCGTTTCGGTGGCGATATCCAGCGCAGAGTTCAACTCCTCCTGTTCCGCGTCGGAGAGGGCGTCCGCCGACTGAGCGTGCCCCGTCGGAAACTGTTTGACGACAGCGTCGTCGAGCGACATGAGCAACTGCACCTCTCCGTACTGGTTGACCTCGTTGCCGGTGCCCTTCATAAACTGGAGGAGGGTGACCGTCTGTCCGTGACCCAGCGCACGAACACACAGGCCGACCGCTGCCGTTGTTTTTCCTTTTCCAGGCCCGTGGTATAGGTGTATGAGTCCGTTCGTTTCGTCTTCCATGGCTATTGCAAACACACCCCATATCTATAAATCTTCGAGTCCGTTGAACCGCCGGTCACGCCTCAGGGGTTTGTATAGCGGTGAACGTCGGCTGATTTGACTCAGGCGGCGCTTGAAGAGACGGCTGGCACACCTGCGTCGGTCTGGAAAATGTCAAAACCAGTATTATCGAAAGACGGTCGAAGCGGACAGAGAGCGTGTAGAACCACTTTCCAATAGGGTTCCAATCGGTCGGTATAGTTGAGCCGACAGTTCGGCCCTACTCAGGTAATGGCGGTCCGGTAGCCGAGTTGACCGGCGAGGAACACCGCGTTCGAGAGATCGTGTCACTCACAGAATCCGCGCAGAAACGCAGCGGCCGGGTCGGCGCTATGGTGTCCGAACAGGTGGACATCGGGAGTCGAGTTCGTGTCGTGGTTGACTCCAGCATCCAGTCACTCGTCGCTGGCGGCCACCTCGTTGAGTAGCCCCGTCGTCGTCGAGCCGAGTTGATTCAGGATATCGGTCGTCGTAACTACCCCCTCGATTCCCTGGTCGACGACCACCAGATGCTTGATTTTGCGCTCATCGAGTCTGCGGGCAGCGGTGGACAGTGGTTGGTCCGGATGGATCGTCACCACGGGCGTCGAGGCCACGGCTGAAACAGGTTGCTCGGCTGGGGCGTCATACGTCGAGTGTCCCGCCAGGAGGTCCGTTTTGGTGACGATACCGTCTGGTGTCTCCGTGGCGAGTACGACCGAACCGACACCCTCCTCGAGTAGCTGTTCGGTTACCGCGGTGAGCGTCCGGGCAGGAGGAGCCGTTATGACGGGGGTCGACATTACTTCAGAGACCGTGCCGATAATATGACCCATGATTAATTGTTATATTTACGACGTACATAAACGCTGCCCAGCGGTGGTCCAGAATTTTGTCAGGGGCCATTGAGTGCGAAGGACTCCAGAATGTGTCGATGCGGAGAGCTCGTCGACGACTGCAGCGCGTCCCGAGAGATGTACCGCGGACGGCATACGTGCGTCCGAGGACGCCTCACCACCCACAGCGTCGGTTACCGACACGAATCGGTTCCCGACGGCACTGCAACCGAACAGCGGTCGCACACCGTGTTCTAGACGTGGGACGTCTAACGAGTCTGCGATTTACCTGCTGCGTTCGTCGTTTCCACTGAAACAGCGGGATTGCAGCCCTCGAAATGCAACCGTTCGGCTCCGAAAACTTCAAATTGGTTGACAGAAGTCGCATGCCAAACGGAGAGAGTCGGTGCAGCAGCGAACGCAGACGGCCACGCTTATACTGGCTGGTCAGTTCTCGATACCGGGACTACCTGTCCTGGCCGAGTCCTGGGCAACGTATCGCCTACGACTCCACTGTGTCAGGAACGATTGTCACTGGGACTGCTGCCTCTTGGGCGACGACGAAGCCAGTGTGTCCTTCACGAACTGTGCTCAACCGGCTTTTCGACCGGTGCCCAATTACGATATGTTCGATGCTCGTATCCTCTGCAATTTCGAGAAGCTGCTTGCCGACGGCTGTTCCCGGGCGGAGTCCACCACGACTCAGATGCTCGAGGTCGACTTCGACTGGGACGTCGACATCCGACAGCGACTCCCGAACGTTATCGCGGAACGCCTGCTCGTCGCCAGATGCAGTCTCAGTCGCCGTTATGTGGGTTACGTACAGCTCTTGACCCAACCCAACGGCCAGTTGTACTCCCACGGTTAGAACGGTCTCAAACTGAGTATCGTCGCTGACTGCGATCAGCACACCCATAGTATTGTAATGTCTTACAGCCAATAATAGTTGGCGCCGCGCTGAACCAGTTCGCGAACTGCTCAAGGCGACTGACAAGCGTGTAGAACTCGGTCGTGAGACGAGCCGGTTCGCTCGGAAACGGACCGTCGACTGCCTATCTGTGGGCCCTCCATCTATACCGTCGGTTTCTGGAGGCGGTCACGGACGGTGTCGGGTTCGGGCATCATCACACGAGCGGACGGACCCACGCTGTCGGTCGTATAGGGCGGTCGCTCAGACTGGACACCGTCGGCACGCTGTGAGTGGACGCCGACACCCGTCGGCGCATTCTCTCAGCTCACGATGTCGGCGTCCGTCGGGCCCCGGCTGTCGAACCGGGCGACGTATTCGTCCAGTCGGGCCGGGTCGTCGTGGCCGGGGAGTGGCCGGTCGGCGGTCACGCAGTCTGCGGCGACGCCGAGTCGGTCACAGACGAGGTCGGCGGTCGCCGCCGCCATCCGGCGATAGGTGGTCAGTTTCCCGCCGACGATGCTGGCCACGTTCTCGACGTCGTCCATGGCGTGGTCGAGCAGACTGTAGCCCCGCGAGATGCCGCGCCGGTCCTGCCCCGCTTCGTCCGGCGCGTAGAGCGGGCGCACACCCCACCACGTCCGCGTGATCTCGGCGTCGGCGACCGGGGGTAGCATGGCCGCGCACTCCTCGATGCAGGTCTCGACCTCCCAGTCGGCACGTTCGCAGTCGTCCGGGTCCGACGCCGGCACGCTCGTCGTCCCGAGGACGACCTCGCCGTCGTGTGGGACGACGATATCGCCATCGTCGGGGACACGACACCTGTTCAACACCGGCTCACACTGGTCGTACGCGACGGAAATCATCACACCGCGTGACGGTGCCATCGTGACCTCGAGTCCGGCCATGGCGGCTACCTGGCCGGCCCACGCGCCGGCCGCGTTCACGACGTAGTCCGGCTCGATTGTCTCGTCTGCGGTCCCGCCCAGCTGTGCCGACACGACCTGCTCGTTCCGGACACGAAGCGATTCTAACGGCGAGTGCGGGAGGATGCGCGCACCGTGGGCCGCCGCGTCGGCCGCGTTCGTCGCGACGAGTCGGGACGGGAAGACGACCGCGTCCGGGACCCACAACGCGCGCTCGACGGTCGCACTGAGTTCGGGGACGGTCTCACGGACCGCATCGGCATCGAGCAGTTCCGTCTCGATGGCGGCGTCCGCACAGGCCTCGCGCTTCCGCTCGAAGTACGCCGGGTCGTCGGCGGCGAGTTGGACGAAGAGGCCGCCGGTGTCTCGAATACAGGCACCCGCAGTCGATTTGAGGATGCGATTCTCCTGGATGCACTCCTCGGCACCGCGCAGGTCCGACTCCGCGTAACGGGCCCCGCTGTGGAGGAGACCGTGTGACCGACTCGACGTGCCGCTCGACAGACCGTCCCGTTCCGCCAGGACCACATCGACGCCGCGAAGCGAGAGATCGCGCGCGACGCCGGCACCCGTCACACCACCGCCGACCACGAGGACCGTGTCTGAGTTCGCCATGCGTGTAAATTAGCCTCCGCAGGTATCAGTCCGTGGCCGGTCAGCCCGGGTCGTCTCGCGCCCGCCCGGCGTGGACCGAGCTGGCAGGCCGGGGCGTGTCCGCGGCCCGGAGAGTCACATCATTTAGGAGTCTCTGTCCAGTACATACAGTTACCGAAATCGTTCTCATGGATACGTACCAGCAGCGGTCGGACGACCTGTCGGCGGAACCGCCCATCCAGTGTGAGGCGTGCCGGACCGCACTGTTTGTCGGCGGGCAGACCCGGGACGCGCTCTCGTTTCTCCTCGTCGACGAACTCACGGTCCCGCTCGTCGGCTGTGACGAGCACGTCGAACAGTTCGCTGCAACCTGTGGCCTCACGACTCGGGGGTCGGCCGACCTCCTCCAGCATAGGCCGGCTGGCGGCATCCAGTGTCCCAGCTGTCGGCTCGCAGTCCGGAATCCGACGCAACCGATGATTCCGGTCGCGGACGGCGCGGTTGTCGTCCCGGCGTGCCCGGAGCACCAGGCAGACACGGTCGACCGGTTCCAGATTGGGCTCCAAACGCGACACCAACTCACGACGACGCTCAACGCGTCCCGGCCGGGATGAGCTAAACGCAGTGTGACCGCACCCACGGGCCGTCGGAGGAGGCGGCACGACGCGGAGGTTGTACTCGCGCAGGAGTTTGACAAAAAATACGATTAGTGGTGCGTGTCCCGTTCGTCGGAGCGACGCCTGAGCGACGGACCGGACGTCAGCGCGAGAGCGCCGCCCTGACACGGCGGAAGGCTCGCAGCGGAGCGGCGAGCGTGGACGTCGTCGGCCGCGGCACCTCCCCGCGGTCGCGTTCGGGTGACTCGTCCGTCTCAATCTCGTCGGTCGTGTCGGTGACTGCGGTCGGTTCGTCCTCGGTCGTTCGTGTCTGGAATCGATCGCCGTGACACATAACAACGCATCGTATGGACTCGTGTGTATTGAATTTTATTATGGTCTATCATTACATTCATCGACACGGGTCAGGAAGGCGTCCGCGGCCACGGTACACCTGCCGGCCGTTCTCGGTTGTCTGATGGGGTATGCTGCGGTCTGGTCGATTCCCCACGCACAGACAGGTTCGAGGTCGCTGACGACCGTGCCCAGGTAGTAGCCGTGGTCGCGATGGTCCCGCCGGTCGCCGAGCAGAACCGGTACGGGTCGTCGAACTCGGCATAACCATAACGATTAATAATGTGGGTACAGTGTAGAAGAGTGTATGATCCGGTGTACCTGCTGTGGCGAGGACATGAACTACAACGACGAGACGACGAGGATCACCGAGTACGCCTGTCGGCAGTGTCACAACGTCGAGATTGTCAGGAAAAAGTCAGGCCGCAGTGCTGCATAAATGCCCCGACCCGACACGAGGACTGACCGACGGCAGACACGACGCCACACGCAGGCACACGTACGGTTTCGTTGAGTCGCTTCAGTCATACTTTCGGTGTCACGAGCGGCAGCGTCGCGGTGAACACGGGCATAGATCCATTGGTGCCCTCGAAATTCGACGAGGCTACGTCGGGAGAGAAATACTGAGCACTCCACAGAGCCAGCGCCTGCGAGCGCGTCGTCTGGCCTCCCGAGCGCCTCGGTGTTCTCGGTGGAGTCGACAGTGGTGTAGTGGTCGTCCTCGTCGAGCGGCGAATTGGTTGTAACGGGCAGCCGTGAGTTCCACCGAACGACCCACGACGGGCTTCCGAGTGATGCGCTGTCCAGCGGTGCGCCGCCACAGTCGGACACGTTGCGGACGGTTCGACCAACTCGTATTCGGGCCGCCGAGTGCCGCCTCAGTCGAACTCGATGTCCTGTCCCGACGAGCGCTCCATCGGTAGGCCGGCAGCGGCTGGGTCGACAACGACCAACAACGGCAGCACCACCACCGTCAGCGGGAGCGCTCTCCGCGGATTCGTTACTAGCAGCGTCCGTAGGCTTCGTCTTTTGAAAACTGTTCACCTCACTACGAATTATTACCGATACTTATCCGTGCTGTATGTTTTTTGTGTGGTATGCTTATGCCGTCACGACCAACTCCGGACGCGGAGTCCGTGCGGGTTCTGTGCCCACCGTGGGCCGAACGGTCGTCAGTCGAGTCCGTACTCGTCGAGAAACGCCTCGCCGTTGAGGTGCTCTCTGTTGTCGAAATCCTCCCACTTCAGCTCGATGGCAGCGTCGAAGTCGAGTTCGTACGCCTCTTCGAGCACTGTCTCGGTGACGGCGACAGGTCTGAGGCCTGCGCGAGTCCGCGTCGCGGTCGAGCGTGTCGAGTGTCAGTGTCGCGATCGGCTGCAGGGGTGCCCGAGAGGTGTGTTCGGACCGACTACCGAGAGTCACCGAAATAATAACACCGTTAGTAATGTTATCTCTGCGCCCCGATAATACGCGAGACTGGTCGTCTCACGCCCGTTGTCGGCTCCACACGCCGCGGTAGACAGCCTCAACGGACACCGTTCGACCGAACGAGCAGGGCATCGGTGCATCGGTAGGGGAAGTTCCCGTGGCCGTCGGAGGCAGAATATGGTAGGTCGTCGGCAGACGCTACCCGGCGACCAGCGTCGGAGCCGCTGCGGCGGATCGAGTGCCAGCGAGGTCGTCGTCGGAGTGCAGAGATAGAGTCCAGTCGGGAAACGGGCTTCGGAACTACGGTTCAGTGTGCCCGCGTGAATGCGGCCGACCGGTCCGCGTTACCCGTCAAGAGGGTTCATCGTCGCCAGTTACGGGTCGTTGACACGTGAAAACTGGGTGGCGAATTTGCGACGGGTCGAACCGCTCTGCTCGCGCGAGTTTACGAATCGAAAATCGTGTCCGTCGGTCGCAGTCGGTGGAGGTGAGAAGCCGGCCACAGTCGTCTCAACGTAACAGTAATTCGTTTGTTGTTCTCGATGGGTGAGACGGGACAGTGGTCGGACTCTCCGGACCGACGAGACATCCCCCGGTTTTAGGATTCGACTGGGTGTAGCTCCATCGTGTTAACTTTGGCATTGATTCCACCGGACGGCGAAGGCCTGGAGCCACGATTCTGCTGTCGGTGGCTCTACGTTACCGGACGTATTTGAAAACGAAGAGGTTCGGCGTTTTACCTCGCGGAACACACGTTCGATGGCATTCCGATTTCCGTGATGTGTTGTCTGAAATCGGAGTCCGGGTGCTCCAGCGCGGCTTTGAGGTTGTGCGCTTTATCGACGAGGAAGGTTGCCTGCTCGACCTGCTGTTTCTTGCGGATTTCACGGAGAGACAGCACAGTGAGTTGCGTGGTTCTGGTCTGAAACAGCCGCGCGTGGAGGAATTTATTGGTCTCAGGATCGACGGCGTTCACGAGAGCGAAGCTCTCGTGCAGCCCAACAGAACGCCTATGCCGTTCTGAGGACGGCGTACAGCCAGTGTCGTTCGTCGTTGATTTGAATCACAGTCTCGTCGACCGCGATCTGATTCGGAGCTCCGTCACTGGTTGGCTGTAAATCGGCCTTCTGCACCCAGTTATGGATGGCAGTCCGACTCCGTTCGACACCAAACCTCTCAAGATACTGTTTGGTATTCGAGAGTGATAGCCCAGCAAGATGGAGCTGAATACCCACTTCAGCGATCTGCTCGGGTGTCCGCTCTCGCTGCATAAACTCCAACTCGACCCACTCGGTAGACTTGCTGAGGCGGTCTAATTCGGTCATAACCATCCGAATCAACGACCGCCTCACTCCTAACTTAACACAATCGACACGACGAGTACCAGGCTTTTTCAGGACGGCAAGAGTGTGCTCTCGAAGCCGGCACTGCTGCGGACGCTCAAAGTGCAGCACCACCTGTCGACACACGACGACCTCCGTGTGACCAGGATCGACAGCGCGGCGGGGGCGGGTGACGGCTCGCGGGGCCGTCCTCGAGAGTGGTCGAACGAGTCAAAATGCAGTCGATCACATCGACAGCCGCGTAATCGTGTCTGATGGCGGTGAATCAGATCGAACTGGTCGTGGAGCGTCTTCGAAGCGCTGGTGAGCGTAATCTTCGGGATGGACTGTCGCTGTCGGCGGCGGACTGCCGCCGACGCGACAGCGTTGCCACTCACGACCGCTGTCCGGATCGGTGGACAGCTACCGAAAGAACCGGTCGTTGAGTGGCTGGTTCGCTGGAACAGCACTGCGCACACCGAGTGCTGTCCAGGCGGCCCGCAGCACCATCTCACAGAACTCCGTGAACGACCACTGCCAGAGGCGGCGCCCCCCGCGGCGGGGCGCCGCCACGTACTTCCAGTGAAGATACCGCCAGCTGTTCTGGAGCAGCAGGCTCACGACAAACATCACCAGCCGTAGTCCAGCATCCTGAGAACTGGTGAACGCGAGGCTCTGCTTGGCTAATCGGTAGCTCGACTCGATGCCGAAGCGTTTGCTGTAGTGCTCTCGGGCATCCCGTGGCGTGTCGATGAACGGCGCGTCAGCGGCGTAGCCGTGACGCGCCACCCCGTGTTCGTCGTATCGTCCCTGCTGGTAGACACAGTCGATGAACACGGGGAAGGTCACCTCGCCGGCGAGATCGTGTTCGATCTCGCGGCTCCAGCCTCTGCTGAGTTCGTCTTGAATCGTCTCGCCCCACTTGACGATCGGCATCACGTAGGCGTAGTTGTGCGCGGACAGCAGTCCGAGACAGGTGCTGTTGTAGAATCCGCGATCGAGGTAGACGGCCTTGACGCCGAGGTCAAGGCCGTCGAGGAGTTCGAGGAACTCAGCGAGGACATCGCTGGTGGTGTCGCCAGCGACAAGCTGGCGCACCGCCAGCGTATACCGCTTGTTGCGTACCCGCGCGTACAGCGTCGCATACGCGTGAAACGTCGTTGTTCCGCGTTTCGCCTCCGATGAGTACAGCGCTTCTGTCTCGTCTTCGTCGCCGTAGTAGGGATCGAGGTGGAGGTCGGCGACGACCTCCACCGGTCGATCCAGGAGTGTCTCAAGCGCATCTCGTTGAAGCAGCGTGTCTCCAACCGCCTCAACAGTGTCAAGGTCGAACTGGTCGGTGAGATGTCCCCGGACGGTGTTGGCGTGCGGTGAGTCGTCTGTCGTTTCGCAGACGTGGTTGATCGAGGTCCCGCCGGCGCTGGCGCCGGCGAGGACCTCGTATAAGGTCTCTGTCGTGACCTCAACGTCCTCACCAAGGTCTATCGCAAGCTCCTCGTCAAGACTGTTGACGACAAAATTAAGCAGGTGCTCTTCCTCTATCTCGCTGTCTGCTTGGGTGGCTTCCACACTCCTCCCAAGCAGACGCTTCCTCTAACCCGATGTGATCGACTGAAAATGTGGTCGGAAGGCGTGTACTCTCGACGAACTGTGTGGACCATCTTGGGGTCAAGTGGTTCGAGAATCGAAGATTCTCGCCATCACGGAAATCTTTGATTTCCGTCCGACCCCGAGGCGCTCGGCCTGCTCCGCCTGTAGAAGACGGTGGACGGCCGCGGGCGCATTCGGCCACCCACACTCGGGTCGCGAACGGCTGTTCCCGCAACAGACCTGGAACCCCGCGTTGTCGCCTGTGTGAGAGACACACGAACGACCGCGTCGAGAAGTCGGCGGCACGAGTGGAAGGCGGGCGTCCGGTGTGGATGGTCGTCGGGAGTTCACGCCGTGGGGTCCCGCGCAGTCAGGAGCCTCTGCGACATGAGTCTTCGGGCGACCACGACCAGACCGTTCCCGAATCCCTCGCCGAAAATCGCCTGTCCGCCCTTCGTTTGCGGCATAATAGAGCTTACGAGGAGTGTCGAGCGGTCGACCCCCAACAGTCGCTCGATCGTCGTGTCGTCTTCGGTGGTGTCGCCACCGTGTAACCACCCCAGGCCAGAGATAGACGTCGGTCAACGGCGGGAGCGAACTGGGTTGCCGACCATCTACGGCACTGACAGCACGGACGATGGCCGTGCTCACCGATTCACTACTCCCGGTTTCGTATTCCATACGTTCTGTACCGGACCACAGAGCCTGTATCGGTTTCGACCCGGACTCTCAAAGCGGTGTTTCACCCCGTCGGTCACGGCGGGAAACACGGCATCGCCAGCACCGACGTGACGGTCGTACTCTCAGAGAAGGCCGCTTTGCTCTCCCGGTCCGACACACCGGATACGATACCGCCGTTTGCGGGCGGAGGAGGCTGTCAACGGTCGTCGGTCACGCGCTCCTCGAACGACGCGGGCGCGAGTCGGGCCATCACCTGCTCGAGTTCCGCGAGCGACGTCGTCTGAACGTACTCCCTGCTGGTCTGCAACTCGCTTTCGTACTGGACCTGAAACCCCCAGGTCTCCTCGTCGACGTATGCCGTCCGGTTGACCTGGAAAATCGCCTGGTCGGCGTGGAGTTCCGAGAGTGTCGCAAACGTCTGCCGTGCCGACTCCGGCGCGTCGGCAGCAGGGACGGTGAGCTTGACGCGCAGCGTTCGCATCCTCAGACAGCGGCGCCGATTCGGCGATTCCAGTCCGGTCCGGTTGTCGGTTCCACGGTCCGGTCACTCGATTCGGGCGCCCCTGCAGTCGTTCCGTGACCCCCACCTGATGCTCTTGCGGTCACACTCGGGACGGCACAGCCAGGCGTCTGTGGTGTGCCCCCGTCGAGCACTGGGAGTCGTGGAGGGTCACAGACTGCAGTGCAGTCGTGCGGGGTCTCGTCACGGGGCCGCTCCAGCGACATTGTCGTAGTTATGTTCGGGTAGCAGCGGTAATAAGCCTTACACACGGCCGATTCGGGGTCAGTCCCGGGTCACGAGACCACACACCTGTCCTGCCCGCGAGCGACCATCACCGAGCCCAATCAGTGTCCGGTTTCCCACTCGGATGCCGGTCAGCAGTGTGAGGCCGGGGTGGGTCGGCGGCGCAGACGGTATCTCACCGTTTACTCCGTCGGCTCTGACGTCGACTCGTCGTCGCTGCTGCCCGCCTCGCTGTCCAGCGCCGCAATCACGTCGTCGATGATGAGCTGGCCCGTCGCGCGGTCCAGCGGGTCGTTCTGGTTGCCACAGTCCTCGGACATGATGCACATCGGGCAGCCGCGACGTTGCCCGCAGTCACACCCTGCGATGTGTTCGCGGGTCCGTCGAAGGATCGTCTCGAAGTTGTCAAAGATTGACCGCGTGAATCCGATGCCGCCGTCGATGCCGTCGTGTACGAACCAGACCGGCCCGGGGATGGCTTCGTCGGGATGCTCCGGCATCGACAACCCGCCGATGTCGTTGTTATCGATCAGCAACTCAAGCGGCGCCAGCTGGATCACGCCGTGCTCGGCTGCGTGAATCCCGCCGCCGTACGTGTACCGTTTTTCACCCTCTGGAACCAGCGGGTCCCGACCCGCGCGGTCGGTCGGCTCCAGCAACGGCTCGTCCAGCCGGTCGAGTGTCGTGTCGATGTGATCCGCAGGCAGCGACACCCACAGTAGGTCCGTGTGTAGCGTCAGCGGCGGCGACCCGGTTGGCAGTGGCCCTTCGACGAGCTCGCCGGTACTGACCGTCCGCACCACGTACTCGTTGTACGTGACGTCGACCGTGCCCTGCCCGAAGTAGAGGTCGATCCCGCCGTCGAGCGAGCGGTGGTCGCGGGGCTGCAGGTTGCTGATCGATTTCTGTGAGAGCGTCTGTGTGTACAGCCCGGTGTCGGCCGTTTCGACGTGGATCCGCGGGATCCGGGCGTCCCGGTGGATGTCGACGACTTCGTACTGCTGGCCGGCGTGTAAGAACAGTGCGCCCTCGTGATAGTCGCGATGTGCGCTCTCAGGCGCCACCGGGTCGTGGTCGATGTCCCCGTCCCGACAAACCACTACGTACTCCATGTCCCGGGTCCCGTACATCGAGATACGGCTCTGCGGGCGCGGGTCGCCGGTGTACACCACGCCACCCAGTGAGTCCAGGCTGCTCGTGGACTCCAGTACGCCGGCGTCCTGCCACATCTCTACCATTCCTTCGAGACGGTCGTGGCCGCCGAGGAATGACGCGTCGTCGTCGGTCAACGGGAAGTCGGCTGCCGCCGCCAACACGTGGTCGGCGTACACATTGGCGTTGTCGATGGACACCACAGCGTTCTCGACCGACCCCGAAAACAGGTACTCCGGGTTATCCAGAATGTAGGCGTCCATCGCGTCGGTACTCCCGACCAGCACGGAGAGCGCGTCGGACTCACCGCGGCCGGCGCGCCCGACTTGCTGCCAGAAACTCTGTCTGGTCCCCGGGTACCCGCTGGTAACGGTGGCGCCCACGCTCCCGATGTCGATGCCGAGTTCCAAGGCGTTCGTCGACGCGACGGCATCTACCTGCCCCGCTTTCAGCTGGTTCTCGACACCGCGGCGAGTGCGTTTGCCCAGGCCGGCATGGTAGGCCTCCGCATCCACGCGTCCCGAGCGGCTGTGCGAGTCCGCTGCGTCGACGATTTGTCTGGCGGCAATCTCCGTGCCCTGCCGGGCCGAGCAGAACTGCAACGTCTGTGTGTCGTTCATTCCGAGGTGTGCGGTGACTTTCGCGGCTTCGGACCCAGTCGAGCGGCGGGCGTCCTCGAAGTCGGAGAGCTGGTCGGCGTCCCCGTTCGGGGCGGCCTGCCCGTCCGTGTCGTCGTCGGCCACCTGGTCCCAGTCGACGGGCGGCTCCCAGAGGACGATGTCGCGCCGGCCGCGTGGGCTGCCGTCGTCCTCGACTACTCCGAACTCCAGCCCGGTGAGCCGGCGTGCGTGCGCCGCTGGATTCCCGATCGTCGCTGTCGTCATCGAAAACTGGGGGCGGGAGTCGTAGTGGGCGGCCACCCGGCGGAGGCGGCGCAGAATCCACGCGACGTGGGTGCCGGTGATGCCAGTGTACTCGTGGGCTTCGTCTACCACCACCAGGTCGAGATGTTTGTAGAACCGCGCCCACCCGCCATCCCGCGCGTGCCGCGGCAGATACGCGTTCAGCCCGGCGGGGTTGGTGATGATAAGGTTGCAGTCGTTACGGATGCGGCGCTTCCGGTCGCTCGGCGTGTCGCCGTCGTACACACCGACACTGAGGTCAAGTCCCCAGTCGTCGCGCAGTTTCGTATTCAGCTCCTGCTCCTGGTCGCGACTCAAGGCTTTCATTGGGTAGAGACAGAGCGCGGTGGCCTGGTCGTCCTGCAGGTGGTTGCGGGCGGCCTGCAGCGCGTAAATCCAGGTTTTCCCGCTGGACGTCGAGGTAGTGGTGACGACGTTGTCGCCTGTCTCGAGCTTCCGGAGGGCTTCGGCCTGGTGGGTGAACAGGTCGTACGCCATCTGTGCAGCTAGTTCCGGGCGGAGCACGTCGTCGGCAGGAACGGTGTCTGCGGGCTCGGGCGGGAGCCGCCGGCTCTCGACGATCTGTCCCTGGTAGTCGGGGAACGACCGCTGGAGGGCGTCGTCGGACAGGACGTCCTGTCGGGCGCCGGCAGGTACGGCCGTCGTGTCGGTGTCGGCGCCGGTGTTCTGGCCACCGTCGGCCAGCAGTTCGGGCGGTCGAGACGACCGCGTGTGCGTGTCCGGCGGACTGCCGGGCTGTGTGTCGTCGGTCGGATAGATGGTGTCGTCGGACATTGTCAGCTGAAATCCGAAAGTGAACCCTGACGGCCAGTGGACACGTCGTCCTCGCCGCCTGCTGTGCGAAGGGGGGCGTCCCCGATTGCCTCGTAGATCGTCGCGAGCGCGCGGACGTCGTCTTCGCAGTACGCTTCCAACCGGCCCCAGTCGGGTTCGGGGATGTCTTCGCCGGGGTCGGCAGTGGTGGCGGCGTCGCGCCACCGGGTGTAGATTGTCGCGGCGGTTTCGCCGTCGACCCCGCTGGTCTGTGGCTCCCACCCGATGGCCTCGGCGACGGCTTCGAGCCTGTTCGACCGGCCCGGCAGCACGGCGTTGTCGCTGTTGCGCGCCCAGTACAGCGGGTCGAAGGTGCGGCGGGACTCCCACTCCTCGAGTCGGTCCGGGCAGTGCTCGCGGAACTGCTCGGTGAGGATGTCGAAGTCGAACCCGTAGCCGTTCCACGCGACCAGCGGGCGTGACCGTGAGATGCCCTGTAGCCAGGTGGCGAACCCTTCGAGGTGGGCAGTCGGGTCACCCGGAGTCTGCTGGCGGAACGGATAGTAGGCGTCGCTGTCGGAGCCGCCGTCGAGCACCCCGACCAGCCACGCGACGGACGCGCCCAGCCCGTCCGTCTCGATGTCGATAAACACCGGGTCGTCCGGGAGCGAGGCTGCGGACGTCCGGACGATGGTACCGGTGGTGAGCGCCTCCGCAGACGTCGTGACGGTGCGGGCGGTGGCCTGGCCGGTGTCGAGTGTGTTTGCGACGGCGTCGACACTCATGTCGCGGAGTTGAGTTACAGTCCTGACACCGTGGGAGCGGAGTGTGTCTGCACGGGCATCGCCGACCTGTTCGACGGCGTGCAGGCCGAAACTCCCGGGGTCCAGCGGCGTCGTGGTGACGTGACCGCTGGCGTACAGCGTGGTGTGGAGGAGGTCGTGAGAGGTGGTGTCGGCGGCCGCACCCATGTTCGACGCTTGGCCGACGCCGAGTACGTCGACGCTCACCTCGGCGGCACTGCCGGGCGGGTCGGCCGTCCTGCTGCCGGTACCGGACTGGCGACCAGCGGCGGCTGCAGGGAGTTGCTGTGTGGTCGTGTGTCCGGCTTCGACCATGGTGGAGGCGTGGACGACAGCAGGCGTCTCCGCACTGTCGTCGGGTGAGGGCTGCCAAGCGTCCGGTATCTCCGCGAGATAGGCGGCCAACCCGTCGAGCACGGTCTCTCGGTTTCGTGGGACGACACGCATCTCGAAGGCGTTCGAAACGACGACGACACGGCGCGGTGTGGTCTCGGCCGGTCCGAGATCGGCCGGCGTCTCCGGCAGTGTGTCGGGGGCGGGGGCCGGGGCCACGACGACGACGAGTTCGCCGTCTGGTGTGGCGACTGTACTCGGTCGCATCCCCCGGTCTGCACGAAGAACTGGTTGCTCGACGGCGTGAAGGAGGCGCTGCGCGACGACGTTCTCGTGTGGCGGGACCGGAAGCACCGCATCGGCATCGGTGGCGGAAACCGCGTCGGCGACCGTCGGGTCGGCGTCGTACTCACGGACGGCCGCGCCGGGCACGACGAGAAGTTCGAGCGACGGGGTGTCGGACGAGGGCAGGTGCTCAGGTAGCATACACGGAGAGACCCCGAGCGTTTGTGTCGTTCATACTGCTGTAGTCCTGCTTAGGCTGAGTGGATTGAAAATGCTTGGAACTGGCGAG
The DNA here is from genome assembly GCF_023698535.1 of Halorientalis regularis. GTDB lineage: Archaea > Halobacteriota > Halobacteria > Halobacteriales > Haloarculaceae > Halorientalis > Halorientalis regularis. Next base: position 21,460 of record NZ_JALJCL010000021.1, read on the forward strand.
GGTCGCACCGCGGAGCACTCCCGGCCCTGACTGAGTCGTGGGCCGGCCGACGACCACGGCCTGGGATACCGACGGGCCTCGGCTCCGGGTGGGACCACACGCCGGCGACCCGACGATGGACCGCCGGTCGTCGCCTCGGCGGCGTTCGGCGGCAGTCGCTGTGCGGTGGACCGTTCGGTCCGCACGGAATCGCTCAGAAGTCTCCGAGAGATAGCTGGTTCTGCCGGAGCGAAGTGGCGTCGTATCCGGCACTGGTCAGGTGGTCGGCCAGCGTGGCCGCCGAGCCGTGCTGGGTGTACACCGTTTCGGGACCGACGGTGTCGGCTACGTCGAGCAGTTCCGCGAAATCACAGTGGTCCGAGAGCGGGAACGTGACGTCGTAGTCACCCTGGAATTTGAACGACTGGTCTACCGCCCACCCCGAGAAGCCCGCTTTCACGGCACCGGCCTCCGTCGCCAGCCTGTCGACCCAGTCGATGCGGCCACTCGTCATCGGAAGCACCAGTGCGTCGCCCTCCCGCAACGAGGTGTCCTCGCCGTAGTGGTCCACGTCGAAGGTGACGTCACGGTGAGTCTCGATAACCTCGTTGACTCGTTCGACAGCCGGGGTCGTGAACACGCGCTCGCGGTCGGCCTCGGCGGCGAGTAACTGGAGTTTCTGCGCGCGGCCGAGTGCGTATCCGAGGAGGATGACCGGTTCCGGGGTCTCCCGGAGCCACGTGTGGATGTCGTCGGCAATGTCGTCGTGCGACGGGAAGGTGTACTCCGGTTCCCCATACGTCGCTTCGATGACGAGGACGTCCGCAGACGGTGGCTGGAATCCATCGAGGTAGAACCGTGATCGGGTGCAGATGTCACCGGTGTAGAGGTATCGAGTCCCGTCTGGATCTGTCACGAGGGCGGCCTGGGACCCGGCGACGTGGCCGGCTGACAGGAGGGTAACCCGAGGGTCGGTCGTCCGGTGGAGTGGCACGTCACGCCGGGCGGTCGCCAGCGCGGCTGTCAGTTCCGAGCAGACCGCCGTCGCCTCGCCCTCCGGGTAGTGGTCGCCGTGTGCGTGAGTTACCACGTTCACGTCGCCGTCGAGGTCGTCGGCGTCACAGACGACGCGTGTCCCGTCCGAGAGCGTCAGTTCGATGCCGTCTCTGTACCTGACAGTCACGTTCGTCGCTACGTGCCGATGTCGAATGGTACTTGCGCCCGTGCCTATGCCAACCGCCACCTCACTGGCCGTCGTAGAGCGCGGTGACGCGGTCCAGGGTGTCGGCGTCCGCCGGAGCGAGGTCGTCCCGGAAGCCGAGGAACCGCGGGAATCGAAGCGCGTAACCCGAACCGTACTCCGTCGAGGCCTGAATCTCCTCGTACTCAACTTCGAACACCAGTTCGTACTCTAGCTCGACGTCTCGTCCCTCGCGGGCCGTGACGAGCGGTTCGAGGCGGTCTGTCAGCGTCCGGAGTTCCTCGTCGGTGTAGCCGGTCGAGAGTCGACCGACCTCGCGGAACGTGTCGTGTTCGGGGTCGTAACAGGCGAGGTAGAGCCGGCCGAGCTGCTCGGAGCGGCGCCCCTCGCTGTACTTCGCGCGCGAAACGACGAGGTCCAGCGGTTCCATCGTCGGCTTGAGTTTCAGGAGCCGTCCGACGCGGCGACCCGGCTGATAGGCGGCATCCGGGTTCTTGATCACTATCCCTTCGTGGCCGGCATCCAGCGCCTCGCGGTACAGCGCCTCTGCGGATTCCAGATCGTCGGTCGATGTCCACCGCCACCGGGTCCGCTCCAAGCCGGCCCGCGGTTCGTCCGGTGCCGGTGTGACCGTCTCGAACGCCGATTCGAGTGCATCCAGACGGGTTACGAGCGGTTCGTCGAGCAGGGTTCGGTCGAGTGCCAGACAGTCGAAGAGGTGAACGACGGCGGGTATATTCCGTGCCAGTGTCTCGACGTCCGACTCGCGTTTGATTCGGCGGGAGAACTCCTGGAAAACGGTCGGGGTTCGCTGGTCGGACGAAACCGTCTCCGGGGTGTACCCAACGAGTTCACCGTCGAGGACGACCCGCTCGACGGTGACACCAGCACGAAGCGCCCGGACCACGTCGGGGAACTGCTCGGTGACGTCTTCGAGTCGACGGGTGAACAGCCGGACATCGTCCCCGTCGACGTGGATCTGGATCCGGATGCCGTCGTATTTGTACTCACAGAGCGCCCGACCGTCGCTCTGTGCGTCGCGCACCCCGTCTTCGAGTGCGTCCGCCTTCTCCGCGAGCATCGCCTTGACCGGCCGGAACAACTGGACGTCGAGCGCGTCGAGACCGGCACGCCCCTCGTCCCGTGCGGTCTCGGCGACGACGCGGTAATCGGTGGTCACCTGGAAGGCACGCTCGACGGCGGTGATGGACGCCGAGGACCCATCGAGGAACGCGACCGCGATAGCGTCCCGAATGGTGCCTTCACCGATACCGACGCGCATGTGACCCAGCGCGGTCCGGACGACGTAGCGGGCTCCGTCCGGATCCGCGTCTGCGAGGAGTCCAGCGAGCCTGTCGACTTTCCGGTCCTGACTGCCCGTTCCCTCGTACGTCGCGAGTTCTCGCAGTTCGTCGTGGACGCGTTCGACGGTCAGCGGTTCCGAGAACAGCGTCTGCTGACCGCCGTTGGCGACCGCCCAGGCGGCCGCGTCACCGAGGTCACCGGTTTCCTTCCAGCGCTCTCTGACGTCCGACTCCGCGGCACCGGTCGCCCGGAGAATCGCCGAGAGAGTAAGGCTCGACGAGACGCCCAGTTCCGTCCGGTCGTACGCCGGCGACAATCGCCCCCTGACGAGCGTGACCAACCGCGAGAGCATGTCCCCGGCATCCGCGAAGACCTCGGCGAGCGCGTCCCGTTTCTCGTTGTTCGAGTCAGTTGCCGCGAGGCGGTCGTACACGTCGACGAGGGCCTCGTACTCCATCAGCGGTGGCTACGGGACCAACAGCAAAAGCCTCTGGGCCGTCACGGCTCGGGTCCGGACGACAGCTCCGGGCAGGCCGACTGGAATCCACGGGAGGGATGTCGGATTGGCGGTCAATCTCCGGAGGACACAGTCGACCGACGCCAGTTACAGGCCGAAGTTCGAGCGTGTATCGAGTCCGTCGCTGGCCGGATCGGGGGACGCCCCCGCCGTCGGCCTGCGAACTGCGTCGTCGGCCGGTGTCGAGAGCGAGCGTTTCGCCGACGGGGCGAACCCGGCTCCCGTCGCTGTGTACACGTCCTGCGTGGCGGACGCGACCCGGCCACGTCTCTACGCGCAGGCCGACTGCCCCCGAGGGTGCCCCTGGAGCGGTTCACGACGGAACTAAACGACTCAAGGACGTAGTAGCGGTGTATCGATGTCGGACGAGAGCGACCGTGAAATCGAGGACGCAACCGTCGGTACCGTCGCCGATGTCCTCGGCGACACGACACGGCCACACTCGTCCGGCATCCCGGCACCGGCGGACCTCGACGGTGTCGAGTCGGGAACCGGATACGTGGTCTGGCATCGAAAGCACCTCCGACTCGCCGACCACCGAGCGCTGTCGCGAGCGGTCGCCGAGGGCGACGCCGTCTGTCCGCTGTTCGTGTTCGACCCCGCGTTCTACAGCAGCGACGGACTGGCGTGTGACGCTCGTATCCGGTTTCTCCACGAGGCAGTCGCGAGTCTGAACCGACTGTATGCGGCCGCGCCGAAGCGATCGGTTCTCCGCACGACGACACAGTCCGCCGCCGGTCTCGCCGAGCCGACACCAGCGGAATCAGGCCCGTCGGCCGGTAAAACCGATGCTGGCAGACGCGAGGCGAGCCTCGGACGGGCTGACGTATCGGGTCTGACCGTCGGTTTCGGTGACCCCGTCGACATCCTCTCGCGGTTCGTCGACCGCGGTTGGTCGGTCCTGACGATGGCGACGCCGACGAGTCGCTACGGCCAGCGCCGAGACGAACGCGTCCGGGCGGCCTGTGGCAACGCTGTCACCTTCGTCTCCGGTGACGGTCTGGTTCGCGACCGGGAGTGGCCGCGGGCCGACTGGCAGTCTCACGTCGAAGACTGGCTCACAGCGTCACAGCACACACCGGCGTGGGACGACCACGACACCGCTCAACTCAGTATCGAAACCGGCGTTACGCCGGCAGCAGTCGACGAGAAGTTCGACATCACGCCGGTGAAAACTCGGGTTCCGTCTGGGACACATCGCGCAGCGACCAAACGCCTGCGCGAGTTCGTCGATCAAGTACCCGCGTACCCGACGAACATCTCCGCGCCACAGGACGCCCGAGAAGGCACGAGCGGGCTCTCACCGTACCTCAACTTCGGCCTCCTTTCGGTTCGACAGGTGTACCAACACGTGCTCGACAACGCACCGTCCTGTCGCGGTCGCAGCATGTTCACCGACCGGCTGGTCTGGAACATGCATTACAACCAGAAGTTGTCGGACTGGCCGGGGTGGACGGAGCGGGCGGTCAATCCCGTTTTCGAGGGGCGCAACGAGGACCGTCACGACCCGGAACTGGTCGCCGCCTGGAAAAACGGCGGGACGGGATTCCCGATGGTCGACGCCGCGATGCGGTGTCTCCGGCGAACCGGGTGGCTGAACTTCCGGATGCGGGCGATGTGTGCGTCGTTTTTTACACATATTCTCCACCAGCCGTGGTGGATCGGGGCCGACTGGTACCACCATCACCTGATCGATAGCGACGTGGGTATCAACTACACACAGTGGCAGAGCCAGGCCGGCCTCATCGGGAAGCCGTCACAGCGGGTGTACAACCCGCGGAAGCAGGTCCGCGACCACGACGCCGACGGCGTATGGATCACGCGCTGGGTTCCCGAACTCCAGCCGCTGCCGAGCCAGTTCCTCGCCCGGCCAGAGCGGACACCACTGGCCATCCAACAGGAGTGTGGTGTGACGATCGGTGCGGACTACCCGAGCCCCGTCGTCGATTTCGAGACGCGTCGCCAAGCGTTCTGGACCCGGCACGAACGGCGCCGTTCCGACGCCGCACGCGAGCTCCGGCGTCCGGAGATTGCCAAACGGGCGTCGTTCTCCGGCGGATACGAGGCCGCACAGGCCATCGCCGACGAGTACGGTCGGGACGGGACCGAAGACGGAACGCAGCTCTCGCTCGGCGAAATCGACGACGGCGGAGACGAGGACACCGGCGGGGACCGTTCGGTGACGGGACAGGGTGACGCGGACGCGGCCGACGCCGAGGGCCCATCGACCAGCGACGATACACAGTCACCGATGCCGACCGGCGTCGGAGCGAGCGCCGGAGAACCCGCACCGGACGACGAGACCGCGGTCCCCGACGACCATGCAGGCGACGGCAGCGGGACCGACCACGACGGCGACGACGACGCGTCAGACGCACAGACGAGCATCCAGCGGTTCGAGTGAGCTGCAACCGAAAACACACGTACACGTCGGGGATGCTGTCGGCGCGGGCTGGCGCGAGAGAAGACGGTCGTTACACCCCGTCTGCCGTCCCCTCGCCCGCGTCGGAGTCGAGCAGCTCTTCGAGTGCAGCGACGGCGTCGTGGGTGCTGTGAGTGTCCGCCAGCACGGTTCCGAGCGCGCCGGCCATCTTCAGTACGGACTGCTCGTCGACCTGGACTTCTACGAGGCCGCGGTCGCCGCGTAGTCTGAGGGTCTTGATCGTCGGCGCGTCGTGGATGACGGACGTCTCCCGCAGAAACCCGGCTTCCGCAGGGTACTCGCGGTCGAGTTCGTCACGCCCGTCCGAGGTTATCGCGAAGAGACCGCGATCCACCTCGGTCACCAGTCCCGCGTCGGTCAGAGTCGCCAGGATATCGGTGGCGTCCGCCTCCGCGAGCGCACTCTGTTGACGGATGTGGTGGCGGTTCGAGCGCCCGTGAGCGATGACCTGCAGCACGCGTCGCGCGTCGTCGTTCAGGTCCATACCTACACAACGACTCGTCGGAATAAACCGTCGCGGTTTCCGGTCGGCGCACGTCCAGAGCCGGAGCACAGGCCGTCGAGAGCGTTGCCGGTCGGACGACACCGGGTCGAATCTCGGGTCGAAGACCCCTCGTCTCGGTGTGGCGTGTCGGCACCTCGCTCGGGAGTGGTCGACACGAACGCCGCCGGGGGTTTCGAAACCCTCACACGTCCGGGTTCGGACACACGTCGCAGTGGCTCAGTGACACCCCAACCGCGACCACGGGACCGGTCACGGTGACCGACTCGACGAAACGACGCTCCCGAGGGCGGCGGTGATGACTGCCTTGTCGGCGTCGCTCAGGATGGTGACCCAGATCACCCAGAGGTACCCGATCACGACGGCACCGGTGACGACGAGTCCGGGGAGCGTGGCGAGACGGGTGGTCGCCACGGCGGCGACGGCGAGGCCAGTGAGCCCGACTCCGACCGAGAGGAGTTCCGTGCGGGTAAATGGGACGAATCCTTCACGGACGTACAGCAGACAACACTCCGTCGCGTTGTTGAACAGGACGGCGACGAGATACGAGACACCGAGACCGACGACTCCGAAGCGAACGGTGAGGAGGAGTATGGTCGGGAGCGCGACGGCGGCGTTGAGCACCTGGAGGGCGAGACTCGCCCGTTCGTTGTCGGTCATCAGCAACACGAGTCCGACGCTCCCGAAGGTCGTAGCGAGGTACTGTCCGATCACGACGAGCAACAGAACGACCGCCGCGTCGGCGTAGGCCGGTGAGAACAGTGTCAGTAGCTCGCGATGGTACGGGACGAGTAGCAAGACCACAGGGGTCGCGGCGACGGTCGCGAGTCTGGCTGTCCGCTGATACAGCCCCTCGAGGCTCGATGCTCGCCCAGCGTCGTACAGCCGCGCCGCGATTGGCGGGAGGATGGTGTTGACGCCGCTCAGCGGCCAGCGGACGAGCTGGCCGAACACGACAGAGAGGCTGAACAGCCCCGCTTCGACGGGGCCGAGTACGACCGCCATGACGACGAACACGGCCCGACGCTGGACGAGTTCGAGTATCGCGACACCGCTCGCGGTAACGACGTACCTGAAGAATGCACCGAGCAAAGCACGGTGACGAGCCAGCTTGACTCCGGTTCGGCGGACGACCAGCACCGTGGCGACCGTCCCACCAACGAAAGTCGCTCCGACGACACTCGTCCAGAGCGTCGCCACCGCGTCGTCGGCAGCGAGAACGAGAGTGCCGACGAGCGCCCCCAGCAGGAGGGCCGCTGGTCGGAACACGTGTGAGACGAGCATCGCAGTTCGAATCGCTCGAACCGCCCGAAACACGTCCCGAGCGTTCCGTAACAGCACGAACGGGAGCAGTCCGAGCGCATAGAGGAGCAGCGTCGACCGATGGCGCGGTTCCAGGAGCGTCAGCTGTATCAAAGGGTCGCGAAACCAGACGATGGCCCCGGCGAGCACCGCCCACGTCACAAAAATACCGACGAGTCCGGCCGTCACGACGGATTTCCGAGCCGACGGGTCGGCCCGCGCCATCGTCCGTGAATACCCGTCACCGATCCCTGCAACGAGGTTCTTCACAATCGTCTCGCCCCGGACGAACACCGAGAGGTAGCCGTACACGACGGCCCCGGACAGCGCCGTCACGACGAACGAGAACGCGACGATCAGCGCCCGTTCGACACCGAAGGCCACGACGCCGACGCTGGCTTTCTCTACGACCTCGACCAGCAGGTCGTCTTCGCTGTCGCGTGTGTCCTCACGTGTGGTGCCTGACATGGTTCTCTCGCTCCGCCGACGCACGCCTCGTGCCGGTCGTCGCTCCCCACCGAGACCGAACGCGGGCCAGGTCGGACCGACGACGGCACTGCACCGATGTCGGCATCGTACCTCATCTTCGGGACCCGCACGTATTCGACTTCTTCAGAAGGTGCGGGCGCCGCAGCGACCGGACTCCGGTGGCGCCCGGTCGGAACCAGCGACTCGGCTGCGACCGACATGCTCGAACCCCTATGGACAGTCGGGACGGAGTGAGTCCCGCGGCCAGGGGGACGCTGGCGGAACGTTGCCGAAAGAGACAGGACCACAGGGCGTCTATGTTCGGATAGCTTTCGACATGTCGTCTCCGGCAATCGTGGTGAGCCAGTCGGGCCAGCCCACACACGGCTTGGTGGACATCATTGGGGCGCAGGTCGGCAGGCCAGTCTCGACGCACGTGACTGACCGGCCGGAAGACGCCGAGTACTACCTCTCGCCGGCGACCGTCACGGAACTCGCGAACCGGTACCTCGGCGGAGACGACGGGCCGACTCTGGTCGTGGACGGACTGCTCCACCCGGGCCAGGCCGTCGACCTCGGTTCACGGCTGGAATCGACGAGGATACTGGACAGGCGGGGGGCAGTGTGGGAGTGGCTGGGCGAGGCGAACCCGGTCGCGGCGGCACGGGCGTCGCTCCGGCAGTCCCGCATCGCGCGACGGGACGCAGCCACAGCACAGCGAACCGAGAGTACGAGCGGTCCGACGGGAGAGGACGGCCGACACGCCGAGTTGGAGCGACAGTGTCAGTCGCTCCATGCGGAACTCGACCGCCGAGGGGCGGCCGCCCGGGACCGGGTTCGGACGCAGTACGGCCAGGTCGACGGAAACGTGGTGCTGGTCGGGCGCGTGGCCGCGGAGCGCTCGCAACTGTGGGGCGAACTGACCGGCGAGGCGGTCAGCCAGGAGCCGGGTCGCCCGGCACAACCGGCGACAGCGGCGGCGACGGTCGGACCACACGAACTCGCGGTGACCGACACCCCCGGCGTACCGGGGACGGACGGGTTGCCGGAGTGGCTGACCGAGGTGGTCCCCGGCCTCCTCGCGGCACTGGCCGAGGCCGACTGCGTGCTCGTCGTCGGCCCGCACCGTGGACCGCTGCGCGACGCGATCACAGACCGATTCGACGCCGACTGTCGCGCGGTCGGTACCGCGACGGCCGATGCCGCTCGGGCCGCCCTCGGTGCGGTGTTCGAGACGGTGGAACTCGCACTGGAACTGCCGTACACGGACGCGGCCCACGCCCTCGTCTCGGCACTCCACGACGAGGGAGTCGTCCACGAGGTGGCGTACGAACAAGCGATTTACGTCCGTGTCGAGGTCAGTCGGTCGGCGGTCGAGGAGTTCGAGCGTCGCGTCTCCGACGCGGACGGGCGGCTCACCACGGTCGAGGCGGGGTGAGGCCCGGGGACACGGGACATTAGCTGGGTACGACGGCGAGGTGGGGCTCTAACACTTTCGCCTCGTCCGGGTGCGCCGCGCTGTAGGCGGCCCACTCCTCGGCGTCGAACTGGAACACGATTTCACAGGGCCAGTCGATGTCTCCGCCGGCCGACTCGAGTTTCGACTGAATCGTCGCGGCCTCGTCGGCGTCGACGAGTGCGTCGCTGGTCGCGGCCAAGAACTCCCTGAGTGCCTGGTAGGACGCGATGTCGAGGTCTGCCCGGTACGTGTCGTGGCCGTCGCCGTCCGTGGTCACGTTCTCCTCGCCCTGGTCGGACAGCGGCGAGCGTGAGGCTTCGGGGCGTGTCCCCTGCCCGAAGTAGAACACGAACCGCTCACCGACGAACTGGAACGGCCCGTGGGGACACTCGGGCTCGGCTGGGAAACACCGCCAGGCGAACGTCGCCCCGCAGTCGAGACAGCGAAACCGGGCGACGGTGTTCGTCCCGACGGGGTCGTTCCTGTCGAACCCGCCGGCGGGTTCGATGACCGCACACTCCGGGCAGTGTGCCTGACCGCGGCTGTTACTCACGTTAGTGCTGGGGTCTGGAAGTCCTATTCAACTTTCGTTCCGGGACCGGCGGCGGCCTCAAAACAGCACGCGCCCGGCCAGTCCCTGGAGTCGCTGGTCGATAGTTCCCCAGTCTTCGACGACGGCCAGCTGGTGGAAGTACGACCGGTCCGCCTCGGCCGACCGGCCGTCCGGCCGGTCGGGGTCTCTGAGGTACACCCCGAGCACGGGGAAGGTGCTGGCGTCGAGTTGTGTGGTGTAGGCGGCCTCGTCGTCCGGTAGGCCGTCGGTCACGACGAGGACGAACGGGTTCTCCGCGTCCTCGAACCGGGTCCGGGCGAGCGACAGCGCCTGCGCGAGCGGCGTTCCCCCGCCCGCGTTCCCCGTTAGCACGCGGCGCCGCGCCTCGCGGGTCGCTTCTGCGGCCGTCTTCACGAGTCGCACCGTCGAGTCATGGAGGTCGAGCATTGTCACGTCGACGCCAACCGCTTCGAGCGCGACAGCAGCCGACGTCGCGCCCCGCTCGGCAGCGGTGACGGCTCCGTCGTTCATCGACCCCGACCGGTCCAGCACGACGACGCAGGTGTACGCTCTGTCCTCGCTCTTCTCGGTCTGTGTGAACACGTCCGGCCGGCCGCGAGACGCGGCGATCAGCCGCGAGCGGTCGAGCGACCCCCGCCGTCGTCGCGACCGCTCTGCGTCGCGCCGCTGTTCCCGCAGTCGACTGCGAAACCGTTCGGCGAGGAGTTTGGCGTCACGACGGACGGCCGACCAACGGTCCGCGGTGGCGGTCCCACCGTCTGTGGCTTCAGTTACGACCTGCAGGGCCGCGTCCTCACCCATCGCGTCGAGTGCGTGGACGTACGACTCGAGTTCGTCGAGCCGTGCCTCGGCACTGTCGAGTTCGCTCGTCTCCGCCGCCAGTTCGGACGTGTACCGCCGACGCCACGCTGCTGCGGTCGCGTCACCCTCGGCTCCGGTGGTGTCGGTCCCACTCGGACCCGACGACGCCGCCCGTTCCTCCGGGGCGGGTGGTTCGGACTCGGACCCGACTTCCCCGGCGGCGGTCGCCTCCTCGCCTCGTCGTTCACCGGGTAGCTGGCCGGCACCGGGGTGTGACTGGGCGTCGAGCAACCCGTCGGTCGCCGGCCCGTCGTGGTCTGTGCGGTCGACCCCGGCCTCACTGGCTCCGGAAGAGGTGTCGTCTGTACTCGCCCCCGGCTGCGACGTGTCGGACGCTCCGGTTTCGTCGCCGGTTTCGGCCGTCTCGCGTGTGGTTGGGTCGTGCCCGTCGCTTCCGAGCACGCTTTCGAGTTGTCGGTCGACCTCCTCGGCGACGGTGTCGCGGGCGAGGTCACGCGCCGTTCGGGTATCCGGGCCGAATTCGCCGCCCGTGTCGTCGGGCTTGCCGGGGAGTGGCGCGCCGGCCCCGGTCTCGGGGAGGACGGTCGCGTCGGTCGTCCGTCTGGTCACTCGCGGATCGCCCTGGTCGGTTCGGACGGTGCCGTCGGCGTCAAGCAGTCTCGCCAGTTCGCTCGCTTCGGCACCGGGCACGGTCGAGGTTTCCAGCACGTCGACGAGTGCCTGCCAGAACGACCAGATGTGCTCGTTACGGGCGGCCGGATCCGGCTCGGTCAGGACCGTCTCGACCGTCTCGCGCATCGTCGGGCGGAACTCCCCGAGGACTCGCTGGTCCCGGAGCGACGCCATCCGGAGCGTGGCGTCGTCCGCACGGAGCCGTCGGAATCGGCCGCTGTCGTAGATCGCCATGTCGGCCAGGCCGGTGATGACAGCCTGGAACAGACTGAAGCGCCGTTCATCGGCCGCAGGGGACTCGCGAGCGAGCGAGCCCGCCTGGAACAAGTTGGCGTTCAGCACCTCCAGTTCGGGTGCCACCGCGTACCGGTGACGGAGCTGTCGCTCGATGGCTCCGTCTTCGAGTGTGTTCCAGAGTCGAGAGAACAGCCGGCGGCGCTCCGGGTCGGCTCGGGCGAGCAACGTGCGGAAGCCGTCGTTGTCGGTGTAGTGGAGGTGGCCGACCTCGTGGACGACCAGCGCCTCCTGGACGACGAGGTCGAACACCCGCCGACGGAAGTCGGTCACGGGCTGGTCGAACGCCCTGGTTGTCACCGTAATTTCGGGGTCCGAGCCGTCGTAGTCGGTCGTCGCTGTCCGCAGGTCGTCGGCGAACCTGACCGACGGCCGCGTCGACGACAGGAGCCGCGCGAACGTCTGCAGGTAGCGCCGCCGTTTCTCGGACTCACGGAGCGTCTCGGCGTCACCGGCACCGAGCCGCTCGCGAACCGACTGGAGCGATGTCGATGGGGTTAGTCGCATCACTCCCACCGCGTGGACTCGATCGCTTTCGAGACGGCATTGCGGTCCTCGGCGGTCGCTCGCGCCTCGAACACCTGTTTCGCGGCCGCTATCGGCGCCATGTCGAACTCCGAGACGAGTCGTCCGATCTTGATGACCGTCCGGTGGGACGTCGGCGTAGCCAGGTCCCGGTCCCGATAACTCGCACGGAGACTCGCGGCCAGTTCGGTCAGTCGCTCGGCGACTCGTTCGTCGTGCTCGACCCCACGTTGTAGTGCGGTCGTCTCGTACAGTAGGCGGCGCTCGGCCGTCGGCGAGAGGTAGTCGAGTTCGAGTTCCCAGAACCGCGACCGGAAGGCGTCGTTCAACGGGCTCGTGCCGGCGTACCGCGGCGGGTTCATCGTCGCGACGAAGCGGAATTCGGGGTGTGGCTGGAGTACCTCCGAGGTCGAGGTAACCGCCAGCTGCCCGTTGCGCTCGGTCAGTCCGTGAAGCGGCATCGTCGCGGCCGGCCCGGCTGCGTTCAGCTCGTCGGCCACGAACGTCCAGCCCTGCTCGACGGCGCGATACAGAATCCCGGGTGTGAACTCGAAGGCGTGTTCGGCCCCGACGAGTTCGGCGGCCTCGCCGAGCCCGATGTCGTGTTCGTCGGCCAGCCGTCTGACCCGGGCGATTCGGTCCTCGTCGGCGCCGCTGTTCGGTGCGAACTCGCCCACGAGGTCGGCGTATGTCGTGCCCGACCCGAAGTTGACCCGGACGAGCGGACGGTTCGTTCGGGCAGAGAGGTGTGCGAGCAGTCGGTCTTTTCCGACGCCCGTCTCCCCGGTCAGCAACAGCGCGTAGTCCTCGTCGGCGAGGAACCGCGCGGCGAGTTCGACGTCCGTCCAGCCGTTCCGTACCTCCCGCTCGATGTACGCGTGGTCGGGGTCGGGGACGAGCGGGTGGTCGGGGTCGTCGAGCACCGAGAGCTCGTGGAACGTCTCGCCGGAGTGTCCACCCGCCGGCCGTCTCAGGTCGGCCACAGCGATATCGCCGGCCCGTTCGTCCGCCACCGATGTGGTCCCGGAATCGGTCATCGACACGGATAGCCGGTCCGCGAGTATATGTTCCGCGGAACCGGCGAGCGAGTCCAGCCACAGCGACCGGGCCGGTTCGAGCGAGCGTGACCGGCCGCCCGTCGACCCTGTCTGTCGCTCAACGTCCCGGCCCTCGTCGTCGGGTCGGGACACCGGGGCCGACCGGGCGCACGGTTCCGGCGTCCGCAGGAGATATAATCGTCCAGCCACTGCTATGTGTGCGGGCTCGGGGCCTATGCGGCACAGGCGTGGGACTTTTAATCCCGAGATAGAGGGTTCGAATCCCTCCGAGCCCACTGGCCCGCTCCATCCACATAATGCGCTCGCGACTTCTGAAACTCGTCGTCGCGCCGTTTGTCCTGCCACACGAACTCGGGCACGCAGTTCCCGCCGTGCTCACGGGTCTCCCGGCGAACATCACGCTGCTCCCGGATTGGGAAGGGAGTCAGCAACCACTGGGTCAGTTCAACGCCGACCTCGATCCGTCGACACCGCTCTGGGTCATCAGAGCGACCGCCCTCGCGCCGATACCGCTGTTCGTCGGCCTCGCAGCGCTGCTCCGACTGACCGTCCCGCCTACGGGCCCGGTGGCTATCAGTGCGGTTTTTCTGTGCTCGTGCTGGGCCGCGCCTTCGGGGGGCGACCTCGCCATCGCTCGCAAACCGACGCAGGCGCGTACCGCAGGCGAGTTCCTCGCCGCGACCACGACACGTGAGGTGCTCATCTCCGACATCGCCACGGTCGCTATCTGTATTCTCGTCGCCGTCGTGGTCCTGGCCTGAGACCGTCCATCCGGGTCCGGTCACAGTGTCGCGAGTGTCACTGTCTCGGGCTCGGATTCGGGTTCGGGCTCGGTTCCCCCTCTGGTGCGCTGGCGTGAGACAGCGTCCGGTGTGTTCCGCGGGTTCAGACGTCGTCAGACAGTGACACAGTGGTTTCGCTCAATTCTCAAAGAATTGGATGTCTCGCTCAGTCTCCGGAGAGTGGGCCGTTCTTGCTAAGTTCGTGGGGAACCAACGAAATAATATGTCGGTCGTCGAGCGGGTTCGGGCGCGACTGACGCGTGAGCAAACCCGTTACGAGCGAGCGTGGCTGACGAGTATCAACACAGTCGGATTCCTCGTTGTGGTCGGTATCCTCCTCGACAGCAAACTACTGCTGGGGGCCGGGCAGACAGGCATTTTTCAGCGGGCGCTCTACCCGTTCGTCCCGCCGGCGGTCTCTCTCGGCGTGGCGATTGCCGATGGGAACGACCGTGGAACGCTGCTGTCCGCCGTCGCTCTCGTCGGGTACACGCTCGTGCTGGGCGTCGTCGGAACACTCGGCACCGCAGTCGCGACCGCTCCGGTCTACCCCGTCGCCGGCTTGGTCGGTGTTGGCACACTGGTCGTCGTGGCCACACTGGTGGCGCGCTGACGGGCCCGTCGACTCGAACGAGGGGTTCTGCCCGTTGCCGCCCCGGGCGGAATGAGGTTCGGCGAGGCCTCGAATAGCGCGTGTGACTGAGTTCGTTCTCTTCGGCGGGAAAGGTGGCGTGGGCAAAACGACCGTAGCAGCGGCGTCCGGGCTGTCGCCCGCCCGTAGCGGTCACGAAGCCCTCGTCGTCTCGACGGACCCGGCGCACTCGCTGTCGGACTCCATCAGGGCCGAGATCGGAGGCGAACCGACCGAGATCAGGGAGCGACTGTTCGGCGTCGAGGTCGACCCGAACGACGGGCTGGACCGGTACCAGGAGATGTTCGAGACGATGGAGGACGTTCTCGAGGAAGCCGGTGTCGACGTCGAGAGCCAGGCGGACGGCATCGGCAACGCCGCCGACCTGTTCAGTTCCGGCGTCGTGCCCGGCAGTGACGAACTCGCCGGACTCAGCGGACTGGCGAGGTACGTCGACACCGACGATTACGACTACGTCGTCTTCGACACCGCGCCGACCGGGCACACACTCCGGTTGCTCGATTTGCCCGGCATCATGGCCGACGCGCTTTCGACAGCAGCGGAGGTCCACGAACAGGTCCAGCAGAAGGCCAACGTCCAAAAAACACTGATGTTGGGCCTGCTTGCGATTCGTCACACCGACGACCCGACCGCCATCGTCGAGATGCGCGAGCGCATGGACCGCGTCGAGAGTGTCCTCCGTGACCCTGAAATGACGACCTTTCACGTCGTCACCATCCCGGAGACGATGGCCGTCGAAGAGTCCGTCCGTCTCGCCGAACAGTTACCCGGATTCGAGGTTCCCGTCGGCGAGCTCGTCGTGAACAAGTTCATCGAGGACCCCGGCGACTGCGAGCGCTGCCGAGCGGACTGGGCCGTCCAGGAGGACGCCATCGACGGCTTTCGCGACCGGCTCCCGGGTCTCGACGTCCAGCGGGTCGCCGACCGACCGGGCGAGGTCACGGAGCTGGAGACACTGGACCGGGTCGCCGAGGACCTCACAGTGAGCTGAGTCACGAGGCCGTCCGCCGCGGCGCACCGTCACAGGCCACGCCGGCCTTGCTGTCGCCGTACTGTTCGTACTCTCGAACAACCTGTCCCGTCGGCTCCGGTGAACGACCCCACCCTACTCGCTCACGACTCCCACCGTTCGCTCCTTGCGGGTGGGACTTTCTGTTTCTACGACGCGCTGTACATCCACAACATCGGAAGCACTCGACGGTTTAAAACCGCTCGTGAATGTCCCGTCGGTAGAGGTCGAGTTCTGCCACTGCCGTCGCCCCCTCCTGGTCGGCCGCGTAGACGATTCCGTCTGCCACGTCCGCAGCGCTAACTGTCGCCTCGGGGTCGAGGTTCTGGGCGTTCGTCGTCTCCCGGAACGCCGATCCGAATTCGGTCGGGACGCCGGTGGGATTGACGACGGTGACTGCGACCCCGTCCGGACCGGCGCGGCCGGCTACGCTCGCTGCGAAGCCGCGAACCCACCACTTCGAGGCCGCGTACACCGGTGTCGACGTACTCGGGTACTTGCCCTTGGAGCTGCCGACGAACACGATGGCTCCGTCACGCTCGCGAAGGTGTGGTAGCGCCGCCCGCGCCGTGTAAAATGCGCCGTGGACGTTCGTCTCGGTGACGGCCTCGAACTGCTCGCGGGGCAATTCCGACAGCGGTACGTCCCGGACCTCGCCGATGCCAGCGTTGACCACGGCCACGTCCAGCCGCCCGAAACGCTCGACCGCGGCCTCAACGAGCGCCGCGACAGCGTCGGGGTCGGTCACGTCCGTTTGGACGGCGGCCGCCGCAACGCCGCAGTCGCGGCACTCCTCAGCGGTCGCTTCGAGCGCATCCACGCTCCGGGCACCGAGTACCACAGCGGTCCCGTTCTCGGCGAATCGTTTCGCTGTCTCCGCTCCGATACCTGAACTCGCGCCGGTGATCAGCGCGACTCGAGCCTGCGTCTCCGTCACGTCCGGACACCTCCCGCGGCAGTCATCGCGAACCCACACCAGAACGCGGTCTGTTCGTTGCTGGGCTGGTCTCCCTCGTGGCCTCGCGGAACGGTGTCGTCACCGTGCGTGACCGTTCGGTACTAGCACCGCTCGTAGAAGCGACCTCGGTCGTCGACTGTCCAAGCAGGTGCGTCCTGCCGGCGACGGGGTACGTTTCTGCCTCCATGGAGTCGACACAACGGACCACGGCGGCAAGTACACTCGGGTCCTGTGTCGCAGGCCGTCTGTGACACCACCTGCTCGTCCCTGGTGTCCCAACACCTATGTCCCAGAGGGGGCTGTCCGGTTCGGGACTGCCAGTTTCTTTCAGCGTGCGGGGTGGAGCTCGACGTTCGGAGTGGAACTACTCGTTCGATGGACGAAGTGGCGGTCGTCTTTTATAGACGCGGTGGAGTTCGGATGAGTCCTGCCGCCGAGTTCTCGCGGCGAGAAGGTTCCTGCGGGCGACAGGCCGGTCTCGGCGGGAACGACGCTATCGGCGTGGGATGGCGGCACTCACACGACGGCGATGACGGGCTCGGCTCTCACGGGTACTCGTCCTCCGGCGACACGCCGTCGAGGGCCGCGGTAAATCGCTCCGCCGACGAGGTCAGATATCCCGGGTCGTCGGTGAACACCTCGACGGTCGCAGTCGTCGGTGCCGCGTCGGCGAGCGCCGGCCCGAGCGTCGCGTAGTCGACGTCGCCGCTGCCGACCGGGATGTGTGTGTCGCGGCGGTGTCGCGCGCCGTGGACGTGGAGGTGGTCCACGATGTCACCGTACGAGTCGAGGAACGCAGTCGTGCCCTCTGTCCCCGCCTCCAGGTACGCGTACCCGACATCGAGACACACCGCTGCGCCTGCTTCAGCGGCGAGTTCGCCGACCTGTTCCAGCGCGACCCCACCCGCATGGCCGACAGTCTCGAAACAGACAGTCACGCCGTGCTCTTCGGCGCGGTCGACCACCGAACCCATCCTGTCGGCGAGGTGGTCTCGCCCGGAGCCCCGGGAGCGCGGGTGGGCGACCGCAGTGTCAGCGCCCATGGCCGCGGCCGCGGCGAGCAACGTATCGAAGTACTCGAGCGTCGCGGAGTCGATCCGCTCGACCGTCGTCGCGAGCGGCTGTCGGTACGGGAGGTGGACCGTGGCACCGAAGCCTCGTGTCGTTAGTCGCTCCGAGAGCGCAGCGGGGTCGAGCGCGCTCACTGGCCGCTCTCCCTCCCCAATCGCGACCTCGACGAAGCTGAACGACCCTGGCAGTTCATCAATCCTGTCGACGTACGGCCCGACGGAAACACCGATGTCCATGTCCGTACTATTGGACTGACAGTGATGGGACTTGTTCCACGAGTTCCCGCGACCGGACTCGGCTGGACCGTTCGTCGTGGCCGCATCGGCAACGACCGGAACGCATAGACCTAGCAGGCTCTCGTGTCGTCTGCTCCCGGCAGGCTCTCGTGTCGTCTGCTCCCGGCAGGCTCTCGTGTCGTGTGTTCGGCCGCCAGTTTTCGGTCACTCGACCGACCGACGGAGTGTTACTCCTTCAGTTCCTAATCGGAGATAGTGCCACAGTACACAGTGACGTTCGCCGAACCCCACAGCCTCACAGACGGCGACGACGAGACTATGCAAGTGACCGGATACGAGGACGTCGGCAGCATGTACATCCTCGAGTTATTGAACGGCGAAACGCGGTCGGTCGGGAAACAGCTCGTCGACGACATCACAGAAACCGACGACTGACTGGTTGTTTCAATATTCGTGACGAGTCTGCCTCCGTGGCGAGTCTGTCGACTTGTGTCGTGCTCTGTTTTAGCCGTATACAGGCGCTAAGTCCGCATCCTCAGGGAGCTACGGCAAACTGGGGAGTCGGAGTGAGTCGTTCACGGTGAACCCACCCTCCCTGCCTCAGCGGCGCCACGTTGTGTATTTTTCTGTACCCTCCGGACGGGGGGCGGTTCTTAACCAACACGGTTCGAATGCCGGACAGTTGTTGGTTAAGATTCGACTGTAAGACGGTGTCTGTGTGGTCGGGTCGGAGGCTCCAGAGACACACACCGGGTTTCCGGTGAAATCGGGAGGCCGAAGAAGAGACACCGGGTTTCCGGTGAAATTGTAGGCTGGCGTGTCTCGGACCCGTTGGTTGGGCTTCACTCGGGATCGTCTTGCACATATCAGAATGGTAGCACAACCACAGACGGTCGGAAGGTCACACGGTGCAGAGACATCGAGATCGGCCGAGACAGCGACGAAATGATGAGGCGGTTAGGCCGGCCGAGACGACAACGAGTTGGAGGGTTGGCCGAGACGGTCTGCTACCTAACCACGGGAGACAGCGGTTCCACAGGGAGAGGAGGGTGACCCCACTGCACCCCACTGCACCCCACAGGTCCCGAGAGAGTTCTCCCGAGTTCAGAACCGGCCGTTCAACTGGAGATTAGAGGATGAGCTCGATCGGTGTGGCCGTCTTCAGACAAGAGGGGACCTCAGAGGATGGGGAGACGGGAGACGCAACATCTTCCAGAGGGAACACACACACACCACGTTTCCGGTGAAATACCTAGAAGAGTGTGTGCCGTCCGTGTCGACTCCAGTGTAGAGCGAATCATTACCTGACAAGATGCATATGGATGTCTGACGTAGGCACTGTCTAGTTGAGTGAGTTTGAGAAGCGAGGAGGCTGTAGCGAGAAGTGCCTATGCAACTCGCAGACCTCCTCAGCGAGACGTTGGAAGAGGACAGTCAAGACGTTTGGGAGAACGAGCGCAC
>NZ_JALJCL010000022.1 GCF_023698535.1 Halorientalis regularis
GCTTCGCCGTGCGAGCGCGTTCGTGGTTCCGTGAGTTCCGAGAAATCGCTCTGATGTGTGTCGTCTATAACATCAAGCGGGCTGTGAAACAGTGAATTCCATCGCAGTATGGCGATTCAACACAGCCCCACAACGGGACAGCATCTCCAGGCGAAGATACGGAAGTCGGTGCTTTCACGCGGAGCGATCTCAATCCACGTCTCCGATTTATTTTTTACTGATCGAGTTCTTCGCGTCTCCATGGACACACTTCCGAGTGTCAGCGGGATGCGTGACGCTCTTCGAGACCCGTCGGTCGCGTTCAACAAACTGCGGCAAATAAACCGGCGGATGAACGAAGCGCTCTACGCCGACAGATTCGGAGAGGGTTTCGACGTGATGTCTGCCGACTGGGACAACCTCATCATTCTGGACGGCTGCCGCTACGATGTCTTCGAGGCGGAGAACGATCTGGACGGAGACCTGTCCCCTATCGTCTCCCAGGGAGGCCACAGCGAGGAGTTCATGCGAAAGACCTTCGACGGACGCCAGTTCCACGACACCGTGTATATCACCGCGAACCCGTATATCGAAAAACAAAGCGACGATATCTTCTTCACTATCCGGACGACCTACGACGAGTCGGACCAGAGCGGAAAGATGCGTCTGCCCGAGGACGTAGCCGAACTCGCGTTGAATACGTTCGACGAGTTCGACGACAAACGGTACATCGTTCACTTCATGCAGCCAAACAATCCGTACGTCGGCCCCAAAGCGGCGGAACTACGGGCACGTGTGACCGAAAGCGAGGACGTCATCTTCACCGAGATGGAATCACCCAGTGCGTCGGACCTGCCGAAATCCGGCAGAATCGTCCAGCACCTCCGGCGAGCGCTCAAGCGTGGGTACATAACTCGTGACGAAATGCTGGACGTTTACAGGGAGAACCTCGGAATCGTGCTGGACCACGCCAGGGAGGTGATGTCTGAACTCGGTGGGAAGACGGTGATCACGGCAGACCACGGTGATATGTTCGGGGAACGACTGCCACCACTGTATCTGCGTGAGTACTCCCACTGGCGACATACGTACGCCGACGAACTCAGGAACGTTCCGTGGCTGGTCGTGGAATCGGAGCAGCGACGTTCAGTTACGGCCGAAGAACCGATCGAGTACGAGAATATGGCGACCAGCCACCTCGAGGGGCATCTGGAAGCGATGGGATATCTCAGCGACTGAACGAGCCCTCTTCGAAAACGCTGTCAAGGTGTGCTCCCCCTGGCGGGTTTTCTAAGCTCCATTTGATTATGCTGTTGGGGGATAAACTGTCCGCGAAGGGTGCGGTATTAGACGATTAGCAGCGATGAATTAAGTTAGCAGTACGGTCAGTGTTTTGACTGTATTGAATACAACTCGGCATATTGGCCATCTTGAGCGATCAGATCCTCATGGGTGCCGGATTCGATGATCTCACCACCGTCGACTGTGTAGATTCGATCGGCATTTTGGACGGTCGATAACCGATGTGCAATACTGAGAACAGCGTACTCACTGTCCATTTGTTCGATAGCCTCTTGAACTTGCTTTTCTAAGTTCGAGTCGAGATCACTCGTTGCCTCGTCGAGAACGAGCACGTCGGCGTCTTTCAAGAGGGTCCGTGCGATAGCGACACGTTGACGTTGCCCTCCTGAAAGACGCACGCCCTCGTCACCGAGTTGGGTGTCATAGCCGTCAGGTAAATCATCGAAGAACTCGTCGAGCTTTGCGATTTCACAGACTCGATCAAGTTCTTGTCGAGACACGTCCTGGGTAGCTATCGTGAGGTTGTACCGAAGTGACGCGTTGAATACATAGGGATTTTGTCGCACGACCGCAATGCGCGAGCGCCATTCGTCAATGTGCATCTCGTGAATCGATCGCCCATTGGCACGGATCCTCCCGGAGTCAGGTTCGTACATCCGTGCGAGCAACGAGACGATAGTTGATTTACCGGCCCCAGACTGACCGACAAACCCGATGAACTCTCCCTTCTCGAATTCGAAAGAAAGGCCGTCGAGGGCGTCCTCTTCCTGACCCGCATAGGAGAACCGCACATCGTCGAACTCGATGGTTCGAACCTCGTCAGGGACTAGTTCCGAATCTACTGTAGGTTCGCTGTTCTTTTCGAGTTCGTGTATGAACTCCTGACTACGAATCAAGTGTGGAAGATTGTTCTCGATTTGGTATAGCTTCGAGTTCAATCCACTCGCTTTCGGCCCCAATCGAAACATCGCGAACAAAAAGACACCGAGCGTTCCAAGCGACATCTGAGCGAACGTGATTGCCAAGTAGATGAGAACGAACACAGAGATGGCAGTCAATAAATTGTAAAAGTTTTTTATCGCCTGTTGGTTTCGCTGTTGCCGAATGATCGAATCTGCGTACTTTTCCAACTCCTTCGTAAAATTGTCAAATATTTTGTTTTTAATCCCGAATAATTTTGTATCCCGTATACCTTGGGTCCCAGCCTGTGCAGTCTGGTGAACGCCCTCATTTGCGTCCGCCACCTTATCACCCAGTCGATAACCGGATTCCACTAGGTGTCGAAATAGCAAAGAAAATCCTCCCAGGAACAGTAATGCGAATAACGTCAGTTTCGGAGCGAGAATAAATGCGACGCCGAGATACACAAGCGCCAGGAATCCTTGTTCGACAAAATTGACCACGAACTTAATCACCTGGCCCGCATACTCCGATTGCGTGACGATAGCATTTAGGATGTCATCGGATCCTTCGCGGTCAAAGTACTCGATCTTTGCATCAAGCGCATTTTCGAAGGACTGCGACTGAATCTCTCTCGTATAGTCGACCATCAGTGCTTCTCGAAGCCACCTGACGACGAAGGTTAGTGTCCACCGGACCGTCAACACGAGACTCACACCAGCGACGACGAACCCGAGCGTTAACGGGACACCAAGAACATTAAATGCGGACACGAACAATCTCATCATCCCATTGGCCTCCTGTGTCGGATCACCGGAAGTTTGCACGATCTCCACAATAGGGAGGATAAAACTCAAACCGACGCCCTCTAATAGCGCGGCGAAGACTCCACCGACGATGATCGCAACAGTAAGAACCGGTCTGAACTTCGCAACTCGTAACAAGCCGCGGAGTTTTTGACGACGACCGATATCCTCGGCCTCACTCATTGTCAGTGCTTCTAAAGCCCTATTAATAAGGTCTGCGAGTCGAGAATGCGGCGTCTGATCTGTCCAAATCGTTCATCATGATAAGTGTGCCACTGAGAGAACAATGCCTATAATGGTTCATATTCTTTCTACCTCTATGTCCTCGCTTCATGACCGCGCTCTGCGGTCTTATCGACGGGATGGAATCCTACTCACCGGTGTGAAGGCCACTCGGGTGGTTGCCACGATAATAATTACCACGCTACAGCTTATGATTTTTCGGGTACAGAACGTTCGAAAGGGCCGGATTTCGACTTTATTCGGTCGATTACGCTCCCCACACCTGTACCGTATTACGCCGAGCCCGGAGAACCTTTCTAGCTTCCATTACTGGTACGAGCTAAAACGGCCGGACCACCAACGCCGCATTACTGGCGATTATGAGTCGGAAGTCCTAGAGGTCCTGGCACGCCAGTGCTCTCCCGACAGTGAATTTTGGGAAGTCGGTGCAGGGTATGGCTATCACTCCATGGCTGTCGCCGACCGCGTCGACCACGTCCGGAGCTTCGACCCGGACCAGGACAGGCTCTCTCTCCTCGAACGATCGATAGACTACAACGGCTACGACAATTTCACCACTTATCAAACGGAAGTCGATTCGCTCGACGATTACCTCGATGACGGTCAGCCTGACATCATCCTCATGGATATCGACGGCTGGGAACACGAGGTTATTACCTCCTCACCCGATACTATCGCGGCCGAACCGATTTGGCTCATCGAACTGCATACCGACCAACCTGACGTCCCCGACGAGAAGCTCAACCCACACGAGGTGGTGGAGCATCTCCAGAACCATGGATACGAGACGGAGGAGTTTGCCCACCGTGGATCCTACGACCCGTTCGGCCGAGAGCGAGACGACCTGAATGCATGGCACGTACTCGCTACGCCCACCGAGTAGACGGTAGAACACCCTTCTTGAGTCCACGACCCTGTTTTCGCGTTTTGATTCCACAAGAAGACTTGATCAGCGCAGATACCGATTTCTTCGTCTGGCACGATACTTTTCCAATACTCGACATACCCCTGGAATTGTTCCCGTCCCTGTCTCTTCGAAGAGCATCGTGATCGCTGCCAGTGCCTTTTTTCAGTCTTCAATCTCGACCGAGTTTGCAATACTGACGCCGAGGGTTTCGAGAGCTCCATACAATATCGAACATATTTCCGAATAGCTACAGGATCACTCTGATTCCGACAGCAGACCCCGGATCGAGTCCTCAACCGTCTCGGCCGGTTCCCAGCCCAGTCGATCCAGCGCAGCCGCAGTATCGACTCCGAACTCGCTCACTATCGTCTCTCCGCTCCGGGGGTTCTCGACCAGTGCCACCTCTGCCTCGATGCCGCGCTCTTCGCGAGCGATCGACTCCACCAATTCGGCCACCGCCATCACGCCCGGGTCCTCGTCGCTGGCGATCTCATACTTCTCGACGCCGGTCTCCCCAGCCGCACGCTGTTCCACCAGCCGCTCGGCGCTCTTGACGAACGCGTCGGCCACGTCCTTGACGTGGACGAAGTTCCTCGACTGGCTCCCGGGTTCGTAGACCGTCAGCGTCTCGCCAGCCAGCGCCCGGTTCACGAAGAAGTTGATCACGGTGCCCTTCGAGACCTCCAGACCGCCCACCTCGTGGCGGCCGTACAGGTTGGAGATCATGAACTGGTGGGCCGGGAAACTCCCGTCGGCGAACGTGTCGATAGCGCGCTCGCCCAGCACTTTCGTCCGGCCGTACCAGTTCAGCGGGTCCCGCGGGAGGTCGACGGTGATCGGGAACTCCTGGGGGTCGCCGATGACGGCCATCGAGAAGGGGAAACACAGCGCCGCACCCGATTTCTTGCAGAACCAGGCGACGTTGTTCGTCCCGGTGACGTTGACCTCGTAGGCCAGGTCCGGCTTGTCGTCGCAGTCGTCGACGCCGGAGATCGCGGCCAGGTGCAACACCACGTCCGTGCCCGACAGCGCTTCTTCCAGCCGGTCGCGGTTGCGGATGTCGACGTGGTCCACCTCGACGTCGTCGATGGTTCGGAGTTCGCCGAGGCGTGTCCCGTAATTGGATACTCAACCACAGCCGTCGAACGCAATGTATTCCAAACAGCTTTATTTTTATTTTCTTCGATAGAAATAAATGTGCAGGTGCAGCAGTATGTGTCACCGCAATCACCACTCCCCTCCATCATCATGGCAAAAAGCCAGTCAACAAACGTCCCGCTAGACACCAAAGACGACCAGCTCCCAGTAGCCCCCAACCAACCACAGACCAGCCTTATATCGAAATTAAACCCACCGACACACCGATCGATCCCGACACGGTCGCTTGCGGGATGGACATCCTCCTGACGGCGCTCCAAGAAGCCAGCCAGACCGGCCTCCGACACACGCTCACGGGATCGGTCAAACGACCACGCGTCGAATGGTTGCTGGTCAGGGACGGCCGACCGGACGCCCAGATCAGATATCTGGTCGGGTCGGAGTACACGGACTTCCACCCGGACATCGAACACGTACTCCGGACGGCACTCCCCAACACCTACGAACTCCGGGGGGTCGAGTGGCACCCTCGACAGGTCCACGAACTGCTCC
Source organism: Halorientalis regularis (assembly GCF_023698535.1). Taxonomy (GTDB): domain Archaea; phylum Halobacteriota; class Halobacteria; order Halobacteriales; family Haloarculaceae; genus Halorientalis; species Halorientalis regularis. The sequence goes on from NZ_JALJCL010000022.1 coordinate 5,788, forward strand.
CGGTCGCACCCGACAATGACTGCCATCCGCATCCGGCGATCACGCCGGCCCATCCCTACGTGGCCGGCGTCGAGTATCGCGGCCACGCGAAGCGGCGACCCGACTGGCAGGCACCGCTCGCCACGTTCGAGACCATCGTCGACGACGGCCAATCCACCCGCCGCTATAGCGACCGGACCCGTCGCGAGTCGCGCCGCGTGCCACTGGCAACGCTGATCCAGACGATGCGCGACGCCGACATGTCGGTCGTCTACCAGGCGATCTGTCGACCGTTCCGCGACTGGACGACCGAGCAGCAGTCCTATCTCCAGGACCTCCAGGAAGGCAATCAGTGTCTGCTGGACGCGCTGTTCCCCGCACGCGCGAGCAGAAACGAGCCTACCAACCGTCGCCGGAGGAACAGGCCCGCATCGACGCGATCAGCAGCCTTGACCCGGCGCGGTCGCTGGTGCTCTCGGCACGGTCGGTCGTCCTCACGCGGAGTGATCCCATCGGCGCGGACCGGATCGCCCGCGAACTGACCAGTGCGTTCGGGCACGTCGGGAGCCAGTTTCACGAGGTGCGTGGCCACCTCCAGACCGACGACGAACTCCACCCCTGTGACCCGCAGCCGCCTGGTTCGCAGATCTATCGGGACCACTGTGATCGGGTCCTCTACCCGGCCAGCTACATGCGTCTCACATCGAAACTCCCGACCGTCCCGGTAACCAGTCGTGGGATCGTCGTCGGCCCGGACGAACTCCCGAACTTCTGTCTGCTGGACGGCGACGGACTCACACCGGACGGGAAACGTACCCTCGGGACCCGGCCACGCGAACGGACCGGCGTCCCGCTACCAGCCCCCGACGTGCTCGCCCGCTACACCGGCCCAGGGATGGCTCTGGGGATGCCACTGACCCACGACCGACAACCGTACGGACGGGACCTCTCACTCCCGCCGGCGTATCAGGACCGGCACGTCTTCGTCGGTGGCAACACGGGCGCTGGTAAATCCATCCTCACCGAGAACGCCATACTCACGAACGTCAAGGCGACCGCGGGGCCGGACATCCTCATCGACTCGAAGGGCGGTGGCACCGCCGAGGAGTACCTGCGGGCCCACTACGCCCGCTACGGCGACCTCGACGACGTCCTCTACTTCGACTGTACGAAGGTGCTGCCGGCGCTGTCCTTTTTCGACATCCGCCCGCTGCTCGACGCGGACGTCCCCCGGACCGAAGCGTCGGCCCGGGTAGCCGGCCAGCACGAGGAGATTCTCGAGGGACTCCTCGGTGCAGAGCGCTACGGACGAGCCGCCGACTCGGTGAAGGCCATCCGCAACCACGTCAGGGCACTGTTCGATCCCGTCCACGGCGACGACGTGTTCGGCCACGACCATCTCTACGCGACGCTGAGTCGGACGATGGACATGGAAGCCCCACCCGCGGTCACCGACGATGGCCTCGACGAGTACTTCGAGAGTCTCGTCGAACGGGACCGGGAAATCTTCATGAAGGTACTGAGTGGGGCTGTGGGCCGTGTCGACACCATCGCAACCGACGGGCGACTCTCGACGATGTTCGATCACACGCCCGCGGACGGCGCGGCCACGTTCGACTTCGCGGACCTGCTCGACGAGGATCGAGTGATCGTCTTCGACTTCGGCGGCATGGAGGACCGGGTAAACCACCCCACGTATAGTAGAATCTGGAAGTCTTTGCGGGGGTGTCTGCCGAAGATAGCGTGTCTCGTTGGTTCTCCGAGATCTGCTGAGTGATGTGAGTAGATACTTCTGGAGATTACTATAATTTCGCTCGGGGTCAAAGAACCCACTCGCTCGTTGAGTAGTAGGGTAGTTTACTCAGATGGACCCCACCACTCAAGCAGACTGACCTCAGTCACACATGGCCGATGGGTCCGGCCAGTTGGAATCAAGACCGACCCGAGCCGCGCTCTCGCAATCACCTCCTCAACACCGAGCGTCGATTCGATCCCGTCGAAACACGGCCGACAGTACACCCGGGGAACCCGCCACACCGACTCCTCGCCTCGACGCTGTGCATACACTACAATATCCGCACCCACCTGAATCTCACCACCACAGGCGGTACAGTGAACTGTCGTACTCGCGGTACCGGGCGTCATGCCGGACAGCCGCTGTTCGATCGCGCGTTGCCGCTCAGTAGACGGTGGACATTCACACATGGTCCACTACTCCGGCCCTGCCACAACTCTTCATCACAGTCAGTAGCTCGGCAAATACACCTCTCCAACGGACAGCCCCGACCGAATGCGCGTCACATCTAGTTTGATATTATTTTTGATAATATAATACGGCAGTAAGAGAATTAGAGAAGACATTCTACACATATTAGTATCATATTTGATTCACAGACCGATCGCTTTTCACCCCCGGCCAGTGCAAGCCCCTGATATGAGATTCCACGCTGACTGAGCGCCCGCCATACCAACACCACTGCACCTCCAGCAGACAGCAGTACCCGCTATACGGCACCGACACACACCGACGACCGACCAACGAGCGACTGCGAAACCACACACGCTCAACCGAACCATGACAGACGACACGCCGCCACTCCCCCAGAACTGGAGTCCAGAGACAGACCAGTACCTTCGGGTCGAACCCACGATGACAGCGCTTGACCCGAACGATATCGCCAGACAAACAGCCACGTTCACTGATTTACTGGCGGATAACGACGACGGGCTGCTCACGAAACTAACCAAGACGGTCACCACGGACAACGAACCATCTTATATCGAATGTCGCATCGTCGCCCCGGGCGCCGAAACCACGCCCACACCACTGAACTATTACTTCACGATCAGTGGCGCGGAACACCGCCTGCAAGCCCTCGAAAACACACTTCGAAGTCTCTTCCCCGCGGAATATGCCATCACCTCTGTCGAGAGACCAGTAGCCAGCGCCGGCGTCCTCACACAGGGCTCGGCGGGCCCGGTACCCGAGTACACCGCCGGCGTCGAATACTGTAGTGTCACAACCCGCCGTCACAACTGGCAGATGTCACTGCTGCCCGATGATTCCCAGCCCTCCGCTGCGCAACCATCACCCACACCGGCCGACCGCGTCAGATCGCTTGGCCTAGGCACCGACGAAACGGGCCCACTGGCGCTGTTGCTCAGGACAATGGTCACCACACGCCTGCCGGTCATCTACCAGCTCCTGATAACGCCATTCCGGGACTGGCGACAGACCAAACGAAACCGGATTCACGATATCGATATCGCCCAGGATCGCGTCCTGGCGAAATTCCTCGGCACCGATTACGAGCCTGGCGAGCGCGATCTCACAACCGAAGAGCAAACCCGCAGACATGCGATTGACGTTCGCAACGCGGCTGCGTCGTATCTCGTCAACGCTCGGGTGGCCATCCCGGTCGACAGCGCCTCCCAGGAAGCCGCTGATGGCGTCGCGTCCGATCTCGAATCGGCGTTTGCTCACCTGGGGAGTGATTATCACTGGCTTGCCGGGCGGCGGCGCTGTGATAATGATGGGGGGAACAAACAGCCCGGGCGGACACTGTTCCGGCGACTCCGGGACCGCACCCATATCGACCCGGAGTTCACGGCCTCGCACAACTGGCCGACCTGGCGTGACAACACCAGCCGTGGCATCATCGCCGACGCCGAAGAACTGCCGGGGCTGTTCGCAATCGAGGGAGGGTCGGCACCGCCGCGGGTCGAACGCGGCCTCGAAACGACGCCACCAGCACAGACTCCACTTACGCTCCCGTCCACATCGACCCTCGATCAGTTCCGCCAGCCCGGGTTGGCGCTTGGCTATCCGATCGATAGCGACCACCAGCGACAGGAGCCACACATTTCGGTGCCGCCACGCTTCCAGACGAGACACATCAGTTGGGTCGGGCAGACCGGCTCGGGGAAATCGACGGCTCTGAGCAACGCATTACTGGCAAACCGGACCGCGACGGCCGGCCCGGAGATCCTCATCGACCCGAAAGGCGGCCGGATGGCGACAGAGCTGTGCCAGTCGCTGTACGCTCAGACTGGCTCACTCGACGATGTCTACTATTTTGATCTGGCCGAGTGGTTGCCCGCCCAGTCGTTTTTCGACATCCGCGACGAGGTGGCTGCGGGGGTCCAACGATCCACAGCCATCGAAGACCGGGTTGGCCACTTCGAGGCGATCCTCCGCCAACTCATGGGGCCCGAGCAGTACGATGCAAAGCTTGCACCGAAGGCGATCCGTAGCGGGCTGCGAGCGCTGTATGACCCGCTCCATGGCGATGAGGTCCCGACGGTCCGGTCGCTCTACGAGACGCTCCGAACGCTCCAGGACAACAAGACGCCCCCGCCAGTCGAGAGCGAGGCACTCGAACGGTCGTTCGCGTCGCTGGCCGCCAAGGACGACGAGGTCTTCCAGTCGGCGATCGGGGCCGCGCTTACCCGCATCGAGGCGATTACCAACCGGCCGCGGCTCCGCCGGCTGTTCAACGTTGATCCCACAGTCGAAGAAACCCCGCAGTTCGATTTCAGTGCGTTCCTCGACGAGGACGTGACGATCATCCTCGACATCGGTCGGCTCCGCGAGTCGGTCCAGCGGGCGATGGTGCTGATCGTACTCTCCCAGCTCTGGACGGCGCTGCGACGCCGCGGCCGGCGGCGCGGCGGAGAGTCGCTCCCACTGGTCAACGTCTACCTCGAGGAAGCCGGGAACGTGGCCGGCAGCGAAATCCTCGATGCATTGCTCTCGGAGGGCCGGGAGTTCCAGGTCAGCATGACCCTCGCGATGCAATTCCCCCAGCAACTGGCCGATACCGACACCCGGGCCACGACGGCCGGCGGTGATGGGGCAACCACCTATGATGAAGTCCTCAACAACGTCGGCACGATCGTCACAGGGCAGGTCGGCCACGACCGCAAACTCGCCGAACGGCTCGCAACCGACGAGATCGAAAGCGAGAAGATGGCTGCTCGCCTGCGCCAGCTGTCGGCCGGCCAGTGGCTCGTGTCACTACCCGACGAACTATTCGAGCAGGCATCCAGACCGTTCCACATCGAGTCACTGCCACTGCCGGATGGCCATCCCGACGCCACCGTATCGACCCCGGCTGGATTTCAGGCAGCCTTCGACGAGCGCGTGGCACACACCCGATCAACCCATGCGGTGACCGTCGCCGACGAGCCAGCCACGGCACCAGAAACAGAGACCGACGGAGCTACCGACGACGCCCGGTCCCACCCAGGTATCAACGTGTTGGTACGGACGACGCGGCTCCCCGGGGCCGTCACCTACGACCCCGAGCAACACGCCATCCAGTGTGCCCGCTGTGAGCGGCGGTATAACCCGACGAGTACGGGAATGCGGCGGGCGTTGCGCTGCAGTGGCGCCCTTGAGACGGTCGATCGGAATGATATCCCGATCTGTGACCTGTACCTGAACAGGAGTGCCGACGAGATTGCGGCGTTGGACTGGAGTCGGGTGCAACTGGCGTTTCTCCAGGCCGTCTATGACGCCCAGCAGCGGCGCTTTGCACCACACGAGTACGACATCGTGTGGGATTCGATGCTCCGGCTCAAGGAGTATCTCGATATCGACCAGGCTGCGATCGACGAGCTTCTCGATGCGGAGTTGCTCCGCCACGACGGCGACCACCCCCATCGGTTGTACAGCCTCTCGGAAGCGGGACGGGAACTCATCGCGGAGAAACCACGCAGTGGGCTTGAGTTCGGCCACGAGACTGGCGATCTCGGCGAGTCGAGTCTGCACACTCTCATGAACGAAGTTCTGCGACGCTGGATCGTCCAGAACTACAAACAGGATGATACATCGCCAGTCGAGACCGTCCACACGTATTATGAGGTACAGGAGGGTGAACTCGCCGCCGCCGCGTTCATGGACGATACCGGCGTGCCAGCCGACGCTGACAGTATCACGTTCAGACGCCTCGATGTGGTCGGACTCGATGCTGACGGCAGTATCGTCGTGACCGGTGAAGCCGAGCGGATTCACGGTGATAAATACGAGGCGATTCCCGACGACTTCGACACGATGGCGGCCTGTGAGCCCGAACAAGCGATCTGGGTCGTCCCGAGACAGTCAGACGGTGCGGAGGTCCTCGAAGGCCTCAACGAACCCAGTGATGGCCGACCCCGTGTCGAGACGACCTACAGCACGAACAGCCCACCCCGAAAGTACCAGGTCGACACAGCCGGGCTGACTGACATCTATACGGTGTCGAAGTTGCTTGATGATCTCGAGGACTGACTGACATTGGGTGCTACCCATCGTGTCATCCCCTGCGTTGTCCGGGGTGGGTAGTAGAACCACTCACGTTCGAGTACCACCGATAGTACTATTTTCACGGTTATGTCGACCAGATTCGGTCGCTGACCGCATCGAATGCATCGTGTGGGTGTTGTATCAGACGCAGTAGCCGGCCGGCCAGATGCGCTTTGGCTTACCGAACACCGATGTGGTGGTGAGACTGTATACGCGCTTGCAGGGCGTTGCGGATAGCAAGCAGTGTGTTCGCGGTCCCTCGGACGGTAACACGAGCGGTATACTCGACGCAAAGTCCGAAAGAAGGACGGAGAGTGTTGGGTATACAGCCCGGACGTGACTGAAGCAATGGCTGGGATGTTCAGTGATCACGGCCACGGGGCCGGCATCGGATTGCTGGCGGCCACAGACGGTGTCGGAAACAGATGGATCGAGTGTAGGTGGATCGTAGCTGGCTCAACGCCGCTTAACTGGCTGTGAAATGTCGCCGCTGGCTGGAGAAACAGATCGACATAGAACGGAGTGATTATCCACTGGTTGGGAGAGGGCACTGGCAACAACTTGAGCAGGAGTCCCTGTTGCAACTGGTGAGTGCTGAAGGAGAGTCGGCATCAGTTGTGGCTGCTGTCGTCTGTAGGTGAGGCGTGTCTGAACCGTGTCTCGGGTGGACTATCGGTGTATTGTATGGTCGGTGGCACGGTCGTTGCTCGGTTCGGGAGCGAGCGTGCAGACACGCCATTGTAACGGCTCTTCCAGCCAGGGTGAGGGGTAGCGTGGTTTGCTACTAATTCACTGGCCTGCTGCTATGTTGTAGGGCTATTCGCACCTGAAAGGAGCGAGGGGAGGTCGTGGCCTATGAATTGAGGGGCGCCCAGTACGTGTTTTTTCCGTCTTCACGTAGCGAGGACTGAAACACGCGGTGGTCGTGATCGACAACCCTTGGGGCTGGTGACTGTTTATGATTCTGAGTGTCTGAACAACGAGATTGTTCCGGACAGCAGTACCTAGTGGGGGCTCAGTACCGTATCCGCCAGCTCGGATCGGGCAGTTGTGCGTCGTTCCTGTTGGCCGGAAGTGCCAGTGCCTCGGTCGCTGTTGCGTATTCTGCCTCTCGGTTATCCAGTTATGTGTGGATGCAGTGTGTCACGTGGCTCGAGCAACAGTCTCAGTATTCACTGGTAACAGACGACTGGGGTCGGGCACCTCTTGGATATACTCGGCCCAAACCACCAGACTGAAGCCGGGTATACAGATCCGTGTTGTAGGAGCGTCTGCCTGTTTTTCGTTTGCTGCTGGTGCGAGCCCCTGTTTATGTCGTGTTTGAATAGCTCATATATTTCTTACTTAGGTCGTGTTCTTAATGCTCTATTCTTCCGGTCAAAAGTGCTGAGTATATGAGCCTATAATCTCCTCAAATAGACCTACAGATAGTATAAAGCGATCTAAGGCCGTCGATATGTATATATCGCGCGAGAGCAGCCACACCAACAATAGTAAACAGCTCTCTGCTATTCAGTAGCTGTGGCCTCAGAAGGGCCAAAACCCCAGCGACGAACAGTCATTGCGGGGCCCGTGTTTCTGGAGCGTTTCCATTTTGACCCGTACCATCCCATCATCACCAACGACAAACTCCTCTGATTCGCGAAAATCGATCTGTGACTGCTTAGCGTGGGTCATTGCCCGACTATTATCGTTCATTGGGTAAATATACTGTTCATCATGCTAATCGAATTCCCCGGGAAGGGTCGAGGACGATATCAGTCGACATGTACCTCCTCGGTGATCAGCCCGCATAGCAAATAGCGTACCTCGACCGTATCAGCCAAGATTTCGTGGCTGCCACGACAGGTGGCGGCTGCGGCTAGGAGTGGACGCCAACGAGATTAAATATGTGTAGACTCTACACACAATTGATGGCCGGAGAGAAAACCCGCGTCGATTTCAATGCCCCGAAGTCCCTCGTCGAGCGTGCCGATAGCGTCGTTGAAATCCTCGATATCTCTCGCACCCGCCTCCTCATCGATGCCCTCGAGGACGAGCTCGAAGAACTGGCAAACGACGAGGAGTTCCGCCGGCGACTGAGCGACGCCTACTACGATGACCGCGTTGGCTACGATACCGTCGAGGCAATCCTGGGGCGGGAAGAGGCGATGCGGTTGAAACTTCTCCGGGAGTCGATGGACCGGACACCTGCCACCCCCAAACTCGAGGACGACCTCCCGAGTGATGATGACTTCTACGACGGCGAGATTCCCGAATGGACGGGTTCGAACGCGCCTGACGCATCGGATGGCGAGTCACGCACCTGACGATGTCGGAGCGCGCCGTGGCTGTCGTCGACACGAATGTGCTCTTGAATCTTGCGACACCGGTCGTTGACGGGCGAACACAGGCACCTACTGGCGCGGATCCACTCAAAGCACTCCTCACCGCGTACGACGTCCATACACCCGCGAGCGTCCTTGGCGAGATCACCGACGCGACAGGAAGTGACGATCTCCTCGCAGCAGCCGCCGATCTCGTGCTCCAAGCAACGCATCATCTGAGGACGCACAACGTCGACGAGCGGGCCGACGAACCACCCGACTACGGGCTTGATCGCGGCGAATCCGATTGTATCTGGTTGGCCAACGAATTGGAGGCAGACCTCTTCATCACCGATGAGTTCAATACGACGAACTATCTGTTCGTCGCCCTCGCACTCGACGACCGGAATACCCTCTTCACGACACCGCATATCCTTTGCACGCTGGCGACCCACGAGAGCATCCCCGATGGATACGTCAACGCAGTGCTCACCTACTACGTGGAAACCAAAGGGTGGGATACCCAATATGTGGCACAATTGCGGGAGCTGTATCTCTGCGAGTAAAGCGATTGTCTACGCCACGCCGTAGACGCCGTCCTCGCCGACCGAAACCGAAAGTTCCCCCTCCTCGGCCAGATGCTCCAGATACTCACAAACGACGAGGGTGAGGAAGCCGACGGTCGCGTCATCGGCATCGAACACCTCTCTGGCGAGATCGCTGGCCGCGACGGGTCCCTCGGCGGTTTCGATCGCCCTTTCGATTTCTCTCTCGGCCGCCCGAGCCTTCCGGAGTGCGTCATCGATCCGCGCCGTGGGATCGTCCATCACCGGCCCGTGACCGGGCACCAGCCGGTCGGCGTCGTAGGTCCGCAGACGCTCTAAGGACTCGATATACGTACCTACGTCCCCGTGGAGCGGGCCGTACATGAAGTGGCCGTTCGTCGAGACGAGGTCGGCCGAGACCATCGTCTTGCTGTCGGCGTGCCACAGTGCCATGTGCTGTTCGGAGTGGCCGGGCGTGTGAAGGACCTCACATTCGTACTCGCCCAACCGGACCGTATCGCCGTCACCGACGACGCGACTGATCTCGATGTCGTCCTCGGCGTAGTCGTCCAGCGGGAAGTACGACTCGTCGATCGCGCTCCGGTCGCCGGGAAGGCCAGCACTCCGCTCGCGGATCTCCGCGTGGCCCGCTTCGAGATAGCCGGAAAAGTCGGTGATGAGGGGTGGAACACCTTCGAAGACGACGTGGGGGAGCGCCGCGAGTTCCGGGATCGTCTGACTGCCGCCGACGTGGTCGATGTGTGGGTGGGTCAGAACCACCCGCTCGATGCCAGCGAGTGCCCCGTCCTCGAGCGCGGCCCGGAGTTCCATCCGCGACCGCTCGGCGACGTGGCCGGTGTCGACGAGTGTGTCCCCGATCCGGTAGACGTTGACCGATCCGTAGAGCGGTTGTTCGAGAGCCCGCCGCTCGTACTCCATGCCGTCTTTCCGAGTCCCCACATCAAAAATAACCGTGTCGGTAGTCCCGTACACGTCATCCAAAACGAGAGACGTCTCGTCCGCCCACAAGTGATGAGACGAGCGAGACAAGGCATTCCACTCGAAGAAATCCCCTTGATACCAGATCAATACTCGAACGACAAACAACCGAGCAGGCGTACTTCGGTCACAGATGACCACCAAAACGGGATAATCGGCGTCATTATACAAAACACGAGGCGAAAACCCACGGCTTTACCCGTGGGATGAAGCCGACAACTGGGAATCAAACCACGCTCCAGTAGCAGGCCGACTCCCAAATGTTTAAGAATTACCTGTCCTACATATAAGATATGGAGGTGCGGCGTACTGTCCCCGTTGCGCTCGATGTAGACAGTGACGACGCCGCACTCCTCGAAGACACCGTAGACACCTTCCTCTGGTGCGCTCAGTACGTCGTAGACCACGCTTTCCAAGGCGAGTACGTCACCACCAGCAAGACCACGCTGGATGACGAGACCTACGACGATGTGCGAGAAGCCACGGACAGCTTCAACGGTGGACTGGTGCAAGCCGCTCGGAACAAGGCCGCTGAAGCCTGTAAGAGCGTCGTTGAACGCTGGAAGCAAGGCAAGAAAGCGTCCAAACCCACGTTCACCAGCCCACACGTCGTCTACGACCACCGCACTGCGACGTTCCACGACGACTACGTGAGCCTCGCTACCACAGACGGTCGCATCGAAGCCGATTACGTACTGCCCGACGAGGATAGCGACACGCCGCACTCGGAGTACCTCTTTTCAGACAAGTAGAGCGTGTCATAGAATCCGTTCCATAGCGTGAGGTTCTCTCAACGGGGATCGTCTCCTCGCTCGTAGTTGGTGATTGCAACGACGAGTCGGAGACACAGTGACAGGAACATTTCTGTTCGTGCGTGGACGCGGCTTCGGACGCGGACGTGCCCGAGGCCGCAGTCCTTGACTGCGTCATTGGTTCGTTCAACTCCCGTCCGGTCATTGTACGTCTCGTCCAAGATGGACTGTTTCATCTGAACGTCCTCGCTGTGTTCCGTGATGCGGTCTTTGACCCTGTACTCGATGTCTTTCGGGTCATCAGTGTTTCGCGGATTGTATGGAGCGATTGGCACGACCCCTGCGGCCAGCAGGTGGTCGTGCCAGTCAAGCGTGTCGTAGGCGCTGTCTCCAAGCATCCGACCGGTGTATCGACGGCGAGCGCGTCACGCGTGACGCGCATCGCCGTCTCTTGATCTGCTTGCTTGGTCTGTGTGAACTCCGCTGCAATCGCGATCTTAGCGCCGGTCGAGACAATCGTACAGCCGAAGCCGTAGTAGTATTCTTCGGCTGTGGGGTCGTAGTTCCACGAGGCAGCGTCGTTGTACTGAGTCGCTCGACGTGGGTCGAATCGATAGAGTACGTGGAGTCGAGCAGGCCACGGACGGCGGCCTGCTCGACGAGTCTGTCGAAGACATCGTCGATAACGTGTTCGAGGTCGGTGAGAAACCGGTCAACCGTGTCTCTGGATGGCGGTTTGTCGAGTCCACAGTAGTACCAGACAAGGCCGTTCTGAAGTTCTCGTGTAACCGGACGCGTGCCGTAGACATCCTCGTAGTAGCAGTGCAGAAAGCTGCGAAAGAGGTCTGGTGGCTCGTGAACTCGTGTTCGCCCCTCGAAGCGGGGGCGAACACGTCGTACTCTAGGAGAAACTCGAACTCAAGATGGTTGAACAGCGGTACTGTCTCGGTAGCCGCCGCATTCAAGAATTTGTCTACCGAAGCCACGTCTTGCAGGGCGTTGGTACTGTTGGGCACAGTTTCCAAACCCTGCGGCCTCCCTTGGGAGGGTTTCTATGACACGCTCGTAGCTGGTTCAGCAAACCATGAGAACCATTCTATGACAGCCTCTTACGTACTTCTGTCCGTGAGTATCAGCAACTACTGTGATGTCGTAGGATTCTAGCCCGCTACTGCTCTAATAATCACCGGAATGGCTTGTATGCAGCATGAATCTCTGCCACAGCCACGTGTTCTCCTACGTCTTTGGGGACAGTTGTCGGACCACGGTTGGTATTGTCGACAACAAACACATAGGTACCTGCTTCAAGATTAATTGAGTCTTTACCACTGCGAACACCCTCGTCTGCGATTAGAGGCTGGAATTCGTTTCGTGCTTTGAAAGCATCCCATTCTGACTCAAATAGGTTATCTGACTTAGATAGGAGATATGCGTCAACCTTTGGTCCTTCTCGAATTGTGAATTCATAAGCAAACGTAGCCCTACGCTTGAGGACAAATCGGTGCGATCGCATTCGATATCCGGGGATTCGGATGACTTCATTTGTGATGCGCCACGCGTTGGGTTCAGGCTCGTGAGTTGGTGTCTCCGGTTCTGGGGTCGAGTCTGTCTGAGGGGTGGTGAGATCTTCATTCTTCTTTGGGGGCGAGTTCGGGGTTGCCGTCGGTGTAGGGGTATCGGCTACCAATTCAGGATTTGCTGGGTCGCTCGTATTCTTGTCCGATGCGGTTCCGATACATCCGGCTGTTGTGAGTGCTGTTCCAGCAGCACTTAGCACCCAACGCCGTGATCGCTCAGACATCTATGTTTATTCTGGTGTTCCGCCACAAAAGGGGTATCGTTTGGTTCGAGAGACTGCACCGCGATTTAATCCTGTAGTTGGTGACAGTTATCTGGTCGGTGAAGTGGTCGATCTTGAAGTCGGTGGTAGAGACGACAAGCGCGACACCGGTTGAGTAGGTCCTTATAGAGAGGGTGTCATAGAAGTATTCTCACACTGTGATCACGGTACTTCCCGGATTGTCTCCGCGTTCGTAGTTGGTGATTACGACGACGAGGCGCAGGCACAGGGCAAAAAACACCTCCGCTCGTGCGTGGACGCAGCCTCGAGCGAACGCACGCGCGAGGCCGCAGTCTTTCACTGATTCGTTGGTTCGTTCGACTCCTGTCCGGCGGTTGTATGTCTCATCCAACGTGGACTGCTTCAGCTGAACGTCCATTCGTCTTTACCTAATACTCAGAGTAATACTTGACCGCGTCGATTTGAGAGTGGATCTCGTTAGAACACGACTGCTACGGGACGAAAAGACGGTTTCCAAAGGTTCTGTATCGGCTACTTTCAGCTGCAGGAGCGTTTCAGTCGTTAGATTTCTTCATCTACTACTATTGAACATAATTATCTGGTGAGATACTACTGCTGGTCTTAGCTAAAGACGAATGGCTGAACGTCCTCGCTGTGTTCGTTGATGCGGTCTTTGACCCTGTACTTGATTTCTTTCGGATCGTCGGTGTTTCGTGCGTTATACGGAGCGACTGGCACGACACCTGCGGCCAACAGGTAGTCGTGCCAGTCGAGTGTGTCGTAGGCGCTGTCACCGACCATCCACAGCGGTTGGGCGACGGCGAGCGCGTCACGGGTGACGTGCATCGCCGTCTCCTTTGGCGCTTGCTTACTCTCTGTGAATTCCGCTGCAATTGTGATCTTTTGCCCGGTTGAGACGATCGTGCAACCGTAGCCGTAGTAGTACTTGTCGTCGGTTGGATCGTAGCACTTCGACGCGTCTTGATCGGCGGGCATCGCCCTCACGTCGCTTGAATCGATGCAATAGGTCAAGTCGAGCAGGCCACGCCGGGCGGCCTGCTCGACGAGTCGGTCAAAGACTTCGTCAACGACATATTCGAGGTCAGTGAGAAAGCAATCGACCGCGTTTCGCGACGGCGGCCGATCGAAGCCACAGCTAAGCCAAACGACCGTGTTCCGAAGTTCTCGCACAACGGAACGAATGCCGTAGATGTCGTGGTAGTAGCAATGGAGCAAGCCACCCATCAGCTCTGGTGGTTCGTGTTCTCGTGTTCGCCCTGTCTGCGCCGGGGCGAACACGTCGAACTCTTCGAGAAACTTGAAGGAGAGATGCTCAAACACCGCTAGCGTCTCGGTTTCCGCGACATTGAAGAACGACTCTACCGAAGGATCATCTTGCAGGGCCGCTGAACTCATCCACCTCAGCGTTCACCCTACTCTTTGGTGTGCTACTCGTTCTACGACACCCTCTCATAACCCGTTATCAGACGGTCAAAGATACTCTCCAGCAGGCGCACAACAAGTCCGGCGACCACTGGGAGGCGGGCGAACTCACAGTCACTCTGGAGACTCCACAGGGAGAGGCCATCGAGGTGATACTGGATCTCGAGCAAGATCCGGCAGCTAATGCCCAGCAGCGCTACGAACGGGCCAAGCAGTTAGAAGCCGAACTCGAACAGCAACAGGCCGTGGTCGGGCAACTCGCACCACTCCCGGCCGATCCGGTGGCGTATCGGATTCTGTACGTATTTACCCCGAGACCGATTCCGCCAGTCTCTCGTAAGGGCGGCCCGACTGGTGTCGTAGATTGATGCGCCGGGCGAGTATGCGCGTTTCTGAGGGATGGTCTCCAGGCGAGAGACCATCCCGTCTCGCCTGTTCATGACCTCTTCGGAGCCTACCGGCGGTGTTCAGATAAGGATGAATAGTGAGGCGGTGTGTTTTCTGAGTGTCCATGCCCAAAAACACACGCCTCGGCGGGAGTATCGACCGGATCGACTTAGAGTTTGTTGAACGCGAAGCGACACCGCGGCTGCTGATGAAGTTCGGTATTCAGCTGCATCTCACCGGACTCTCACTTTCGAATACAGTTTGGCAATTGATATATTTGGCGTCGAGCGAGCGCGATCCACCGTGCATAATTGGGTTCACAAGGCAGATCTACAGCCCAAAACTGGATGCTGTCCGGATCACGTTGCGGTCAACGAGACCGTGATCCGACTCAACGACGAGCAATACTGGCTGTACGCTGCGGTCGATCCCGACACGAACGAATTACTCTACACAAAGCTTGAACCGGTGAGAACGAATGCTCTTGCTCACGCATTCTTTGCCGAACTCCGCGAGAAACACGACGTGGACGACGCTGTGTTTCTCCTCGATGGTGCAGCACCACTGAAAGACGCCTGCCAGCGACACGGCCTCGATTTCAGATACGAGCGCCATGGAAATCGGAACAGTGCCGAACGTGTCTTTCGTGAGGTAAAACGCCGCACCTCCTCGTTCTCAAACTGTTTCAGCAACGCCGAGCGAGACACAGTTGACGACTGGCTCCAATCGTTCGCCTTCGCATGGAATCAGCTAATCTGAACACTACCAGCCTACCAGGGAAGAGATCCTTGAATGCTGATGTCAGTGTCCCACATGAACCGGAACGAAGCCTCTTGCCTCGGAGTGACGATGCCAACGAATCAGACCCAAACAACCGAGATATCCTCGACAAAACTGGGACGATTGCCGAGCACGTCAGCCGCGTCGTCTTCCCCGCGTTCTCATTGGAACGCGGAGACGGCTGTGAGATTCATGAGAACACCTACTGGAGCTTACAGACCCATCTAGGGTTCCATGAGAACTTGGCGGCTAACGAGGGCGCACGTAGCTTCATCCACGAGTCGACGTGGGAGCGGACACCACTCGGGCACGCTCATTGCGATCACATTCGCGCCCTCTCTATCGAGCAGATTCGAGAGATATATGGACAAGTGACCGGCACCTCATCGACGAGGTCGCAGAGACAGAGGAGTTCTTTCGCGCAGGCATCGTCGCCATCGACATCACTGAGGCTGACCCCTTCACGGGCGATAGAACGGCTCACACCGATTCAACTCGGCTTACAAATCCTCGATTGGGAAGTACCGATTGTGTGACTGAATCTTAAACATGAAACAGGGGCAACTGCCATCCAAACTCCCTACACGCACCGATTGCCCCTAGTCTCTACCTTCGGCGCTTATCGGCACACCAATGCACCTACCACTGTATCTTGTTGATTTCGCTCATGTATTCCGTTCTATCATCTGATTGCAAGTGGGCAACCGCTCGTTCTCGATATTCTACATACCTTTCATCATCGTTGTCGGTTTTTGCCTCCGCACTCTCGGTGAGGTCATCCGCGATCCGGTAGAGTACAGTCGCAAAATCCAAACCTGGTTTTATTTCAGATTGCAAAACACCGTTGCCACGTGCAGTTCCAAATGCACGTTTCCCAGATGAGAGTGCGGTTGTGGCAGAGGTCAGGTCAAACGACGCATCCTGATATTCTCTATCAGTGTATAATTCAGTGCCCTTTTTTAAGTCAGCTAGCCCATCCCCGATCTCACTGATTCCCTGATCTAGCGAACGGAATGTCTGAATAAGTGCCTCGAACTGCGCTAACTTGGCTTCATATAGCTTTTCGGCATCTGAACCGATAACTTGCAGAGCGGTTGAATCGGCTTCCGATCGAATCAGATCAACCTCGTCTTGGACTCGTGCTGTATGATCTCGAAGCCGTTTCTGCGCTGCGTCAAAATTCATGGTGCCACCATCATAGAAAAAGTTCATACTGGTCTCGTATTCAGAAAGTGCTGTCTGTAATTCTGCCTCGGCGTTTGTAGTGTGCTTCAGAAAGATCCCTACCTGCTCAAGTGCCAATATATATACTTTCTGACCTTCTGTCGCATATTCTGTTGCTTTTCGCAATGGCTGTTTTGCATTGTCGATCTTGCTTTTCACTTGATATTGCGAAAATGATTCTGTTGTTGGTGTAACAGAAGTTATATCGATACGTTCCCCACCAAATCCTGCATAAATCTTTATTGCCTCGTTGAGGGTTCGGCGAGCTTGGACAAGATACTCCGTAGCCCGTTCGTTCGTTTCAGATGGAGTTGGAAGAGAATCCCGCTTGTTGTTTTCCTCACCGGCAATATCAAACGTAATGTCGGATCCCCCCTGACTTTTATTGAAGTCAAATTTTGGGTCATCTCCATAGTTAAACTCAAATGATTGGTTCTTGCCTTTTAAGCCAAAGTCAACAGGCGTATCCGCGCTGTTTCCGATTCCGAATCCACTCTTGTGGGCCCCGCGAGATTCTCCACCCCTTTTGTTTTGAGAACATCCTGCAGCGAGTATCGAGCCAATAGCTGCTAAAATTGCCCGGCGGTTCATGACATTGGGTACCTTACACCGACCTACTAACATAAGATGTTCGCCGGCTATGTCCGCCCATATAAGTACAGGCAATCAGGATACGAGTAGCCGCGCGACATAGCGTTCGTCGACACGTTACCGACGACGACCGGGAAGATCCAGCGCCGGAAGTGCGTGAGCGTGACGTCGAGGACTGAGCGAACCGACCGAACCTCCCGGGCACGAGAACCGTTGCTCGGACGGAGGGGACTGGATTCAGTGTCAATCGTCGGTCGGTTGGTTCTCCGCCACCCGGTCCGGTAATTTCCGTCGAACGCTCGACGCGATGTCGGTGTCCGTGTACTTGGATTCACTTAGCAACACGGGGGCGTGACGTTCGAGTTGCACGACCATGCCGACCAGCGCGATCAGACACAGTATCGCGGCCGGGATGCCGGCGAGGACGGTGAACGAGCGGAGAACGGAGATCCCACCGGCGAGAGTGGGTGCGATCGTCAGGAATCCCAGAACCAGCCCCCACGTGATCCGGTTGAGGGTCGACGGTGACGGTTCGCCCTCGTTCGCGATCATGGAGGAGCTAAAGGTCGCCGAATCGAGCGTCGTGATGAGGAAGCTCAACACGAGTCCCAGCAGGATCGCGGAGAACAGATCGGCGAACGGCAGCAGCTGATCGAACAGGGCGAAGCTGACGCCAGCGAGACCGACATCCGAATACACGGCCAGCAGGTCGGCCTGCCCGGTCGTCTGTAGCCAGAGTGCCGAGCCGCCGGTCGCGACGTACCAGGGGACGGTGAGTGCGAACGAGCCGAGAATGCCGGCGAACACGAGCTGGCGAAGTGTCCGGCCGCGGGAGATCCGAGCCATGAACACGCCGACCATGGGCGCGAACGTGAGCCACCACGCCCAGAAGAACACCGTCCAGGAGCCGAACCAGCCGCTGGCCTCCGGCGTGAAGTAGAGGCTCATCCCGACGAAGTCGGTCACCGGCCTCGTGAACAACGCCGGCATCGGCCTCCTGAACATCTACGACGAGGGGCGACTGCTCCACGACGTCGACACTGAGGACTTCCGCCAGATCATAGAGGTGAACGTCATCGGCGTCTTCCTCTGCTCGAAGTACGCCGTCCCCAAGATGATCGAGGTCAGCCGCGGGAACGTCGTCAACGTCTCCTCAGGCCTGGGTCGCCGTGGATCGGCCTGGTGGGGGCCGTACGTCACCTCGAAGTGGGCGCTGGAGGGGATGACCCACACGCAGGCAAAGGAACTCGATGAGTTCGGGATCAACGTCAACGCGCTCGATCCGGGCGGTCGCGTCGACACCGGTTTCTGGGACCACCTGCCGGACGAAGAACGAGCGGGGATTCTCGATCCGGACGTTAACACGACAGTACGAACACTCCCCGACGATGATATTCAGCTCGGATATACACAGTGGCGACTCCTGACTGTCGGCCCACAGATACCACAGTCCGATGATGCGGCCATGCGGCGTGCAGACTACGAGAATATGCTCCCCGACGAAACGACATATGAAAAGAATGACGCTGAACAGTATCGGATCATCTTCGCAACCGACTACACGCGGGAAATGACATTCGTGATGTATCCATTCGGCTCACAAAACCATAGGCCGCTTGTGTTCAGCAGGTGAGGAAAGAGTATTCTGTACCCGTTAGGTGGTCAAATGGTATATGAGATAGTGGCATCAACCGTGGCTGAAACCTTCTCAAACTGACCGGGTGGCGATGTTGGCCCGCGATCTGAGTGATCAAGAACTACATAATAGTTTCCCCGAGAGATGCTGATATTGTCAGCTGCTTCACTACCATCTACGGCTTGAATGGCGGTGAAGGACTGACCAGATCGGTAACGCTGGAAATTCCCAAGTGAAAGAACAAAGAAATCGATTTCTATATTATCTTGAACCGTAAAGTCGTATTCAACGGTAGCCGGTGACGAGACACTAAAGTCGGCATGTGAATTCTCTCCTTCAGACAGTTCGATTGTATCATCAATTAAAATATTGGTATCTGAGACTGGCGTCGAAGATCGCGCTTGTGTTGATGTTTCGATTGCTTCCGTTGTTGTTTCGGGGCCTTCGGTGTCGTCCGTTGAATCCGGATTCGGTGAGTCCGTTGCCGATTCGCTACTACACCCCGCAGTAGACATGGTAATTACAGCACCGACTGATGTGAGAAATTGACGTCGATCCATACTCGTACATTGTATCTCTTCATATATATAATTCCACCAGATAGCTAAGTGATGACACATTGCGAACCGAGTTATGTTGTGAACCCCCTCGGGGTCAAGCCCTGAGGTACTCGGCCTGCCTCGCCTGTAGAGGTGCGAATGGGAATTCGATTGATTATCAAAATCTGATGGGTGAGCGTTGACATCCTCCTCCGCGTGAACGCGGAGGAATCCCGAGCGGTGGGAGTTTCAGGTTTGGAGTCCAATCACCGGACTACAATTCCTTTCGGGCACGGGTAGTCCCACGGTATCGGACTAGTAGGCTGCTGGCCATGCCAAGTGGCCGTTACCCCTATCCTCGACCGTGTACGGCGTCCAGGTGTTGTTCTTGCCACGGGGACGCCAGCAGGCATCAGCGGAGTTGGGGGTATCGTCTGTCTCGCTTTGAGCAGTCGGCACAGACACACTCTTCTGGAATATGCGTTCACTGACTGCCTTTTCGGATACTGCCTCGTTACGTGGGCGGACAGGCCGCCTCTGAAGGACGGTTCGGAATCCGCTCCGTTCCGACCGATTCCTACCTCAGCGTAAGGCTACCTGTCATTTAAACGCCAGTATTCTGAAACTCACGGGGGGATCAAACGTGGATTCTCTCCCAAATTGACGGCGCGTATCCACGGCCTGAAGGCCGTGGTATTGCGCCTGTTCAGCCTATAAACTTTAGACATACGATAGACATGAAAAAGTATGCAAACATCACGGCGGAGATCTTTGGCAACCTGCGGGACAATGACCGGTATTGTGGTTTCGGGATGTGTGAGTGATGAAACACTCTCTAGTAGCAAAGATAATACACATATGTAGACAAAACGTCGTGATACTGCAGACGAATATAGAGCTGACACAGTATCTCCTCCCAGCGCGGATGTGTTAGCTGATGAGTCGAGAACCATTGAAGAAGGCACCTTCGCCGCATATGATTTCAGCATTGATTCCGAGACAGTTCAACTGCTATATTAATTCTAAAAATGGCTCCCTGGTTGATGTTTTTGTCATTTCAACCCGCGGTTTTGTAGGTATGAAAAAGACCAAGTTATTGAACCGGTTGCCACAACCGAAGACACAGCCGGTGATTCAGGCACGTTTGTGATTCCGAAGGGGAATTACTACTTTGTCATTAACCATATGAAAAACTAGAGGCGGAGCCGCCCGGGCAATTTGAATCAGTTCCTGCGGAGGTTGATATTGAAATTGGATATTGATGTTTTCGTCGCACAGAGGAACTGTATACTCTAAAAACCGCCTTCCTGCGTTTGAATATATCCTAATGGTGTCCAGTCAATTCGAGATGACCTACACACGCACATCCTTCCCAATCTACCGGCTCAAGCTGACACAGCCAAGATCAAACCTATCAGGATAAGCTGTGTGACCGTATCTAGAAGGCCTTGCGTGGCACGATATCGAACCACCACAAACCGACGATTGCCACCTGTGACAAGCGTGGTGGTTAAATTGCCAGCACCCTATCCACCAACCATGGTTGAGACTGAGACAGACGACACGACTGCACCGTCACGCCTTGGACGCTTGCTGTTTGGCGGCGGCCTTATTGTCCTGGCTGTACGGAACCTCACAGACCTCAACGGGCGAATTGCATATGCCAATGCCAAAGATGTTCCCAAAGCCGACACGCTTGTCCCGGCAGCCAGCGGCCTCCTGCTTGGGGGCGGGCTAGGCATCAGTGCGTGGAAATTCCCGAAACTCTCCGCTGGGAGTGTGACAGCTTTCTTCATTGGCGTGACGCCACTCATGCACAATTTCTGGGCCGTCGATGAGGAGCAACGCGGTGAGGAATTGACTGCCTTCCTCCAAAATCTCGCACTTCTTGGGGCGGCAATTGCATTCCTTCAGCGCGCTCGGGACGAGTAACTGACTGCCGCGGCTGCCGTGATTCAGTATTCACCCGCCAAGCCACCCGTAGTCAGTACAGTCGTACAACTGCATGACGCAGTGGTATGGAATTTGTGCCTGTTCTTCCGCGTTGAAAATCGACAACAGCACTGAATACACTCGTGACGATTGTGGAAGTGATGTCCACGCAATCATCAACCGCTAGTGGCTCGATTCTGAGTGCTCCCACACATCCGGTAGGGTACCTGGCCATCTTGGCAGCGCTGGTCACAGGCATTCTGCATCTCTTCCTCGGTCCACAAGTGATGGGCTTCAGCCAGCTGCTTGGTACCCTGTTCATTCTGAATGGGCTTGGCTTTCTGGGCGGTATCGGCCTGTATCTCAGTCGCTACTGGCGGCGAGAACTCTACCTGCTTACGGTTGCATACGCCCTGGTGACGATCATCGCACTATTCGCGTTCCAGGGTTTCAGTGTTGAGGCGTTCTACAGACAGGGCAGCCTCAATCCGATGGCGGTTGTCTCCAAGGCAGCTGAGTTGGTTCTCGCAGTGTGTGCTGGGTATCTGTATACTGCAACCGGTCGGTAACGGACGGCGGCCCAGCCACCGAGTTCGTGCTCACCAGCATCAGGTACGATCCCACCAGCCACATCAGCACAGACCGACACACCGGCGCCCAAACTCACGGCGCAGGATCAGATTTGCGCGGCGTTGAAAGAACTGAACGTCAAAGTCCCCAAGCAGCTGACCGACTGTCCTCCAGTTTGCGGTCTCAGCGAGAGAGGGAGAACACTATAGAAATACAACCGGATATGGCTGTTGTTAGAGCAATCCTTGAAAATCTTCAAGAGTCTGCTCTCACGGCACCCGTAGCGTTTGATAGAAGCGTTTTACACATCCAGTGTTCGTTCGAAAGAGAACGTCTCTGCTGCACCATTACTTGCTTCCGGTTCAAGGAATAAGGTGACCTCACCGTCGTTACTCTTGATTTTTGAACCGCCCCCAATCCCAACATCAATTTCGTGTACAATCCCAGACTTTTGTGCGCGGCTTGGTATATTGTCGATTGATTGAGCTTCGTTATACACTTGTTCACCACCCGTGCGTACTCGAATGCGGGCTGTTACCCCTTCTGCGGCCGCTCGGCC
Source organism: Halorientalis regularis (assembly GCF_023698535.1). Taxonomy (GTDB): domain Archaea; phylum Halobacteriota; class Halobacteria; order Halobacteriales; family Haloarculaceae; genus Halorientalis; species Halorientalis regularis. Next base: position 28,117 of record NZ_JALJCL010000022.1, read on the forward strand.
AGTGTTTTGAATCGTGTAATCAATTTCTCTACACGTCGTCCCACATTTAGTGATTGAATTCAGTTCTGCATTGAATTGTATGGAGGGTTCTGGTGTCTCAGTTTGCCCCGTTTCCTCGGCCGTAGAGGTCATATTCTGTTCCTCTTGAGGATCAGAGTCAGTCTGTTCTGATGAATCGTCATCTGTCCGTGGGTCCAGGGTTTCGACTTCCGGAGTTTGAGTATTTGTACCCTCACCCGAGTCTGATGAACATCCTGCTAGCAAAGCGGCCCCCGCAGCGGCAGCAGTTAAAAGTGTTCGTCGTTGTTTGATTGGTTCTTTCATGGTCTTCGGTTGGTAATCCCACCATTTTATAATAAATGTTTGCTCTATTCAATTGACGGTGTTCAGCCAAGGATCAAAGATTAGGCATGGTCTGCGTACTCGGCCCGAAAATATACGCCCCGGCGGTTGGTCAAGCTGCCCGGCGATGCGATCTCGACACAGCAGTGTTCGCTACCCGGCCCAACCACGCCACATTCACACGCCGATACACGGGCGGTGGAGTCAACGACACACAAAATACTATTTTTCCTGGTAGGATTCGGATGCCAAGGTCCTACCGGGGCAGGCCAACTGCCGACAGACACAGGGAATGATCCGGGCAATCCCAAGACGGCAATAGGTATCCAGCCCCGAACATATAGACGCGTAGTCAGGTGCCAACGCTTATTGGCATCGGCGTCGTTGGTTCAACTGGCCAACCTGGGGGTCGGCACTGGTGTCGGCCCTACTTGTCTTTAGTCTTGATGAGCACCAGCGCTGGCACACAGTCACCTAGACAGCTGTGAACTCTCCACAGCGTCAGTAGCAGCACCTTTCCCTGTCTTCGACAGCAGTCAAGCAGACAATCGTACCTACGACGACAAAGCGATTTTGGAGATAGTTGCTCGGATATGCACGATGGGTGAGAGCGTCCACGGCGAAGGCGAATACACTGGCTCACCGATGGTAGTACTACTGCCTCCCGCGATACGATTCTTCGAGTAGTCAAGCAATTCGCTACGCTCGGAACCGAAGAGGCACAGCTCACCATCGATGACTTCGCTGCGGATGATCGAATGCCGGCAATCACGGAAATCCGCGATACGCTGATGGACTCTTTCGAATCTGCAACTGACCATATCTTAGGAACGATTCGTGACGACGATCCGTTCGATGACCGCCACGTCACCGCCGCTATCGGCATTACTTACGAGCGATTCTGGCCCACGCCGTGGGAGAACAAGGATGAGGGGGTTGCGAAGAGTACATTCCTACCGATGGTAAGCGGCTACAAGCACGATGGTGAGGTGAAGCGCGGCTACAAGTACGCCATTATCACGCTTGTAGGCGATGTCGCTCCGATCATCCTCGCTGTTGAGCCCATCAAACCAAACTCTGTCTGGGAGAATAAAGACGCCGCCTCGTACGCGAAGGGCGAACTAGTTGCACGCCTTTTGAACCAGGCACAACAGTATGTCGACATTGACGAAGTGATGTTTGGCCGTGGCTTCCACAGCTACGAGGTCTACACAGCCGTTGATGAACGCTACCCGACGTATCTTGCACCTGTCCCGAAGTACGCAGATGACCTCGACGCTATCGAGGATATCAAATCGACCGAGGGTGCGGACGCTGGTGTCATTCACGATGTGCCGTTCAGGAGTGACGATGGCTATCGTCACTCCGCGGAATACGTCTATGCGCCGGTTGATACTGATGATGCTGACGGGAACTACGGCGCATACAGCACGAACCGTGACCACGTTGCTCCCGAGGAAATCGACTCGGTCATCAACGAATACAACCGCCGACGGGATATCGAGAACCAGTACAAGTCTATTGAAGAGTTCCTCCCGCGGACATCGTCAACTGACTACCGCGTGCGTCTGTGTAATTTCGTGCTGGCGTCACTGCTGTACAACCTCTGGCAGCTCACCGATTATCTCATCAAGGTCGGGGTCGGCGAACCGATCCGGTCACCGCCAGTCATCTCGGCAAATACATTCGTTCGTGCATTGGGTGACTTCCTGCGCCGGTACGATTAAGCACGAAGCCACCTCTCGGTTTGCGTAGTTTGTAAGCGGCAGCACTCTCCGAAGTTGACTTTCTTGACGCTTTAATCCGACAATTCCGGGGATTCTCGTCTGAGTCTACTTCCAGTTTAGCTACCAAGTAGTTTCCAGCTGATATCATGTGTGGAATAGTATCATACTCCGGTGTCTTGGTTGGAGCGCCCGTCATCTACTCAACGTCTGATTTCTCCGATAGTTGTCTGACAAATGGCGAACGAAGGATTGGTATACGATAAGTACCCAACACATGGCATAAGCCGAGTTATATATGAGAGAAATTACTAATGACACAGTTACATAGATGGCAGATGGTCCGCGCAAGCACCAGTTAGAAAATCGCGATCTCCGACAGGCTCAACAGGATATTCGGAACCAATTCGATGAAAAACGAGATATACAGAGGCGCGCTGAGAAACTCGTCAAGTCTGTTTTAGTGCCCTTTGGCGCGCTATTGCCGATTCTCGCGCTGATACTATGGATTGAGTCTGGTACTGTTCTTGAACTCTTTTCACTCAAGAGTATCACGGCGTTGGCCACAGAAGCAACGACAGAGACGTTCCTCCAAGAATATGACTCAGAACTGATTGTTTCTATTGCTATATTTGGGACCTTCATACTTCTCGCTCATGCAATTTATTTTGTGTTTGTGAAGTTCTTCCCGATAGCTATCGAACTGATGTCCTCAGCGGAGATGCGCTCGGGCGTGAAACCATCGCGATATGCGGCTATACATGGTGACACCGCTGATGAAAAATCTGAACGATTACTCCTCTTGGATCTAATATCTGCCTTAGAACACAATCAAGAGGTCCTCAACAACTTGCAGACACAGCTTGATGAGTCATTACAGTATTTGCAGAAAGGCGTCACACTCCTCATTAGTTCTCTTCTGATTATCTTTGTCCCACTCATCACCCAGAGTTCGCTTGGCTTTGTCGTGGGGAGTGTTGGCGCAGCGGTAGCTGGTGCACTACTGTTGCTGGATGAAGTTACGCTGGCAAACTACAGTGGTCTGCTTGTACATGAACCGAAGATCGAGTTTGCGATCGCCGTTGCTGTACTCGCGATTCTGCCACTGAGTCTGTTTTCTACTGCTCCACTCATTATCGTGGGGCCACTTGTCGTAGTGGTTGCCCTCTCGTATCCTGCGGTGCTGTGGTTTGCGATTGGTGTCGGTCTTGATGCGCGACTAGCAATAGCGACACGAACACTGCTTTTTACCGTGATTGTCGCGGTGCTGTTAGGCGCAGTTCGGGCCGGAATTCGAGACTTGCCAACTGCAGTCCTCAATATTTCACTCGGTGTGATAGGATCGCTGACTTATAGTATCGGGGCACTGCTGCTGGTCAGTCTGATTGATGCGGCAGCTCGGACGGGATCACCATTTGCGAAATCTGTTATCAATAGGCTTCGTAGCGAACACAGGGGCAAAAACGAGTGATGCAATGTTGGGTCAGGCTTCAGTGATGTGGTCGTAGATCTGCTCAGTAGTCTGGATCGAGCGGTACCGGAGTCGATTCCGCACGTCGTAGAGTGTGTTGCCGGTCTCGTGGTTTATCATCCAGTAGGCGACGCCGTGCCGGAGTGCGTGGGGCGACACGTCGGCTGGATCGCCTTGCGTCCCGCCGATCTCGTACGGCCGCACGTCGGCTTCGGCGGCGGCCTTCTCGACGACGTTCCGGACACCCTGGGTGGTGATCCGATCGTTCGAGCATGAGGGAAAGAGTGCATCGGGATTTTTCCAGGGCGTGTTCAGGTACGTGGTGAGCGCGTGTGTGGTATCGCTCGTGAGCGCGAGCGTCTTTGGGGTCGGAGAATTATCGTTGGGGTAGTCCTCCTGGATCTCGGTCGTCAGGTAGAGTTTGGCGTGGTGCCCGCGGAGGTACTCGACGTCGACATTGACCAGCTCCCCGACCCGGAGGTCGGCATCATACAGCAGCGCAATCATCGTGTCGTTCCGCTCGGCGAGGTAGTCCGCGCTGGTCTGGAAGACGGCTGTTCGCATCTGGTCGACCTGCTCCGGTGTCACTCAGACTTTCGCACGAACTTAAGAATTTACAGACTCGGACACCACAGTACACTTTCTTTATAAGCGAAATGGAGCGCATCCGCTTCGAACTTTGGACCTCGCACGTAGAGTCCTAAGTTGAATCCGGTGCACGGCAGAGAGCATCGGATACCGGGTGTTCCTCCAGATCGCCCTTCGTAACCATATCAACCGTTTCCAACTGGACCTCACGGCGGGAGTGTCTGCCGGGCAGCGCCCCGACAATCGTTTCTGTCGCCATTGATTTCGACACAACGCTCTTGCGTAGTACATTGTTGATGACGCGCTATCGTGTAGTTTTGATTTTGGACCTGATCACAGAACCCTCCTCTGAACACCGTCGTCACCGGTTCAGACAGCGGTCAAGATCCATCCCAGAAACGCAGAATGAGATATCAACAACCTGCTTCACAAGGTCGTTTGAACAATGCGGGGATAGGAGCAACTGTGTACTGGACGCAGATCAACCGCTTGACGGGCTTCACCCTCGGAGTTAAGCCTCGAGGCACTCGCCCTGCTCAGCCCATAGATTGGGTCAAAACTGAGAGTTATGATTACGTAGCTGAGAGTAGGTAGTTTCAACGTGCGATATTGCGAATTTCAGCAGCCATTGTTCCAATCAGACTTGATGAGATCATTGCTCAGTACCATTGGCTAAACATCTAAATTTGGCAAAGAGCAACTCATTGGTCTTGAATAACTCAATTTTCGTTATATAGGCGGTGGTGCAGAAGTATTTACAGACCCTCTACTGCCATATCTCGATTTGTAATGTCGCTCGACTGCTTTTCAGGAATCGAGAACAAACCTTCGCTAATCAACCAACCACTGATGAACTCTCTCCAACTGAAATCCGTCGATTTAGACCTTGAGACGTATTCTGCACCACCGCGTATATCATGTGTTCAGACACATTTATGTATTTGTGCACAATATTGTGTGTTGTATGCAATATAGGGCTCGTCGGCGAATCGTAGCAGGTGCATTGGTGTTGTTTTTAGTTGGAGCGTCTCTGACAGTGGTCCCAGCATCGGTTGCAGCAACCCAGTATGACGACTTCTCAGAACCGGAGTTGGAACCAACAGTACAATCAGGAAATACGCTGTCACCTGGCGAGACAGCAACCGTTACTGTGGCAGTGCAGAACCAACAAGGGGGGAATATGAATTTTGATCGATCGATCGGTGATCTTTCTCAGGTGGTTCAGACACACCAAATTAGGCTTGGGTCGGCAGGTACAACGACTGCAACGGCCAAATCTGGGAATGCACCACTCGAGGTGAAATCTGGCCAGAAAGGCCTTGGGACGATTCCTGCAGGCGGAAGTAATCAAGCAGCGATTACCGTCGAAGTTGCTGAAGATGCTGCACCTGGAATGTATCGCCTGCCGGTGACGATGACGTACACGTACGTCGACCAGATTATTGTTAATGACGATGGGTACTACGTACTCCGTGATACGGAGACGATTACAGGCCATGTGACTGTCCAGATCGAAGAGTCGGTTCGTCTCGACATCGTCGAAGCGACCGGTGAGGAACTTTACGATAGTGCCGATGGCCGTATCGCGGTAACGGTCAAAAACGGCGGGACGGAAGTCGCCCGGAACACTGAACTCAGTATGGTTGAGTCCTCCCAGTTTAGACCCCAAAGCAACGGGGTCGCACTGGGCCGTCTCGCTCCAGGCGAGACGGCGACGGCGACCTTCCAGACTACGGTGACCGGTGCCGAAGAAGCAGGGACGTACGGCGTTGATTTCCGATTACGCTACGAAGACGAGAACGACAATCCGCGGCAGTCGGCAGTTCGGACGGCCAACGTTTCGGTCACTGCCGGTCCCCAATTTGATCTTACGACATCGACATCGGCGCTGTATGTCGACTCGACTGGCATCGTTGAATTGTCAGTGACGAACACAGGCAGTCAGCCAGCGACAGATGCTCGGGCCCATTTACACTCAATGGAACCATTTGCGTTACTTTCGAGCGGTTCGAGCCTCGGAACGCTTGAACCGGGCGAGTCTTCGACGGCGCGATTCAAACTCGAAGTACCTGATCGGGGGCTTGATGGAGCGTACCCACTGTCGGTGACCATTGTCCACGATGATCTGTACGGTAACACTATTGAGAGCGAAACGATGTCGGCTGATGTGTCAGTCGGTCCTGAGCGATCATTTGAGGTGGTGAATACGGCACAACTCCCAGCAGGCTCGACTCAGACTATTGAGCTTACCGTGCGAAATACTGGTAAGACATCGCTGAACGATAGCGAAGTCCGCATCAACACGAACTCGCCATTTGAGACAGACGACGACACAGCTTATGTTGGGACACTCGCGCCGGGCGAGACGGCGACTGTCTCATTTACTGTCAGTGTCGACAGTGCCGCAACAACAAAGACATACTCAATTGATACATCAATCAAGCATGATAATGCGTTCGGTGAGAGTGTCGTCACCGACATCGAAACTGCACCTGTTCACGTCACTGAATCTGAAAGTGGGCCATTTGGTATTGGTATGACCGGGCTGGCAGCTCTCGTACTTCTCCCACTGTTGGTACTCATCGGCTTTGTGTACCGAACTGACCTCAGTGATCATATCCTGCCCTGACCATGCCAACAACGCTCGGACGCGCCGTCCGCGACGCTCTTGAAGCGACAGGTAAGTACGCTGCAGCCCACCAGCGTCAGGTGTTTGCTGTCGTACTTGTGACGGCGCTTGTTTCACTGGGCGTCGGTCTTAGCGGCGTCCAGATGAGCATGGGGATGACTCTGTACATTGACGACGACTCGCAAACGGCCGACAACTGGGAAACGGTTAAAGAAGACTTCGGCGTCGGCAACAACGTATTCGTCGTTGTCAAGTCGGACCGGCTTTACGATCCCGAAACGATCCGCGCTATCGACCGCCTCGACCATCGCTACCGCACAAACGTCGACGGTATCACGCGGGTCACCTCGATTGCTGATATTGTCAGATCGGGTAACGACGGCGAAATTCCGGAGACTGAAGCCGGCGTACGTCGATCCATCGATCAAGTACGGGAGCAGAGCGAAGCAGGTGCAGCGATGGTTGCGCGTATAGTGCCAGAGAGCGGGACGACAATCGTCCTTGCGACGTACGGAAGCGTCGATCGGTTCGACCGGGGAAATTTTCTCCCACAACGTGGCTCTGATATTGTCTATAGCGAAGTGCGCGGCGAGACGGCGCTGGCGTCGCTTCCACCAGGCATGTCGACGACGATCACTGGCCAACCGGTGTTTGAGAATGCCGCGTTCGGGTTGATGCTCCCAGAGATGATTGCGCTGTTCGCTGGCGCATTTACGCTTATTTTCGGCGTGATCTACGTCGTCATGCGCGGCAAAGTTGAGCAGGGTTGGCACGTTCTGTTACCGCTTGGAACCGCGCTGACAGCACTCGTCTATATGATGGGCGCGATGGGGGTGTTGGGGTACGATTTCAACGCCATCATGCTCGGTGTCATGCCCATCGCGCTCGGCCTCGGCATCGACTACGGTCTCCAGATCCACTCGCGGTACGTTGAGGAACGCCGCGCTGGCGTTACCCCCCTCGATGCGGCGGGCGTGGCTGCACAGACCACCGGGCGCGCATTACTCATCGCCATGGGGACAACCGTCGTCGGCCTCGGTTCACTGCTTGTGTCCGCGGTACCTCCGGTCAGGCAGTTTGGTGTTACGAGTGCTATTGCCGTCTTCGCGGCGATGGTGCTGTCAGTGACTCTTCTGCCCGCTCTCCTCGTCCGCTATGATACGGGGAATCATGAGTCGCTTGAAGCTACCGGCGAAACGGCCCGCAGCGATGATTGGTTAGAAGCCGGAGTCTATCGCTTCACGCAAGTCGTGACCGGAGGCAAGCCCCTGTTGACACTCCTGGTCGCATTGTTACTCGTCACCGGTGGTGCATATGCCTACCCGCAGGTTGAGCCACGGCAGGAGATGATGGACTTCTGGCCGCAGAATCTCGATGCGAAAAACGATATGGACCGCTTGTCCGACACTGTCGACAGCCCAAAGGTCGTGTACGTAATGGTCGAGACTGACCAAGCGTACACTTCCAAGACGTTCCGCGATGTCGCGACTTATCAACGCCTGATGCTGGCGAACGATCAGGTCAACGCGGTCCAAAGTCCCGCATCCGCAATACGGCTCCGAAACGATGGGCGAATACCGGATGACAACGCAGAATTGGACCGACTCATTTCGAGGCAGAGTACCGAGGTGGGAGTAACGAGCATCCAGCCACCTGCCGAGAATCCGAGTACAATGCTCTTGACGTTCTACGTTGATGATATCGAAGGAGAATCCGTCCGGACGCTCATCTCGGAGTTTGAGTCCAACGCTGACGCGACGCTTACTACCGCCGAGGAATTGAGTGTAACGGGTAAACCGGTCCTCAACCGGAACGTTATCGAAAACGTCACTGCCGGCTTGACACCCATGACGCTACTATCGTTTTCATTGGGGCTTATATTGCTCTCACTGGCGTTTCTCTCTTGGCGTATCGCCGCTGCACTTATTGCCAGCGTGGCCGGGAGCGCTGCCCTGTTGGTGACTGGCTGGATGCATCTCCTCGGAATCCCGTGGAACCCACTGACAATCACGATGTCATCGCTCACGCTTGGTATCGGTGTCGACTACGGTATCCACGTGTTCGAACGCTACGAGTACGAGATCGAGACAAACGGTCAAACAGCGGTTGGTGCGGCCGCGACAGCCGTCTCGAAACTCTCTCGTCCGATTGTCGGGTCGAGTTTCACTACTATCTTCGGCTTTGGTGTTCTAATACTCTCGCGATTTCCCGTTCTCGCGAACTTCGGCACGACAACGGTTCTCGCTATTGGTATGTCGCTCGTAACGGCTTTCACCGTCTTACCGGCGGTACTCAGCCTCGGACCATCGCTTGGTATTTCAGCTACAGGGGCTACTGCCAACAGACCGGATAGCACAGGAGGTGATTAATTATTTCGGAGCAGCCGACTCCGAGATCGTCACACTCAGCGACCAGTTTGTCTACTTCTTGCACGATTTGCTTATCAACAGCGACTCCAAACATCTATTTCGCCATAGTTATGACATGTTAAGAACAGCGTGGAATAAATACACGGCGCTTTGGATTCGTTGGAGCTGGTTCAGCAAACCATGGGAACCCTTCTATGACAGCCTCGTTGGACTCATCGAAATAGGTACCCCATTTGTCATAAACCCCGGTCCGATTAGGTATTCATCTGTACTGACCACAGCCCGTCGGACAATCTCGGGGAGATGGTAAGCTATATATTTGAGGATCCATGCCCGCCGATGATGAGCGAGCACCCTCCCCTCAAAGAACAGGCAGAGGCCCATCTCGAACAAGCTCTCAGCGCGGACGATCCCGACACGAAGAACTTCCACATCCGGAGTGCGCTGCAGTTTGAGGAGTGCATTGAGGCGATTGAACAGGATGACCACGCCCACGCTGACTGAAGCTGAGTGACTGGGCCAGCGTTGTGAGAGCTTCGCCAGTCGGAGACACAGCTCAGCGGCCCGTGGTGCCGGCGGCCAGCTCGTATGCGCCGCGCGATGATCCCGTCCCGGACTCGTCAATCACCCCACCAGTCCATCTGATCCGCGGCTCAGTATCACTCGCAGCGTGTGTACGCCTAGTTGGCCGACGTACTGTCTGTGGCCTGATCGATAATCTGGAAAATTGGGAAGTCTTCGGCGTAATCGAAAGAGGCAAAGACAGCCTGGTGGCGCTCAGACGGGAACAGCAGCACGATGAGGTCATGGAAAAACAGCGATTTGCGGTATATTGTGCTTGGTCGACAATCTGTCGAAACTGGCTGCCTGAAATCTGATTCGCCATGATGAGTCGGTACGCTTCCTCAAGATCGGCCTCCGAGTAGTGATCGGCCACGTCATCGCGCACGTGTCTGATTGTGAATCGCCTCGGGGTCAAGCCCCGAGGCTTCCTGCTTCGATGACGCGCTTTGCAGACACCGTAGTGGTGTCCGTAGGGAGCGCAGTCTCCACAGACGTGTCTTCGGGCCATCCCAGCCCTAATTCAGAAAAACCGCGTTGCAGGACATTCATCGCCGCATTCGCGTCACGGTCACACTCAAACCCACACGCCGGGCAAGAGTGTTCCCGAACCCAGATGGGCTTCGCCGTCTCCACACAGCACGACGCACACTCTTTGGTTGTCCCTTCGGGTTCAACCTGCTTGACGTAACAGCCATACAGGTCGGCCTTGTATTCGAGCAGGGTGATGAACTGCCGCCACGCCGCATCCTGCTTGTTGCGAGCGTTGTGCGAGTCTTTTAGCATCCCCTTCACGTTCAAGTCCTCGACGAATACGGCGTCGTACTCGCGGACCAACCACGTCGTTATCTTGTGCTGGTAGTCCAGAACCTTCTGACGGATGTGACGCTTGACCTTGGCAACCTGCTTCCGTTGTTGTTCGTAGTTGTTCGATTCCTTCTCCTTGCGAGACAACTTGCGTTGTTCGCGGCGAAGACACTCGTACTCGTCTTCGAGGTCGAGCCAGTCCACCGTCTTGCCATCAGACGCGTGGATGTAGTTCAGGATGCCGAGGTCAATCCCGACACTGTTGCTCGCGTCGAGCGTGTTTGCGTCAGGTTTCTCGGGCAGGTCGGCCTCGTCGGTTTCGAGGGCGAAGGAGACGAACCATTCTCCGGTTGTCTCTTTCTTGATTGTGACTTCCTTGATGTCGGCGTTATCGGGAATTTCGCGGTGGTAGCGGATGGGGATGTCACCTATTTTGCAGAGCCAGAGTGTCGCGCGTCGGCCACTCGTGTTTTTGAGTTCGAAGCCAGACTGCGAAAACGTCATACTCTGGAACTCCTTCGGCGACTTCCACTTAAGTTTCCCAACCTTGTTCCCGTTCTCCTTCTGGTCTTTCAAGTTCGAGAGGTTGTCGTAGAACCGTGTGACGGTTCGTTGCAAGGCCTTCGGGTTGACCTCTGAGAAGATGGAAAACTCGTCTTTCCAATCGGGAAGTCGGTAGTGGTGTTTGTACGCGGAGCCGATATTGTCGGCATCCACGTTCTCGTATTCGTACCGAGTATAGTTGTACGCTTGGCGATGAATGTCGATGTGACGTTCCAGTTCAGCCGCTACCTGTTGTGTCGGGTACGCGGGGTAGCGGTGACTGTACTCCATCGCTGTCTCTTGATTAGAGGTGTATTTACTTAATGATTTGTGCCACGGGTTGTCGGCTTCAACCCCGGGGTCAAGCCCCGGGGCATTCGCCTTGACTGCCTGAAAATCAACTTGTCCTAACTCAGCGACAATTCAGGGGGTAGCATCCTCAACATCTAGAATAGATTCGGCGACTGGTGACGTACAGTAGCAAATGTGTGGTGATATTAAAAACTGCGTGACTCTGAATTGCTGGTTAGTGAGCGGCGACTCGACAGCGCTACGGCTTGACCAACACGCGAACCGGATGCGAGCCGCCAGCCCCGACCAACCACAGCAGACTTCATACCCACTACCCGGCCAGCAGCGGCCGGCTGGCAGTGCTGCCCGCCGCCCGTGCCGCGCTGGCTCGTGAGCAAGCGCGCCCGTACTACGAAGACGCCGTCCCCGCACACGGTATCTTCCATGCCACCCGCGTCCGGGACGCGGCCTGCCAGCTGGCAACCCAGCACCCGGTCACTGTCGACCAGGAACGCCTTGCCGTGGCCGCGTGGCGACACGATATCGGCCGCCCACGCGAACGCGTCGGCGAGGTCGTTGAGCTACCCACCGCTAAAGCGGTGGGATTCAGCGTGGACTCCCGTTCTGGCCGACTCATCGTCGGCAGGAGAATAGCCTCCGTTCACGTTCAACGTCCCGCTGTTCAAGCGCACGCCCAAGGGTG
>NZ_JALJCL010000023.1 GCF_023698535.1 Halorientalis regularis
TCTTTCGTGAGGTAAAACGCCGTACCTCTTCGTTCTCAAATTGTTTCAGCAACGCCGAGCGAGAAACAGCCGACGACTGGCTCCAATCGTTCGCCTTCGCATGGAATCAGCTAATCTGAACACTACCAACGGGAGGCAGGTGGCCAACCTGTGTTCGGTGTCTCGCCGACGGACCATCGGCCGTGTTCGTAACCGGGCCGCGATTCTCGCCGCCGCTACGATAGGTCGTTCGTGCGTCCGTTCCGGTTTCCTGCCCTGCCGGCGAATCGCGACCGTGATGGTGAACGGGAACCCACCGGCGAGGACGATACTATCGAGCGCGACACCGTTGCCGGTGGGTGCGAAATCATACTGAGAACCGATGACCGCCGTCGTTGCCGTCTGGTTTGCAGTGGGAATGCCGAGGCGGTGGACGCCAGGAGATACAGACCGCTCAGCATCGTTCCTCGTCAGGTGCTCGGTTGCCGACTCGACTGCCCGGGGGGAGGGTCGGACCGGCACTGACTTCCACCAGTCGGCACTAGGCACCAAACCCAGTTATATCTGCGGACCTAAAGTATGGAAAATGAGTAGTTACAGCCCGCCAGACGACGAGGAAACCTCCAGTAGCGAGGCCACCGACGGCAGGGATGTCGGTACTCAGCGGAGCTTCGAAGCGGTGGCGGGGCTCAGCCGGGTGGAGAAAGCCATCGGTATCCTCGCGGTTGCGCTAGCCGGTGGTGTCGTCGCCGCCCTCGCATTCGGCCAACTCGTCCCGGACTCCGCGCTCGCCGAACAGGTCGCCCGGGCGCTCCGGCGGGCTGGCATCGACGCCAGGGGAGTCCTCTCGGAACTCGGACGCGCTATCGACTCACTCCTCACATAACCGTCCCAGTCTGTCGAACCGACCGTAGAGGGAGTACGCGGACCGAAACGCCTGATGGATACTGCGCGGCTATTTCGTCCGACTGCGGTGAAATCGAGCCCACCCAGGCGTTTTCGCGACCGGTTCACGACGTGAAGTCGGCGTGTTACTCCGAACCAGAACGGCTCTCTTCGACGACTGGAATTTCGATTCCGCCAGTGGACGTCTCGTCCGCCTGCGTCGCTGCTCGACCGCCGTCGGTTACCGCTGGTTGTTCCCTAACACTCATCTGGACGCCATCGATGGCAGCACCGGTCAGATAGCCGATGGCACCGCCGAGCCCCGAACTGATGCCGGTCGAAACGGGTCCTGCCCGACTCCCGACGGCCGCACCCAATTTCGCACCGGACTCCGCAAACTGCCGCGCGTTCGCCAGTGATTTTTCGTCGGAATCCATGTTTAGTTGCACCGAATACCGATACGTGCTGCTGATACTTGTGCTGTATGCTGGATTTGCCGGGGTGTTTCGACCGTCATGTTGGCCGAGATACCGTGTTCTGAATCCGGTGTAAAAGCTCAACCGCACCGCACTCGTCCGCGGTCATCCGACCGTCTCGGGTGGGTAAACATCAGCATGGCCGGTAAGTAGTCGAGAGTCGCTCGTGACCATCTCGGAGTTGTCCTCTGCGGCGGGTGAGCACATTTTCACGACTGTGATCGCCACCGGCTCGGTTCGCCTGCGGCTCCCGCCGGCCAGTTCCGCCCTGTCTCGCCCGTCCCACGCGCTGGGGCCGAGTGGCAGCCCCACCGAGAGGGCCGCCTGCTCGATGCTGACGGGGTTATTCCAGCAGCCCCGACCGACTGAACGAGACGGACTCCCCCACTGAGACCGGCCAGCAACGGCCTTCCGGCTAACAAACAATGTTCTATTTAGAAAGGTTCGTTTACAATAGTATCGACGATCGATGCGGATTTCCAGCAGCGTTGGCTGACGGCACGAATCGTCTTGTTTTCACAAACAGGAATTGGGGCGTGAAGATTATTCGTCCCGCTCATAGTGAAACATGTACGAGTGAAACTGCCGGTACGGGGACCAACGACGTTGGCCGTGCCGATGCCATCGACGATGGGATTTTCTCACACATTCCCGACGGAAGCACGATTCCCGACTCGGAGTGGTGGGGACGGCACAAGCTATTCATCATCGCCGTCCTCTCGCATATCCCGATTCTATCCGGGCTCGGGTTGGCCGAGGGCAGTGAGTCGATCACAGGGATGACCCTCCCGACCATCCCGACGGGGATGTTGGCCCTGGAGATGTGTATCACCGCGGCGTTCGCCTTTGTGGCTGCGGTCCCGCGATTGAACCGCCGACTACGGACGAGTCTGGCGGTGACCGGCCTCGCCGAGTCACGACCGCGTGTAACGGCCCACGAGTCGACAGCAACGCGGACCCCGTACCGACTGCACCATCTCTGTTCAGGATAGAGCGGCTGTCACCAACAGATTGGACAGGCCGGGCGCGGCGGGGTCGTCCAGAACTCTCACTTTCCCGTGATCGGAGGGGCCCTCGACTGTCGAACGACTCGGGCGCGACGGTGACGGCAGGGCACCGTTTCACACAGCGGATTGAATTGAGAAGCAGTCGCGCCGGTCCCTCGTGCGACGCCGTGTGAGCACTGTGTCGGTATCGATAGCTCCGTGAGAGCGTCCCGTTGTTCGCCATTTCGAGCGGCGAGCGAATCGTGAGTTGCGCCAACCGTGATGTCCATTCGACACGGCAGTGCGTTCGGCGACACGGCGCCCGGGGGAGGGTGCAGCGGTAACTCGCTCAAACCGAGAGTTGCCGGCCGCTGAGTGGATCTCAGTAACCTCGGAACGCGGCGTGGCTCCGACGGTGGACGTCGGCGAGTCCGAACGTCTCTCTGTCTCCGTGTGGGTAGTCGTTCAGTCTTCCTGGTACCGTGCGAGGTCGGTCTTGCTCAACATACCGACGAGTTCGCCGGCCTCGGCGACGGGTAGGTGACTACTATCGTGTCGCGTCATCGTTGCCGCTGCCTGCGTGAGCGGAAGGTCCGGCTCGACTGTCGTGACTACCGCCGTCGATATGTCCGCCGTCGACAGCGACGTGACGTCGCGCTCCTTTGCGACTGCGTCGACGAAGTCGGTGCTCGTGACGATTGAACGCGGCTCGCTCATCACCACGAGTGCGCTGATACTCGCGTTCCGCATCGTCTGTGCCGCCTCAACGAGCGATGTCTCCGTCGCGACTGTCTCGACAGGCGTAGACATACACTCCCGGACGGGAACGTCTGACTCGACGTTCATACAATCGAGTACGGCTGGTGAAATATGAGAGTTTATGCTGTGCCCGGAGCCCGGAGCGGCGCCCGCGGCCGTTGAATCGCTGTGGTGCCAGCCACCGCGTGCCTTGCACGGTCTTCGGTCCTCGGACGACAGGCCGACAGTACCGAGGTCGAATCGGTGGCTCAGTCGCTTTTAGGAGCTCGCTCGTGGACGCGCGCGCGGACAGCACCCTCCGGCCTGAGCGTTACACCGGGTTGGAACGACAGGGAGTCGGGGACCGTCTCGACGCTGTACTGCTGGAGAACGTGTGTGAGCGCGAACTGCGCCTCGGTGAGCGCGATCTGGCGCCCGATGCACACCCGCGGGCCGGCACCGAACGGAAAGTACGAGTCGTCGGCGCGACTCGCGGTCTCGCCCCAGCGGTCCGGGTCGAACGTTTCGGGCGCGTCCCACACACGGCCGTCGCGGTGGTGCGCGTACGTGGACAGGAGCAACGGCTCGTCGGCGGGGAGCTCGACACCGGCGAGAGTCGTCGGTTCGCGGGTCACCCGGGTGATGTTCCACGCTGCGGGGGTGAGTCGGAGCGTCTCCCGAACGACCTTCTCCGTGTACGTCAGCTCCGAGAGCGTCTCCCAGTCCGGGGGATCGCCGTCCAGAGTCCGCCGAGCCTCGTCGGCGACGCGCTGACGCGCCTCCGGATGGGTCGACAGCCAGTGGAAGGCGTAGGTAACCGTCAGCGCCGTCGTCTCTTGGCCGGCGGTCATAAAGAGTACGGCCTCGTCGATCAACTCGTTCTCCGAAAGGTCGACCGCCGGGTCGCGTTTGGCCTCCATGAGGGCCGTGATCATGTCCTGTGGCGGGTCCTCGACCTCGAGGTGGTCGTCGACGAACCCTCGGGCGACCGTATCCAGCGTCTCGTTTGCTGCCTCGAACGCCGCCGAGGGGCCGGGCTGAAGCCGGTCGGGCAACAGGAAGTCCGTGATATCGGGCTCGAACTCGTCGGCGACCGCCGACAGGGCCTCCTCGACCGTCCGGCTCTGTTCGCGCGTCGTGTCCTGGCTGAACAGTGTCCGAGTGATGACCCGCATCGTCATGGTCGACAGTTCCGACACCAGATCGATTCGGCCGTCCGCCGGCCACCCGGCGAGCATCGTCTCGACGGTATCGGCTGCGACCTCGGCGTACTCGGACAGTCGCGGCCCGACGAACTCGGGATCCAACACCGACCGTTGTTGCTCCCAGAGCGTGCCGGCGCTGGTGAGCAACCCCTGTCGGCGCTGCTGGTCCGCTCCGGTCCCCGGGCGTGCAAAACGGTCACGGTCCGCCAGGATGTCGTGGACCAGCGACGCGTCGAGCACGACCGACACTGACTGCCCACCTGGTGGATCGAGTCTAACTAGTGGATACTGCCCGCCATAGGCCTCCTGGACGCCGGAGAGATACCGGAGCGGGTCCCGGGCCAGTTTCGTGACGCTCCCGACAACCGGGAGCCCTGGGGGACTGTGTGCTCGATTGCTCATAGCTACCTTTCGGGGAGACGTTCAAAAACCTTCGCCTGCGGTCGATAGTGACACTCAGATCGGCGACTCCCCGCGCGACGGCGAACGCTGCGACCGGGTCACCTGCGGCCTCGCGCTCGGTGTCGTCGAAACAGTTCGAGAGCGAACCCATCCGTCGTCTTTCCGCTCGGAGCGTGCGTTCGATATCGCCGTAACCGCCGCACGTCCGCATCACGACCGGGGCGTGTCGCTGGCAGGCGCGTTGCAGTACGCCGGTCCCGACAGTGGGAGACACGACCCGGATGACGTCGTGTCTCGTGTGAAACCCGACGCGGAGCGAGTAGGTAGAACCGCTCGTTCGGACCGGCGCCGACTCCGCCGGCGGTGTGTCGTCCTGTCGTCTCGGACGGGTGTCCGTCTCGCTCGTAAACCGTCTTTGAGTTTTCGTCGGTGTTTAAGCTATCTGCAAAACGTAGTTTTGTACCGGCCGAGCGTACTCAATGATGGTACGCACGGAGAGACCGGCCGAGACCCAGTATGACAGACACAGCATTTGCAACCGAGGCGTGGTGGAATAGTTATCAGGAGATTGTCAACGATGACCCGGAGATGACGCTTCACGGCCGGGAGGCGTTCGACGAGAATTTCGTCGTTGCCGTCGGCGACGAGAACCACCTCATCGACATGTACGACGGCCGGGTCCGGGATGTCCGCACACCCGGGCTCGACGACTCGTGGTCGTTCAGCGTCGTCGGGTCCACAGACGCTTGGGGACAGTTCGTGAGTGAGGTCCCCTCGCCACATCACAACGAGCTATTCGCCTCGTTCTACCGCACTGCGGTCAAAGGCGAGGAGGGGTACTTCGACCTCGCTGGCGATCACAAAGCGATCTTCCAGAACTTCCGGTCGGTCCAGCGTGCACTGGAACTGATGCGGACGACAGAACAGGACGGCGAACTCCCCACGACAGGAACCGCACGGCCGAGCGAGCCCTCGAACGAGGCGATCACCGGGCAGTTCGTCACGATCGAACTCGACGGCGTTCCACACCGTATCTACTACGAAGAAGCCGGACCTGCGGGCGGAATCCCACTTCTCTGCCAGCACACAGCCGGCTGTAACAACCAGCAGTGGCGGCACGTTCTCAACGACGAGCAAATCACCGAGCACTTCCGGGTAATCGCATACGACCTCCCACGACACGGAAAGTCAGTCCCACCGTCCAGCGAGTCGTGGTGGAGCGAGCAGTACGACCTCACCGCTGAGCGATTCACCGACACCATCGTCTCCATCGCGAACGCGCTCGAACTCGACAAACCTGTGTTCACCGGGTCGAGTATGGGCGGCACAATAACTCTCGAACTCGCCGACTGGTATCCGGATCGATTTCGGGCACTCATCGGGCTCGAAGCCGGACTGTTTACGCCTGGCTTCTACATCCAGTGGCTCGACCATCCACACATAAATGCGAACGACGTGATTTCCCACGCGACCTGGGGACTCATGGCGCCACAGTCGCCGGAGTGGGCCCGGAGGGAGACGCTGTACAACTACGAACAGGGTGCAAACGGTGTGCTCAAAGGCGACCTCTACTACTACTCGGCCGAACACGACTACCGCGACTCGGCGGACGATATCGACGCCTCACAGGTACCGATGTACCTGATGAACGGTGAGTACGACTACCTGACCAATCCCGACGACGCGCGCGAGGCAGCAACCGCCATCGGAGCGGGGGCGACAGCACACGAGATGAAGGCTATCGGGCACTTCCCGATGGCCGAGGCACCGGACCTGTTCCCCAGCTATCTCAAACCAGTGCTGGACGACATCCGCGGCGTCCGCGACGAACCGGTGCCTGAAGTCCTGAAACCGTCGGACTTCGGTATTGCTCACAACCGGTAGTCCGAGCACTGCACAGATATCCAGGCGAGATAACCGGGACTGGTTCAATCACGAGGGAGGCGATACCGTTGCGGACGGACTCGTCGTCAACACCGAGTTGGTGCAGGGTTCACTCGCTCGAACCTCCGGCCACGACGAGCCAGCGAACTCACGATGGTACAGTGGCAGCGACGAAGCCCGGCGACACTCGCCAATTTGTGCCGGACAGTAGCGAGTGTCACAGGCGGCCGCAGTGGCAGCAGTTGTCGGTACCCTGCGGGAACTGAGCGTCTACCGGGTGGGTATTGAGAGGCCCACGATGACGAATCGGTGTAAGAAGCAGGGGAAGCAGTTGAATACTAGCGGGGCGTCCGTTCCGGAGACAGATGGAGGAGACTAAACGCGACAGTGAGGACGGCGGGGCGGCCGACACAGGGTTGCAGATCGACGTGGACGCGGCGGACGACACCGTCCAGGCGATGTTCACGCTGTACGACGCTATCGAAGAGATGCTGACGACCGACGCGAAACAGACAACGGCGGACGTGGTACTCGACGCGGCCGTTGACGTTCCCGGCCTGGCACAGACGGGTATCCACTTTCACGATGCCGACGAGCGGTCGCTGGTGCCGGTGAGCTGGAGCGGGAACCTGGAGCGGGAATTCGGCGAGCCGCCCGCGCTCGGGCCGGACACTGAAGCCTGGTCCACGTTCGAGAACGGCGAGATTGTGAGCGTCGAGGATTACTGGTCCGACGAGGGTATCAACGGACTCGACAGTACGTTCCGGAGCGAACTGATCGTTTCGTTCGGCGAGTACGGTGTCCTCCTCTCTGGGTCGCCAGAACCGCGGGAGTTCGAGGACACCGACCGGTCGTTTCTAGAAGTGCTGTGTGCGAACGCGGCCGACGCGATGAATCGGATCGAACGCGAAAATGCCCTCCACGAGCGTGAACAGCGAATCGACCGGCAACAGTCGTCGCTGACCGACCTGGTCGAGACGGTCCAGGACGGTGTGGAGTCGCTGTCGGACACCGCCACGGACGTCTCGCGCAGCTCGGAACAGATCAGCGACCTGGCGGACGACCAAGCGGCGACGATGACCGACCGCGGAGGTGTCGGACATGAGCGCCGTCGTCGAGGAGGTCGAAGCCTCCAGTGATACCGCTCAGGAAGTCGCCGAGGAGGGACAGACTCTCGTCACGGAGACGAAAACAGGCCATCGCCGAAATCGAGACGACCATGACGGAGACTAGCGCGGAGTCCGGGAAGCTACAGGCCCAGATTGCCGAAATCGACGAAATCGTCGCGGTGATCGACGACATCGCCGAGCAGACGAACATCCTCGCGCTGAACGCGAGCATCGAGGTGGCTCGCGCGGGCGAGGCTGGCAGCCGGTTCGCCGTCGTCGCCGACGAGGTCAAATAACTCGCCGAGGAGACCGCAGAGCAGGCCGGCCAGATCGAACGGCGCGCGACGCGTATCCAGGACAACACCGACGAAACCGTCGAGAAACTCGACGCCGCAGCCGACCAGGCACAGCAGGGGATGGACCGGATCGAACAGACTAGAGAGCGGCTCGAGGTGATCGTTGAGCAGGCGACCGAGACTGCCGACGGGAACAGCGAAGTCGCCGCGGCCACCGACGACCAGGCACAGACCGTCGAGCAGATCGCACACATGGTCGACGATACAGCCGAGGCCGCCGACCGCGTCTCCACCGAGGTCGGCGAGATCGTCACCGCGAACGAGCGTCAGGTCGAGCAGGTCGACGAGATTCGGCCGACTCTCGAGCGCGTGCGAACTCGACTCGAAACCGGCGAGCCTACGACGAACACTGGCGTCGGAGACCACAGAGAGTAGCGCCGGTACCCGGAGATGTCGGGATTCTCACGGGACGCTCGAAGGTACCAAGACGCTTCGCTCCGGGGCCGAGAGCCGCGATATCGGCACCGACCGTCGCCAATGCGTCGGCTGGGTTCGGGTCGCTGTCGGCGAGATGGGTGTAATGCTCGTCCAGGATGTCCGCTAATGCCGTCGCGATAGCGTCGCTGTATCGCTCGACGCCGGGCTCTGTGGGGTCGTCGCCACCCCAGACGTCACGGATGACGGTCATCGAGTCGATTCGGACCTCCAGTCTGTGTGGCTCGTACCGAGTCAACAGCTCCGAGAGCCCGAGCTGGAGGGCGACGTACTCTGCGGTGTTGTTTCCCGTCCGGGACCCGACGGGCCGACCTAGTCGAGCGAGCTGGTCACCCGCAGCGCCCACGATGACGGCACCCGCACCCGCAGAGCCGGGATTGCCGCGTGAACTGCCGTCGACGTAGAGGACGAACGTGTTGTCCGGCGACTCCGGGACGTGCGGGCGGGTAAGGTCAGAGGCTAATACGTCGTCGAGCGCGAGGCGCAACTCCTCCCGGGTAGTCGTCGGCTCGAACAGGCCGCCGTAGCCGGAGACAGCGTCGTCGATGGCCTCGGTCGCAGCCGCCAGCTCGTAGCCGACGGTCGGGAGCACCTCGTCGACGAGCGCCCCGAGTGGCGACAGGTGTTCACGCGGGAGGATGTCGTTGGTCATGCACCTCCCGCCTCCGGCGTCCAAGTCCCGATACTCTCGACCTCGCACGATTCCGTTCGTCGGTTACACCATCGCATACACGTTCTCGGTGAGTGAAGGAGAAACATCTTCAGGTGTACAGGGGGCCACCGCGACCGCCGCTGCCGGTCGGAGTTCGAGCGGTCCGTGTGTCTCGGTCCCGATATAAAGATACTGCCGGAACGCTGCGAACGTGACTCGACGGGACCCCGAGAAGCAGTACCGACGTGCGTCTGCGCGTGTTCCAACGCGGCGTGCCGAGACACACTGGTGCCATCGATACGCGGACTCACACGCCCGTTCGGTACTGCACACGCGGTGGTGGCTGTCGATACAAAAGCGGGTGGCCGCCGTGGATGGTTCGCTCAGTCGTCGGTCTGGCCGCTCATCATACTGCCGGCTGGAACACTCGTGGCACCGCTCAGATAGCCGAGTGCGGCGCCCCAACCGGCGCCGAACCCAGCACCGACCGGACCCAACGCCGCCCCCAGTTCTGCACCCTGTTTGGCACCTTCTCTGGCCTGTTCCAGTGCCTCCTCGGAGTCCATACCCATCCTCATCATCTCGTCTATGTCCATGCCCATCGCCATCATTTCCTCTACGTCCATGCCCATCGTCATCATCTCCTCCATATCCATATCGGACTGGCTGTATGCAGTCATACTCTCCGGATGAACGTCGGTATTGGAGGTACTAATTCACCCGTATGTCTCGCTCGCGAGACGGGGTGTCACGGGTCGTTCGCGTTGCCCTCTGGACACCGGCTACCGACGCGTTCTGCTGGGGGTCCTCGATTACAGAAGTACAGGCGGTGAGCAGCGAGGCCCGTGCGAGCGGCGCTGTTGTGGCCCGGTGGTCACTCCACGAACCGCTCGTCGGTGAACGCGTCGGCGTCGACGGGCCCTTCGGAGAGGTCGAGTTCCTCACAGAACGTCACGAGGTCCCGATACATCTCGATGTCCTGTGTGAGCTCTGGGGTAAAGAACTCGCGCGTCGCTGCCGCGGTCTCGTCCATCAACTCCGGACTCTCCTCTCGGACCCCGGGATACTGCTCGAAGAACAGCTCTACTGCCGCCTCGCCGTCCTCAACGGTATCTTCCACACCACGCTGCGTGGCGTCGATGAACCGCTGCACCTCGTCGGGGTCGGTCTCGACTTTCCTGTCCGGGGCAGTGAGCACGAGCTGGTTGAAGTCGGGGACGCCGTAGTCGGCGAGTTCCCAGAGGTCGGCCTCGAAGCCGCGGTGGCGGCTCTCGACGATCTCGAAGTTGTAGAACGCCAGGAAGGCGACGTCGGCGTCGCCATCGACCAGGGCGTCGGTGTGGTAGAACCCCCGGTCGACCGGTTCGATATCCGCCGCCGTCAGGTCGCCGCCGGCCTGCCGGGCCATGTACGCGACCATCTTTCGTCCGCCGGGACCGGGCGCCCCGGGATAGTTGAGCCTGACGCCGGGTTCGAGGTCGGCTGGCGACTCCCACCCCCGGTCGGCCGGGTATTGGATTCCACCCCTGGTGTGTAGAAAGGTCGCGATACTCGTGACCGGGACGCCCTCCGAGCGCTCGGGCACCAGGTGGATCGGTTCGGTAATCGCGTAGTCGAGTTCGCCCTCCGCCAGCATCTCCAGTGTATCGTAGTGTTCCGGCGGCTCCCAGATGTCGAGTTCCAGGTCCTCATCCTCGTAGTAGCCACGCTCGTCCGCTACGACGAACGGGATGTGGTCCGGGTTCAGGAACCACTCCAGACCAAGCGTCACCGTGTCCATGTGAGAGAACTGTACCACCCACGTATATATCTTGATAATACCGCCATAACGCGGGCGGCCACCCGGTTCTAACGTCTGTCCCCGTGCCGAGTCTCGGCGGGAGGGCGCGGGGCTCCGCTCACTCGACTAGCGGGCGACGAGACGGCATTCGGTGAGTCAATAGAGCCGATAAACGGGACCGGAATCGAAACCGGGGTTGCTGATTCGGGCGGCCAGCGTCAGGACTCGTCTCACCGGGACGAGTCCGGGACGTGGCCCGCGTCCGCCGGTGTATCGATGTAGAAGTCGGGGTCGGCCCGAATTCCGGTGCGGGAGAACTGGTCACGGATGTGTGTCTTGGCGGCGGCGATTGCCCGCTCGCGCCGCTCGAAACCGCGCACCGTGGGCCTCTCGAAAGCAACCCGTATCGTCCCCTGGTCGGTCTCGAGTTTCTGTCCGCCGGACTCGACCCGGTAGAACGAGTCACAGACCCACGCGTACGGCGCCTCAACCGTCGGTGCACCGTCGTACGACGGTGGTGTCTCGTCCGGTTCGTACAACGTCCCCGTCGTTCCGGTGCCACCGGCCAGTCCACAGACAAGCAACATGAGTTGTTTGTTTTCGATATACCCGCTCGACGGATTTGTCGTTGTCGTCTCGCCCTCGGCACCGAGCAGTGGGGGCAGAGAGACCTGGCAGTTACCGGGTCGCGTCAGACCGTGACGGGAGCCGGAACGGCACCAACCCGGCCATCGCGAGCGACCTCGAGGGACATCACTCGTCGCCCTCAACGGGACGGTCTGGGTCGGCCGTCCACTCGCTGAGCGAGCCGTCGTACACCGCCGCGTCGGTGACGCCGGCTTGGTACAGCGCCAGTGCCTGGCTGCTGGCGGCGATACCACCACCACAGTAGGTTATGACCGCTTCCGCCTCCGTGGCCCCGACGTCGGCGAACCGTCCTCGCAGTGTCTCTTCAGACTGGTAGGTTCCGTCGTCGGTGATGACTGCATCCTCCCCGACGGCAGGCACGTTCTCACTGTTGGGAATCCGTTGGGCGGCGTGGTCGGACGGCTGGAGCGCGTTGATGAGACACGCGTCGTCGTCGTCGAGCCGTGCCGCGACGTCGTCTTTATCGGCCACCAGTTCGGGGCGGTAGTCGGCGGTGAACGTGGCCGGTTCCGGCTCCGTGACCGTCGTGGAGACGGGTCGGTCCCCGGCGGTCCACCGCGCCCACCCGCCGTCGAGCACACCGACACGGTCGTGGCCGAAGACGCGGAACAGCCACCACAGACGGGCTGCCCACTCGTTGTTGTTCCCCGCGTCGACGGTGTCGTAAAGGACGAGCCGGGAGTCGTTGCTCACGCCCAGGTCGCCGACGGCCGCCGCGAAGTCCGCCGGCGTCGGCAACTGGAACGGGTAGTCCGGGTCGTCCGTCTCCGAGAGGTCCTCGGTTAGGTCGGCGAACGCGCTCCCAGGGACGTGGGCGTCGGCCCAGTCGTCGTACCCTGGCTCTAACTGGTACTCGCCGCTCCCGTCGGTGCTCAGATGGACGGTACAGTCCAGTACCTGGACATCCGGAGCGTCGAGTCGGTTCTCCAACCACGTCGGGTCGACGAGCGTCGGTACTGTATCGTCAGACACACGACTGCATTAGCGCCAGATACGAATAATACGCACGCTCGGCCCACATCGTCGGGCCGACTGTGGTGAGCACCACACGGCTACCTCGGGGTCGCGATACACGCCTGCCGGTGTCAGATCGACAGTCGCGTTCGGTGCTCGCCCGACTGCCTCGGCCGGATTGTGGACTGGCGAGACACATATTGACCTGGGAAACTAACGGTCGCGTAGATGGGCAACAGCATCACGGTAGCGATCACCGCCCACGCAGCCAAGCGGATGGACCAGTTCGGCGTCCGGAACGTCGCTCGGTTCCGGCGGTTCATCCGCGATGCCGACGGGGATTACTTCGACCGGAAACACGGCTCGAAACTCGTCGTCGTCGATGACCGCGGACACGCCGTGGCTGTCGCGGACGATGCCGGGGTCCGGACGGTCATCACTATCCTCCCACCCCCGGAGACGACGTGGTCGAACCGCGCCAGTGGACACCCGGACCGCTACGAGCCCCTCGACCCGGACTGAGACCCACAGACAGTCCACTCGCTGACCACCCGACCTCGGCACCGACCCCGCTGACCGCCGCCGACCGGGGACTCCTGCCCGCGTTCGCGCAACCGATTGGCTGTCGAACGGCAGACTACCGTCCGTCGGCACACGGACGCGGTACACCACCTCAGTTCGGTGTGGACCGGGAACACTGGGAGACACCGCTCGGCAGTCTCCGCTGCCGAGAGGCTTCGCCGGGCGTACGTTCGTCACAGGGACGGCATTCGGGCGGCCGCTCGTGATACTGCCGAGACGCTGTGGCTTCGCCCACGGCTCCCGTGCGGTCCCCCCAGAGCCCCTGACTCAGTCGCCCGTACTCGGGTCACTGCCGGGTGGACGGTCGCTTTGACCGTCAGCCGACCGGTCCGCAAGGTCCCGCACGCGGCGGATGCGTTCGGGAATGGGTGGATGGTCGTAGTGGAACGTCTCGTACCACGGGTGTGGGAAGGGCACCGAGAGGTTGTCCGCGGCCAGCGTCGAGAGCGCGCGGGCCATCGCCGCCCCGTCGGTCACCTCGACGGCGTAAGCGTCCGCATCGCGTTCGTACTGCAGTGACACGTAGTTCTCGAGTGGGCTCGTCAGGCGGTTGAGTGGCGCCAGCACGAGGGCTCCGAGAAACAGGCCCACGTACGGAGTCTGTGGCGCTGCGACCGGGAGGTACACCACACCGGAGGCGACGAGTGCTCCCAGCGCGACGAAGACGACAGCCAGCCGCAGTGCCGCGAACCCGACGAACTTCCAGATGTGCCCCTCGCGCCAGTGGGCCAGTTCGTGTGCGAGGACGCTCTGTATCGCCGCCGTGTCCATACCGTCGACGAGCGTATCGTAGAGGACGACCCGCTTTGCCGGCCCGAACCCGACGAAGTAGGCGTTCGAGTGGCCGGTCCGCGTGCTCGCGTTCATCTCGTACACCTGTTCCGTCCGGTAGCCTGCCGCGTCGAACACCTCGTCGACGGCCGTCTTGAGGTCGCCGTCGCCAAGCGGTTCGAAGTCGTAGAACAGCGGATCGATGACCCGCGGTTTCAGGACCGTGAACGCGATGATGGTCCCGACGGCCAGCGCCCAGGCGGCCGCCGGCCACACCGGCACCGTCGTGACGAACCACACGACAGCGACACCGAGTGGGACTACCAGGGCCGTCGACACTACCGTCTGGAGGAGCCAGTCACGCAGCCACAGTCCGAGGCTCCGTTCGTTGAACCCGTACACCTCCTCGACGACGAACGTCTTCACGAGATCGAACGGCACACCGACGAGCCGGGCCACCAGCACCACCCCGCCGACGAACACCGCCGTCTCGAGGAGCGCGCTGTCGAGCCCCGTCAACGTAGCCGCCACCTCGCCGAACACCCCAGAGAACAGCACCAACAGAAGGACACCGAGAGTGACCCACGACTGGAGCGTCCCGACACCAGTCGACACCCGCTCGTAGGCCAGCGCCCGCTCGGGGTCGTCGATTCCCAGTTCCTCGACCACCCACTCTCGCTCTGCTTCGACGGTCCGTTCCTGGTGTCGCAGATTCAGCACCGACAGCAGCGTAAAGAACGCCTCCGTTCCCGCGAGGAGAGCCACGAACAGTACTCCGGCGACGAGTGAGAGCATACCGCTACTACAGGCCTCGAAGGGCAAAAGCCACCGCTTCGAGGCGAGCACAGTCGCGGCACGGCGTCGACCGAACCCGGGAGCGTGGGGCGCTGACTCCCGGAACCGGCCACCGCAATCCGCTCGCGCCCCGTCGACGGTTTCTATACCGAACACGCACCTAACACCGATATGAGCAATTCCAAAACCCCGGCCGTGACGGACGACCCGGCCGTACGCGAGCGCGTTGCCGAGGTGCTCCAGCGGACGGCGGCCAGTTTGCGCTCGGTCTTCCCGGGTTCGTTCAGGGACTCAAAAAAGCACACCGGGTCCTCGTCGCGGCGGACAGCGAACTCGCCGACCGTGCCCATCTCGACCGGTGTCGGTGGAGCGTCCGGATCGACGATTCCGACCGCTCGGCCGGGAGTTACCTTCCCGATGGTCCCTTCTCGAACCGCACCGAGAGCAGTACAGGTACCTGCAACTGAATCGACCTCGGTCCGGCCGTACGCCTCCTGTAGTGGCGCGTCAAACTCCGTTGCCACCCATTGTTTGAGCTCCTGACTCACGTCGCACCGTCCACACTGTGTGGAGGCTGCCACGAGCAGGCACAGTCCACTCTCGACGCTTCTCGATGCCTCTCACGGAGACGTTCAGGCTCGCGCCACGGGCAGTGTGGGCTCCCGTGATGGAGGCGCTTGTCGACACTGTCGGTCGTGAGGACGACGCTCGGCCTCCGTGCTGCCGTGAGCCGTCGGTGTTCGGCGTTCCGGTCGCGATGCCGCCATCGTCGATTTTCGTCTGTAACGACGGCGCAGGGATTAAGAGTCCGCAGCCGCTATGTGTTAGTGTATCATGTGCCATGGATTCGACGCATACGACCGGTCTAGCGAAGCCGACGAGGAACTCGAGGAGCCTGAGGAAACGGCCGATAAGCCCTCGTTCGCGGCGGACGAACCGGCCGAGGACGTGAACATCCTCACTGACGGCGGCGACGAGGAAGACGCCGAGTAACTCGGTCCGCCGACGGTTCGCTAAGTCCCGTACTTTTTATAGTAACACAGCGTTCGAGCGACTGCAGCGGCCTACAGCCGGTCCGACGCGTCCGCAGACCGGAAACCGTCACCCTCAACAGCCCGCTGACCTGTAATCGTGTATGGACGAGCAACGGCGGGCGTTTCTGGACGACCTGCTCGACACGGCGACACCATCGGGGTTCGAGACCGCCGGGCAACAGCGCTGGACCGAATACGTGTCGACGTTCGCCGACGAGGTTCGGACCGACGACTACGGGAACGCCGTCGCGGTCTTGGAGGGCGACGCTGACGGACCTGCGGTCGCTCTCGCTGGCCACGGCGACGAGATCGGGTTCATGATACGGGACATCACCGACAGCGGTATGCTCAGCCTGACTCGCATCGGCGGGTCGGACCGCACCGTCTCGAAGGGCCAGCACGTCCAGATCCACACCGACGACGGCCCGGTTCCGGGCGTCATCGGCCAGACCGCCATTCACCTCCGGGACAGCGGCGAGGAGTCGGTCGACGATATCAGTGAACAGTCCATCGACGTCGGCGCCTCGGACGCCGAAGAGGCCGAAGAGTTGGTCGAGCGGGGTGACCCGGTGACGTTCCAGCAGACGGTTACCGAGCTGTCGAACGGTCGGGTCGCCGCCCGGGGCATGGACAACCGAATTGGTATCTTCGCGGCCGCGGAGGGACTGCGCCGTGCCGCCGAGCGCGACCCGGACGCGACCGTGTACGCGGTGTCGACCGTTCAGGAGGAACTGGGGCTGCAGGGCGCGAAGATGGTCGGGTTCGACCTCGCGCCCGATGCCGTCATCGCCACAGACGTCACGCACGCGACCGACTCGCCGACAGCCCCGGCCAGCAGCGCCAGCGGCGTCGCACTCGGCGAGGGTCCGGTCGTCGCACGCGGGAGCGCCAACCACCCGGCGGTCGTCACGGCAGTCCGCGAGGCGGCCGCGGACGCCGATATCGACGTACAGCTGGCCGCCTCGGGCAGTCGGACCGGGACCGACGCCGACGCCTTCTACACTTCCCGCGGGGGAATCCCGTCGCTAAACCTGGGCGTTCCGAACCGCTACATGCACACGCCCGTCGAAGTCGTCGAACTCGAGGACCTCGATGCGACTGCCGACCTGCTCGCAGCCTTCGCCACCGAGGCCGGCGGTCGGTCGTTCAGCACCGACCTCTGACCACCGGGAACAGGGTGGCGACGGACAGCTACAGGGCCACCGGACCGCCGTCACCCGACCAGCGGACCGACTCCGTCGACGTCCCGTGCAGCGGTCGTTGTACTGTGGCTGGCGACTCGGTCCGTCAGCCGTCGAACGGCGTTCGCTCGGCGGGGGCCACGTCGAAGCCGTTGAGGACGCAGGCGAGCATCGCGTAGTATCCAATCGTCGCCGTCAGCTCGACGACGCTATCGGTCCCGAACCGCGACTCGACGGCGTCGTAGGTCTCCTGTGACACCGCGTGGTCGTCGAACAGTTCCCAGCTGTACCGGATGACGCTCGCCGCACGGTCGGACAACGCTCCGAGGTTCCTGTCGACGATGGCGTCGAGCGTCCTCTCGGTGATGCCGGCCTCGCGGGCGATGGGGGCGTGAATCGCCCACTCGAAGGCACAGTCGAAGGCACGTGCCGTCGCGAGGACCGCCAGTTCCCGGCTCTCGTCGGAGAGGACCCCCTCGAAGCGGACGTACGCACCCAGGCGTCCGATACGACCGGCCAGCTCGGGACTGTGCAGAAGCACCCCGAACGGGCCTCTGACGTCGCCGCGACTCTCGACGAGTGCGTCATACTGCGCGTGACCCTCGGCCGGTAGCTGTTCGCGGTCGTCCAGAAACGGGACCCGCGGCTCGCGTTCGAGCGACATGTACTCTTTACCGTCCCGGCCTCATTTATTCGTTCGCCCGGGAACGGCCACCGTCGGCCAGGGCTTGTGTGGCGGGCGGGAGGCTGGTCCGCCGTTCGAAGCCATCGACGGGGTCGTGATGCGTGTGTTTTAGCTATGCTTGGCCGTACGCTCGTGTATGCGAGTGACTGCAGTCGGGACGAGTGGTGGACTTCCCACCTCACAGTACGGAACCAGCTGCGTGTATCTGAGCCTGTTCGGCGACGAGATTCTGTTCGACTGCGGCGAGGGCACCCTGCAGCGGCTGATGCGATACGACGCATCTCCCAACGTTGACGCCGTGTTCATCAGCCACTTCTACGCGGACCACACGCTCGGACTGCCCGGCCTCGTCCAGGCGCTGGAGATGAACGAGCGCGAGCAACCGCTCGACATCTACGCCCCGGAACAGCGGACGGAGCGGGTCGACGAGATGATCGAAGGTGCTTACGAGTGGCCCAGCTACGGTATCAACGTCTCCGGGTACGACGCGGACGAACCGGCAATCCGGACGGACGACTACACCGTCCGAGCGTTCAGCACGCCCTACACGGAGCACTCACACGGCTTCGTCGTCCGGGAAGCGGACAAACGAGAGTTCCTGCCCGAGACGGCACAGGAACTCGGCCTCGACCCCGGACCGGCGTACGGGAAGCTACAGAACGGCCAGTCCGTCGAAGCCGACGACGGAACGACCGTCGAACCGGCGGACGTGCTGTCGGAGCCAGAGCCCGGACGGAAGCTCGTGTACACCGGCGACACCAGGCCGACTCCCGACATCGTTGAGGCCGCATCGGACGCCTCGCTGTTGATATACAGCGCCATGTTCACACAGGAGCAGGCGGAGCGCGCCCGTTCGACCGGCCACTCGACCGCCACGGAGGCGGCACAGGTCGCGCTAGAGTCCGGAAGCGACCGGCTCTGGCTCACACACATCTCTCCGCGACACGAAGGCGAGGAGGAGACGCTCGAGACGCGTGCCAGAGACGAGTTCGACGGGGAGGTCACTGCCGTGAGAGACGGCGACACTACCGTGCTCACGCAGGACTGAGCGACCGACAGAGTGTGTCCGTCCGGAGCCGTCGGGAGCCGTGAAGTCGGCCCGCGACCGCCGTCACACCCGACTCGGGATGGCCGCTATCCCGGGGTCGTCAGTCGTCCAGAGGCTGGGAGGGTGTGCGTGGTTCGCGTCTGGCCGCCGCTCGGCCGGACCGGTGGCCGCGTGGCTTACTCCGGGGTCGGCGCACGGACCGTGAGCGCGGCTTCGCAGGCACACGGTGTCCCGCACTTCGGGCAGGGACCGTCGGCGTGCCCGGCGATGGAGTCTGTGGAGACGACGTCGTACCCGTGTGTAGTCAGCAGGTCAGCCGGCGAGTCGGGGCCACCGTGGAACCACGCGTCGGCGACGAACACCCCGACCCCGTTCGTGTCGCCGATCTCGTGCAACCGTTCGAGTAGCCGGCTCCCGATTCCCGTCCCGGTGTGTGCCGGCGCCACGTAGCCCGCGTGGACGAGGCCGTAAGTCGATGCAGGCGGGACTCCCTCGACTGTGTCGACGAGGTGCATCGCCTCGCGGACCCGCTCACGGCTGTCGTACGTGGTCAGCGCCATGACACCGACGGGCTCTCCCTCGCGCTCCGCGACACGAACGTAGGTCCCGGCGCGCTCGTCGTTCTCCGGAACCTCGTACGACCGTTCCTCGGCGAAGTGTGCGGTGATGAGTGTGAGGACCGCTTCCCGGTCCGCGTCGGTCAGTGGGCGCACCGTCGACATGTACGTTTCAGTTCGTGCTACAACGGTATGTGAGTTCATCCTCGGACTCGCTTGGACGGACAGGTAGCGGACGGGTCGTCGCCACCACGGCGACACGTCGTGTCCAGTCTCGACAGAGGACGGTCCGCGGACGGGTCCACAGCGACGGACAGTGACTCGGGGCGCGACCGACACAGGGGCGTCACTGTTCGCCTCACGTATGACACTTCCTGGACTGTGGTCCCCGTCTGTGGTGACGCTGTTCACGACTCTCGATGACTGGACTCCTTTCGGTCGGCACAACCGCGTGTCACGTCCCGAAAGCGCGCAAAGTGCGTGTGAAATCGGGTGACATCCTCCGCGCCGTGAACGGAGAGGGAGCGACCCTCGCTTAGGCAGTCGGGCGTAGCCCGACGACGGCGCGGCTTCCCGGCATGGGAATACCAGCTCCGCTCTTGCGTAGAGGACTGTTGATCGAGAGCTGTCTGGTTGTTTTGTAAGAACGTGACTACGTGATCGGTCGATCCAGAATCGGGCGAGATCGGTTGAACGAGGGATCTCGGGGAACTCACCCAATCCACGAGATCGTCACCAACAATCTACGCCACAAGAGCGGTCTCCGTTTCAAGAGGATCGCTGATCCGGGGCGGCGCATCGTATTCGACTGGCGGTCGCCCGTACGAGTCGTCAGCGAGGTGGTGGCGAACGCCATCTTTGAGGTCTCGGACGCTACTGGAGCTGTCGATCGCGAGGGGGACTTGGATACTCATCGCCCCAATCGCGAGGACTCAAAAAAGAGACCTGTCGCTCAACAGATCAGACACGAGCGTGGTTTCCGGTGAACTCCCCGCGGCGGCTACCTCAACGGTTCCTCAACTACAGCGTCGGCGGCGTGTCCCAGGGGCTCGCCGGCTTCGGGATCGGCTAGCTCGAGATCATCCCGATGGTCCGCACGCAGGTGCCGGTCCGCGTCGCCATCGGCACGAACCACATCGTCGTCGCGACGACGGCGGTGCTGGCCTCGGTGGTCCACGTGTTCGGCGGCGGCCTAGTGGGCGGCCACACGATGGACCTGGCGACGACGCCGTGGAACATAGTCGTGTGAACCCTCCCGGCGACGACGCTCGGCGGCCAGATCGCGCCGTACGTCTCGACGGCACTGGACATGGGGACGATCAAGGCGGGCGTGGGCGGGCTGTTCTCGGTCATCGCCGTCGCGCTGTTCGCGATGGCCGGCGGCGGGATCTGAGGGACGGGCTTACCGCCCCGGCACCGGCGACCTATCCCCCGTCGCCGCCCGCGACCGATCGGATTGCCGCCGGCGTTATATTCTTTCCCGTCACTCCCGGACCGTAATTCGATGACGGACACCATGCGAGCCGCGGTCGTGCCGGAGCCCGGAGCCGAGTTCGAACTCGTCGAGCGCGAGGTCCCCGACCCCGGTCCCGGAGAAGTCCGGGTCGCGGTCGAGGCGTGCGGGATCTGTCGGAGCGACGAGTTCGTCGTCGAGGGGTCGTACCCCGGCGTGAGCTACCCGCGCGTCCCCGGCCACGAGATCGCCGGGACGGTCGAGGCGGTCGGCGACGACGTCGACGCGTGGGAGCCGGGCGAGCGCGTCGGCGCGGGTTGGCACGGCGGCCACTGCTTCGCCTGCGAGGCGTGTCGCCGCGGACAGTTCCTCCAGTGCGAGAACGCCGAGATCACCGGCCTGAGCTTCGACGGCGGGTACGCCGAGTACGCGACGGTCCCCGCCGAGGCGCTGGCGGCGATCCCCGACGACCTCGACGCGGTCGACGCTGCGCCGCTGCTGTGCGCCGGGATCACCACCTACAACGCCCTGCGAAACTCCGACGCGCGCGCCGGTGACCTCGTCGCCGTCGTCGGCATCGGCGGACTCGGCCACCTCGGGGTCCAGTACGCCCACGCCGCGGGCTACGAGACGGTCGCGGTCTCGCGAAGCCCCGACAAGGAGCCGCTCGCGAGGGACCTCGGCGCCGATCACTTCGTGAACGCCGCCGAGGAGGAGCCGGCCGAACGGCTTCGGGAGCTCGGCGGCGCGAGCGTCGTCCTCACGACCGCGCCCGCGAGCGACGCCGTCGAGTCCGTCGTGGGCGGGCTGGGAACCGACGGCTCCGTGATCGTCACCGGCATCCCCGGCGAGCCGGTGTCGGTCGACGCTCAGCAGCTCGTCGGGACGCGTGGCGCCGTCGAGGGGTGGGGGTCGGGCCACGCCCGCGACTCGCAGGACACCCTCGAATTCAGTGCCCTGCGGGACATCACGCCCGAGATCGAGACGTACGCGCTCGACGATGTCGCGGACGCGTACGACCGCATGGTCGAGAACAAGGCCCGCTTCAGGGTCGTCTTAGAGCCGTAGGACCGGACGAGCCGACTCGCGGCTGACCGTCGGCCGTCCGGGCACGACGAGGCGAGGAGGTGAGACGCGCCGCTGACCGAGGGCAGCGAACTCTCGACGGCGCGCGCGGCAACCGAGGCGCCCCTTCTCGTGCGCAACGACGAGGTCGTCGTGGTCGGCGACGGCGACTCCCCGTCGCCGGAGAACGCCCGCCGCGCCGGCAACGACGCGCTGATCGGGAACTTGGCCGACTCCCTCGTGACGAACGACCGGACGCCGTCCAGCGAGGCTGGATCGACAGGCCCGACGCGTCCGCCGGGACTGGGCCAGCCGCCCGCGAACGGGACGGCCAGCTGATCGGCCGCCCGCATTCCCGGATTGCCTCGGTGACCGGTCGATCGGTCCCCTTCCGTCCGGCCTCCGAAACCCTCGCATTTTTGCCGTGCGCGACGGTAGCGAACTCCATGCGTGCAGCTGTTTTCAACGGCATCGGCGAGATCGCCGTCGAAGAGCGACCCCGCCCCGAGATCGAGGCCCCGACCGACGCCATCGTCCGCGTGACCCACACCGCGATCTGTGGCTCGGACCTCTGGTTCTACCGCGGCGATAGCGACCGCGACGCGGGCTCCCCGGTGGGTCACGAGCCGATGGGGATCGTCGAGGAGGTGGGCGATGACGTGACCTCCGTCGAACCGGGCGACCGCGTGCTCGCCCCGTTCGCGATCTCCTGTGGCGAGTGCGAGTTCTGCCGGAAGGGGCTCCACACCTCCTGCGAGAACGGCGACTCGTGGGGCGGCGACAACGGCGGCGGCCAGGGCGAGTACGTCCGGTCGACCCACGCCGACGGCACGCTCGTCCGCGTCCCTGACCGCCACGCCGACGACGAGGATACCCTCCGCTCGCTGCTCCCGCTGACCGACGTGCTGGGTACCGGTCACCACGCGGCCGTCAGCGCGGGCGTCGAGGAAGGCTCGACCGTGGCCGTCATCGGCGACGGCGCGGTCGGGCTCTGTGGCGTCCTCGCCGCCCGGCGGCTCGGGGCCGAGCGGATCATCGCTGTCGGGCACCACGAGGACCGGCTCGCCCTCGCCGCGGAGTTCGGCGCCACCGAGACGGTCTCCGAGCGCGGAGAGGCCGCCGTCGAGCGGATTCGCGAACTCACCTACGGCGGCCCGAACCACGTGATGGAGTGCGTCGGCGCCGCGAGCGCGATGAACACCGCCATCGACGCCGTCCGCCCGGGCGGCACGGTCGGCTACGTCGGTGCCCCCTACGGCGTCGAGGAGGAGGGCATCGACGTGTTCGGCATGTTCGGCCAGAACGTGACGCTCGCGGGCGGCATCGCCCCCGTCCGCGCCTACGCCGAGGAGCTGATGGCCGACGTGCTCCAGGGGACGCTCGACCCTGCGCCGATCTTTACCGAGACGGTCGGCCTCGACGACGTCGCCGAGGGATACCGGATGATGGACGAGCGCGAGGCGATCAAGGTGCTGGTGAAGCCGCACAGCGACGCGTAGGCGGCCACGAAACCCGTCATCCACGTTGACGCTACTGACCTCATTTTTAAGCGATGGCGCGTGTCTGCGAGGCCGCGAAGCGCCCGAGCAGCACCGCGCGAGGGACGCGGTGAGCGCTCGGAGAGCGCGAACCGCGAGGCTGGGGGGTGTGGGGTGCTGTGCGGTGCCGTGCAGGGCGGGACTCATACTGATTACTGTAAGTCTTCACCATACTCCACTGTTCGTCTGTACAGACTACAGGCCGTCTTTCTGATCAAGTGTCGGCTGTTAAATATACGCTCTTTGTTCAGCAGTTGGAAGATGGAGGTGTTCGTATACCATCATAGGCGTGAGTGATGAATAGAGCACGCAGGTCCAACAGATCAGGTAGCAGATTCAGGCGTATTCGATTGTTGAGTTCGCCCGTAATAATCTGCAATGAAAATCATTCCAAGCATCAAAAATCCGACTGACGTGACCATCTCTATCGGTGAATAGCCTTCTATCAAAACCACCAACAGACCCATACTGCCTGCAAAAGTATTAGTGATAGTCAATGCCAATAATAGCCGGTTGGAAATTCCCATTATACTGTGATTAGGAGTACAACCCCAACACATAGAAAATTGACGCTTGTGATAGCTCAATCCTAACCAATATACTCTCTGTATGTTGCGCGCGACTTTCGACAGTGTTCGGTGAGGTTTCTGAGAGCGTGTTGGATAGAAGGCGCGTTCCGCTCGTTCCAGCAGCAGCAGTAGCTACTCCGCCTGGAGCAGGAATCTGATGTTCTGTGTGTCGTCAACCTGTCCCCAGAGCGGTGCCAGCTCGGCTGTTGGGTCAGCCCACTCGAACGTCTCCCTTGATCCGTCTTCCGCGGTCATCTTGATCGTATACTCGCTGGTATTGCTTGGAAGCTTCGAGCCGTTCACCGGATCGATGACGTCGCCGGGAGCGAGTTCGAGCGTTCTGGACGTGTGTGGGCTCTCAGCATTGGGGCCTGAAATCGTGAGTGGGAGGGCCTTAGGGGTAGACGCGAGGCTGTGCACGACGACATCGGTCGCGCCGCTGTTCCCCACGCCCGCGTCGTCCACTAACGATGAACATCCAGCGACACTCGCTGCCCCGGTGAGTGCCGCCGTGGCGAGAATCTGCCGCCGACTCGGATTCGTTGAGGACCCGTCTTCCATACCTGTGTCTCCCCGCAGGATGAGTATAACGGGTGGTGCGACTCAAACAAGCGCTCAGGTGCATCACGACGGGGCGGCACCGGTGAATACACGCTCTGGGCCTTGTTTAGACGGGCGACTCGATCAGTCAGAAAGCCGTGCACCTAGTGTTGCCTTGCTAGTATTTCCAACGAAGTACCAAATCTACCAGGAAGTGAAGCGGGACGGATTGGGTGTGCAAACCAGGACCTCCCGCTTCGCTGAGACGGTCGCATCGCTCTCAAGAAAAGCCGCCGCTGGCGCGCCAGCTCCGGCATACCGACCGGGGAAAGAGGGGTATGCCGACTGGGTAATTCCCGCGGTACAGGCGTTCAAAGAGCATCCCGGGCACGACTACCGGAAGTTGATGGACGTGCTGCGAGAAATGCCGAGAGTTGCGGAATCACTCAGCCTGACGGTTGAAACGTTACCCCGTTACCTGATTGTGTGTGCGCGCAAGCAAGCGATTCCGATGAAGCGATGGCGGACGGTCCTCGACGCTTCGGTCGAACTGTACGAACTCGGAGATGTCCAGGCGCTCGACCAACCGGCGTGGATCGCGTCCAAGCGAGCCAGCACTACGCGAAACGGACGGATTACACGTTCGAGGCGGTGAAGACCACGCTGCTCATCGATCGTGAAACAAGTGCGATTCTATATATATACTCCTCGATGAAACAACCGCACGATACCCAAGTCGGCTGGCAGGTATTGGTGCGGAATCTCGACGAGTTGACGGCTGTGGCGGTCGATAAAGGATACGACTGGGAAGCACTTCGCACGAGGTTACGTGCTGAAAGTATCACACCGCTGATTCCGCAACGCGGCCCTGGTTTCCGAGGATGGGCGAGAAACCTACTTATCCATGATCGGGCGTATAACCAGCGCTCGAACGCTGAATCAGTGTTTTTCGGCTTACGACAGCGATACGGTGAGACGCTATGGGCGAGAACGTGGTTCGGTCAATTCCGTGAACTTGTCATGAAATCAGCGGTGCGAAACATCGAACGCGTCATCGAGGGGGTAGACCGCTGAACGCTGGCGTCTAAACAAGGCCCAAGGGACTGCATTCGCAGTCCAGTCAGAAAGTTCTCGAAGAGCTTTCTGAAGCGTTCAGTTCGTGGTTCGTCTCCGACGACGACCGGGACAATCCACCGGGCTACCGCAAACGCAATTACTACGACAGCGATGGCAACAGAGTCCACGAAGAACATCCGCGCTCGACCGTGACGTGGAAACAGAAAGGCATCCGCCACGACACGAAACACGACAAACTCCGTCTGAGCAAAGGCAAGAACCACAAAGACGGACACGATTTCATCCTCTGCGAATACCAGGCCCCACCAGAGATCGAATTAGAGAAAATTCAACAGGTTCGGGCTGTCTACAATACTGGGAAAGCGCGGTGGGTGTTGCACGTTGTCTGCGAGGAAGAAATCGCCGCAGAGTCACCCGGCGAAAACACAGCTGGCGTCGATCTGGGCATCTGTAACCCTGCCGCCGTCGCGTTCCCTGACGACGCTCTGCTGTATCCGGGGAACACGTTGCGTGAAGACAAGCACTACTTCCAGCAGGAAGAATACCAGACGGAAGGCGACCACGGCCCCAGTCAGACGGCACAGTGGGCGCGTGAAAAGCTTGCCCGGCGGAAAGACCACTTCCTCCACGCCCTGTCGAAAGACATCGTTGAACGGTGTGTCGATCACGATGTAGGTACGCTTGTCATAGGCGACCCGAGTGGTGTTGATGAAGACGACTGGGGGAGGCACGGCAACAAACGCCTGGATAATTGGGCGTACAAGCGGTTGATGAACCTCATCGACCACAAAGCTCGTGAGCGCGGTATCAAGGTAGAGATGCCGGATGAACGCGGGACATCATCCGCGTGTAGTGTATGCGGGCACGAGGATAACGACAATCGTGTTGAGCGTGGATTGTGGAAGTGTGACCGGTGCGGCGTGGTCGGGCATGGCGACGTGAACGGAGCCGACAACATCAGGCAAAAAACCCTAAGCGTGACTCCCCCACTCGGGGATAGCGATAACGGCTGTTTGGCCCAGCCACGCGTCATCCACTTCAGCCGGACTCGCGGATTCCAACCGCGTGCACCCGCCGAGTGACGCGCAAACCCTAATACCCCAACGCTCGGGGTTCCCCCGCGTTCACGCGGGGGAGGAGGTCAATGAAGCTCATCTCTGCGGACTGATCGTCGACATACGCTGGCAAGTCGACGCGCTTGACGACCGGGTGCGGGTCGCGTGCGACACGGATCACTAGGTTCCGCCCGTCGCATTTGATATCAATCTCTTCCTGGCTCGCATCGGGGATATCTGCGACGACACGGAGTTCATCGTCGTACTTGTGAACATCGACCGGCTCCGTCTCTTCGTCAGCCATCCCGGACATCATGTCGTTGATCTCGCCAAAGAGATCGCCGAACGGATCATCGTCGTCGTCCGGATTCTGTCTCATCACTATGCAGAGGCCCGTCACGCGGATAAGACTTCGGTGCAGGACGAATTTGACCGATGCGTAGACTGGATTTTGCAGGAATTTTCCTTGATCACATCTGACTGAGACCTGACCATTGATATACACCGCTATCTTTGTTCTCTAACTTTCCAGCCCCCCGAATTCGCCTGGGGACCCATGGGACCCCACAGCTCGGTGTACGCAATCAACAGTCGTACACGACGATGTCGGTGTTCTGTTACTGAGAAGTGGTTAACTCTATTGTATAGCTATAAAGTATAGCTATAGTATTCACATCATCCGCAGTATGAGCTACTACTGGAATTCGAACCCTATGTTCGAGTGATCAAGTCTGAACGAGGCGGTTCCAGACTGCTACGGGATATCTCCCAAAATTCGATTGGTTCAAGGGAGGTTGAGGAACGTCAGGCGTCGCTCTCAGAACATTATTCGACTGAGTAACACTGTCAGACGACCGGGAAGGGTGATTGTGATGAGGGCCCCGAGATTGGCTTTGAGTCCACGGAGTCGTTTTTCGAGTCTGTGTGCGGGGCTCGCCAGGTCCGTCTTCGGCAACCGATCCGTGACGGTGGAGCGTGTGACACTTGACTCCTGACCCCAGATCACAAGTTCGCTTCGACGAGTAAAAAGCCGCGCAAACCACAGTAAAAGTGATGAACATCCTCCTCACGAACGACGACGGGATCGACGCGCCGGGCCTGCGAGCGCTGGCGGCGGCCCTCGAAGCGATCGGCGATGTGACCGTCGTGGCCCCCGCCCAGAACCAGAGCGCCGTCGGTCGGGGGCTCTCCTATGGCCGGATGGGGCCGGACGGATCCAACGGCGGTGCAGTCGGCCTCGGTGACGGTTCGGACGATCCATTCACCGTGACGATTCCCCACGAATCACACGAACTCGGGTACGCGATCCATGGGACACCCTGTGACTGCGTAATCCTCGGCGTCGACACGTTCGAGCCCGACGTAGTCGTCGCTGGATGCAATGCAGGAGCGAATCTCGGGATGCACGTCTTGCCTCGGTCTGGAACCGCCAGCGCCGCCACCGAGGCGGCATCGCTCGGCGTCCCCGGCATCGCTGTCTCGATGGACGTCCTCGGACTGGATCGGTCAGCGCTCGAACCGGCCGATTTCGAACGAGCGTCCGTGATCGGACGCAACGTCGTCGACAGGGCACTCAGTGCGGATGTGTTCGACGCCGTCGACTACTTCAATGTCAACGTCCCGCGACCGGACCGGTCTGTCGAGGGGGTCGCGATCACACACCCGACAGCACAGTACGATATGCACGCCGACCTCGCGGACGGTCGCTTCAGCATCCACAACCCGCTGTGGGCCGAGATGGCACAGGGAGACATCCCGGACGAGGACGGTAGTGACCGACGGGCGGTGCTGGATCAGCGGGTGAGTATCTCACCGCTGACTCTGCCACAGAGCGGGATCGACGATGGTATCGTCGACAGGCTTGACGACTGTTTCGACGACGTTGCAAATTGAACCGCCTCGGGGTCAAGCCCCGAGGCAATCGGCCTGCTCAGCCTGTAGAGGGCGATCTTCATCGATCGAGTTTCTGGTCGGTTTGCGGTCATGCGAGTTCGGCCATCCACTTGAGAAAATCGTGGCATTGCTACCGCCGAGTCACGAATGGTCCGGCGTGTGGCTACTCTTTCGGGTTCACCGGCCCGATGTACTCGTTTTTCCAGGAATCGCCCTCGCGCCACTGCCAGTAGTAGTAGCGATACTCGGTATCGGCCGTTTGCTTGGTCGTCTTGACCGTAATGTAGGCGCCGCTGCTTGGCACGTCTTCGTAGTCGCTCGGGTCCGTCGAGAGACCGCGCTCTTCCAGCTGTTCCCGCTCTTCCTCGTCGATCTCGTCGTCCGCCCGCCGTGTTTCCAACTCGGACTGGCGTTGGTGACGCTTCCACGCCGCGAGGTCGCTCGCGTACGTTGCTACCGCTTCCAGCCGGTCCGGCGATTGGTTCTCCAATGGGTCCAAGAGATAGCTCGGTAGGTTCGGCGGTGACGGTTTGGGCTGTGGGTTGTCCGCTATAGTTACCCCACACTCCGCTGATTGTTCAATTTGTGGGGTAACGGTTCGAACCATCGGTGCCACGAGTTTCTGAATTCATCGAGCGGTGTCGATCCCAGTGGGTCCATACCCCCGAACACATCGATAGAGGTGTGTCTCGTCTCGTGGTTTTGCCGTCCGTCTGTCGATACTTGCGAGGTCAGTTCATCGTCGAAAGAGGTCTATTGACAAAGAAGTCACGCGTGGCTCTGATTGTCGAAGTCAAAAATACTCGACTTTGAGCCGTTATTTCTCGATATTACACATCGATAGAGGGGTGTGAAGTCCTTCGTCGGCCGTAGTCATTCTATTGAGTCGTCGTTCGACGGATTGTTTCATTCGAATGAATTGTGGGAAATGACAGCACCCACGGTGGACACATCGATAGAGGGGTGTCTCTCGAGGAATCGGGGCCGCTGAAGATAGCGGTTGGATCTGGGTAGCGGATTGAAAACCGTGAACTCAGGATTGGTTCCGGAGTTGTGCTTTAACCACCGTCTGGACTTCTTCTGGAGAGACCATGTCGATGCGGGAGTCCTCCCGAAGCGTATCGAGAATGGTATCAGGGCGTTCGGCAAACTGGAATTCGAGGAACATCCCCGAACTGGGGCCATGGCTGCGGCGCTCGAAGTCAACCAGTGAGTAGGTCGTCAACTCTTTCATCTTGTTGACGTAGGTCTCCTGGTGGTACTGGTCAGTCCCGATCGCGTCTGTGAGAAATTGGTAGACTTGATAGCCGGTCGTACTGCGCGCGGTGCCGTTTTCGGTCTCGTTCGCGACAGTCGCGGTCGCGTACAGACAAAGCTTCTTCTGTGTGCTGATCCCGCGGATGACCTCGAGGACGCGGTTTTTCTCGACTTTTTCTTGTGCGTTCCGGACGTGTTCCTCACGGACTTCGGAATCGCCTTCGCGCTCGGCGAGTTCGCCAGCTACCCGCATGAGATCGATCGCCTTCCGTGCATCACCGTGGGTCTGTGCCGCAAACGCCGCAGCAAGCGGGATGACGTCGTCACTGAGGACATCGTCGTAGAACGCGTCTTGGCGGCGCCGGAGGATCGCCTTGAGCTGGTTCGCGTCGTAGTCGTCGAAGTGGACGTCTTCCGGAGTGAACGAACTCAGTGCCCGGCTCCCCACCGCCTCCATCATCTTCGTGTCGTTCGAAATCGCGACGACCGAGATGTGCGCGGAGAGGTCGTCGATAGCTCCAGACCGTGAGAGTTGATAGAGCAGCCGTGAGAACGCCGGGTCCTGTTTGTCCCGGCGACCCACGAGCATGTCCAGCTCGTCAAGCACGAAGACCACGGAGTCGAAATTCTCGCTGACGATACGGTACAGTTCGTCCCACTTCTCTTTCGTCGCGACTCCGTGTTTGGGTACCTCGACGGAGACACCAGCT
The DNA here is from genome assembly GCF_023698535.1 of Halorientalis regularis. Classification (GTDB taxonomy): domain Archaea; phylum Halobacteriota; class Halobacteria; order Halobacteriales; family Haloarculaceae; genus Halorientalis; species Halorientalis regularis. Next base: position 30,300 of record NZ_JALJCL010000023.1, read on the forward strand.
TCATCGGCGGCTCGCTCGGCCAGTTCGTAGACGGCGATGCCGAGGGTATCGAGGTCCTGGCAGTTCACTTCGACGGTCCCGAACCTGATATCGCGTTGCTCACAGATGTTGCTGATGTTCTTACAGACCGCCTTCGTGATCAGGGATTTGCCCGTCCCCGACGGGCCGTAGAGAAAGAGATTCGGCGGTCGGTTGTCACCGAGCGCGACGCGCAACATCTTCGTAACTTCCTGGAGTTGGGTGTCCCGACCGACGATTCGATCCTCCTCGACGACGTAGTTCGGATCGAGCAAGGACCGGTCCCGGATCAGCCCTTCCTGTTCGTCGAACTCCAACAGCATTTCTTCGATTGACTCCGACTCGTTGTCGCTGGGGACTTGATCCGAATCCGATTCGGTTGGATTCGCCGATTCCCCATTGATCGGTGGGGTCGATTGATCAGCCTCGTGGTCCCCATCCTCAATATCCGATGACCGATCGGACCGAACAGATGGTGACTGCTCTCCGGACTCCGAATCATCATCGATGGTCTCGGAGCCGTCAGTATCCATGTCAGCACACATTCAGGCAATGATGAAAAGTGTTGCCCACCTCTATCGAAGTGTGATTGCCCGATAGTGGAACTAGTACTCTCGAATTGAGCAGGTCTCTTCTCTTGATGCAAAACATCTCCTGAGGGGCCGACGAAGTGATCCACGGTGATCAGGGAAGGACTCTGGACTCCCACACCCCTCTATCGATGTGTTTGAGGGATCAAGAGGGTGGGGGGTGAGAGTGCAGTCGATAATCGGGATTGGACTCAAAGAACCGTCATTTAGAGACTGCTAAGTTATGGTTCTCGGCAATACAAGAATTCCGCAATAGAGTACTCCAGCGGATGAAGCGGTTATTCCTGCTGCTTTCTCCCATATCTTTCTATCTTCTTCTAGCTAGCTAGGAACTAGACACACACACCCCTTTATCGAAGTGTTCGATGTGTTCGACTCATAGTGATGATCAGCTGTAAGAGCGAGATCTATGAATGGCGAGTCCACGCTTCTTTCGTCGGTGTAGGATCTCTCGGTTGACTACCTCTTCCTGGCCTTCTCGTCGGTTCTTCTTTCGTAGTATCCATCGCGCGACCATTCAGCCCCACGCCCATTCCTTGTGGAACACATCGATAGAGGGGTGTCGGTGTATCCAACTTCTTCTCTAATCGACGATCCACGATCGATACAATCCAGGAAGTCCTTGAGTTTCTCTCCAATTACCTCTCTCGAGCACTGCCGAGGCGCAGAAAGAATACACATCGATAGAGGTGTGTCTGGTTTGGCGGTCGAACTGAACTCCCTCAAACCAACCGGATTCGTGCGTTACCCCACATGTTCAGATATAGTCTGATCTGTGGGGTAACTTTCAAAGACCCACAGCCTCGGAACCCGCCCTGAATGCATTCCTTCGAGTGTAATCCTTTTCGACGTTGCGAGCTAGTGAATCGAGACTGGAAATTAACCACTTAGAATCCATAGTAGGCTCTGATGGAATACGCCGAGTTCGCGACGGTCTGTGACCGGTTAGCAGCCACCGACGCGGATCTTGAGCAGGTCCAAATCCTAGCAGACTGGCTGACCGAAACGGATTCGGACACGTTAACGCTGGTCGTTGGGATGGTTCGTGGGAAGGTATTCGAACCGTGGGAGACGGCCGAACTCGGTGTCTCATCGAGCTTGACGGTGGAGGCCATCGACACAGCAACGGGAGTCGGGACTGATCAAATCGAAACGGTCTGGAGCGAGACTGGTGACCTCGGGGATGCCGCCGCCTGGGCAGTCGAACACGAGACACAGCAATCGTTGTTCAGTGAGCCGCTGACACTACAACGAGTCTACGAGACACTTCGAGATCTTGCCGACTTCACCGGCGAGGGGAGCCAGGACCGCAGGGTCAGTGAAGTCGCGGGGCTGATCGCCGACGCCAAGCCGGACGAAGCCAGATACGTGGTGCGCACGGCGCTGGGACATATGCGACTTGGCGTCGGTGACGGCACGATGCGCGACGCCGTCGCGTCGGCATTCCTCGACGGGAGCGAGGCAGCCAGCGATGCGGTCGAACGCGCCCATCAGGTGACGAATGATTATGGCCTCGTCGCGACGACCGCTCGGGACGATGGTCGCGACGGCCTCGCCGATCTCGATGTCGAGTTGTTCAGGCCGGTTCAGATGATGCTCGCGAAGAAGGCCGAGGGACTCACCGACGGTATCGATGATGTCGCCGAGGAGGCCGACGACGCACACATGGAGTACAAGTACGACGGGGCTCGCGTCCAGATTCACGTCGACGGCGACGAGATTCGCGTGTACACCCGCCGACTCGAAGACATCACGATGCAGTTCCCGGACGTGGTCGAGGCAGTCGCCGAGCACGTCACGGCGGATCGGTGTCTCCTCGATGGCGAACTCGTCGGGTACGACCCGGAGACGGGTAATCCGATTCCATTCCAGGAGTTCTCGCGGCGCATCAAACGCAAATACGACATCGCGGAGATGGTCGAACAGATACCGGTTACACTCTACCTGTTCGACATCCTCAGTCACGAGGATGACTCGCTGTTCGAGATATCGCTCCGAGATCGGCTCGCTCGACTCGACAGCGCGTTCGAGCCCAGTGAGGGTGTAATCGAACGCGCTGCCCACCGAGAATTCGACACGGAGGGGACAGCGAACGATTTCTATCAGGAGGCGCTCACGGCCGGACACGAGGGAGTGATGCTGAAGAACCTCGCAGCGACGTACCAACCAGGCGAGCGGGTGGGCTACATGATGAAGGTGAAACCCGTAATGGAGCCACTCGATCTCGTCGTGACCCGGGCCCAGTGGAGCGAGGGGCGTCGGAGCGACTATCTCGGTCGGCTGTTCCTCGGCTGCCGGGATACTGATGGCGAGTTCATCGAAATCGGTCGTCTCTCGACCGGGTACACCGACGAGGAACTGGCCGCACTCACCGACGAACTGACGGACCTGACCGTCTCAGAAGACGGTCGGATGGTCGACCTCCGACCCGAGGTCGTCCTGGAAGTCGAGTACGAAGAGATACAGCAGTCCCCCGAGTACGGCTCCGGGTACGCTCTCCGATTCCCGCGATTTCTCGACGTGCGCGATGATCTTTCGCCGACAGATGTTGACTCGATCGAGCGCGTCGAGAGCCTGTATGAGGACCAGTAACTCTTTTCGCACTAACTTCTCAGGAAGGGCAGAATGGTTTTGCTGTCGCCACCCTAAGAGCTTGCAGTGACGACCGTTCGGCACACAGACGGTATCGAGGTTGAGCTGCCCGACGGCCGGGTCGTCCACGCCGATGCGTCACGGCCAGATGGCGACATCGCGGTCTGCAGCCACGCCCACGGCGACCACCTCTACTCGGAAGCCCCAGATTCGATGGTCTGTTCGGAATTAACGGCGGCACTCGCGGGCGTTCGTCGTGACGACGCAGCCACTCCGAGCACCCATCCTGATATCGAGTTACTCGATGCGGGACACGTGCCCGGGTCCCGAGCGACGCTGATCACTTCCAAGGACACCGAACACGACGAGACCGTCCGCATACTATACACCGGTGACGTGTCAACGCGAGATCGTTTTTACCTCGACGGTTTCCAACCGGTCGACGCTGACATTCTCGTGGTCGAGGCGACCTACGGCACGCCGGAGTACGTCTTTCCGCCACAGGCCGAACTCGAAGCCGAAATCGTCGACTGGTTCGAGGATACAGCCGACCAGCCGGTGATCTGTATGGGGTATACGTTGGGGCGAGCCCAGGAAATACAGCGCCTTGCACAGCGGGCCGGAAGATCGCGACTGTTGGTCACTGATGCCATCGCGGAGATCAATTCTGTCGTCGAAGCTCATCTCGACGTTGATTTCGGGGCACAGCCGTACAACGCAGCAACTGATCTGTCGGCCGGCGATGTCCTCGTTTTGCCTGGGCAGACAAACTCCCTCTCGTTTGTCGACCAGTTGCGGGAATCGAGCAACGCGATCAAGGCTGGGTTCTCGGGCTGGGCGATCGATAGCAGCTTCAAATTCAGGGGTGATTACGACGAAACGTTCGTCCTCTCCGATCACTGCGACCACGAAGAACTGCTCAACCTCGTTCGCGGTGTCGATCCCGAACAGGTCTACGTCCAGCACGGCGCCGTCGACGAGTTCGCGTCGTACCTCACCCGGGAAACTCCATATCGAGCCCAATCACTCCAGCAAAATCAGTCCACACTTGACGATTTTTGACTAGTCTGGGTCGCTGCACAATTAGCGAGCTTTTGATTTCCAATTCGAATCTGTCATCCGAACAAGTGCTCTGCCGGAACATATTGGAACTAGGAAGAACAACTACCAATATTGTGAGTAGCTACACCCCCCCGGAGGAAGACAAAACTGAGGGGAGTGAAACGACTGAAAATAGGAATATTAACACTGACCGGACGCTTGAGACGGTGGATGGGCTCAGTCGGCGGGACAAAGGAATCGCGATCATTGCCATGGCACTCGCAGCTGGCGTTATCGCTGCACTCGCGTTTGGACATCTTGTGCCTGACTCTGAATTTGCCGAAGTAGTCGCTCGGTGGCTCCGATCCATTGGAATCGATTTAATTCTCTCGCAACGATTGTGACGTAGCGATATTTGGGAAGCCAAATCGAATCTATGAGACACCTTCTTTGAGACCCTATCGACCGCGTTTACGCAGCGAAGATCAAATACTCCGGTAAATCTCGCTCTCACGAGTCGTATGATAGTGGATCCTGGAGGCCATTCCTAACATCCCGGTGGATTGCGAGCGTATATCCCGCGTTAGTCAAATGCGTAATCGATTGTTGTGCGTACGATTGGCTGACTGCCCAGTAGCTTCCCGTCCACTCTCGCTTACTCGTTTCCATCTCCTTGATATCCTCTTTCGTCTCGTAGGGACTGTCGAGTTCGATTTTCCCGCCTGAAATATCAACATAGATGATATCAGCATCTTCTGTCGCGTTTTCCGAATCGACCTCTTTGATCTCTTCGGCCGTAGCTAGTAGATACAGCGCCATCTCTTCTTTCGGTGGCCTCGGATCTGTTTGTAACTCAGCAAGGTGGTTCTCATATGTCTCAAACAAATCCTCGACCGCGTCTTGATCGTCAGTTACTGTCTCCGCACGCCGTCGAAGCATCGTCAACACACCGGGCCGACCTCTAGCATTAACCTCAGCGGCGAGGACCGCCTCGATCTCGTCGAGCGAATCCAAGAGCAAAACTCTCGCTCGGATGAGATCTGGATCGGGCGTGTCCAGATATTTCACTGGATTGGGGGCAGAATCCCCAGATTCTGTCGGTGTCATTGGACTGGTAGAACTTGTCTGTGGTTCCGTTCCGATTACTCTGGAAGTATGACTTGGCGTATTGTTAATATTTGGACCGGTGTGTCAGAAAAATCCCGATTTCTTTGAGGATATATGGATGTCTGTAGCCCAATAGACTGTTTCAATATTCCCTACATCCGAACCGCTTGAACCACCTTCTCAGTCCCAGCCATACCCCCACTCCTCGAGCTTTGCTTCGAGGAGATCGGGGTGTTCCTGAGCCACCTCGACGGCGGCTTCCATCACGTCCGTCCGATAGACGTTCTCGCCGAACCGATCCTCGAGTTCGCCGACCAGTTCCGGAATCCCGTCTTCGATTTCGTCCCGGAGGAAGATCGGCCGCTGTTGTCTGCCGTCTTTGACCGAATCTCGGGCGTAGATGTAGGGGAGACGGCTTGCCTCTGAACCGTTATCGTCGTCGGTGCCAGGGGCACTCGACTCCTCCGCTGCGCCTCCGGTTGTGGCATCTTGTGACGATTCCGTCTCCGGGTCGTTTGTCGCAGATTCTCTTGACTCGGTGTCCGTGTCAGTGCCCGTTTCCGAGACGGTGTCTTCCGCGAACGGGTCGTCGGTTGAGCCTTGCTTCATGCTGGGACCTCCGTCTGGAGTCGGATGTGTTCGGCGAGGTCGTCGATCTTCTCCAGCGTTTCAACCTCGTGGTCTCGCTTGCGGTCACGATGCTCCTCGACGTAGCGGTAGGCTGTACATTGCTCTGCCCAGCAGCCTTCCAGCATCGACGAGCGCTCGCGCAGCGTCACCGGGATGTCCCAGCCATCCTCCTGGAGTGTTTCCAGGAACCGATCCTGGTCGTTCATCCCCTTGTACCGGTTGGGAACGACTGCCAAGACGCCGACTTTGATATCGAGATTATCTTCAAGCCCGCCGACGAGCTGATCGAGTCCCTGCACTGACTCGTATCCCTTCCCCGAGGGCTCGAAGGGAATTACCACGTGTCTGGTAGCGTGTATCGCGTTATGCAGTTTAATATCGGCCGTCGCCGGCGGATCGACGATCAGCGTGTCGTATGTCTCGTGAACGCCCGCTTCTCTGAGTACTCGCAACAGCTGCTTGTTGGGGTTAAACGTCTCGCCGAAGTCCGCGGCCTCCTCCTCCCGACGACGTAGGTGCTTCGAGGCGTACTCGAGGATGTTGTGTGCCGGAACGATATCGATCCCCTCGCTCGTTCGGATCAGGTCCTCGACCGGTCCGCGCGGCCGATCAATCATATGTCGAAGCAGACTATCCGCTTCCGAGTCGTTCCGCTCGTCCGCGACGTCCAGGAGGTGTGAGAGAGATGCCTCCTGGGTGTCGAGATCGATGACGAGTACGTCACGGCCGGCACGCACCTCCGCTTTCGCCAAGTTTGCGGCGAGTGTTGTTTTCCCCACACCGCCTGCCTCGCTGTATACCGTGTACGCCAACATACGCGATATGTGGCGGCGGTTAACTATAAAGGTAAGTCAGACGGTATAGCTATACAGTATAGCTAGACTAGCCCGATAGTTCCATTTCACCTGATTGATGTTGGCAGCGACTCCAAAATAGATTCTCCAGTGAGATCCTCACGCTTGCCGATCTATTCGGTTCTGTCGGATCCCATACCTAGCTGGACCAGCAATCTGCACTATCGATACGGACCAGCTGGAAGGCTGTGTTGAATCGCCATACTGCGATGGAATTCACTGTTTCACAGCCCGCTTGATGTTATAGACGACACACATCAGAGCGATTTCTCGGAACTCACGGAACCACGAACGCGCTCGCACGGCGAAGC
>NZ_JALJCL010000024.1 GCF_023698535.1 Halorientalis regularis
GTGCGCTCGTTCTCCCAAACGTCTTGACTGTCCTCTTCCAACGTCTCGCTGAGGAGGTCTGCGAGTTGCATAGGCACTTCTCGCTACAGCCTCCTCGCTTCTCAAACTCACTCAACTAGACAGTGCCTAGAAATCGAACTGCTGGAACTCTGCAACTTCAGGCCCACGATTTGATATAGCGACATATGATTTATTTCTGGGTTTCGGTGCGTCCACTCTCACGAGAGGGGTCTGTCGATACGGGGCTGTTACAGTCGGAATATGGGGAAAGAGGGGCCGGTGCCGGCGATCACTCGCGGTGATCGTCGACGGTCTCGAAGGTGCCGTCGGCGACGGCGGCCGCGACGGCGTCGGTGGTCACGTCGTCGACGTGTTTCGGGTACTTCCGGCGGAAGTAGCCGACGATGTTCTCCACGTCGCGCGCGAGCAGTTCGCGGCTGTTCTCGTGGTCGGTCGGGACGGCCTGGGGCCAGTCGAAGACGGTCACGCCGTCGGCCCCGACGAAGACGTTGTACTCGCTCATGTCGGCGTGGACGTACCCGCCCTCGTAAGCTGTCGCCAGCTCCACGAGGATCAGATCCAGAATCGGCACGACCTGTTCGGGTTCGAGTCGCGTCCGGGAGAGTTCGGTCGCGTCGATCTTCTCCATCAGGATGGCGTGGCGGTTCTGATCGACCGGGCGGGGGACACTCACGTCGGGGTAGAGGGTTTCGAGGGCGTCGTACTCCCGTTCGGCGGCCTTGCGCGCGGTGTACAGCCAGGAGACGTGGTCGCGATCCGAAGTGTAATCGCGTTCTTTCATCACTTCCCGGAAGTTGGTGTACCCCTCGCGGTGGTACTTCAGGGCCAGGGGCTTGTAGGAGCGGACCTCGTACACGTCGCTCTCCTTGCCCACGCCCAGGGGCGCGCCGAACTCCTCGACGCTGCCGCGTTCGATGAGGGTGTGCAAGGCCAGCGCGTCGTAGCCCTCGAAGGTGAGCTTGAACCCCTGGTACTGGATCGTCTTTCGCTCGACCAGCCCGCGGTCCTCACACCGGTCGAGCCGGTAATCGACGTTCTCCGGCGAGAGCCGCGAGAACTCGGGCAACTTGCCCCGGGCTACCCACTCCGAGAACCGCATCCCCTGCTCGATCCCCGAGAGCAGGTGGAAATCCTCGGGTTCGAGCTCCCGCATGAGCGGCGCGACGTTTTCGACCATCAGCCGCCCGTAGCGGGCCGGTCCGTAAAAGCCCGACGCGTCCGGCCGCTGGCGACAGTAAATCGGATACCGCTATATCGAATCCCGAGCGGTGGCCGACACAACCGCTTTCCTGCCCCGGGGCCAAGGGCGGCTATGACCGACCTCGCCGACCGGGAGTGGCGGCTGATCCGCGAGGAGCCCTGGGACGGGCCGATGAACATGGCTCTCGACGAGATCGCGGCCGAGACCGCCGCTCGGGGCGGCCCGCGCACGCTTCGAGTCTACCAGTGGGAGCCCAGTACCCTCTCGCTGGGGTACAACCAGGACGCTGCTACTGTGGACTGGGACTACTGCGATCGCGAGGGGATCACCGTCACCCGCCGACCGACCGGCGGCGGCGGCATCTACCACGACACCCACGGCGACATCTCCTACTCGATCATCGCCCCGGCCGACGAACTCCCCGGTGATCTGATGGACAGTTACGAACTCCTCTGTGAACCGATCATGGACGCCTTCGCGGACATGGGCGTGCCGGCGGCGTTCGCCGACGAGAAACGACCCGCCGTCTACCAGCCGGCCTGTTATCTCCGGGAACTGCACCCGGCCCACGACGTTGTATCGGCGACCGACGGGCGCAAACTCAGCGGCAACGCCCAGTACCGTCGCAAAGACAGCGTCATCCAGCACGGGTCGCTGACCTACGCCGGCCGAGCTGATCGGCACCTCGCGGTCTTTTCGGGCCACGACGTGACCGTCGACGCGTTCGACGAGCGGGTGGGGGCCATCGAGGACTACACCGACCGCTCCCGGGCGGAGGCCGTCGATTCGCTGACGGACGCGCTCGCGACGTGGGCCGACGCCGACGGGGGAGCCTGGACCGACGACGAACTCACGCGAGCCCGTGACCGCGCCGAAAAGAAGTATGCCACGGAGTTGTGGACGCGCGACCGCGAGGACCCGACCTAGCTCATCCCAAAACTCGCGGGTTCGTTCCCCAGTTCTTCGACGATGGCCTCGTGAATCTCCCGGACTGGCGCGGTGTCACGGGTCGGGTCGAGCCAGTGGTTCGAGAGCCACTTGTAGCGGACCTGCTGGTCCCGGTCGACGAGAAACGTCGACCGGCGCGCGCGACTGCTGAGCTTGAACGCCCGGTAGCGGACGCCGAAGGCCTCGGCGATGTCCAGATCCGGGTCGGCAAAGAGCGGGAACCCGAGGTCGAGATAGTCGATGAACCGTTTGTGGAGGGCGGCCCCGGACTTGCTGACGCCGACGACCTGCACCTGATCGCCCGTGGCGAACCAGTCGAAGTCCCGGAAATCACACCACTCGTCGATACAGTCCGGACTGAAATCGGCCGTGTAAAAATTGAACAGGACCGGCTTGTCCTCGAGTAGTTCCGATAGTGTCGTCGTCCGATCGGTCCCGTCGGGGTCGACCAGCTGGCCCGAAAAATCCGGAACGCGCTCGCCGACGGCGAGCCCCGCCGAATCTGTCATTCACGGTGCTACGAGCGACGCCGGTAATACCCTTGGTACGGTTTCAGCACGTGTAGTACCGGTCGTACGAATAGGCTGTCCTGAACCGGAAGCGACCACAGCGGCGAGTCGCGACTTTCACCGCCTCGTGAACCACTCTATAATTGTCACGAGCTACCGGTCCAATATTATCGAATGATAATTTGCTCCGTATGCTTTTCAGTCTCCCTTCTACAATTTAGAATAATGATATTAGAATTGTCGGTCTATAACCAGATAGCGAGGCAGACGGGACTGCATTGTGGTGTTACTACGGGGGGTACCAACGCATGAGCGGTGAGCACCCGTCGGGAGAAGACGAGCAGTCCGCAAACGTGGATGGGTCCGAGACGGAGAGTGACGAGTCGGCAGCCGCCTCCGAGACCACGGTCGATCGGCGAACGGTACTCAAGGCCGGGGCACTGACGGCTGTGGCTGGTCTTGGAGCTAGTGGGTTCCTCCTCAGTGGTGACGACTCCGACGAGAACGTTCAGTACGGCTACGGCGGAACCCCCGTGGAGACGACCCAGACGACCGTCAGGCAGACGCGAACATCACGGAGTGCGCCAACCGGTCCGACCCCGACCCCGACGGCGACGGCGGGGGCGGCGACGACCGACGAGGAGACGACGACCACGACGCGTCGCACCACGACGACCTCACAGACCACCACGACTGAACCGACGGAAACGTCTCCCACGACCGAAACCCCCGCGACGACGACCGAATCCACCGAGACCGAAACGGAAAGCGGCGGTGGGTTTGTCGGTGGCGGTGGAGGCGGTGGCGGTGGAGGCGGTGGCGGTGGCGGTGGAGGCGGTGGCGGTGGAGGCGGTGGCGGTGGTAGCTCCGGAGGCGGTGGCAATTCGGGAGATGGGTCGACCACGACGACAACGGATACGGCGACCACGACGACAACGGATACGGCGACCACGACGACAACGGATACGGCGACCACGACGACAACGGATACGGCGACCACGACGACAACGGATACGGCGACCACGACGACCGACGGAACGACGACGGTCACGACCACGACGGAATTGAGTACGGACGAGTACGGCGTCCAGGGGTACGGCGAGTACGGTTACGGCGGCGTCGCGCCCGACTGATCGCGTCGGCCGTACGGATTTCCGGTGTCGTGGAACGTCGACTGAACGAGCGAATCACTCCGATAGCAGTGTCGAAATAGCCATTACTGTCGACACGACAATCTCTCGTGTGAACGTCGCGTTCGTCTCGAACGTCGTCTACCCCTTCGTCAAGGGTGGGGCAGAAAAGCGGATCTACGAGGTCGGACGTCGACTGGCTGCCGATGGCCACGAGATAACGGTGTACGGCCGCCACTTCTGGGACGGACCGGCGACGATGGCGTACGAGGACATGACACTCCGGGCGGTCGCGCCGAGCGCGGACCTCTACGAAGGTGAGCGCCGTTCGATCACCGAAGCCATCGATTTCTCCGTCCGCCTGCTCCCGGAACTGCAGCCGGCGCTCTCCGATCGCGAACACGACCTCGTCGTCGCGTCGGTGTTCCCGTACTTTCCCGTGCTCTCGTCGAAACTCGCGACCCTGGGGAACGGGGTACCGCTGGTGACGACCTGGCACGAAGTCTGGCGGTCGTACTGGTCCGAGTACCTCGGGCGCCTGGCTCCGTTCGGCCGAGGCGTCGAGTTCGCGACTGCTCGCACGCCACAGCACCCCATCGCGATCTCCGACGTGACCGCGTCCCGGCTCGCGGAAATCGGCCCACCCCGCGAGGAGATCGAGATCGTCCCCAACGGGATCGACGTCGATCGGATCCGATCCGCCCCAGTTCCGGACGACGGGTACGACGTGCTGTTCGCCGGTCGGTTGATCGAGCACAAGAACGTTGACGTGCTGCTCGATGCGTTCGACGCGGTCGGACCGGACCACGACGCGACGCTCGGAATCGTCGGAGACGGGCCGGAGTCTGACGCACTTCGGACCCACGCCCAGTCGCTGGACTGCTCGGAGCGGATCGACTTTCTCGGCTTTCTCGACGACTACGACGATGTCCTCGGCCAGATGCTGGCAGCGGACGTGTTCGTCTCGCCATCGGCGCGCTCGTTCTCGACCTTCCGGACCTGCTGGCGAAGGTGGTCGGCGTCGAGGTGGCAATCCTCGTGATGTTCGCCGTCAACGAACGGTGGACGTTCGCCGGCCGGGGTGCCCCCGGTTTCGGCCCGCTCGCACACCGCCTCGGCAGATCACACCTCGTTCGTTCGGGTGGGGTGTCGCTCCAGCTCGCCGCCTACTGGCTCCTGACACGTCGACTCGATATCACGGTCGTCGCGGCCGGGATCGACGTGTGGTTTCTCGTCGCCAGCGTCGTCGCGATCGGTGCCGCGATGCTCGTCAACTACGCGTTCGAGGGGCTGTTCACCTGGCGGCTCCAGCGCGACGAGGCGACCTGACGCGGCTACGCCCGGTCGGCCACGTCGGCCAGGAACCGTTTCGTGAACGCGCCCATATACCGGTCGCCGCTCCGCAGGGTCCCGTCGGTGTCGAACATGGTCGGGCTCCAGAGCGAGTCGGCACACCACGCCGTCCAGCTGAGATTCGCTATTCCCTCGAAGTACCGCCGAAGTGGCTCGCCGTATCCCGACGTGCTCCCGACCATGTGGTCCGGCTTGTCCTCGTCGTCGACGTAGCCCCACTCCGTCACGAACAGTGGCTGCTCGTCCGCGACCGCGGCGAGCGCGTCGAGATCGTGGTTCTCGAAGTGTGTCGGATATAGGTGGGTCGCGTATACGATGTTCTCGCCCTCGAAGGGATCCTCGGCGGCGTATTTCGTGTACGTCGACCAGCGCGGCGACCCGACGAGGAGCGGCGTTTCGGGTGCGTGTGAGCGGACGAGGTCGACCCACGGTTGGGCTGTCTCTCGCCACGCCGCCCAGTCGCGCCGACCGTCGCCGAACGGCTCGGTCGGTTCGTTGAACAGCTCGAAGAGGACGTGCTCGTCGTCGGCGAACGCCGGTGCGACCGCGTCCCAGAACCGTCGTACCTCCCGGTCGATCTCGTCGGTGTTCCAGGGCTCGACGCGGTGGAAGTCGATGATTGCGTAACAGTCACGAGCTTCGAGAAACTCAACGACCGGTCGCACGTACTCCTCGATAGTCCGTTCGAGCCCGATCGAATCGATCGAGTGCTGGAAAGGCACTCGAACCACGTCGGTGTACCATCCCTCGTCCGGATCGGTGAGACGATCGAGCGTTTCCAGAAACGTCGCATCCCCCATCTGTTGATACTGTGTCCCCCACCAGGGATCGACCGTGTTCAGCCCGTGGAGATCGACGCTGTTGCCCGCCGGGTCTTTCAGCCATCGACCATCGACGTGGAGGCGTGGCAGTGTGGATTGCATCTGTGCGTCTGACGACTTGGATTCACCCCTCGGTGATGTCTTACCACTCGGCGAACGTCTCGACGTCGAGCCGAGTGTCGGTAACAGCCCTCCCGCAGTGACGGCAGTCAGGTACTGCCGCCGGGAGAGGCTCGTCACCGTTCTACGCATCCCTGTCGTGCTCCGTGCTGGAGACTGTTATTCTCACCGTCCGTTTCGATTTTTATGATCCGTCACGCATCGAAGCCGCTTTGACACCGACACACCCAGTGGTGATATGCTCAGAGTCGGTGCACACACCTCTATCGCCGGCGGCGTCGACAACGCCGTCGAGGAGCAACTCGACTACGGCGGCAACTGCGGGCAGATCTTCTCGCACTCGCCACAGGTCTGGCAGGATCCGAACATCGACGCCGACAACGCGGCGCAGTTCCGGGATCGCTCCGAGACCGAAGACGTGGGGCCGTGGGTGATCCACTCCTCGTACCTTGTCAACCTCTGTACGCCCAAAGACGACCTCCGGGCGAAGTCGGTCGACTCGATGCAACAGGAGGTCGACGCCGCGGCCGAACTCGACATCGACTACGTCAACGTCCACCTCGGCGCCCACACCGGGGCCGGTGTCGACCAGGGACTCTCCAACGCCGCGAGCGCGCTGGACGAACTCGACGTGCCCGACGGGGTCACAGTGTTGATCGAGAGCGACGCGGGCAGCGGGACGAAACTCGGCGGCCAGTTCGAGCACCTGGCGACCGTCCGGGAGCGCACCGAGCAGACAGTCGAGTTCTGTCTCGACACCGCCCACGCCTTCGCGGCGGGGTACGATCTCTCGACGCCGGCGGGAGTCGACGACACGCTCGCGGAGTTCGACGACGTGGTCGGCCTGGATGACCTGGCCTGTGTCCACCTCAACGACTCGAAACACGACTGTGGCACGAACAAAGACGAACATGCCCACGTCGGCGAGGGCCTGATCGGCGACGACGGTATGCGTGCGTTCGTCAACCACGAGGCCATCCGGGACGTGCCGCTGGTGCTGGAAACGCCGACCGAAGACGGCCGGGGCTTCGCCTGGAACATCGACCGCGTCCACGAACTGCGGGACGGCAAATAAATTCACACGAAGGTATCAACACTCGGCGAGCCCTTCTCGCAGAATCAGTCGGTTTTTGGTGCGGTCGAGCCAACTGCTCGTGTGCGCGAGTTCAGCGCCGAGTATCTGGAGACGACGCGGGCGGGGATGTGGGCCGACTCCCGGGAGGCACTCGCCGACCTCGACCTCTCGGCCCGCGAGCGGGTCCTCGACGTGGGCTGTGGGACGGGCGAACTCACGCGAGTGCTTCGCGAGGAGAGCCCCGCCGAGGTGGTGGGCCTCGACGCCGACCGGGGCTTGCTCGCGAGCGTCGACCCGCCACGACTGCAGGGCGACGCGCTCTCACTGCCGGTGGCCGACGACAGCTTCGATCTGGTGGTCTGTCAGGCGCTGCTCGTGAACCTGCCGGATCCGGCCGCGGCGGTCGCGGAGTTCGCGCGCGTCTCGACGGACCTGGTCGCGGCGATCGAGCCGAACAACGCCGCGGTGTCGGTGACCTCCTCGGCCGACCCGGAAGCCCACCTCGCGCAACGCGCGCGTGAACTGTATCTTCAGGGTATTTCGACCGACGCCACGCTCGGCGCGGACGCGGCCGGTGTCTTCGAGGCGGCCGGGCTGACCGACGTGACCACGGCCCGGTACGATCACGAGCGACGGATCGACCCACCCTATTCCGAGCACGCCGTCGAGGCGGCCCGGCGGAAGGCCAGCGGCGAGGGGCTGGCCACCGACCGCGAGACGATGCTCGCCGGCGACGCCACGCCCGAGGAGGTCGACGACCTCCGGGAAGCCTGGCGCGCGATGGGCCGAGACGTGATCGCCCAGATGCAAGCCGACGAGTACCACCGCCGCGAGGTCGTCCCCTTCTTCGTCACCGCCGGCTCCGCCCCCGAGTAACTACCAGAAAACGTATATTTGTCTGCCGGTCGGCTGACGCTTTTAGATAAGGAATCTGGTACGTATTATACCAGATAGCGTATGTTTCTGCGGGCGTAATACGGTGCCGGTGGCTGTGCGGTGCTGCGGTTCTCGGGTTGTCGCCTGGGCGGTTTCGGCGCGTCGACCGACGATCAAACCACGTCCCCTCTGACGGTCGCCCCCTCCGCCTCGGCGCGGTACTGTTTCACTGCATCGGCGGCCGTTTCGGCCTTGTCAGCGTCGAGTCCCAGCATCTCCAGCGCGCCCGAGAGCGGCGGGAACGCGAATTCGCTCTCCCGGAGTTTCCGGACGGCTTCGTCGCTGCGCTGGCCCTCAACCCACAGGCAGACGCCCCGCGGATCGAGGATCTGTTCGTAGTTCTCCCGGGCCATCGCACCCTCTAGTCGCTGTCTGACGTTGTCCTCGAAGGAGGCGTTGCACACCTCCAGGTGGATCGGTTCGTCGTCGTCGACGAGGTGGGCGGCGAGACACTGCTCGGGCGCGGCGTGGCCGTTCGCGTTGGCGCGCAGGTACTCCGGGTACTCGTCGGCCCAGTCGGCGTCGACGGTCTCGCCGACGCCCTCGATCCCGTGAGACTCGCGGAACTCCTCGGCCCGGTCGGAGTCGCGCCCGAAGAGCATGTCCTTGGTGACGTAGACGTCCAGTCGTTCGACGGGGTCGAGGCCGAGCGCCACGTCGCCGTAGACCCACACCTCCCGGACGGGCACGGGCATCGGCTCGGTGGCGACGGTCTCGACCAGATCGGCCACGCGGTCGACGGCCGCCCGGCGCTCGAAGTCGGTCATCAGTTCCACTACCGACGCGACGGGGAAAACGGTTCCGTGGCTCGACGGCCGTGTCGGCACGGGGATACTTACCACAGGCCGCCGACGCGCTGGTATGCGCCGCGAACTGTTCGGCCCCGAGGACGGCCCGGATCTCGTCGTGATCCTCGGCTGGGGCAACGAGTTCGAGTTCGAGACCGTCCAGTGGCTGCTCGACCAGCTCACCGACGCGGGCTATCGGGTCCACGGGTTCCAGATCCCGACGGTCGTCACCGACTTCGAGGACGAGTGGCTCGACCCCGTCGCCGAGTACGTCGCCGAGTTCGAGACGTACCGCCTGCTCACCCACTCGACGGGCGGCCTCATCGGCGAGTTCCTCGACGACCCCGAACCCGTCCACAAAGTCCACCTGAGTCCCTGGTGGGGATTCCACGACGACCTCGACAATCCCATCGTGACCCTGGCGATGAAACTCCCGCTCGCCAGGCCGATCCTCCCGGCCGGCATCGACAAGGAATCGCTGGGCACCCACACCACGGACCGCCAGATCGAGGCCACACCCGACAAGGCGGCTCCGACCTTCCTCCGAGAAGCCCGCTGGGGACAGGAACGATTGCCGCCCTTCGACGACGACACCGCCGTCTTCTACACACCCGAGGATCCCGTCGTCAGCGCCGACGCCATCGAGGCCCGGACTCCCGAGCCAAACCGGATCAGCTACGAGGGCGGCCACGAACTGTTCGGCTCGACCAGCCGCGAGGACCACATCGACACTGTCCTCGCCGCGCTCGATTCGGGCGTCGACGCGCTCGAGTAGTCAGGCCCGTTTCTCCGCGTCGGACACCTCGAACGTGGCGGAGAGGTCCGACTCGTCGGGCTTCTCGAACTGGATCTCGGCGGCCTTGTCCCAGACCACGTAGTCGTCGCCGAGGCGGTTGATGAGCATGAGCATATCCGTCCGACCGCCCACCTCCTGAAGTACGTTTCCGAAACGGTCAACCCCGAAGATCAGCAAGGGTTCGCCAATGGACTGTGACAAGTGCGACGACGAGGCGGTGATGCACGCCGCCTATTCGGGCCTGCACATGTGCGCCGACCACTTCTGTCGGTCCGTCGAGAGCCGGACCCGTCGGCGCGTCCGCGAGGACAACCTCCTGCCCGACGACGCCAGCCCCGACGACCCCGAGACCTGGCTGATCGGCCTCTCCGGTGGCAAGGACAGCGTCGTCCTCACGCAGATCCTCCACGACACCTTCGCCGAGGACCCGCGGGTCGAACTGGTCGCGCTGACGATCCACGAGGGAATCGAGGGCTACCGCGACGAGTCGCTGGCCGCCTGTCGCGACCTGACCGAGGACCTCGACGTGCGCCACGAACTCGTCACCTACGAGGAGGAGTTCGACCTCCGGATGGACGACGTGGCCGTCGAGGACCCGATGGACATGGCCCCCTGTGCCTACTGCGGCGTCTTTCGCCGCGACCTCCTCTCGAAGTACGCCGCCGAGTACGACGCCGACAAGCTCCTGACCGGCCACAACCTCGACGACGAGGCCCAGACCGCCCTGATGAACTTCTTCGAGGGCGACGTGGAGCAGATGGCCAAACACTTCGACGCCAGCCTGGGCGCGTTCCCGGGCGCGGCCGACGGCGGCGGCGACCGCGACGGCACGCCCGTCCGCGTCAGCACCGACGGCCCGTTCGTCCCCCGGGCCAAGCCTCTCCGGGACGTGCCCGAGAAGGAGATCGCCCTCTACGCCCAGCTGCAAGACCTCCCCGCCCACATCACCGAGTGTCCCCACGCCAGCGAGGCCTACCGCGGGGAGATCCAGCAGCTCCTGTTCGACATGGAGGAGAACCACCCCGGCGTCCGACACTCGATCATGGCCGGCTACGAGGACCTGGCCGCGATGGCCGCCCGCGCCTATCGCGACGGTGGCGGTCCCGAGTACGGCGAGTGCGAGCGATGCGGTGCGACGACGACCCGCGCGGTCTGCCGGAAGTGCTCGCTGGTCGAGGCGGTGCACGCAGCCGATTGACGGACGCTGTCCGCCAATCGAGCCTGTCCTCGCATCGCTCGTGCAGGCGGCGGATTGATTCGTCTCGCTCGTGCAGACGGCGGACTCGTCCGCCGCGCGTCAGACGTACGTCACACGGGAAATCGGTGGCTGACTGGACGTAAACGTACGTTTTCGTGAGAAAAGCGGAAAGTTAGTGGGTCGCTTCGCGAGTGGGCCGGTAGCTCAGTTCGTCCGGATGACGTCGAGCCCGTTCTTCGTCTCGCTGGTCTCGTCCTGGCCGCCGTCGGCCCAGCCGTCACTCTGGGCACCGCCGGCGTTGCCCATGCCGTTCTCGACGTTCTCGCTCGCGTCGAACGTGCCCTCGAACTCGGCCTCGTCGGCGTCCATGGCCTGCTTGGACTTGTCGGCCTGCTTCTGGGCCGTCGGACCGAGGATCTGGGCGCTCTGGACGCCGGTCATGATGGCCATGACCCGCACCTTGCCCTTGTACTCCTCCTGAATGCGCGCGCCCCAGATGACGTTGGCGTCGGCTTCCAGGCGGTCGGTGATGTTCTGGGCGATGCCCTCGGCCTCCTTCAGCGTGAGGTCGGGGCCGCCGGTGATGTGGACCAGCCCGCCGGAGGCACCGCGGTAGTCCACGTCCAGTAGCGGGTGGTTCATCGCGTCCTTGACGACCTCCTCGGTCTTGTTCTTGTCCTGGGTCTCGCCGACCAGCATGACCGCCACGCCACCCTTGTTCATGATGGCGGACATGTCGGCGTAGTCCAGGTTGATCAGCGATGGCTGGGTGATCGTCTCGGAGATACCCTTGACCGTCTCGGCGATGATCTGGTCCATCACCGAGAACGCCTTGCCGATGGGCAGGTTCGGGACGTAGTCGAGCAGGCGGTTGTTGTCCAGCACGATGATCGAGTCGGCCTCGTTGCGGAGACGCTCCAGGCCCTCTTCGGCTTTCACCGTGCGGGCGCGCTCAACGTTGAACGGCGTCGAGACCATGCCGACGACGATCGCGCCCTGCTCCTTGGCGATCTTCGAGATAACGGGGGCCGCACCGGTGCCGGTGCCGCCACCCATGCCTGCGGTCACGAAGACGAGGTCCGCTTCACCGATGACCTCCTTGATCGTGCCCTGTGCCATCTCGGTCGCGCGCTCGCCCATGCTGGGGTCGCCGCCCGCGCCGAGCCCGTTGGTGAGGGACTTGCCGACCAGGATCTTCGTGTCGGCCTCGATCATCTCGAGGTGTTGGCGGTCGGTGTTGATGGCGATGGTTTCAGCGCCGTCGACACCGATGTTGTACAGCCGGTTGACCGTGTTGTTCCCGGCACCGCCCGCGCCGACGATGACGATCCGCGGGTCACCGAAGCCTTCCGCGCCAGCGTTGTCCTGTTTTTCCTTCTCTTTCTCGTCGTTTTCGAGTGCCGACTTTACGAGGTCCTGCATCGTCTACACCTTGGCCCAGGATCGCTTGCGTTTGTCAGAGGAGTCCCGGGAGTCCTCCTGTTCGTTTAGCATGTCGCGGACGGCCGACCGTATGGCCTCGCTCCGGTTCGGGTACTCCCCGGAATCGACCATT
The DNA here is from genome assembly GCF_023698535.1 of Halorientalis regularis. Lineage (GTDB taxonomy): Archaea > Halobacteriota > Halobacteria > Halobacteriales > Haloarculaceae > Halorientalis > Halorientalis regularis. The sequence continues at coordinate 12,452 of NZ_JALJCL010000024.1, forward strand.
CGTTCGACCTCTTCGATCTGCTGTTTCGGAATCCGTAGTGTCACACGCTCCATTTTTGGTTCCCCTGTTAGGGTAAGACGATGGGGGCATGTCACCGCGCCCCATGTTTTACACACCGGAAACCGCACCACTGCAGCCGATTGTTGTGCGTCGCGCCCGGTGTGTAAGACGCACCGTCTTACGCAGGGTTTACATCAGACTGTTGGGTTATAAAGGTTTCCCCCACCGTAAGACAAGTGCGTGCTAACGGGGTAAACGCCATCCTGAACACTGTTTACGGCGGGTTACGGTTGGTCCAACACGTCCGCTGCCGGAGTCCGGCGGCCACAGCCGGGGCAGAACGCCCAGTCCGAGCGCAGTTCGTCGCCACACTCACAGAACACGCGCCGGGCCGCCTTCTCACCGCAGTTCGGGCAGTAAACGTGGTCAGAACCCAGGTCTTCGCCGCATTGCTGGCACGTACTACGTTCGTCCGCGGCCGCGTCTGACACGTCCTCGCTCTCCTCGGCGGGCGTCTTACGCTCGTCGACGCTCACGTCGTCGGACTCGGTGGAATCGCCGTCGAGAGCGATGTTTACGTTGATATCCTGTGGCTGGCGCGGCGTAAACGTCGTCTCCAGCCGGTCGGCGATGATCGCGTCCACACGTTCCGCCACGAGGTCGTCGAGGCTGTCTTCCGTCGGCGTCGCCGACGCGCTCGACGCCGTCGCCTCGGGAGCGCTTTCGGTCGCCCCGTCGAGGTACGTCCGGAGCGCCTCGCGCATGACCTCGCTTTTCGACGCGTCGAACTCCTCGAGCTGCTCGATGAGTTCGTCGTCCGCGCGGAACGTTATCTTGCTCATTCGACCTGTCATACACCAAGCCAGGCGAACTATTTTAATCTTCCCGACTGTCAGACGGTCGTCAGCCGCCGCGAAGACGAACCCCCTGCACTCGTGCGATTCTCGAATGATAACCGTTAAGTCCGACAGTGGACCTACGTTGGAGTGCGTCCGCCCTTAGCTCAGACTGGTAGAGCAGTCGACTGTAGATCGACTTGCCCCCCGTTCAAATCGGGGAGGGCGGATACTTCTCGCGGCGCTCACTCCCCAGCGCCGCGAGTATCCGCACCCGATACGATTCGAGCTCGTGAGTCGCGCGCAGCGAAGTGAGCACGTCTCACAGTGTCAAATCGGGGCGGGCGGATACTTCTCGTGTACTCGACCGGTGAGCGGAACGAACCCGTCGGGTGCCGGAGGGACAACCGACGCGATTTGAGCAGCGAACGGGAGCGAGTGAGTTCAAATCGGGGCGAGCGGATACTTCTCGCGGTGCTCACTCCAGGAGCGCCTGCAGAATCCGGAGTTCCTCGTCTTCCGAAATCGTCTCGGCGTCCATACAGGCGTGAACGACCTTGTGGACGAGGTCCGGATCGTCGAACGCTGACGCTTCGCCGTCGTCGCGGGCTGCTTCGAGGGCCGCGACCGTTTCTGGAGGGCGTCGAGGGTGTCTTCGATGTCGGCCCTCACGGGAGTCTGCTCGTCGGCCCCTGCTTCGGGCGGTGCCGTCTCACGCGTGTCCGTCGCGGGTGTCTCGGTCGCGGAGCCGCCGTCCGTCGTCACGCTGGGCGCTGGCGGGTCGTCGAAGACGGCGTCGACGAACGACTCGCGTTCGCTCCACTCGAAGCCCTCGATCCCGTTCACGCGCTTGTTCACGGTCGCGCGCGACACGCCCACGCGCTCGCCGGTCTCTTCCTGTGTCGCCGTCGGTTCGGCCGCGACGACCGCGAGCACCTCTCCCTGTTTCTCCGAGAGATCGCTCGGCTCGGGGTAGCCGTCGGACACCGTGTCAGTGGTCGACTCGCCCGTCGTCGAGTCGTCTATCGTCTCGGTCGCCCCGTCGTCCGTCTCGTCACTGCCGCCGTCGGCCGTGTCGGTCTCCTCGTCGGTCGACGCGTCCGACGGGGCCGCCTCGGCGGCGGGATCACCGTATTCCTCGAAGACGTGTTCGACCAGATCCGGTGTCGCGCTCGGGACCATCGACGCGAGATCGTCGACCGACGCGTCGGGATTCTGCCGCGCGACGTCTAGGATTCGCCTGTGCCGCATCGAACTTGGGAGTGACCCACCCGTGTTCTCCGTTCCCATCCGTATGTTCGCTGCAGTTCTTCTGACATGATAACTTTTCTCCGAGTAGCAATTTTCGCCATCCGTGCCGTCGGGCGGTGGCGGTGTCTGATCGAAGAACGACATGTTAAATAGGCCGGTTGCTAACCTGAAAACGAGAGAATTCTGTCGTCGCGTGGCGCTCCAGAACCAGCTAGATTCGCTATGACAGCCCCTGACGACAGAGAGGCCACGTCCGATGCGGAGACCGGAACGTATCGGATCTCCCACGACCCGACGACGCAGAACCCGAGCATCCCCATCCTCGAAGCCGTCGCTACGGTCAGCGACGCCGAACCCACGGCGCTCGATCCGCTCGACGAGTACGCCGATCCGGACGCACTCGGTCACGTGCTCGGACCGACGACCGAGCAGTCGGGAGTCCACGGCTCGCTCTCTTTCAATTCCGAGGAGCTCCTCGTCGTCGTCCACAGCGACGGCGAGATCGAACTCCGGGAACAGGTCCGAACTACGCGCGCTCCTCGGGTGGCCGGCCACCGCTGTCCAGCCACTCCGTCGACCGGATATCGTAGCCGCCACAGTTCGGACAGACCTGCGGTTGTCGCTCGAACGTCGCGTGACAGGTGAGACACTCGTACTGGGAGCCCTCCGACTGCTCGCGGGACAGGTACTTCTTCAACCGCAGTAGCGTACCCATCCGGATCACCTCGCGTCCCACGAGGGGTGTGTGCCAGACCGCACTGTCGTCGCGGGGGTGGGGAAATATCGACCTCGGGCCTCAGTCATATCACGGGATGACGGACCTCGCATTCTTGAATGCACCCGACCGTTCAACCGGGGGACGGCGCGGGTATCCCGGCAGTTTGCGGCCCCGGCTACAGATACCGAACCCGAGAGGGTTCTCGGCGACGTTCGTGCCGGTCGGTCGTCACTTCGTCAGTGGTCGTCGCCGGATGACCGCGCCGTTTTTGTGAGTGCCGCGGGTGGATTCGCGCGTGGCAGTTTCGTTCGATCTCTTCGGGACGCTGGTCGACGTCGACCGATCCCCGGACCCGGCGGCAGCGGTCGCGACGGCGCTGTCAGACAGGGGCGTCGCCGTGCCCGACGACTGGGCGAGCGCCTACCGGGAGCGTCACATCGACGCGCCCGACGGCGCGTCGGTCCCGCTCCCGGCCCACGTCAGCGCCGCCCTCGCCAGCCGCGGCGTCGACGCGCCCGGGACGGCCATCAGACGCGCCGTCGTCGCGGCCTTCGACCCCGAGGTCGAGACCCGGGACGGCGCGGCCGCGGCCGTCCGTGCAGCCGCAGCCCACGGTCCGGTCGGCGTCCTCTCGAACTGCAGCGTTCCCCATCTGGTCTCGCGCGTCCTCACGCGCTCGACCGTGGATCGGGACCTGCTGGACGCTACGGTCACGAGCATCGGCTGTGGCTGGCGCAAGCCCGACCGCCGGGCCTTCACGGCGGCGGTGACGGCGCTGGACGTGCCCCTCGACGACCTCTGGCACGTCGGCGACGACCCGCGGACGGACGGGCGGGTTCTCGACCGCGAGTCGTCGGCCGACACGCCCGACGCGGCGGGCCCGAACCACGTTCTCCTGGAGGACGTGTCTCTCCGCAAATTCCCCGAATACATGGAGGGTCGGGCGTGGGACTGACGGGGGTGAGCGGGCCGTGTTGAGCGCCGGCGCCGTCGGGCTGGCGCTCGCCCTGGACGCCGCGGTCGCCGAACTCCCGACGCCCGTCCATCCGGTCGCCTGGTTCGGCCGCGCGGTCGGGCCGCTGGACCGGGACTGGCCCGCGCCGCGGCTGGTCGGACTCCTCGGTGTACTGGCGCTCCCGCTGGCCGCAGGCGCGCTCGTCTGGGCCGTCGTCGCGCCCGCGACGGCGCTCGACCCGCTCGCAGGTGCGGCCGTCGCGGGACTGGTGCTGTTCGTCACCACGAGCCTGCGCCGGTTGCTGTCTGCCGTCAGAGACGTGAGCGAGGCGACCGAACGCGACCTGGAGGCCGCCCGCGAGAAACTGCGCGCGCTTGCGGGTCGTGACGCGTCGGCGCTGTCGGCCGGCCAGCTCCGGAGCGCGGCCGTCGAGAGCGCCGCCGAGAACCTCGCCGACGGGCTCGTCGCACCGCTCGCGGCCTTCGCCCTCGGCGCACAGCTCTCCCCGGCGGTCGGCGCGGCCGCGGCCGCCTGGGTGAAGGCGGTCAACACGATGGACTCGATGCTGGGGTATCGCTCGAAACCCGTCGGGTGGGGGCCGGCGCGACTCGACGACGCGGTGATGTGGGTCCCCGCCCGCGCGAGTGCGCTATTGCTCGCGGCCGCGGCGGGCGCACCGACCGCGACGCGCCGCGCGTCGCGCTGGGTCGACTCGGTCCCCTCGCCGAACTCGGGCTGGCCGATGGGAGCGCTCGCGGCAGCCCTCGACGTGCGGCTCGAAAAACCGGACGTGTACGTCCTCAACGCCGACGCGCACCTGCCCACGGTCGCGGACGCCCGGGCGGCCGTCCGGACCGTCGCCGTCGCGGGCGGCCTCGCGTACGCGCTCACGGCCGCGCTCGTCTTCCTGCCGGAGGTGCGCTGACGTGTCCGACGACAGTGTGACGCGTGACGACACGTCCGACGACACCGCGTCCGACGCGTCACACGGCGACCCGTCGGCGGGGACGGAAGCGACAGTCGAGCCGGCCGACCCGCGCGGCTCGCTCTCCACCCGAATCGTCGACGCCGTCCGTGGCTCGCTGGGTTTTCTCACGCGGTTCCCGGTCGGCACCGACCGGCGGGCCTGGGACGCCTTCCGGCGGACGCCCGCGGCGTTCGTCCCGGTCGGCTACCTCGTCGGCGCGCTCGCCGCCGTCCCCGTCCTCCTCCCGCTCCCGACCGCGACGGCGGCCGTCCTCTTTCCGCTCGGACTGGTCGCGCTCACGGGGATCAACCACGCCGACGGCGTGGCGGACGTTGGGGACGCCGCCGTCGTCCACGGCGGCGAGGACCCCGTCGCGGCCCGCCGACGGGTCCTGAAAGACAGCGCGGTCGGTGTCGGCGGGACGCTCGCGCTCGCCCTGCTGGTAGCGGCGCTGGTCGCCGCCGGGGCTGCGCTCGCTGGCCTGCCGGCGTTCCCCGCACTCGCGGTTGTCGTCGCCGCGGCGGTCAGCGCGAAACTCGGGATGGCCATGGTCGCGTGTCTCGGGACCGCGCCGGCCGACGGACTCGGCGCACAGCTCACTCGTGTCTCCGGCCGCCGAGATCTGCTCGTCCCCGTCACGCTGGCGCTGCCCGCCGGGGTCCTGACCCTGCCGTCGCCGGCCGCGGGCGTCGCGCTCGGTGCCGGGGTCCTCACGACGCTCGTGTGCTGGCGCTGGGCGGACGCGCGGCTCGGCGGGGTCAACGGCGACGTGTTCGGCGCGGCCAACGAACTCGCGCGCGTCGTCGCGCTCCACGCGGGGGTGATCGCGTGGACGCTCTCCTGATGTGTGGCGGCCGGGGAACCCGGCTCGACGCACCGGTCGAGAAACCCATGTACCGGGTGGCCGGACGGCCCATGGTCGACCGCGTTCACGACGCGCTGGCCGGGAGCGACGTCGAGTCGGTCGTCGCGGCAGTGTCGCCGCAGACGCCAGAGACGGCGGCCCACCTCCGCGAGCGCGGCGTCGACGTCGTCGAGACGCCCGGCGAGGGCTACGTCGCCGACCTGGACGCGGCGCTCTCGACGCTCGCCCGCCCGGCCGTGACCTGCGTGGCCGACCTCCCCTTGCTCTCGTCCGCGCTGGTCGACGAGGCCTGCGAGGCCTACCGAGGGTCCTCGGCGGACTCGCTGACCGTCGCGGTTCCTGCGGACCTGAAACGACGACTGGGAATGAGCGTCGACACGACCTTCGACGAGCAGGGTCGAGAACTCGCGCCGACGGGGCTGAACGTCGTGGGTGACGGTGAGGGGGCGGTGTGGGTTACGTCGGCGGCGCGGCTGGCGGTCAACGTCAACCGCCGGGGCGACGGGGCCGTGGCGGGGTGGTTGGCTGCACGGCTCGCTCAGCCGAACGAATGAAAAGTATATTTCGACCGGAGACACTGGGTACTGGCGATGGATCCCGACGCGGTAGACTCTCTGCTCTCGGGCGGATCCGACGACGACCCGGTCGCGGACGATGCGCGGGTCCCGCACGGGAGTTCGGACGACCGGCAGGTGCTCGATTTCAGCGCCAACACCAACCCGCGGTATCCCGAGGCCGTCCCGCGGATCTACGAGACCGCGCTCCCGACCGCACGCGAGTACCCCGCCGACGACTACTCGGCGTTCCGCGTGCCCGCCGGCAAGTACGTCGGCTGTGAGCCCGAATCCGTGATTCCGACCGCGGGCGGACTCGCGGCCATCCGACTCGCCATGGGCACGGTGGTCCACTCCGGCGAGTCGGTCCTCGTCCCCGCGCCGTCGTTCAGCGAGTACGCCCGCGAGGTCCGCCTCCAGGGCGGCGAACCCGAGTTCGTCCCCCACGACGAACTGCTCTCCGCCGACCCGGCCGACCACGCGATGGTCGCAGCCTGTAACCCGAACAATCCCACGGGCGAGGCTTACGATCCCGCCCGCATCCGCGAGTACGCCGACCGCTGTCGCCGGGCGGACACCGTCTTGCTCGTCGACGAGGCGTTCCTCGATTTCACCGAGGACCCCTCGCTCGCGGGAACCGAGGGCGTGATCGTCGCCCGCTCGCTCACCAAGATGTTCGGCCTCCCCGGCCTTCGCGCCGGGTTCGCGGTCGCGACGGGCCAGCTCCGCGAACGGCTCGCGGCCGCGCGGCTCACCTGGTCGCTGTCCGAACCCGCCGCCGCCGTCGGTGCCTACTGCATGCGACAGACCGAATTCGTCGCCGAGACGCGCCAGCGGATCGCCCGCGAACGCCCCCGGATGGCCGCGCGACTGGGCGACCGTTTCGACGTGTTCGAGTCGGACGCCCCCTTCCTCCTCTGTGACGCCGGGTCGAGCGAGACCGTCGACGCGGCCATCGCCGCGGCCCGCGACCACGACATCGCGATCCGGGACGCCCGGACCTTCCGCGGGCTGGACTCGCACTTCCGGGTGGCCGTGCGGATGCCCGCCGAGAACGACCGCCTGCTCGCCGCGCTCGGTGTATGAACACGATCGTTGCCGACGGCGTCCTCCGGGTCTCGGGCCCGGACCGCTGGCTCGCCACGGGACCTGGCGGAGGCCTTCGAACTGCACCGGTCGCATACAATATCTCCGTCCCCGAGGGATTCGACCGAACCGATCTCGATAGCTACGTTACCGAGCGCCGCGAGCGGGCCGGCTTCGAGCGTGAGGGACCTGCCCTGCTGACCGGCGTCGGCCTCGAACACGCCCGCGGTGCCCGCGCCGAGCCCGTAACCGTCGTCGCCACGGCGGGACTCTCGAACCCCGCGGCGCTCCCGATGAACCCGGACGTGAGCGATGACGGGGCCGAAGCCGAGGCCGCCGACCGCGAACCCGGGACGGTCAACCTGCTCGTGGGGACGACCCGAGCGCTCGACCGCGGCGCGCTCGCGACCCTGCTCGCGACCGCGGTCGAGGCCAAGACCGCGACCCTCCAGTCCCTGACGGGCTTTACCGGCACCACCTCCGACGCCGTGGTGGTGGGTTGCCACCGGGACGGCGAACCAGCCGACTTCGCGGGCAGCGGGACGCCCGTCGGCGCGGCGACGCGGGCCTGCGTCCGCGACGCCGTCCGGGCGAGTCTCGACTCACGATACACCGACCGCGCGATTCCCGGCAGCGTGACCGACGCCGACCACGGCGTCCGGACCGGCGAGCGAGCCACCGTGTTCGAGCCGACGGACCGGGAGTGATACAGTCCTCGCGCCCGGAGGACGGGTATGACAGACACGAGAGACGCGACCGACGATCCGCTCGGCCCCAGCGAGATCGAAGCGAGCGCGCCCGAGGAGTTCGGCCTCGTACAGGTCTGGTGGGGCGACGGCAAGGGCAAGACCACCGCGGCGCTCGGGATGGCGTTCCGGGCCGCCGGCCACGGCTACCGCGTCCACGTCCTCCAGTTCATGAAAGGTGGGACCGGGACTGTCGAGGACGTGCGCGGCGAGTACAACGCCATGGCCGCGATGCCGGGCCTCTCCTACGAGAACGCCGGCCACTACGGCTGGCACGGGTTCATGGACGGCAGCGACGACGACGAACACGACGCCCGCGCGAAGGGCGCACTCGCACGGGCCCGGGAGTTGATCGAGGCGGCTGGTGAGGCCGACCTCGACGAACCGGTCGCGCTCGACGGCGACCCCGCGGCGGGCGTCCACATGCTCGTTCTCGACGAAGTGCTGTACGCCGCAAACCGAGGCCTGATCGACCCCGAGGACGTGATCGGCCTGATCGAGGACAAACCCGAGAATCTGGAACTCGTCCTGACCGGCGGCCACGACCGCCCCGAGTACGTCACGGAGCGCGCCGACCTGGTCACCGAAGTCGGGAAGGAGCGCCATCCCATCGAGGCGGGTCAGGGGGCGCGGAAGGGAACGGAGTTCTAAAAACCGACGGACGGCTGTCTGACGCGCGGCGAACACCACCACAAGACACATTATTCACCCCTTCCCCTCCAGTGTCGTGGCGGACGGGCGCGACACGCGCTCCCCACCACAGTCACACGCTCCTGCGGTCGAATCGGTTTAGTCGTTCGCCCCCTACCGACGGGTGTGAGCGAGGCCAGGACCATCCTCGTCGCCGGCACCGCCAGCCACGTCGGCAAGAGCACCGTCGCCGCCGGACTCTGTCGACTCCTCGCCGACCGCGGCGTCGACGTGGCTCCGTTCAAGGCCCAGAACATGAGCAACAACGCTCGCGCGGTGGCCGACCCCGACGGCGCGACCGGCGAGATCGGCGTCTCCCAGTACGTCCAGGCCCGGGCCGCGCGCGTCCCGGCGACGACGGACCACAACCCCGTCCTCCTGAAGCCCCGCGGCGACGGCGAGTCCCAGTTGATCCTGCAGGGCGAGGCCGTCGCCCACTACAGCGCCGGCGAGTACTACGACGACCACTGGGACGGCGCGCTCGCGGCCGCCCGCGAGTCACACGCTCGACTCGCGGCCGACCACGACGTGATCGTCGCCGAAGGTGCAGGCTCCATCGCCGAACCGAACCTCCGGGACCGGGATCTGGCAAACGTCGAGACGGCCCGGTTCGCCTCCGCCGACATACTCCTCGTCGCGGACATCGAACGCGGCGGCGTGTTCGCTTCCCTCGTGGGCACCATCGAGCTGATCCCCGCGGACCTCCGGGAGCAAGTGGTCGGCGCGGTGATCACGAAGTTCCGTGGCGACCGCTCGCTGCTCGACCCGGGTATCGCCGAGCTCGAGGAGCGGACCGGCGTGCCGATCCTCGGTGTCCTCCCGTACGACGACCCAGGCCTGCCCGAGGAAGACAGCGTGTCGCTCCCGCCAGTCGGCGAGCGGGCCGTCCGTGGCGACGAGGACGGAATTTCCGACGATCAGTCCGTGATCGTCGGGGTCCCACGGCTCCCCCGGGCCTCGAACATGACCGATCTGGAGCCGCTGGCGCGCGAGCCGGGCGTCCGGGTGGCGTACCTGCCACTCGACGCCGCCCTCGCCGACGTGGACGCCGTCGTCCTTCCGGGGACGAAGAACACGGTCGACGACCTGCGCGCGCTCCGTGAGGCCGACTTCGGGGCGGAGTTGGCGGCGTTCGACGGCCCGGTGGTCGGCCTCTGTGGCGGCTACCAGCTCCTCGGCGAGCGGATCACCAACGCGGGCGTCGAGAGCACCGACGACCTCGATTCGCTGGCGGGATTCGGCCTGCTTCCGGTCGAGACGCGGTTCGAGGCCGACAAGCAGGTCGAGCCGGTGACGCGGGAGGTACGCGGCGTCGGCCCGCTCTCGGGAGCCACCGGGACCGTGAGGGGCTACGAGATCCACATGGGGAAGACGCGGCTGATCGGCGAGGCCGAGCGCCCGTTCCCCGGCGACGAGGGGCGCGAGCCCGACGGAGCCGCGACCGAACGGGTGCTGGGAACCTACCTCCACGGCCTGTTCGAGAACCCGACTGCGCGTACGGTGTTCGTCGAGTCGGTGTTCGCGGCCGCGGATCGGGACCGACCGAGCGGGGGGGAGAGCGCGACTGGGACCGCTGGCACCGCTCCGGGCGGCATCGACGCGGCCGCGGATCGGGCAGCGGCGCTGCTCCGGGACTACGTCGATCTGGACCTGCTCGCGCTCCCTGGGCCCGGTCACGGCGATGGTCCGTAAATTTAAGTGCGAAACCGCGGCCATCCTCGCGTAATGGTCGAGGCGTTCGCGGTCGCGAGCGGGAAAGGGGGGACGGGCAAGACCACCAGCACGCTCGCGCTGGGGATGGCGCTGGCGGAGGAGTACGACGTGACGGTGATCGACGCGGACACGGGCATGGCGAACCTGCTCTTTCACGCCGGGCTCTCGTCGGTCGGCACGACGTTGCACGACGTGCTAGTCGAGGGCGGCGCACCGGTCGAGGACGCCGTCTACGACCGGTTCGGGATGTCCGTCGTCCCCTGCGGGACGAGTCTGGCGGGCTTCGAGGCGGCCGAACCGGAGCGCCTGCGTGACGTGGTTGCCACGCTTGCGGTCGACACCGACGTGATCTTGCTCGACTCGCCGGCGACGCTGGGCTCGAAGTCCGCCGTCCTGCCCATCGTCCTGGCCGACCGGGTCGTGGTCGTCCTCCAGCCCACCATCCCCGCGCTCTCGGACGGCCTCAAAGTTCAGGAGTACGCCCACTCGTACGGCACCGAGACGGCGGGAACGATCTTCAACAAGGTGGCCGACCCCGACGACGTGCAGTCGGTCGCCGAGAAGTCCCGGCGGTACTTCGACGGGCCGACGCTGGCGACCGTACCCGACAGCGACGCGGCCCGGGCGGCCCGCCGCGCCGGTGAGCCCTTGCTCGCGTACGCGCCTGCCGCCGAGGCCGCCGAGGCCTACCGCGGGGCCGCTCGCGATCTCGACGTGCGCTCGGGCGCGGCCGACGACGTGGCCGACCGCTTTCGCAGCGCCGTCATCCCGGAGCCACGATGAAACTCCCCAGCGGTCGGCTGATTCACTCGCGGGTCGTCGACGATCCCGGGTCGGCGCTCGCGGCCGCCCTCGACCGCGAACTCACCGGCTACGCCGTGCTGGAGCCACAGGAGACGCTGCTTCTGGCCGCCGACGCGCGCGGCGTCCTCACCTTCGCCGACGGCGTGCCGGTGCTGGCCTACCACACCGAGACCGACCGGGGCGGCCCACCTGCGCTCGCCGATCTGGCGGTTCCCGGCCCCTACCGGCTGGAACTCGTCTCGCTCCCGGCGGATGTCCTCGCCGATCTCCACGACACGCCCGCCCTCCGCGTGCCGCCCGGGATGCCCGCCGAGCGGCTCGCGGGCGACCACGACCTCGCGACCCGGACGCGTACCCGCGCCCCCGACGACCGCGTTCGCGAGGCACCGGGCGGTGAGTCCGACGGCGACGACCCGGCACAGCAGAGCGCCGTCGAGGCCTTCCTCGAGGACGAGGGGAAGATCGAGGCGATCCGCGAGCAGGCCCGCGAGGAAGCCCGGGAACGTGCGGCCGAGTGGGATCTCGACGACGTGTGTGAGTGAGCGTGCCGTACCGTACAAACAATTAATACGTTTCGTATCGTTTGTCCTCTCGTATGGCGACACGCCAACACTCGATGGCCTACCACTCGTGTGGCTGCGGTGAGCAGTTCGACACCACGGAAGAACTGCTGGAGCACGCCCGGAGTGACCACGGACTCTGGGTACACTGAGACGGGCGCCGACGCCGATACCAGCCGTTAACTGTCGACGTGAACCGGAATCCACCAGACGCGACTCCGACCACCGACCTTCTTGCTCGTCACGTCGGTCTTCTCCGAGAGCTCGTGGAGCTTGTTCAGTGCCGTCCGGCGCGAACAGCCGAGTCGGTCGGCGATCTCCGTCGCCGTCAGTGGCTCCGCGTAGTCCCCGCGCGAGGTGAACACGTCGAGCACGTCCGATTCGGTGTACTCAGTCTCACGGCCTGCGTCGGGCATGTGTGGGGCCACTCCGCCGGGGAACTTATTTCCTTCGTGGAAATGTATGCCCCCTCGCCCGTCTCCGGGGAAACGGTCAATACCAACCGATACGATAATAGATGCCATGCCACGGCTCACGGACGACGACGAGCGTCGACTGCGGGCGGTCTTCGACCGACACCTATCGGTCGGACTGCACGATGGTGCACAGCTTGCGGTGTACGTCGACGGTGACCTCGCAGTCGACTTCGCCGGTGGGACGGATCCTGACGGGCAGGAGACGACACCGACCCGACGACACGTCCTGTTTTCCTGCACGAAACCGTACGTCGGCGTCGCACTTCACCGGCTGGTCGAGGACGGTGTGTTGGACTACGACGACCGCGTCGTCGATCACTGGCCCGAGTTCGCCGAGGCCGGGAGCGAGAAAGCGGCGATCACCGTTCGGCACGTACTTAGCCACCAGTCAGGCATCCCATTCGGTGAGTTCGACGAACGGCCGGATCTCTGGGGCGACTGGGACGAAGTCGTCAGGGCGATGGAGAAGATCGATCCGGTCTTTCCACCGGGCGAGCGGGCCGCCTATCACTCGCTCAACTACGGATGGCTGGTCGGCGAACTGATTCGCCGCGTCAGCGGTGACCCGGTCGCCGAGTTCGTCGAAACGGAGCTTTTCGAACCGCTGGGGATGACCGACACGAGCATCGGTCTCCGTGACGGCGAGGCCCCGGATTCGGTCGCAACGCTGTCGGGATTTTCCGCCTTCGACCGCTGTCGAGATCCGGCGGAAGGGCTCGGTGACCCGCCAGCCGAGGCGGCCGCCGCATTCAACGACCCGGCTATCAGACGGGCGGTGGTGCCCGCAGCGACCGGGATGGGGACGGCCCGGGATATGGCGCGATTCTACGCGACCATCGCGAACGGCGGCGAACTCGACGGGACGCGTATCCTCGACGGCGCGACGGTCGAGGACGCGCTGGCAGTGCAGGCCGAGACCGAAGACGACGGCACGCTCGGGCGACCGATGCGGTACGCACTGGGGTTCTGGAAGGGTGGCCACCCGGCAGACATGTTCGGGACGATCAGCGACGAGCGACTGTTCGGACACGCCGGTCTCGGGAGCGTCTTTGGCTGGGGTGATCCCGACACCGGCGTCGGCTTCGCGTACGTTACAGCGGTAGCGAGGCGAAAGCCCACCCGTTCACGGGTGGGATGAAGCCGACAACTGGGAATCTTTCCACGCTCGTAGGCACGGTTGGGGTTGGATGCCTGCGTAACATCTTCAGGTGAGTGGTTTCTATATACTGACGATGCCTCGTGGGTTCGACAGGGAACGTACCACCGTCCACAAACTCCAGTACCACTTCATCTGGTGTCCGAAGTACCGCAAATCGGTGCTTGAGGGCGAAGTACGTGACCGTCTCGAAGAACTCATCGAGGAGAAAGCCAACGAACTCGGGTTAGAGATACTGAAGTTGGCGATTCGCCCCGACCACGTACACCTGTTCATCACGGGCGACCCGACGCTCGCCCCGAACAAAATCATGCAACAGGTCAAAGGCTACTCTTCGCGCCACCTCCGCGACGAGTTCGACTTCGGCCTCCCATCGCTGTGGACGCGCTCGTACTTCGTCTCAAGTGCGGGCGACGTATCCAGCGAAGTCATCGAAGAGTACATCGACGCCCAAGCAGGTGAGTAGTATGCAACGGACCGTCTCAACCACGGTGCGGGTCAAACTCCACTCGCTGACCAACAGGAAAGCCGACCTGCTCGCCCGTGAGTACGAGGCGTTCCAGACGGCTGTCCACGGCGGAGACGCCGACCTGTACTCTGCGACGGACCAGCAGGCGTCGAAAGTCCAGCGACAGAAAGACCCGAACCCCGACACCGAACAACCCGTCGTCCTCCGCAACGACGTGTTCGACGTGTCCTACGACGAGGACACCGTTCTCTCGTCGTGGTGGGTCAAAATCCCTGTCTACGACCCCGAGCGTGGACGGGGCAAATCCATCTGGTGTCCCGCCCACGTTCCGCATAAGGACGAACAACTCGTCCGAACGGGCGACATTCGGGACAGCGAACTGGTGCGCCGTGACGGTGACTGGTACGTCCATCTCGTCGTCAAGCGGTCTGTGACCGTCCAAGACGAGTACGACGACGTATTGGCTATCGACATGGGCGCACGGTGGGTCGCTACCTGCGCGTTCCTCTCTGATCGTAAAACCACCTTCTACGGCGAGAAAGTGCGCCGTATCCGCGAACACTACAAGCAACTGCGGAAGTCCATCGGGAAAGCGAAACCCCGACAGGGACAGCAGGTGGTCGAGCGTATCGGTGACGCGGAAGCGCGGAAGGTGGACGACCGCCTCCACAAGATTGCTCGGCAAATCGTGGAGGACGCCGAAGAACGGAACGCACTCATCGTCGTGGGCGACCTCGGCGGGATTCGCAAGGACAACGACAAGGGACGGTACGTCAACGACAAGACCCACAAGATGCCGTTCGCTCGCCTGCTCAACTACATCGAGTACAAAGCCCACGACGCAGGCATCGGCGTGCAATTGGTCGAAGAGTACGATACGTCGAAGACGTGCAACCGCTGTGCTTGCGAGGGCATCCGTGAGACGCAGGGGCGCTTTGAGTGTCCCGAGTGTGGGCTGGACGACAACGCCGACAAGAACGGTGCGCTGAATATTGGCAAACGAGCCTTGGGCAAGTTCTCGAAACCGCTGTCCGAGGCGGGGGCCGTACTGGCACGGCCCGAAACGCAGGTCATCGTCCCACGCGACGACGAACCTGCGAACCTCTCCGTATCCGTGGGTTCAACCCCCAGTGGGGGAACCCCACGGCTTTAGCCGTGGGAGGATGTCAGTAACGGTATCCGCGAGGAATCCTACGAGCACGCCGCTCGCGTGAACGCCATGACCGACGCCGTTCGGACCGTACTCCGGGAGTGAGTGTCAGGACCGGCGGTCGGTCGCGGAGCCGTCCCGTCGGTGACTGAGTTTCTCCCCGACGATACCCGGAACCGACGTTCCACAGTACGTACAGGACCACGACCGGCCGGCTGTCCCGTCCTGCCGGTCGAGTTCGTCGACGGACTGGAGCAGTGCACCGCAACCGCCACACCGATGTGCGGGTGAACTCACGGCTACTCGCTAGTAGGACGGCCCCCGATATGAACGTCCCCGTCGTATCGGTCGCCCGACGGGAGCGCGTGACCTCGCTCACGCGGGCCGGACCGGCGTCTCGCAGTCCGGACACGCCGCGTACCGCGCGTGTCCGTCGCCCCGCTCGTACCGGATGAGCAGGTTGCGCGACGGGATCGACGTGCCACAGCGGGGGCAGTTGCCGAGAGACTCGTGGGTGGCGGGTCGTGACATCGAAAGGAGCGTGTGACAGGGGAGGGCTGGTCGCCCTCTACGTACCAATACTAACTGGAGGATTATGTACCCGAGCCACGCGGAGTGAAAGTGAAACTGCCGGACGTGATTGGCGTCGTCTCGAACGATAATTATCCTGAAACGTATCGGTTTCGAGTGGCCCGACCGTGTGCGCCGGACGTGTTCCGACCGGTTCCCGCTCGCCACGACCTGGCTGGCGACCGGTCACACCCGCCCGCGCGGTTGTTCCCGACTGCATCCGCTCGCTCTCGTTTCCGGTCCGGTCGAATCCGGACGACACCGGCGACCACTCCGACGACCTACCGGAGTTTGACTTCGACGTGGACGGTGATCCGTCCGAATCCGATTTCGACGTGGACGAGGAGCCACCGCAGTTCTCGTTTCCGGACTGATCGCGGATGCAGGGTCGACGCCGACCGAGGCGCTCCTGCATCTCGCCTACAGGCGCGGGTGAAGATGTTCGGGACCGGGACTTTGCCGGGGCGGATCGAACGGATCGGTGATGGACCGGACCGCGGAGTTGCGCCAGCTGGCAGCCGACCTCCGCGAGCGCGAGGTGGTCGCGGACGCCTGGCTCGCCAAGAGTTTCACCGACCGCCTGTTCGTCGTGGACCTGACGACCGACGCCGGCGTCCCCGAGGATATCCGCGGGCGCCTGCACGAACACGACCTGTACGGGGCCAACGACGTGTACGACACCGGCGAGGGCGACGAATCGTTCGCGGGCGCGGTCGGCGACGCGACCCGACACCAGTTCGTCGACGTGCAGACGCGGGGCGACCACCAATCGTACGTGGTGGAATAGGTCGGCCGCCTGCACTTTTGCCGCTGGCCGACGAAGACCGCCCGTGACACGGTTCGACGCCGACACACCGGCGGAGCGACGCGAACTGTTCGCCAACGCCGTCGCGGCACACCGCGAGCGCGGCAGCCCCTTCATCACTATCGAACCGGAGCCGACGCCAGCCGAGGCAGCGGCCGACGAGGAGGACCTGCCCGAGGACGCGCCGGAACACACGATTCCCTGGATCCAACTCGCCGAGGACACCGTGAACCTCGACTGCACGGACGCGGAACTGGAGCGGTTGACGAATCTCCTCGACGAGTACCCCGAGTTCCGGATCGACGAGCTGACGAGTCCGGACGACGCGCAGGGCACGAACGTCCGGATCACGGCCCGTGCCGACCCGGATCGACTGGGGGGCTTCTTCGACCGCGTGTTTCGATCCGTCTACGGCCGCGACGAGGACTACCGGGCCTGGGTCGTGGAGATCTGAGCGCGACAGCAGTGGTCGACGGTCACCGCTCGTCGGCGATGTCCTCGCCGGTCAGGTGATACAGGAACTGAAACAGCGAGAGGACGGCGAGCCCGAGGAGGGCACCGCTCAACAGACCGAAGGGGATTCCCGCGGCCCTGAGCGGAGCGACCAGGTGATCCCGCGCGGCCAGCGACAACACGAACGCGAGCACCGACACCGCACCCACTGCGTTCCAGGTCCGCCAGTGTGTCGGCGACGGGATGGCTGGCATCACCCGTGATTTCGCCGGCCAGTCCGATAGTGTTTTCCGGCGAACCGCGCCGAACCGGTCGCGGTCAGCGCCGCGTGGCGACGACGAGGAGCGTCTCCGGTCGCGTCGCCTGAAGCTCGATCTCGAACCCGGCGGCTTCGAGCGCCGTGGCCGCGTCGTCCGCGGTGAACCGCTCGGCCAGCGGTGGGCCGTCCTCGCCGGTCCCGTCGGCCGACCAGTCGGCCACGACGAGGGGCCCACCGGACGCGAGAACCCGCCCGATTTCGGCGAGCGCGTCGTCCGTGGCGAACTCGTGGTAGGTCATCGTCGAGACGGCCGCGTCGAGTTCGCCGTCGTCGAACGGCAAATCCTCGATTCCGGAGGTCACGAGGTCGACGTTCGCCGGCACACCCTTCTCGCGGTAGTGGCCGTGCATCGCGTCCTGGATGTCGACCGCGTACACACGGCCGGCGTGGGGCGCGACATCGTCGGTGTAGAACCCAGTCCCGCTCCCGAGGTCGACCACCGTCTCCGTCCCAGTCAGGTCGAGTCCCCAGAGGAGTTCCTCGCGGGAGACGGAGCGATAGCGCGCCGCA
Organism: Halorientalis regularis; assembly: GCF_023698535.1. Lineage (GTDB taxonomy): Archaea > Halobacteriota > Halobacteria > Halobacteriales > Haloarculaceae > Halorientalis > Halorientalis regularis. Next base: position 30,105 of record NZ_JALJCL010000024.1, read on the forward strand.
GCGTCTTCGAGTTTCGCCGCCTTCCCCGCGTCGAACGTGTGATGTCCCATTGCTCGTAGTTGTGTGCGTGTCGTGAAATAGCTGCTGGATCCCGCCGGCTCGAATCCGGTGTGGCCTGTCGGTCGCACCACTGGCCTCGAAGGGTGCCGAGAAACCAGACTCGTGCCGCTACTGACCTCGCGCTTCTCGGTTCGGTTCCAACATATTTAAGCCTGAACAGAGCGGTGATATTGAACGATATGAGCAATACCGATATCGAGGCTGTCGAGGTCGCACGTCGACTCGAGACGGACGACGCGGCGGAGCTGTTCGTCCTTGACGTTCGCAAGGAGCGCGACTACGCACAGCGGCGGATCCCCGAGAGTACGAACGTTCCCGTCTACGAGGATTTGCTCCAGTACGACTACTCTGGGCTCGAAAATCACCTGGACGAACTCCCCGAGAACGAGGAGATCGCGGTCGTCTGCAAGGCCGGTGTCACGTCCGCCCGCGCCGCCGAGTTCCTCCGGGCGCAGGGCTTCGAGGCGAAGTCCGTCCGCAACGGGATGCACGCCTGGGGGCGTGTCGACCACGACATGCAGTAGATTCGCCGACCGGACGGCGTGGAACTGGCGTCGCGGATGTCGGCCTCCTGCCGTGTCGAGTGGCCGAGAGCAGGGGATTACTCGGCCGTCGGGGCGTCTGTATCCGCCTCGTGGGATTCGAGTCGTCGTCGGAGTGTCCTGGCCTTCCTGGTCGCGAGAGCGGTCGCGGGTTCCGTCCGGTAGTGCAGGATCGACTCGGCATCGCCGGCCGCGGTCTGTGGCGTGTGGACGACGGCGACGAGCGTGCCGCCGGTCGTCCTGATCTTGGTGCCGACGGGTGTCGCCGTCGCGTGGAGTCCCTTCACGGCGTCGTGGATCGCGTCGAGTGCGCCGTCGCCGTCGACGGTCAGCGCGAGCGTCGCGAACTGCGGGTCGGTGAACGTACGATCTGCGGTCGCTGAAGTCTCGGGTTGGTCGGTCATGGGTGTGCCTCCGTTGCCCCTTTACCTTCGACCCGGACGGAATTAATCGTCCCGGCGCGTCGGGCCCGCGAGTGACACGTAGCGAGCGGAAGCTCACCCCTCCAGGGGTGAGTCTGAGCGACAATACCGCCCGACAGTCAACGAACTACGGCTAATCTGGATGTTCCACGTTTTCAAGACCTTCTTCCAGCACATCGCAGTACGCTTCGGTCAAGTCCATTTCGTTACGCTCGGCGTGGTCTTTCACTCGCCCGTGGATACTCCACGGAATGTCGATGTTTGGCCTCATCGACGGACTTATTAGACCGAGAGACTAAATAGACTATGGTGATGAGGCGAACCAACACGTTCGCGGTGCGTCCGCTCTCTGAGCGGGACGAGCAACTACTCCGCGAGTTGTTGGACGCCTCCGCCAGCCTGTGGAACGAACTAAACTACGAACGTCGCCAGAACTTCTTCGACAGCGAGTCGGTGTGGGATACCGCCGACTACCGGAAACAGTACGTCGACGTGCTCGGGTCTGCTACCGCACAGCAGGTGATTCGGAAGAATAAGTCGGCGTGGCAGTCGTTCTTCGCCGCCCGCGAGAACGGCGAGGACACGGCCCCGCCGGGCTATTGGGGCAACGAGGACGACGGTAGAGAACTCCGCACGTTCATCCGCAACGATCAGTACACGCTGGAAACCGGCGAGCGGTCACGAGTCGAGATTCCGGTCGGCCAAGAACTGAAAGACGAGTACGGCCTGGGATATCACGACCGCCTGCGCCTCGAAGTTGCTGGCGACCCCAAGTGGAACGGCGAACAGGGCCGTCTGGAGATACAGTACGACGAGACTGACGACACGTTCAGGGCCATCCGTCTTTAGCTAAGAGAGAAACCGCGTGACAGCAGCGGCTTATCGAGGCTACTTTTCGAGAGGAATGAGGAGGCGATAGCTGTGTCCAACAGAGCCTCCTCATCGAGAATCATG
>NZ_JALJCL010000025.1 GCF_023698535.1 Halorientalis regularis
AAACCGTGGCCGACGTGGCCGCCGAGGGAACGACGGTGTTCTTCTCGAGCCACCACCTCAACGAGGTCGAGGCGGTCTGTGATCGCGTCGGCGTGCTGAACGAGGGCGAACTGGTCGCGGTCGACAGCATCGACGGCCTGCGCGACAGCGTCGGCGGGCACGCGACCCTCGAACTGCGGTGTGCGACGCCGCCGAGGGAGCTGGGCGTCGAGACACTCGACGGCGTGGTCGACACGACCGTCGAGGACCACACGCTGTCGGTCACGTGTGCCGATCCGACCGTGAAAGTCGACGCGATCACCTACGTCGCCGAGCGCACGGAAGTGGTCGACGTGCTCTCGACGACGGTGTCGCTCGAGACGCTGTTCAACGAGTTGACCGAAGGCGGCCGCGAGGGCGAGGCGGCCCCGGAGGTGGCGCAGTGAGCATCGAGAGCGTCCTCTCGAAGGACCTCACGAGCGTCCGCCGGTCCGGGGCGCTGTGGGGAGTCGCGGTCTGTCTCGCGCTCGTCGCGGCGATGATGGCGTACGTGAACGTCGGCCGCGGCGCGCCGCCACTCAGGGAAGCACAGAACGCGTACGGACTGCTCGTCGGCCTGATCGGCGTGCTGGTGCCAATCGTCGCCATCATCGCCAGCTACATGTCGATTACCGGGGAACGCGCCAGCGGCGGCATCAAGTTCCTGCTCGCGTTCCCGAACACGCGACGGGACGTGTTCGTCGGGAAACTCCTCAGTCGGCTGGGTGTGGTCAGTGCCATCGTCCTGTTCATGTTCGTCGCGGCGACGGCCATGACGGTCGCGAGATACGGGGTCTTCCCCTTCGGCGTCGCCGTCGGTGTGCTGGCCGTCACGCTGCTGTACGCCTGGGCGTTCGTCGCGCTCTCGGTCGCGTGCTCTTCGGCGGCCGCGACCCGCAGCCAGGCTATCGCCGCGACCGTCGGGTCGTACTTCGTGCTGGTGATCCTCAACCTGACCTTCCGGTTCTCGCAGGTCGTCCAGCTGGTCCACGACGTGATCCTCGGATTCGATCCGGACCCGCACCTCTACGCCGCCTTCGACTACGTCAGCCCGTACATCGCCTACCAGAAGGCGGCCAACCTCGTCTACCCGACGGCGATGGAGCGGAACGTCTTCCGGTTCCGCGAGGAGGCCCGGGAGTCGATGCCGGCGTATCTCTCCGACGAGGTCTCGCTCGTCGTGTTCGCGGCGTGGCTGGTGATCCCGCTCGCGCTCGGCTACCTGCGGTTCCAACGGAGTGATCTCCAGTGATCGACCGCTCGCGAATCTCGGCCGCACTACTCGTCGTCGGAGCCGTCCTGCTGATCGCCCCGGCACTCGCACCGGTCCAGCCCGTCCTCTCCCACGAGGTGGGCGGCACGATCACGGCCGAACGGAGCGACCTCCGAAACGAGGACATCGCGGTAATCACCTACGAAAACCTCTCGGATCGCGGGAAGGAACTGTACGAACGGGCGCTCCGGAACGGCGAGAGCTATCGGGTCCCGGTCGGCGAGGGCGCGTCGGACTTCCAGTACCGTCTGGAACCTGATGCCCAGCCCGACGACGACTCCACACGCCCGTACGGACCGCGAACCGTCGCTATCGAGCGGCCCGACGATCCGGATTTCCCGGTCGTCGAGGAACGGATACCTGAACGCCGTCCGCCCGAGGGCGCACAGCGCGAGACCGGCGCGACGGGCGACAGCGCCGGGTCGAGCGAGCAGCGGGCGCAGGGGGAACGAGAGCGCCAGCGGTACAACATCGTCCAGCCCAGACTCACTCAGCCGCCGTTGACGGACTCCGGGAACCTGCTCCGGTTCGTCTCTGTTCTCGCGGGCGTGGTGGCAGTCGGCGGGGGCGGCTACCTCCGGTCGAAACCGTAGCGTTGCCCCCTGGCTGCCCGCCCCTGACTCACCACTGCCCGTAGATCAGGTTGCGCTGGATCTCGTTGGCCCCCTCGTAGATGACGGGGATGCGCACGTCGCGGTAGACCCGAGAGATGCGGTTCTCGGTGAGGACCGACCGGCCGCCGTGGAGTTGCATCCCGCGTTCGGCACACATCGTCGCCGTCTCGGTCGATTTCACCTTTGCCTGTGCCGCCCAGAACCCGGCGTTGTCGTTGTTGGCGACCTTCTCGGCGGCCCGCCAGTTGAGCGAGCGGGCGGCCTCGAACTCCGTCCGCATGTCCGCGAGGATGTGCTGGACTTTCTGGAACTCGCTCACGTCGCGGCCGAACGCCTGCCGGCCGTGAACGAAGTCGTAGGCTTCCTCGATGGCCGCCGCGGCGAGGCCGAGCCCGTGCCCGCCGACCACCACGCGCCCGTGGTTGAAAAAGTCCGCGAGCATGTAGAAGCCCGTCCCCTCGGTCCCGATGACGTGGTCCTCGGGGATCCGAACGTCGTTCAGGTGCAGGTGGGCCTGCTTCGAGGCTCGGAAACCCATCTTCTCGGGGATGTGTTCGGCCTCGTAGCCGTCGGTGTCGGTCGGGACGATGAACAGGGAGAAGTTGCCGTACCGGTCGTCCTCGTCGTGGCCGGTCCGGGCGTACAGCGTCACCCAGTCGGCCTCGACGCCGTTGCCGATCCAGTACTTCTCGCCGTTGATCACCCACTCGTCGCCGTCCTTCTCCGCGGTGGTCTCCATCCCGGCGAGGTCGCTGCCCGTGTCGGGTTCGGACACCGCCAGTCCCGTCAACTGCTCGTTCTCGGCGACCGGGCGGAGGAACTCCTCTTTCTGCCAGTCGTCGCCGTACTCTTCGAGCATCTCCGCGCCGAAACTCGCCAGCTGGAGGGTCAGCGCGATCCCGGCGTCGGCCCGGTAGAACTCCTCGGCCATCGCGAGGATCTCCGCCAGATCGAGCCCGCGACCGCCGTACTCTTCACTGATGTCCTGGGCGACCAGCCCGGCCTCCATCCCGGCCTCCAGCACCTCCCAGGGGTACTCGCCGGATTCGTAGTAGTCAGCCGCCACCGGCTCGATGTGTTCCACAGCGAACTCCCGAGCCTCCTGTTTCACGTCGCGGGCCTCGGCCGGCACCACGTCTTCCGTTAGCAGTTCCATGACCGAGAGTTAACAGGGCCTGCACAGACAAAAACGGACTGGAACATTGTAAATTGTAAACGGAGTTCGAGTTTCTTTCGACGGCGGGGTCGGGGGTGGACGGTGGCGCGGGTCCCGCCGGGACCCGTTCGGTGTCGACATTCCTATCACGGAGCCCACGAGCTACACGGGTAATGACGGACACGGGTCCGCTCGACGGGACGGTCTGTATCGTGACTGGTGGCGGCCGCGGCCTCGGCGAGGCGACGGCCAAGCACTTGGCGGGTGAGGGCGCGACGGTCGTCGTGAACGACCTCGGGACCTCCCTGGAGGGCGACGGCGCGAGCGAGGGGCCCGCAGACGAAACCGTGGCGGCCATTCGCGACGCCGGCGGCACGGCGATGGCCCACTTCGGCGACGTGACCGATCTGGAGTACACCGAGGAACTGATCGACGACACGGTGGCCGAGTACGGTCGCGTCGACGCCGCCGTCAACTTCGCGGGCGTCCTGCGGGACGCCTACCTGACCGAGATGACCGGCGAGGACTGGGACACGGTGATCGACGTGCACCTGCGCGGGCACTTCGCCCTGCTCCGGAACCTCGCGCGCCACTGGGACGAGACGGCCGAGGCTGCCGACCGCGAGCGCGCGTTCGTCGGCGTCACCAGCCCCTCCGCGCTGGGCAACGCCGGACAGGCCAACTACGCGGCCGCCAAGGCCGGCGTCCTCGGACTCATTCGTACCGCCTCCGCGGAGCTGCCCCGGTACGACGCCCGCGCGAACGCACTCTTGCCCATCGCCTACACCCGGATGATCGAGGATATGCCCCACCAGCCCTTCGGCGAGGACGACTTCCCGCCGGAGAAGGTCGCGCCCGTCGTCGGCTACCTCGTCAGCGAGGCCGCCGAGGGCGTCAACGGCGAGACCGTCCGCGCGCAGGGCGACATGGTGTCGCTGGTCGCCGACCCCAAAGACGAGAACTCGATGGTCGATGCCGAGGGCTGGACGGTCGAGACACTGAGCGAGCGATTCGACGAACTCCTATAGCCACCCCTCGGGCAGCTCGTCCCGATGGTCGTGTATCAGTTCGAGGATCGGTGCGACCTGGTTCCACTCCGGGCCGGTGCTGATCTCCCCGGTATCCCGGTCCCACTCGACGATCTCCATGGTGTCGAGTTTCGGCAGGTGGGTGTGGACCAGTTCCGACTCCAACACGGTCGACTCCCGCTCGGTCTCGGCGACCACGTCCAGCGGATCCAGATCCGTGTCGTCCTGCGGATTGTGATCCAGCAGCGCGACGAGGAGCTGGCGGCGGTACGGGTCCGAAATCGCGGTGAGCAGGCGCTCCCACGTGTCCTCCGCCAGCCGGGACGCGTCGTCGGTCATGGGCCACGTACAGGTCCTGGAGTGAAGACGGTATGGCATGGTATATCATGCCAATGTCTGATATAAAAGTGCGGCGAGATTTGACCCGGAGACGGGGGCCGAGCGGGGCAACGAGGCGGTCGCCGACACCGCCCGTAGAATCGGTGGCCACTGAGAGGGAGAAATCGACGGACGGTCCGGGATGGTCCCCGCCCGTTCGGCGTCGTCTTCACACGAGCGGGCTGTCCGGGAGACGCAGTCCCGCTACTCTTCGTCGGGCGCGGCCTCTTCTGGCACCTGGCCCTCGACGAGGTCCTGATCGGCGTACTCCTCGCGGAGGTCTTTCTTCGAGAACTTGCCCGTCGCGGTCTTTGGCACCTCGTCGATCTGGATGAAGTCGTCGGGGAGCCACCACTTGGGGTAGTCTTCGGAGATCTGTTCGCGGAGTTCGTCGGCCACGGCGTCCGGGTCGGCCCCCTCGACCGGGACGATGAAGGCCACGGGCCGTTCCTGCCACCGCTCGTGGGGCACGCCGACGACGGCGGCTTCGGCCACGTTGTCGTTGGCCATGATGGCGTTCTCGAGTTCCACCGAGGAGATCCACTCCCCGCCCGATTTGATCACGTCTTTCGCGCGGTCGACGATCTTGATGTAGCCGTCCTCGTCGACGGTCACCACGTCGCCGGTCTTGAGCCAGTTGCCCTCGAAGTCGTTCTCGTTGGCCTCGGGCCGCTGGAAGTACTCCTGGGTGACCCAGGGGCCACGGACGTACAGTTCGCCGAAGTCCTCGCCGTTCCAGGGGACCTCGTTGCCGTCGTCGTCGATGACCTTGAACTCCAGCCCGGGGACGATCAGGCCCTGCTTGGCCCGGCGTTCGATCTGTTCGTCGTAGGTGAGTTCTTCGGCCAGCCCGGATTTGAGGTGGGCGACCGAACCGATGGGGGACATCTCGGTCATGCCCCAGGCGTGTGTCACGGAGACGCCGTACTCGTCGAACCACTCGATCATGGCCTTCGGTGCGGCCGACCCGCCGATGATGACCGTTTCGAGTTCCGAGAGGTCGACCTCGTTACCGGCCTGCATGTACTCCTGCAGGCCGAGCCACACCGTGGGAACGCCGGCGGTGATCGTGACGCCTTCCTCCTCGAGCAACTGGGCGATGTCTTCGGGCTCGGGCGAGGGGCCAGGATAGACGTGTTTCGCGCCGGCGGCCGTCGTCGAGAACGGCATCCCCCAGGCGTTGACGTGGAACATCGGGACGACCGGCATCACCACGTCGTCGTCCTCGACGCCCAGACCCTGGGGCGTCATCGTCGCCATCGTGTGGCCCCAGAGCATCTGCTGGGTGTACTCGACGCCCTTGGGCTTGCCCGTGGTGCCGGAGGTGTAACACATCCCGGCGGGCTGGTCCTGATCGACGACGGGCCAGTCGTATTCGGTCTCGTGGCCGCCGATGAACGACTCGTAGGAAACGGCGTCGAAGGGCAGGTCCGGCACCGAGTCGCCCATGACGACGAACTGGTCGACGCTGTCGAAGGAGTCGGCGTCGTACGCGCCGGCCAGCTTCTCGGCCAGCGACGGGTCGACGAAGATCGCCTTGTCGGCGGCGTTCTCGACGATGAACTGGATGTGTTCGTCGGGTAGAAGCGGGTTGATCGTGTGTAGTTGCGCGCCCAGCGTCGGGATGCCGAAGTAGGTCTCGAAGTGGCGGTGGTGGTTCCAGCAGAACGTCGCGATGCGGTCGCCCTCGCCCATGCCCGCGTCGGTCAGGGCGTGGGCCAGCTGGGCCGTGCGGTCGCTGTACTCCTCGTACGTGTAGCGTTCGATACCCTCGTGTGTCCGGGAGACGATCTCCGTGTCGGAATAGAGGTTCTCCGCACGCCACAGGAACGGCCGCAGTGTCTGGTCAGTGCCTCCTGGCATGGGCTAAACCAGCGGCGCATGTCATATCATAGTTCCCCTCAGATTCGACGGAAAAACGTCAACAAGTCTCAGACTTCCAGCCGTTGCATCAGGCCGACGAGTTCCTCCAGTTGCGGGAAGGTGTACACCTTGACGTTGATGTCCTCATCTTGGGCGTGGACGCGGGAGTCGAACATGAGCGCCATGTCGCTGTCGCGGTCGCCGATGATCTCGTCGACGGTGCCGCTCCCGGGCCCGAACGTGAAGTTCGGCGTCGACATATCGATGGTCGTCTCCAGCACGTTCGCCCACCCGTCGATGAACCCGCTGGTCATGATGTTGCCGATCTCCTGGATCGCGCTCTTCTCCATCTCGGTGAACCCCTCGGCGTCGGGATCGGTCCCGCCCATGTCGCCGAGCATCCCGGCGGCGAGTCGCTTGGCGCTGTCGGCGTTGAACAGAAAGAGGACGTGGCCGTGCGGCGGCTCCTGCATCTCGATGTAGATCCCGATCTGCTCGTCGTGGCCGACGTGTGTCTTGATGTCCGGGATGTCGATGAAGTTGATCTTCGTGATCTCCATCTCGGTGTTCATCCCGGTCATCTGGCTCATGTGGTTGGCGACCGTGTTCCCACCCTCCTTGGCCATCTTGTTGAAAATACTCAACTTCCGTATGTCGATCATCAACTCGCTCATGTGAGTCCCCGAGGTAGCGAATCTTTCCGGTCGGCCGTATATAACTGATACCCAGCGAATATCAAATGCTGTAACGTCTGCGCGGCGAAACCACAGCCCGTCAGTCTACCCGGAGACTCACGGCGATCCCCTCGCCCAGGGGAATCAGCGCCGACTCGAAAGCCGGATCGTCGCCGACCGCACCGAGATAGTCCGCGACGCCCGCCGTGTGGTCGTCCACCTCGCCGGGGTCCTCGCCCCGCACCAGCGCCGACAGTGCCTCGAAGTCGATGGGACCCGCAGTCACGGCATTGTCCGCGATCACGACCCCACCTTCGGCGACCTTCGGACGGACAGCCTCGAAGGCCTCGCGGTAGCGGTGTTTCTCGTTGTCGATCAGGACTGCGTCGAACGGGCCCTCGTACTCCGCGACCGTCTCGATGGCGTCCCCGAGTTCATAGCTGGCGAGGTCGTCGAACCCGCCCCGACGCAGGTACTCGCGGGCCTGATCCAGTTCGTCTTCGTCGACCTCCGTCAGGACGATCTCGCCGTCGTCGGGGAGCGCCCGGGCGAACCAGTACGCCGAGTAGCCAAAGCCGGAGCCGAACTCGAAGACCCGTCGGGCGTCGACCATGCGAGCCAGCAACTGGAGCCACCCCCCGACTTCGGGACCGACCGTCGGAAAGCCCTCGGCGTCGGCCTGTGCGTCCATTTCTTCGATTACGCCGTCGGGTTCCGGGCCGATGGCGCGAGCGAACTCGGCGGTAGCGTCGGGGAGAATCTCTGACATGCGCTCGCGTTCGGTCGGCGCTGGCAAAACGCTGGTCCTCGCGGCGTGGAGCAGTCGCGACCCTCACTGGTCGCCCCGGGCGGCGACGACGGCGGCCACCCGTTCGGGATCGACGGGGTTCGTCGTCGCACCGTCCTCCTTGAGCGCCGTCCCGACGATGGCACCGTCGGCCACCGACAGGAGGTCCGCCACCGACTCGGCGGTGACCCCGCTCCCGACGAACACCGGCACGTTCGGGTCGGTGTCGTCGCGGGCGGCCGCGACGGTCCGCAGATCGTCGGCGTCGGTCACCGACCCCGTCGCCGGGCCGGAGACGACGAGTCCGTCCGCGCGGCCCCGATCTATCGCGTCGGCGACCGCCGCCCCGAGATCGCGTTCGCCGAGCGGTGCGGAGTGTTTGACCGCCACGTCGGCCAGCACGGCCACGTCGGCGTCGATTCGCTCGCGCAGGCGAAGGGTCTCCGCGGCCCGGCCCTCGACGAGTCCCTGATCGGTGACGCGTGCCCCGGTGTGGACGTTCACGCGAACGAAGGCCGCGTCGACCGCCGCCGCGACCGACAGCGCCGCGGCCGCGTCGTTCCGGAGGACGTTGATCCCGACGGGGCAGTCTGCGACCTCTGTGACCGCAGTAGCCGCCCGCGTCATGTCGGCGACGACGTGGTGTGGCACGTCCTCGGCGTGAAACGGTGCGTCGCCGTAGTTCTCGACGATCAGGCCGTCGACGCCGCCGTCGGCGAGCGCGCGAGCGTCGGTCCGGGCACGCTCCAGCACGGCGTCGCGACCCCCGTCGGGGTCGTACGCCGGCGATCCGGGGAGCGGTGGGAGATGAACCATACCAACGACGGGGCTGGGCGTCCCGAACGTCGCGGCGAGGTCGAGCGACATGTGTCACCGTTCAGTGAGGACCCCTATAGTGGCTCCGCCGTCGCGGCCAGTGACGAGCAGCATCCGAACGTATTCGGGACGGAATTTACCGTATTCGCTCGATCTGGCCGGAACGTCGCGGGATTCCAACGTGCTGAAAATCCCATATTCGTTTGATATATACTGGCCGTGTAGGTTCACCTGTAGAGGTGCTACACCAATGGCAACAACCGTCGACACCCGAAACGTCCTCGGCGAGGGCGTCTCGCTGGAGCTGTCGGGGACCTGGGCCGGCTACTGGGTCGCCATGCTGCGACTCCTGACCGGCTGGTGGTTCTTCCACGCAGGGATCACCAAGTACGCGAACCTCTGGACGAGTGCCGAGCCGTTCTCGGCGACCGGCTGGCTGACCGGTGCGACCCAGGGGACCGTCGTGGCCCCGATCACCGTCTGGTTCGGGAACAACGCCGCGTGGTTCGTGAACTTCATCATCCCGCTCGGTGAGACGCTGATCGGGCTGGCCCTGCTCCTCGGGGTGCTCGTCAGGTTCGCGGCCTTCTGGGGCGCGTTCCTGATGGGGTTCTTCTACCTCGGGAACGCCGGCTTCAGCCACGGGTTCGTCAACGGCGACCTGATGGGCCTGCTGCTGTTCGTGACGCTGATCGTCCTCAGCGCGGGCCGGATCATGGGCCTCGACCGGTTCATCGAGAACTGGGACCTGGTCCAGAACCACCCGCGCCTGCAGTACCTGCTCGGCTGACGAGGTGACAGGATATGACAGACACTCCCACGATGTCCGCGGCCGACAGGGCCGCGATGCTCGTCGGTGGCTCGCTGATCGTCGTCGGCACCGTCGTCCTCGGCCTGATCGAGACGTTCGTCGGGAACCCCAGTCCGGTTCCCGTGACCAACGAAGCCGGCGACGTGATCGCGGCTCCGACGATCCCGGTCGAGATCCGCGCGACGCTGATCGGCCTCGGACTGCTGGTCTGGGGCTGCTACGGCGTCTACAGACTCGCCGCCCCGAGCGGCGGTGACGCCACCGCGACCGGCACCGCCGCGACCGCGAAATGATCGGCGCACGGCTCCGGTGTGACGGTCGCGTCACATCCGTGAACCGACACTAGTTCGTCCCCGCTCTGGCCCGACAGATACCCGACAGCAACAGCACCGCGATCTCACTCCTCGCTCCACTTGATCGAACAGCCTCGCGACGGTTTGAATTCGTCGTCGATCGTCTCACCGGCCAGCAGTCGGTCCACGATGTCACGCATCTCCATCTCGGTCGGTTCGTCGTCGGGGTTCAGGGCGTCGTCGATGCGGCCGTGATAGGCCAGCTCGAAGTCACCGTTCCGATTTGCGAACAGGAAGGGGTCGGGGGTACAGACCGCGCCGTACTCGCGAGCGACGGCCTGGCTCTCGTCGCGGAGGTAGGCGTCGTACTGGATGGTGCCGTCGTCAACGAGGTCCTGCATCCGCTCGAAGGAGTCGTCGGGATACTCCTCGGCGTCGTTGGGGTTGATGCCGACGACGGCGAGGTCGTCGTACTCACTGGCGAGGTGGTTCAGCTCGTCGAACTTGGCCTGTGCGTACGGGCAGTGGTTGCAGGTGAATACGACCAGCAGGGCTTTGCGGTCGGCGAAGTCCGACAGCGAGTACGTCTCGCCGTCCGCGCCGGGCAACTCGAAGTCGGGTGCCGACTCGCCGCGCTGGATGGCGTCGTCTTCTGAGTCGAGTGCGACCATGACGGACGGAGGTAGGTGTGTAGCCGACAAAAGGATTGAGTCACTCGACGGCGGTCAGGTACACCGCGCCGACTGCCAGCGCGATGCCCAGGACCTTCCGGGCGGTCAGGGACTCGTCGAGGATTACGATTCCGAGGACGGAACTCGTGACGATGAACAGGCCGAAGATCGGGACGACGACGCTGACCGGGCCGGCCGCCAGCGCCCGGTAGTACGCGAGGATGCCGACCGCGAGCGCGAGCCCCGCGGCGTACGCGTAGACCGCCCGGTCGTGAGAGAGGTACTGGACGACGGGGGTGTCTGTGGCGACGACGACGCCCGTCGCGACGAGGACGAGCATCCCGTTGGAGATCAGAAGCACCACCGTACTCGGGATCTCCACCGTCGCGATCTTCGCCAGCGGCGCGACCAGACTGTACGCGAGCAACGCCAGGAGTGCCCAGAGGAGATAGCTCATCGTCGGAGAGGCAAAACCGAACGACAAATCGGTTCCGATCCCCGGAGCCGACAGGTCGAAACGCGTCGAGACCCTACGTCCGAGCATGAACGCGCCGTCACTGCTGGCGATGCGCTGGGCGGACGTCCTCTTCGCACACTGGAGCGTCGACCCGGCGGTCGTCGACGCGAAACTCCCCGACGGACTCGCGGCCGACACGTTCGACGGCGATGCGTACCTCGGTGTGATCGGGTTCCAGATGGAGTCGATCCGGCCCCGCGGCGCGCCGGTCGGCCTCTCCTTCCCCGAGTTGAACCTGCGGACGTACGTCGACGGCCCGGACGGGCCGGGCATCTACTTCTTCAACCTCGACGCCGACGACTGGCTGGGCGTGACCGTCGCCCGGCGGTTCTTCGAACTGCCCTACTACCGGGCCGAGATGGACCTGGCCGAGACGGCCGACGGCTTCCGACTCCGGAGCGGTCGCGTCCACCCCGGCGTTCCGATGGCCGGCTTCGACGCCACCTACCGACCGACGGGCGACCCCACCGAACCGGAGCCCGGGTCGCTCGAACACTTCCTCACCGAGCGGTATCGCTTCTACGTGGCCGACGACGGCGGCCGGGTGTACGCCGGCCCGGTCGAGCATCCACCCTGGCCGCTTCAGGGCGCGGCGCTGGAAGTCCGCGAGAACGATCTGTTCGCCGCCAACGGGTTCGACGAACCAGCGGGAGAGCCGCTGGTCCACTACAGTCCTGGCGTGGACGTGGCGGCGAGCGCGCTCCGGCCCGTCGACGGGTCGAGTCTGCTCCCGCTGTGACCCGGTTCGTGGCAACCGAAAGGTGAAACGGGATGGACGGTGACGGTTCGAGCATGCCCTGGACCGTCATGCCGGATTTCGAGTCGCGCGCGGCCGCGCGGGGAGAGTTCGAGTGGGACCTACCCGACGAGTTCAACCCAGCAGTCGACTTGCTTCGTAAACACGACGACCCCGAGAGCACGGCCCTCGAGTACCTGACGCCCGATGGTGAGCGAGCGTCCTACACGTTCCGGGAGCTGGACGAACGATCCGACCGCCTCGCCGCGGGTCTCAGGGACCTGGGTGTCGGCCCCGGGGATCGGGTCGGCGTCGTCGTGCCACAGAAGCCACAGAACCCGATCACGCACCTGGCCAACTGGAAACTCGGTGCACTGTCGGTGCCCCTCTCCGTGCTCTACGGCCCCGACGCGCTCCAGTACCGACTGGCCGACGCCGACGCGAAAGCCGTCGTCGTCGACCCGGCCGTCCGCGAGGAGGTCGACGAGGCCCGCGTCGACTGCCCGGCCCTGGACCACGTGATCGAGATCGAATCGGAGACGCCGACAGGCGACGCCGTGGCCTTCGAGGACGTGCTGGCCGATCCCGGCGCGTCGGTCGATCCCCACGACGCGACGCCGGACACCGAGAGCGCCATCCTCTACACGAGCGGGTCGACGGGCCCGCCCAAGGGCGTCCTCCACTCCCACGCGCTCTGGCTCGGTCGGGCCGCCGCCTCCTACAACTACATGGACCGCGGACTGGGCCCGGACGCGACGGTCTGGACACCCTCGGACTGGGCGTGGGGGTCGGCGCTGGGTGGGACGCTCTTCGCCACCTGGCACCACGGCGGGACGATGGTGGCGTACCCCTCGGAGAAGTTCGACCCCGCCGCGGCCTTCGAGTTGCTGGAGCAGTTCGACGTAACCCAGTCGTTCATGCCGCCGACGGCGTTGCGGCTGCTGATGGACGTGGCGAACCCGACCGAGCAGTACGACCTCTCGCTGGAGACGGTCGCGGCCGCGGGCGAGCCATTGACACCCGAGATCCTCGACTGGGCCGACGAGGAACTCGACGGCGTGGCGGTCAACGAGTACTACGGCCAGACCGAACTCAACCTCGTGGTCGCCAACTCCACGGGCTGGTTCGAGACCAGACCGGGAAGCATGGGCAAGCCGCTTCCGGGCTACGACGTGGCGATCCTCGATCCCGAGGTCGCCGACGCGGGCGATATCGAGCGCCTGCCGCGGGGCGAGACCGGCGAGATCGCCGTCCGCCCCCACGACCGGTCGGTGTTCTTCGACGAGTACCTGGACCTGCCCGAGAAGACGGCGGCCAAGCAGGTCGGCGAGTGGTTCCTGACCGGCGATCTGGCCGAGCGCGACGGCGACGGGTACATCTGGTTCAAATCTCGGAAGGACGACGTGATCATCACCGCCGGATATCGGGTCGGCCCGATGGAGGTCGAGGAGGCGATCCTGGAACACGACGACGTGGCACAGGCCGGCGTCGTCGGCGTGCCCGACGAGACCCGCGGGGAGATCATCAAGGCATACGTCGAACCAGCGGCGGCCGTCACGGGGTCGGACGCGCTCCGGGCCGAGATTCGCGAGCTAGTCCGGGATCGGCTGGCCGAGTACGAGTACCCTCGCGAGATCGAGTTCGTCGAGGAACTCCCGCAGACGACGACCGGCAAGATCCGCCGGACGGAGTTGCGCGAACAGGACTAGCGATTGTCCTCGACCGCGCGCTCGAATTCGCGGGCGGCGTCGAGGACGGGGCTGTCCGCGTTGACCGTGTAGTAGACTTCCTCGTCCTCGGGGTGGTGCTCGTCGAGCATTCCGAGGTCGACGAGGCCGTCCACGTCGTCCATGAGGTGGAGCGTCTTCAGGGCGATGCCGGTCTCGTCGGCCAGTTCCGAGCGGGTGTAGGTCTCCTCGGGGTCGAGGTGCAGAAGCGTGTCGATGATCGTCGCCATGGAGTCGTGGTCCGCGACGAACCCCCAGCCGCTGTCGGCCCGTGTGTCACTCTGCATGTAACTGGGACACCGATACGGACGAGAGTGGCTTAAAGCTAGGAACGGTGTTCGCCGTCGAGTCTGCTTCGGAGCCCGGGGGAGCGCCGCGACGGCGGCGGGTTCGACCCGTCGATAGCAAGTCTTTAGTCCACGCTCTGGTGGGGTTAGGTATGAGCAGTCGCGCCGAGATACTGGCCTTGCTCCGGGAGAACGCGCGCTACTCCGCCGAGGACATGGCGCGCCAGACCGACCTCGACCCAGCCGAAGTCGAGGACGTAATCGCAGAGTTAGAGGCCGACGGCGTCATCGCAGGTTACCAGGCGATCATCGACTACAGGGAACTCGAAGACGAGCGCGTCCGCGCGCTCGTCGAACTCAACGTCACGCTGGACCGGGAGACCAGCTACGCCGACATCGCCGAGCGGCTGGCGAAGTTCCCGGAAGTCGAGGGCCTGCGGCTGGTGAGCGGCGACTACGACTTCGACATGGAGGTCGAGGGCGACTCCATGAGCGAGGTCTCGCGGTTCATCAGCGAGAAGGTCGCACCCGTCCCCGAGATCACCCAGACGGTGACCCACTACGTCATGGAGTCCTACAAGGAGCGGGGTATCGTCTTCGGCGACGGCGACGACGACGACCGCCTCTCCGTGTCCCCGTAACCATGCAGGTGTCAGACCGCGTCGACGGCGTGCCGCCGTCGGGCATCCGGCGCTTTTTCGAACTCGCCGAGGAGATGGACGACCTCATCTCGCTGGGCGTGGGCGAACCGGACTTCTCGGCCCCCTGGAGCGCCCGCGACGCCGCCATCGCGTCGCTGGAGCGGGGCGAGACCTCCTACACCGCCAACCGCGGGAAGCGGGAACTCCGCGAGGCCATCGCCGACCACCAGGCCGAGAAGTACGGGCTGGGGTACGATCCGGACGACGAGATCATCGTCACGACGGGGGCCAGCGAGGGGCTCGACCTGGCCATGCGGGCGCTGGTCGACCCAGGCGACACCGTGGCGGTGGCACAGCCGAGTTACATCTCGTACGTCCCCGGCGTCATGTTCGCTGGCGGGGAGCCCCTGCCGGTCCCGACCCGGGCCGAAGACGAGTTCAAGCTGACCCGCGAGGTGCTGGAAGACGCGGGCGCCCAGGAGGCAGACGCGCTGGTCTACTGTTACCCGAACAACCCGACCGGGGCGACGATGACCGGCGACGAACTCGAAGCAGTCGCCGCCTTCTGTCGCGAACACGACCTGATCGTGCTGGCCGACGAGATCTACGCCGCGTTGACCTACGAACACGACCACACCTCCATCGCGACGCTCCCGGGGATGCGTGAGCGGACCGTCGTGTTCAACGGGTTCTCGAAGGCCTACGCAATGACGGGGCTGCGACTGGGCTACGCGATGGGGCCGGCCAAGGCCATCGGGGCGATGAACCGCGTCCACCAGTACACGATGCTGTCGGCCCCGACGACCGCCCAGCACGCGGCGCTGGACGCGCTGGAGAACTGCGACGACGACGTGGCCGACATGCGCGAGCAGTACGACCGCCGCCGGAACTTCGTCCTCTCACGGTTCTCGGAGATGGGCATCGACTGCTTCGAGGCCGCCGGGGCCTTCTACGCCTTCCCCGAGTGTCCGACCGACGACGCCCAGGCCTTCGCCGAGGACCTGATCCAGGAGAAGAAAGTCGCCGTCGT
The DNA here is from genome assembly GCF_023698535.1 of Halorientalis regularis. Taxonomy (GTDB): domain Archaea; phylum Halobacteriota; class Halobacteria; order Halobacteriales; family Haloarculaceae; genus Halorientalis; species Halorientalis regularis. The sequence continues at coordinate 15,321 of NZ_JALJCL010000025.1, forward strand.
CCCCGGCGACGTGTTCGGCGCGGGCGGGTCGGGCCACCTGCGCGTGTCGTACGCAACGGGACTGGACGACCTCAAAACGGCACTGAATCGGATCGAAGCATTCATGGACTGACACGTAGTGGACACAGCACGCCGTCCGCCGGGAATCGAGAATCCCCTATCGGAAAACCGGAATAAAGCCACAGATCGGTCGAGCGGTCGGCTAGTTGCCATCTCCGCCGGTCGTAACGTCGGCTTACGACTGGTAATGTGGACATAAACTTTTTTCCCTCGTAACAGTAGAGAGATGTTCAATGGCAACCGATGACAAAGAGGGGGGCGATGCCGATCCCGTCGACGCCGAGGAGTCGAGCGCCGACGCGGAGGAGGTACTCGCTCGGGTCGAGCGTGCCACAGTCGGAGAGTACACCTGGGAGGACTTCCGACGCGAGTTTCACACTGGTGGCCCGTTCGACCGCACGGAGTTTCTCGGGTTCGATCCACGGAAAACGGAGGACAGACTCATCCAGGGAGCGAGTGCCGCGAAGGGGCTGCGCGAACCCTTCGAGCAGTTTCTCGATCCGACGAAAGCGCCCGTGGTCAAGGACACCTACAAGTGGGAACATTACAAGCAGGAGTACTACTACACCGACGGGACGCCGCCGACGACGAGCGACGGGGAAAAAAAGGAGTTCGATCCGACCGATGCACTGGGATTCGACCCCGACGAGATCGAAGGCGTTCTGAGTTTCGGCGAGGGGCTGGCTTCCGAACTCGACGAGATGGTCGAGGACCGGACCGTCAACGTCAACGAGGATCTCGACGAGGACATGTTCTTCTCGACGGTCGATGGCAAGACGACGGTCGTCAACCGCTACGACCTGGAGAAGGCCGTCCCGATATCGAAGAAGTCCCACTTCGAGGAGATCGAACGGTACTGGGTGAACAAGCCCTACGCCTGCGTCATCATCTTCCACTCCAAGAAGGAAAACGAGAAAAAATACTACGTCATCGAACCGCACCTCAATCCGATAGAACAGGAGCTACAGGACTTCCTCGCCGGCAAACTTCGAACGGCGATCAAGTACTCCGAGGACGACGTTGTCGTCGAGGGGAGCGAGGAGGACCGCGCGGAGGTCATCCAGCGCGAGGCCCAGCGGTTGCTCGACCGGTACGACCTGTTGCGCGGCGACGGCGGGGTCGAACCGGACCTGGGAACCATGGACAAGTTCAAGCAGATGATGGGAATGGAGGTCGATTTGCCCACCACGCCGTCGGGTGATCTCTCGGGCATCACGGCCCGACCCGAGCCCGCCATCCTCGACGAGGACCCCGACACGCTCAGCGAGTACCAGGTCGAGAAGCTGCTCTACGTCCTCAAGCGTAACTTCATCGGATTCGCGAAGATCGACCCGGTCAAACACGACATCAACGTGGAGGACATCTCCTGTGACGGGTACAACTCCCGTGTCTTCGTCTACCACACCGACTACGAGCAGATCATCTCGAACGTCGAACACGGCGAGGAGTCCCTCGACGACTTCGTCGTCAAGCTCGCCCAGCGATCCGGGAAGGGCATCTCCAAGCGCCAGCCCCAGGTCGACGCCACGCTCCCGGACGGCTCGCGTGCCCAGCTCACCCTGGGACGCGAGGTGTCCGACCACGGGACCAACTACACCATCCGTCAGTTCAAGGACGTCCCCTTTACCCCGATCGACCTGATCAACTGGAACACCTTCAGCCTCGACGAGATGGCCTTCCTGTGGCTCTGTATCGAGAACAACAAGAGCCTCATCTTCGCGGGCGGGACGGCCTCGGGGAAGACGACCAGCCTGAACGCGGTGTCGCTCTTTATCCCCTCCAGCGCCAAGATCGTCTCCATCGAGGACACCCGGGAGGTCGAACTGCCCCAGCGGAACTGGGTCGCCAGCGTCACCCGGCCCTCGTTCGGTGAGGACGACACGGGCGACGTGGACGAGTTCGACCTGCTGGAGGCCGCACTGCGGCAGCGTCCCGACTACATCGTCATGGGTGAGATCCGTGGTGAGGAGGGTCGGACCCTCTTCCAGGTCATGTCGACCGGGCACACCACCTACACCACGTTCCACGCCGACTCGGTGGGCGAGGTCATCAAGCGTTTTACCACCGAGCCGATCAACGTCTCGAAGACGCTGTTTACCGCGCTCGACCTGGTCAGTATCCAGACCCAGACCCGGACGGGTGGCCGGAAGGTTCGCCGGAACAAGACCCTGACAGAAATCAACGAGTACTCCGCGGAGAACGACGAAATCAACGTCAGGGACGTGTATCAGTGGCAGGCCGAGACGGACACGTTCATCCAGATGGGCCAGTCCAACACGCTCGAGGAGATCAAGTTCGACCGCGGGTGGGACCAGGAGAAACTCGACGAAGAGCTGTTCAAGCGGAAAGTCGTCCTGGCGCACCTCATCAACAACGGGATCAACACCTACCAGCAGGTGGCCGCGACGATCCAGGCGTTCATCAACGACCCCGACACGATCCTGACGCTGATCGCCCACGATCAGCTCAAGAACAGCCTCGAAGACCTGCGGGAGATGGAGTCGGTCAAGATCAACATCGATCCCAAGAAAGAGGAGATGGTCCCGCGGCCGGACGCCGGCGAGGAGATCAGCGAGGAGACGAGCGAGATCCTCGACAACGCCACGCCGCTGTTCGACCGGTACAAGAGCATGGACACCCCAGAGATCGTGAAGGCGCTGTCGGGCATCGAAACCGACGAGGGGATGATCCCCGAGGAGGAGGAGGAAGAGGACGACACCGAGATCGACTTCGGGCAGTTCGTGACCAAAGCCGGCGCGGAAGCAGAGGAAGGGGACTGACATGAGCCTCGACACGCGAAGCGGGCAGACAGTCGGGAGCACCAGCACGCTGGGGGACACGTTCTATCCCCTCTACGAGTCCCTGTTCGACAGCGAGGGCGACTTCGTCAGCGGCGTGGAGAACAAACTCGCCCAGGCACGGATGCCACAGAACGTCGAGCTGTTCCTCTCGCGGGCGCTGGGCGTCGGCGCACTGGCCGGCCTGACGCTGTGGATCGTCGGGTCACTGCTTGGCTATCTCATCTTCGCCCTGTTCCTGCCCGACGCACCGGTGTTGCTCGGCCTCGCCGAGAGCCGGATCCCGCAGGTCCTGTTGCAACTGAAGATCCCGTTCCTGGTGTTCGTCACCGGCATCGTCTTCGGGCTGATCGGCTTCGGTATCGGCTTCGGCTCGATGGTCTCGATCCCGTACTTCCGTGCGGGGGCACGCAAACGCGAGATCAACGTCTTGCTCTCCGATTCGGTCTCGTTCATGTACGCACTATCGGTCGGGGGGCTGAACCAACTGGAGATCCTGCAGGCGATGGCCCGCGCCGACGACACCTACGGCGAGGTCTCCAAGGAGTTCCAGTCCATCGTGCTGGAGACGGAGTACTTCGACACGGACTACCGGACGGCGATCCGGAACCAGGCCCTCCAGACGCCCAGCGACGAACTGGCGCAGTTCCTGACGGACATGCTCTCCATCGTGGACTCGGGGGGTGACATGACCGGCTTCCTGGAGGACCAGAAGGAGAAACACATGCGGACGGCAAAGCAGGAACAGGAGATGGTGCTGGAGACGATGGAACTGTTCGGGGAGATGTACATGACTCTGTCACTCTTCCCCCTGCTTCTCATCATCATCCTCGTCATCATGTCGATGATGGGCAACTCCCAGCAGTTCCTGCTTCTCGGCACGGTGTACGGCCTGATCCCGCTAACCGGGGTCGGGTTCCTGGTGCTGGTCTCGACGGTCACGCAGGACGAGATCGGTGACGGGTACCTCCGGCCAGAGGGCGGGCGCGACGACGTGGTCGTCCGGGAAGGGCTGAACGTGCTGAACCTCGGCCTCGTCGAGAAGTACACCGGCGACCACGGGGTCTTCGAGAAGATCAAGAGCCGCGAGCGATCCTACGAACTGAGTTCGATTCTCCGGCGGCCACACATCTTCTTCCGGGACAACCCGACGGTCGTTCTCGGACTGACGGTCCCCATCTCCATCGTGGCGGTCGTGCTGAGCGTGCTGTACGGGTTCGCGCCCCTGTCCCCGGAGGGGTTCGTCGAGAATCCGGTCGGATCGACGTTCTTCTGGTTCTACGTCCCGCTGTACGTCAACTTCGTCCCGTTGATGATCTTCTACGAGTGGAACGTCCGCTCGCGGCGAGGCGTCGTGAGCCAGCTCTCGGAGAACCTCCGGAAACTCTCCAGTGCGAACGACACCGGGATGACGCTTCTGGAGTCACTGAACGTCGTCTCCGATACGTCCTCGGGCAAACTGTCCGACGAGTTCGAGACGATGTACGCGAAGGTCAACTACGGGACGAACCTGAAAGACGCGCTGCGGGAGTTCAACAACAAGTATCACATCCCGCGGCTCGCCCGGACCGTCAAACTCATCAGCAAAGCACAGGAAGCCTCGAGTCAGATCGAGGACGTGCTGACGACGGCGGCACAGGCCTCGGAGAACCAGGACGACATCGACCGCGACCGGAAGTCCCGGACGCGGATGCAGGTAGTCATCATCATCATGACCTACCTGACGCTGCTGGGCGTGATGGCACTGCTGAAGACGCAGTTCCTCGACGTCATGTCCGGCCTGGCCAATCAGGTCGGCGGTGGCGGCGGTAGTTCCGCAGCGGCTGGCGGTGGCCAGTTCGGCTCGAACGTCGACACCGGCCTGCTGTCGGTGTTGTTCTTCCACGCGGTGACGCTGCAGGCGGTCCTGTCGTCGTTCATCGCGGGGTACATCCGCCAGGTCGACCTGATCTCGGGGGTCAAGTTCGCCGTCATCTTGCCGACGATCGCGCTGATAACCTGGATGGCGGTGGGGTGATATCGATGCTCGACGAGCGGGGACAGACGACACAGGACTATCTGGTCGGCGTGAGCCTGATGCTCCTCACCGTTCTGTTCGTCTTCGGGTACGTGCCGAGCGTGTTCGGATCGACGGGGGCGGACCTGGGCGGCGTCGAGCGCTCACAGGCCGACCGCGCCGCGACCTATCTGGTCGAGACCTACAGCGTCGAGGGCAGGGAACAGACGCTCCGGTACGGCGAGCCGGACGGGATTCACAACGAGCTGTCGACCGAGGAGGGGTTCGAGCGGTTCCGCAACCGTTCGGGGCTGAACACGCGGACGAACACGCTCGCACCGCCGAACGTGAACGTGATGCTCGTCAACAGTTCGGAACTGAACGCGACATCGCCGACACCCATCGTCGACGGAGGTGAGCGGTACTCCTATCCCGACGGTGGAGCGCCGAATCTGGGACAGGCGGTCGTGACGGAGACCCGGGTCGTTCGGCTGGCCGGCGATACGGAACACTGCACGCCGACCTGCTGGTTGATCGTTCGAATCTGGTGACCAACATGATAGACAGCACACACGGATCGAGGGGTCAGGCGTACACTCTGGAGGGGATGATCTCGGCGATACTGGTCGTGACGGCGGTTCTCGTCGGCCTGCAGGTGGTCGATTTCGGTCCCTGGACAAGCGATACGACCCAACAGACAGAAGACATGGAGCAACGTGCGGAAGACATGCTCGACCTGGCGGCGGAGAACGGCACGCTCAGCCGCGTCGTCCGGTGTACCTACGGCTCGGCGGACACGTTCACGGGGGGGCAGGTGGACAACGGTTCGACCACGTTCGAGCGGATGCTGAACCAGACGTTCGACCGACACGGCCGCAACTACAACATCTATTTCACGTATCTGATACCCTCGGGCGAGCGCGAGCGCGTCTCGGTCACGTCGAGTGAGAGCAATCCGACCAGCGGCGTCATCGCCCCGACGGACTCCGCCGCCGTCGCGACCAAGACGATCGCCATCTACGACGACGACCGGACCCGGATCGTGGACCGGACCCAGAACCCGCCCCAGAAGTGCGGAGCGAAGGGGGCGACGGTGAAAGACGCCGGTGGTGCGTACTTCATCGAGGAGGACATCGACGACGACTCGCCGCTGTACAACATCGTGGAGGTGCGGGTGGTCGTATGGTGAGAGCCCCCGGTACCGACGAGCGCGGGCAGTTGTTGCTGGTCGGAGCCATCGGTATCGCGCTGGTGGTCGTCGGAACCGTCGTCCTGGTAAACGGGCTGGCGTTCGACGACAGCATCAGTACGCGGAGCAACCAGGACGCGCTCAGCGGAGCCGAGCGGACGGTCGGGATGATCGAAGCCGACCTCAACACGCTCGCGAGGGAAGTCCGCGCAGATGTCGAAGATGGGGGTGGCGATTTCACGGAGGCTTTCCGGGAGAACGTCTCGCTGTACAGCCGCCACTACACGAACCTGAGTTTCGACAACGGCATCGTCTACACGAACGTAAGGTTCAACGCGACGGAAACGGACAAGGGAGTCGTCCTGAATCAGACCGAGTCGATGGACGCGTGTAGTCCCCGGGGCAGGCCACTGTTCCGGGTCCAGCCCGACTGTGACGCCGATGCGACACTGTTGCAGGACGTGAGCGCGATCCAAGATTTCAGGATCACCGTCGAAGACATTCCGAATGGGAACGCAAAGACCGAGTTGGTCGTGGACGGTGACGGGGGGACCTGGACGCTCGAAATAGATGGGCGTCGGGGCAGGGAAGAAGTCAACATCTCCGGCGGAGGAATCGCGGCCAGCGGCTCGCCGTACGGAGAGGGTGTCGTGATCGAGCTGCGTCCCGACGGGCAGATTGCGGTCGACGGCCAGCCCGAATTCGAGTTCGCGGAAGGGGTCGATCCACCCTACGAAATCTCTCTGAACAACGGCGACGGCCCCGGTTTCGGGTCGTCGCTGGCTGGCACATACCTGATCTCCAGTGACGGGAGTTATCCACACGACCCCGACGAGGACCAGCCCGAGGTCAAACGGCCCACGCTCTTCCCCGCCGTCGACATCTACTACCAGCGGCGGGACGTCGTCTACAACCGAACGATCGTCCTGAACGAAACGGGGGCGCGGTGACGATGGGGCTGCGAGACGACACCCGGGGAGCGTCGGTCGCGCTCACCCACTCGTTGACGCTGGGCATCACCGCCCTGCTCATCGCGAGTCTACTGATCGGGGCGGGCGGATTGCTCGAACGGCAACAGGAACGAGTCGCCACGCAGGGCCTCCAGAACGTCGCCGAAGGCACTACCAACGACCTGAAAAGCGTCGACAGGCTGGCGAGCCGGAGCCACAGCGGCGAGGTGGTCTCGATGACGTCGATGCCGACACACATCGCCGGCGAGAACTACGACCTCGCCCTCGTCAACCGCGACGGCAACCGGTCCGCGCTGTTCGCGAACATGACGACGCCGAACGTGGTCACGGCCGTCGAGTTCAGAAACGAGTCCAGAATCTGTGAACGAACGCTCTCCAGTGGGCCGCTTCGCGTGGTGTACGATCCCGACGCGGACTGTCTCACCATCGAATCCGCAGACAGGTAATCCATGATCGACAGACTCACCGACCGAGAACGAGCCGTCTCCGATCTCGTGGCGTTCATCCTGACGTTCAGCATCATCATCAGCGGTACCACAATCGTCTACATCGGCGGCGTCGGAGCCCTCCAAGACCTCCGGGCAAACGAGATGGTGAACAGCGGCGAGCGCTCGATGCGTGGCGTCGCGGAGACGCTCGAGGACATCCACCGGAAGACAGTGCCCGGGCGCTCCGTCGAACTCGGCGTCGACGGCGGCCAGCTCAACCTCGTCGACTCCTCGATGACGTACACCTTCGAGATGGAGGGCGGCGGGACGACGACCGAGTCGATACGGACGAACGCGCTGGTCTATCGTCCCTCCAGCGAAGAGACACGACTCGTCTACGAGGGCGGTGCCGTGTTCCGGGAGGGCCGACAGAGTTCGATCATGACTTACCCTCCCGTCTTCGACTGTTCCGACGACGCCGCGTTGCTCTCTGTGCCGCGACTCGACGGGAGTATCAGCGTCTCCTCCGGCGGGAACGTCGAACTGTACGGCGAACGCGACGCCGCCAACACCGGTCTGTACCTCCCGGACGGGAACCCGGCGGACGTCGAACGCGTGACGGTCGACATCTCCGGGACGGCAGTCGCCGAGTCGTGGGCGGAGTATCTCGAGGAGTCGGGGTGGGAAGACGAGGGGAGCGGCGAGTACACCTGTGAGGGCGAGAGCGGCGGCGACCTCAAGAGCGCGTACCTTCGGCGGACGACGATCGATCTGCGAACGGTCCTCTAGAGCGGAAGGGCTTCCGCCACGTCGGCGCGTTACGGGACCGGATCGCTGGATCTGGACCGCGCCGTCAGCTCAGTTCGATCTGGTTCATGTCGACCGAGATGTAGTCGGCCTCGGCCGTCGTGTTCGCGTCGGCCACCGTGACGATCTGGATTTCGCCGCTCTGCACGTCGTCGATCCCCGTACCGCTGTCGGGATCCGTGCGGAGTTCGTAGTCGTAGACCCCGGTCTTGGTGTTGAGGTCCGGTCCGAGCGGGTTCGGTTCGGTGAGATCGAGTTCCACGAGCGTGCGGTTGCCGTTGAGGGTGATGGCATCCGAGGTGTCGATGTGTTCGTAGCTCCCGGTTCCCTCCTCTTTCATGTACAGTTCCACCTCACCGGAGCGCGGAATCTCCGCGGGGTTGCCCACGTCGACGGTCAGTGACTCCAGGTTCGTACTGACGATCGTATCGCGGTCTCGGTAGGTCTGGTCGCCGACGATGGCGCGGTTGATCTCCAGGCGTGGCTCCATGACGGTGACGTTGACGGCCGTCGACGCGTTCGCGGTCTCGATCCGGACGCGCATCGTCCCCTCGGCGCTCGCCCGGAAGCTGAACGCGTTCGTGTCGTCGTCGCCCGCGTCGAGGTGCAGGTCGGACCACGTCTGGCTCGGATCGTCGATATCGCTCAGCGAGAGGCCGTCGTAGGTCCCGACGACCGTCGCCGTCACGTCCTGGGTGCTCTCGTTGTCGCCGACGTTGGTGACGAGGGCGTCGACCTCGGCCGGCTCGCCGGGGGGCGTCACGCCCTCGAAGGACTCGACGTTCGGCAGGAAGTAGGGACCGTCGGCTTCGCCGACGTAGAGGTTCCGGGAGGCGGTCTCGTTGTCGTCGCTCCGAATCTGGAACTCGATCCCGTGCGGTCCGCTGGAGAGCCCGCCCGGGATGTCGACCTCGACCCACTCGCTCTCGCCGCCGTTCAGCGTGAAGTCGGACCCCGTCTCGTTGGAGCCGTCGACGAACAGATCGACGGCGTCCTCGACCGTGTCACCGCCGCGGTTCCAGACTTTCACCTCGAAGCTCTCGTCGTAGCCGGGCTCGACGGTCGCCGGCCCGCGGGTGTCGTTGATGACGATGTCCGTCTGCCCGGGCACGGTCACGGTGTTGTCCTCCTCGATGACCTCGAAGAGGACCACGGCGTCGTTGTAGTCCGGGTCGTCGTTCGTGTCCATGGCGTTCTCGGGTTCGGCGTTCGCCTCCGAGAGTTCGTAGAACAGCGCCATCTGGTCGTCCTCGAGTTGCAGGACGCCCTCGTCGGTGATCAGATCACCCAGAATCTCGCGCACGTCCCGCTGTTCCGGTCCGGCCTGTCCGTACGCCGGGACCGTCTCCCCATCCTCGCGGATGACGAGGTTCGAGGGGTTCTCGTCCTGGTTGATGGCGATCCGCGATTCGGGCTCGGACTCGTCACACGCCAGCGCGTCGAGTTCGTACCCGGAGACCTCACGGTCGATCCCCGAGTCCCGCCACGAGCCACAGTCGAACGACTCCGCGAAGACGGAGACGTTGGTCGGCGACTCCTCGGACGCCGTGACCGTGATCTCCTTGCTCAGGTATTCCGCTCCGGCGATCTGATCCTGCCGAGTGCTGGGCGTGTTGAGGTCTTTGTCACCCCAGACGCGGTGGTACTCGTTGGGTGCGGTCTCGTTGTCCGTGTAGATCGCCATCTCGACCGGGCCGCGGATGATCGAGGAGGGAACGTAACTACAGTCCAGGTGCCATCCTTCCCGCCAGCTGTAATCCCTTTCGCACTGCCGCTGCTCCACGATCCCACTCAGTTCGGTCCCCAGCACCGTCAGCCGAGCGGTGATGCTCCGGTTGATCTGGATGGTCGATTGGCCGCTGTCGAAGTCGCCGTCGAGTTCCTCGACGACCTGAATCTGCCCGGTCGCGGTCGTGTTGTCGGTCTCGACGGTGTACTCGTACTCACCGGGTGCTTTCCCGGAGAGAGATTTCTCGACCGGACCAACCACCGTCTCGTTCCCGGGATCGAGCGTCACAGACTCCGACGCGATCTCGGTCCCGTCGAACGAGACCGACACGTCCTGCGTTCCCGTCTGGCCGCCCGCGTTCCGGATTGCACCGGTGCTGTTGAACTCGCCGTTCTCCTGAACGACGGAGCGGTCGGTATCGGTCTGGACCGCCACGAAAAACGGCTCTGTGATCGAGCCCACTCTGAAGGTGCCGGTCTCCGTGTCGGAGTCGGTCTCGACGGTGTACTCATACAGGCCGGGCGTGGCGATCCCGGAGTTGTTCCGGAACGTGATCGTGTCGGTCTCGTAGCCGTTCAGTGTAAGCGGTTGGCTCCCCGTGTAGACGGTGGTACCGGTCGTGGCGTTTCGGACCTCGATGTCGACAGGGAGCGTCCCGTCGTTCGCCGCGTCGTTCTCGACCGTCGCATCGATCTCGTAGGGTCTGTTCTGGAGGATCTGGAACGGGCTTGTCGTGGACGCCAGCTCGAAGTCCGGCAGGTCGCCGATGTCGATGGTCGTCGTGCGTTCCTGATCCGAGTCAGTGCGATGTTCCAGCATGACGCGGAGCGGAATCCGCCCCTCCCGGGTCGTGGGCACGTCGAAGGTGATCCGTTCGTCGTCACCGTCGTCGACTCGCAACGTCCGCTCTGCCATGCGCTCCCCGCCGTAGTAGAACAGGACCGTCTCCGACGCCGGCATGCCGCCGTCGTTGTCGATGACGGCGTCCAGTTCCCTGTCGTCACCGAGTTCCGCGTCCGGCGGTGCGGTCAGCGGCTCGACCGAGAGGTCGGCCGGCGACCCCGTCCCGACGACGAACTCGATTTCCTCCTCGTCGTCCGGAACCTGAATCCGGGCCGTGTAGTCGACGACCGAGTTACTCCCCGTATTGAGGTCCGACGGGTCGATCGTCAGGGTTACGGTCTCGCTCCCGCCAGCGGTGATCGTCCGACGGGTGGTATCGAATGCCGTCGGCGGCCCGCTACCGGTCGTGTTCAGCAGCGTGATCGACGTGGTCCCATTGAAATCGCCGACGTTCTCGACCGTCACGTCGACCTGCATGTCGTCCCCCTCGCTCGTCGAGGCGGGCGCGGTGACGTCCGTGATCCGGTACTCGGGGTCCTGACGATCACCGAGGAGATACGTGATGTTGACCGAGTCACCGGCCTCGATGTCGGACCGCTCCTCAACGGACACCCGCCGGTCGTCGAAGTTGGTCTGTGCGAAGGTGTACCAGGCGCGGGCGAACGTGCTCCCCTCGATGCTGACTGTCACGTTCTCGATGTCGCCCGGCTGGCAGGTCTCGCCCACCGGCCCGACGCCCTTGCGCAACTGATTGGCCGTCCGGTTCACGTACATCGACCGCGACATGTTTGCGCTCAACAGCTCGGACTGCTCTTCGTCAACCTGGGCCGAAATCTCCCCGCCGCTGGCCGCGAACCCGCTCATATCGGAAATCTGGAGCGCCAGGCGACCGTTCCGGTACTCGATGTCCGGCGTGGACACCATCCACACGCTCTCCCCTTGCTTTCGCCAGACGCCGCCCGCTTCGTAGCCGACGATCCCTTGTTCCGCGCTCTCGTAGACGATGGTCCCCATCCCTACCGGTCCACTCGTACAGCTCCGATTCCCGTTCGCGACGAGTTCGACCGTCGTCGTATTGAGAACCGAAACGTCACCCCCCAGTTCGTCGGGAATGTCGAACGACGATTTCCCGCCGTCACCGGCGGCTTTCAGCTGGAGAAACTGTGACGAGATCTCCTGCATCGACTGTTCGGCCACCTGCATCTGGCTGTCCTGCTTGGCCTCCTCCAGCGCACCCGCACCGATCATGACGACGAGCAACGCCCCCGCGATCGTCATCCCGATCAACAGGACGATCCCGACGAGATTCGAAGCCGCCCTGACATCCCCGAAAATCTCATCGCTCCGCACTCTCATAGTATTTGCAATCTGGATTTCAAAATCATAAATCTACCGTATGTTTCGATCAACCGACTGGATCCGACGCAGTCTGCCGGTTTCGAATTTGAGAACGGGATGTCGTCGTTGATCCCGCACGAATCACGGCGATGGGGGCAGCCATCGAGAATACGTATCGGTCGAAAGCCATCGTCTCATCGCTGTAATCTTGGTGGTCGTTCTGGGTCCGCAGTCAGTACCGGTAGAGCGAGACCACAACCGGGAGCCGGTCGTACATCCAGACAGCGACCGGGAGCCCGACAATGGAGACGGTAAATAGATACGCGACTCCCATCCAGATCCCGCTGGCCCACCAGCCCACGAGGACGAACCAGATTGCGCGCACGACGAGCGGGCGCTGTTCGCAGTGGCGGGTTCTGACCTCGTCGGCACTGGCGACCAGCGTTCCCGACCGGCGCTTCAGCGACACAACCAGGGGGACCTGGTCGATCATCTTGATCCCCAGCGGAATGCCGACGACGGTGACGTTCAACAGCCACGCGACGCCGAGCCAGGTCCCCGTCGCCCACCAGCCGATCAACAGAAACCACGCCGCTCGAATGACTACCGAGCGTTGCTGGACCGGCCTCACCTGATCGGATGCCATAGATTCCGTTCGGTGTCACGGGCAAAGAACGACTCGGCGAGGGAGCGCGACACCCGCGAGGAACGTGGGCTGGCGAATCCACGTTCCTCTCAGGACCGATCGAGCCGACCGCCGTTCTGGAGCGCCGCCGTCACGATGCCGGCTGTCTGCCCAAGCCCGACGACTGCCAGCCCCGCAACCGCAACCGCCACATCGTCGAGGAGCGCAGCCCCGCCAGCCGCGAACACCGCGAGTCCGAGGAGCGACAGCGCCGCACCCACTAGATAGACGTGTCGGTAGGTGGGCCCCGACATCACCGTCCACGTCCTGGCGTAGGCGGCCGCCGGCAGGGCGATCCAGGCGTACAGCGCCAGCGCGGCCAGCGAACCACCCCCTGGCGTAACGATCAGGTCCAGGGTCCCGAGAACGTTAACGACCGCTCCGACCGCCAGGACGCGTTGCCACGCGCTCAGGACCGGACCGGTCATCTCCGACAGGGTCGTGACGAAGAAAGTCACCAGCAGTACGTCCATCACCACCATCGCGATCAGAACGGTCCGGGCCGTGACCAGACCCAGCACCGCCGCGGCGGCGAAGATCCAGGCCGCCGGCACCAGCCCCGCCGGCCCCACGTCTTTCAACAGCCCCATGTCACGTGTCGACGGACGACGGCGTGTTGTGTATTCCGGTCGGCCGCTGGTGGCGAGGGATCCAGCCGAGCCCGGAGAACGATGGCTCGACCAGCGCCGAGCATATCGAACGGAGCGGGTGGACTCGCCAGTAACGAGTTTGCTTGCTGTTGAACAAGCATCCGCCGAGTGGAGCGAGGCGGTTCACCGTGTTCGAACGAAGTGAGGACGCGGCCGTTTTCGCCCACGTTTTTGCCGTGAGTAGTGCGGGAGCGGGGTCGTTCGAGAGACGACGTCCCTCGTGATGAGGAGTACGCTCTCTCGAACCACTCCCGCATACCCTGCGAACGTGAAAAGTGGAGTGGACTCGCGGGGGTCCCGCGAACGAAGTGAGTGGGACCACGCGAGGGAGCGAGTGACTGACGGAGCGAAGCGACGGAAGGAAACGAGTGGACTCGCGGGGATTTGAACCCCGGGCCTTCCCCGTGCCAGGGGGATGATCTACCGCTGATCTACGAGCCCGCGCACTCGTCGTTATCCGTCGAGTTTTCTTAAACCCATCGAAGGAGTTCCCCGCGGGGGGACAACTCACAACGTGTTTGTCCGGCGGTGTTCAGATAAGGATGAAGAGTGAGGCGGTGTGTTTTCTGAGTGATCTGTGCCCGAAAACACACGCCTCGGCGGTAGTATCGACCAGATCGACTTAGAGTTTGTTGAACGCGAGGCGACACC
>NZ_JALJCL010000026.1 GCF_023698535.1 Halorientalis regularis
ATCGGCGCTCGCGACGAGCCGCCCCACTCGCCGCCCCACGCTGATCACAAGACGCTCTGGCTCGACGAGGACGGCGAGCCGGCGCTGTATGGGATGCACGTCTATCCCGGCAACGTCGAGATGGTCACACCCTCCAAGACCGCCGATCCCAACCAGCAGCAGCGAAACGGCTGGATGGATATCACGCGCTGGGCGCGGGAGTGGGGCCTCGAAGTCGGCTTCCTTCCAAAGTCCTGGTACAACCTTGGTTCGGCCGTCCACGTCGTATTCTACAGGCGGAGCAGGCCGAGTGCCTCGGGGCTTGACCCCGAGGGTGAAGGCCGTAAGCTCGGCTAAACGTGTTCCGTTCGCTCGATGTACTATTCAATCGTATCGGTCGAAACGTCACCAGCCGTCCCGACGTAGTACGATTCCTCCCAGAACCCACCGCCCCACAGGTATTCCTGTAACAGAGGTTCGTGCTGTTGCCACATCTCTCGTGCTGTAATGCTCTTGACTGTCCGTACAATCTCGCTCGGAGCGTGTTTGGGATGTGCCGACAGGAACAGGTGTACGTGGTCGGGTGAGATGTGCAACGACAGTATCTCGTAGTTGTACTCGTCACACACCGCTCGAAAACTCGATTCCAGTGAATCTTCTATCACACTCAGTATCGGGTGTCGATACTTCGGACACAACACAAAGTGGTAGTTGACGTTGTATACCGTGTGGTTTGACCGTTTCTCGCCCATACAGACAGTACGTGGACAAGTTTTAAGTATTTCAGTAAATAAGCAGTATGTGTGAGATGACTAAACGACTCACTGTGGACTTGGAGGACGAGTTATACAAGGAGTTCTCGAAGAAATGTATCGACGCTGAGAAAACCAAGTCCGAAGTCGTGCGTGGACTCGTTCGAGACTGGGTGAACGAGCAAGAATGACGCAGACACAGGCTCTCACGAAGACACTCGTGTTCCCGCTGGACGTGCAGAGTGGCAACGAGAGCCTGCTTGACGACGTTCGATTGGAGTGTCGCCGGGTGTTCAACGAGGTGCTACGCCTCAACTATGCCGGGTGGGACTGGGACGAGATAGAAGATGTTGTCGAGCAGAACGCCGACCTCGTGCAAAACACCGCACAGCGCATCATCGACAAAGCCTTCGACGCACTTGATAACTACTACGACAACGACGACTGGGGACGCCCGTGGTACAAGCACGAAACGTTCCCGTTGCGGATGAACTACGGCGAAGGCTACAACCTCTTTCTCGAAGACGAAACGGTGCGGTTCCGCATCAGCGCGAAACCGTACAATCACGTCAAAGGCGAACTGTGCGGCACACAAGACCAGTTCGACCTGCTCACACAGGCGATGGAAGATGATGACTGGCACGTTGGTACCGCCGAGGTGCTTGTCCGAAACGAACGCGAAGAATTGCACGTCACCGTCACGAACGAAACCGCCGAAGTTGGTGCAAAAACAGCGGCAGAAACAGTCATCGGTGTCGATATTAACGAAGACTGTGTTGCGCTAGCGGCACTGGCCGAGAGTGGTATCGAAGATTCAATCGTTATCGACTACCCAGAAATCAAAGAACAGCGACACCGCTATTTCACGATGCGGAAGCGGATGCAGGAAGCCGGACAGACCGCGTTCAACGATGTGTTCCGCAACAAGGAACAACGGTTCGTTCACGACCAGCTACACACGGTGTCACGGCGCGTAGTCAAGTGGATTCAACGGTTCGACAGTCCTGTGATTGTCTTCGAAGACCTCGAAGACATGCGAGACGACATTGAATACGGGACTCGAATGAACCGCCGTCTGCACTCGCTTCCGTTCGCCAAACTCCGTGACTTCATCACGTACAAGGCGGCGTGGCAAGGGATTCCGTCAGATGATGTTGACCCGGAGTACACCAGCCAGCAATGCCCAATCTGTGGACACACAGAACGGGCGAACCGTAACGGCAAGCGATTCAAATGCCGTGACTGTGAGCATCAAGACCACGCTGACCGTGGTGCTGGCATCAGTGTCGCGCAGAAGTGGCTACGAAAGCAGGACAATAGAGATGTGCCTGCTCTCAACACACTCCCGCAAGTGCGGAAGTGGGAGTTGCGACGGCAGGCATCGGGGCCTGTGGACGGCCCGACCGTGGCCTCTGATACCGTTCGAGGCGACCAGACCGAGGGTATCCGAGGCGTGTCCGACTAATCCACGGGAAGAAGCCTCAGGGCTTGACCCCGAGGCGGTTCACCCTCCCGAACGCTGCCGATCTGAATCCTGACTCTCGTCGGCGGGGAACCTGTGTCGATTCTGCGCCTACCCACCAATAAACCAGATATCGCGATATGGTTGTCTGACGAGTGGCTGACTGATTCTTTTCATTCCGGTCGTTCAATGAACGCATGGAGGGAACTGAGCGCAATGAAAACAATCGGCGTCACGAACCAGAAGGGTGGCGTAGCCAAGACGACCAATACGATCAACATCGCCGGGGCAGCAGCTGCGGCCGGCCTCGAGGTCCTCGTCGCAGACAGCGATCCACAAGGGTATCTCACCAACAATCTGGGCCTGCGCGACGCGTACACTGCCGAGTCACCGACATTCTTCGACGCATGGACCGAGCCAACTGAACACGATCCAGCGGAGTTGATTGTCGAACACGAGGAGTTTGATGTCCTGCCGTCGTCAGTGGATATGTTCACTCTAGAGCAGGAGCTCATCGCGGCTGGCTGGCGCGTTCGTGAGCGGCTAAGCATGATCTTCGAACAACTGCCCGAAAAGTACGATCTCCTCCTCGTCGACGCCCCACCCTCACTCGGGCCGATTAACGACAACGTGCTACTCGCGACCGAGCGGATCATCATTCCGATGGAAGCGCAGGAAACGTCCGTCCTCGCACTGGACCACCTGCTCCGACAGATCGAGACACTCGAAGACCGCTTCGAGGTATCCATTAGCGAGGAAGCTGTCGTGATTTCGGACGTCGACTACCCATTGGACAATGAACAGAAGGACATGATTGCATGGATCGAGGACACGTTTACCGACCGAGCGCCGGTGTTCGAGATCCGCCACCGAGCAGCAATCGCTCGAGCTGTGAAGGCTGGGCACTCGATTAGCGGCTACGGCGAGGAGGAAAGCGACATGGAATCAGTGTACCAGAACATCGTCGACGAGCTGGGGGTGACATCATGAGCGACGGTCGCGACGAAGTGACTGATCGTGTGGCCAGTCGATTCGACTCGGACGATGATGGCGAAGAAGACAGACAGCCCTCGGAAGCTGACCAGCCCACCGAGAAGACGACCGATAAGAACGCAATGAATTCACAACGCGCAAAGAACGTCAAGAAAGCATGGAACGCAAAGAGCATATACCTCCCTGACGATCTCGACAGCCAGCTCTCGAAAGCGTACAAGCGACTAGATCTCGAACTCGACGATGAGATAGACCAGCTGAAAAAGACGCGGCACTTCTACCCACTCGTGATCAATGCAGGCTTGGAACGACTTGAAGAAATGGAACGCAATGAAGTCTTGGAGAGCATGGAACGTATTGAAAGCAATGAGTAGACAGAACATCCATCAGAATATCTCGAGACAGGATACACGGACGACACTTCTTTCGCGTCGTTTACCCAAGAGATAGACATGCCGTTCAGTGTCAGTTGGCACACGCTCCTCGACCACGCTGAGGACCTTCCCGAAGACGCTACGCTCGTGGCCCCGATATCGCACGCCGAGTTCCAAATTACCGACACACAAGAGCATCGCATCATCATCGATTACCGCGATAAGGACGAAACCGTACCCCTCCAGCGCGAGCAGTTCGAGACACTGTACCGCCGAATTCAGGACCAACCGGCCAACGAGTTCGAACTCGATCGACTCCCGCCCGATGCCGCACCATACGCGTCGGCCCTCACGCTCCATCCCCGCTTCGAGGTCGACGAAGATGCTGGCGTCATCCGCGAGTCAGAAGACGCCATCAGTACGCAGGTACTCGACGACGGGACCTCCGATGCTGATACCAACACTGACCGCCACGAGCCGGACCTCCAGGTCTACAGTGACGCGCTCCTGTTGACGGACAGCCTCGAACGTCACGAGATGGACGACCTGGCCGAGCTTGAAACAGACGCGCTGGTGAATCTCTACACGATCCTCTCCGATGTCCAGCGTAGCGCCGACGATCTTCGCAAGGAAGTGGCTGATATGCTCCTGAACCGCCTCCATCACGACCGCCCAGTCAGTGGGCAGTTTGGCTCCGTCCAGCGCACGAGTCGGCGTCAGCGCACGCTCAAGGATGAAGAGACGGTGCTGAACGCACTCGAAGCCGCGGGCATCGACCGCGAGCGCGTCACTAGTGTCGACCGCGACAAGGTTGACGACGCCCTCGAAGTGACCGAACTCTCAGAGTCCGATCTCTACGAGACCGGAACGACCGAATACGTCCGGAAGGCCGACGTTGACGAAGACACAAAAGAAACGCGCCTGCAAGGACTCAAAGACCGGCTCGCTGCCAGTGACGAAGACGACGAAGAAGTCCAGCAACTCCAGGAGGAAATCGAAGAACTCGAAGATCGCATCGAAGAACTCACCTCGTTCTCGTCGGGGACCGCCTACCACACGGGTACACAGCACGGCTGAGTTCAGATTGACAAGCGGTGTCGGCTCTGAACGAAGAGTTTTGACCAGTAGTGAGCGTGTCATGAGTGAGTCTCATACCCGTTCTTCACCCCCCTCGATCCGCTCAGTGAAGAGGAAAATCAGCAATCCTTGTCTATTCAACGAGGGGGAGCCCTGCTCGACCTAGAATCACCTGTGCGAGGAGTCGGGTTTGCAATTTCAGCTTAGAGTCACTGACGCGGATTTTGGTTCCAGTTGGCGCTTTTCCTACGATTTGACGTTTCTCCTCAGGAGTTACAGTACGGTTGTCGGGTAAGACAGCAAGCCAGCGGACGGGAACGTGATATTCGTTGTCTTCCTGATCTGGATAAATCCGGTCGCTTCCCGTAGCGGTCTTGCCATCATACGGTGCGAGAGCGATCCCGAACGCCTTTGCACCACCTTCGTAATCTACGTGGCTGCCACTGACATAGGAAATTATACCATCTCCCGGTTCAATATCAGTGAGCTTCTTTCCGAATTTATTGGGACCGTACGTGGCAACAATGCCGTGCGAGTAGATGCGTGACCCATCCCCATCTAGATGTTTCGCATTTGTGTTTATATAATGATAGTCCATCTGTTCTTTTTCTTTTTCAACTAGATCATCTATTTGGACTCCCATTGGCCCAGTACCTTGTTTCAGAGCCTTTTTTGTGCCGTCCTTGACCGTCGTGCTGAGATGTTGCCTATCATCTGATCCCCCTTCAGAACTCTCTTCACTCCCTTTTGCTTCATTCTCAGTCATTGTACCCCCATATTTGCATATGTGGTAGTTAACAGTTTTGGTCTGGAGCCATCTAATGTACAAGAGGGAGGGGACAACACAGCTGAGTTCTCACACTACAGTTACCGGTTGCCAAAAGCCTGTGAGCGGAAACTAAGGGTCTGAACAATATGCAGACACCCAAACAGATAGAAATGAAGAACAGGTCTGAGGATCGTTGTATGACTTCCTCAACGTAACAGGAATATTATTCCGCTCGTTCTCGTCAGAGAGCGTGTATCATGCTGAAACGCGGAGTGAATACTGCTCACCTAGACTCCGACCCAAGACCGTTGAGAGTCGAAGGAGCAGCCCCTGCTCCAAGTGAAAAGAGGGGGAGTAAACCTACTACGGCAGTCAAGCGGATGTTTCAGATCTATTTGAAGAATCTGGTTGGGAGTGTTCAATCTTCCAGATATTACTTCCATTGACCATTTCTGACACTGACACCGAAACCGGAGCGTCATTGCTCTTGCGCCACCGTCCGAGAATGGCACCAACATGGGTGCTTTTGAGGCCGATTTCATCTGCTATCTCGTTGGCTTTCAGCTTGACAGGACTTGTTTCCGACAGCCGAGACTCGAGATAGTCTTGAACACTCGCTTCGGCATCTGTTGATGACTCAGACCACTGCTCTGCTGGGTTGCTGATCGTGATCTGGATAGTATCATCGGCCCCGTCAATCATCGGTTCACTCCACGTGAGAACCTCGTCAGCGAAAATATCGAGGAACTCTTGAGTAATCTCCTCCGACTCGATTCGAGAATGTTGGTCAGTGAGATCAGCAGCCACTGCGTCACGAAGAGAGTCTTGATCCTTGATGAGCTTGAGCCCATCATCGAGCTTCTGATAGAGCAGCATCTGTAGAAATCCCCGTGACTGAAGCGTGGCTGCAATCTCTTCTTCGCTAAACTCACTGCTGCTGGAAAATTGAATCCTCGTCATGGATTCACCCTATTAGCTTCGTGACTTGCGCTTTCTCTATATCTGGACCAGATGGCAGCGGCGGATCGATTGTTCCCGATTGCTGTCATACAACTCATCAGTAACAGGAGATCATCCACCCGTGATATTAAAAGTAATCACGTAAACGTGATTTATGATCACTATTTAGTGATTAATAATTGATAAGACGTGGCCGAAATCACGGGTATGTGGACTGAGTGATGAAGGCTCGACCAGACTGGATGTCGAACACAGATGTGTTAATTCTTCTCGCGTTAGATTCCTCAGACCTGATTACGGTACTCTCGCCATCGATTATCGCTTTCAACTTGGGGATGTCACGCGAACATGCGTCTCGGCGACTAGCCGAACTTACGGAAAGAGGGTATGTAGAGAAGGTTGAGAAAGGCAAATACAATCTTAGTCAGACTGGAGCTGAATTTTTATCTGAAGTGCCAGATCCGGAGTAGTACCAACATCTCTCGCCGCTTCTCTCAATTTCAATCAGATAGCCTCAACTCACCAGTTTCAGTTTCACTCCGGTTGGAATACACTCTAGATCCGTCCACTTCACCACATCTGTATGGGTGTGCCAATCGAGCTAGGACGTGTCTGCGGACGCTGCGGCGAGCAGGTCACACTCTCAGTCAAAACTGACGGTGGTACCTACACCGACGATCTGACTGCCCTGCTTGACGCCTCCCACCGAGATAAACTCATCATCCAAGTCGAGTGTGACTGCCCACGGCCACAGGAGGTGACCTTCCAGTGTCTTCCAATTTCTCACAGCGAGGTCGAGCGGACCTAACCTACGCCGTTCCTCCTACCGCTAACCCCTACGTTTCCACTGAAAAAACGACAGACTGCGTGCGTGTTTTCACTAGAAACACGGTGTGTGAAACACTACTCAATGAGATCGGACAGACAGAGGTCAGACAGACATCTGACGGGTCGTTAAGACCCGCTATGCCAACGGTTTATCTGGAGTGCCATGCGATCTGCTGAGTCGGCTCCAACTCAGTCCCGTCCTGCGGCACTCCTCCCCTGAAAGTCGAGATTAGCGCGATAATCACGACCACACCGTGACCACTCTGTTGTCCCCGACTACAACGGAGTAATTGCTACCGTATCATTGATGTTTTTGAAGAAATAATTCATATCAAAATGCACAGCCCGGAACAGCTATGTGAGGGGTCAGGCTGATAATATGCGAATATTTGCGTTTTCAGATTGGCGGACTCAACCAATCGAGCCACTGTACGAAATTCTTGAAAACATCGACCCCTCCCCAGATTTGATACTTTATGGCGGTGACGATGTACGCCGGTTCGTAGACACCACGCAAAACCACTTTCATAAACTCGCCAAGACAGTAGATGCCGATCTGGGCTTTGTCCTTGGCAACGATGACCACCCCGAGAATCTACAGCATTTGAAACTACAGACAAGCCGCGTTACCGACCTTCATCGGAACCCCCTTGAGAAGGATGGTATCGCGCTAATTGGACAGTCTGGGGATATCGGGAGTACTGCGATGGGATATATTCAGTACCCCGAAGAGGAAGCTACGAAGCATCTGGAAACCCTCCATAGCAAGGTATCCAATGATATTATCGCTCTCGTTTCGCACACACCACCACACGGTACGCTCGATTACGCGCAACGGTACGAGAGCGGACGAATTGGGTCACACGCTGTTAAGAAGTTCGCAAGCAACACGGGCCCATTGTTCGTTCTCTGTGGTCATGTCCACCAGTTCGGCGGCGAAACCGCCCATACAGACTACAGTCCTGTACTCAACGTGGCCTCACATGATTTCGAGCAGTCACCGGGACGGATCGCGATCATCGATATACTCGAAGATGGCCGTGAACTCAATCTCGACATCAGGCACACAACAGTTAAGAAATGTGCCAGAGACCTACAAGGTGTAGGTCGCTCTCTGGCAGCTACTTCCTCACTCAGTAGACTCACTCAAGTTGGTGGTACCCGAGTCGAGGAACTCAAAGACGCAGGGATGGCAACGATTAGTGATATTGCCGCCGCCTCCAAAGCTGAGATGAAATCAGCAACCACGATTCCAGAGTACTTCATCGACAAAATCCAAGCCCACGCAACTGCATACGCCGAGCAGGAGACGATAATCAGAGATGCTCACAAGTTTGCCGCGCTGAGAGACGACGAGACCGTCCTCATTGATATCGAGACAAACCTCGAACAGGATCGGGTGTGGTGTATCGGCCTCTACAGCTACCCCACAGACGAGTTCACGCAATTGGTTTCGTTGGACGATGAGCAGTCACTGATAGAGCGATTCCAGGAGTATCTCTTAGAGCAAAGAAAACCGCGGCTTATCTACTATGCGGGCAACAGCTTTGACGAGGGACGTCTTTCAGAGGCGGCTGATCGGTGTAATGTAGCACTCGCCGAACTAGTCGACGAATGGGTCGACCTCTGTGTAATCGCCCGTGAAACGATATTCCAACCGGAAGAGGGGCACGATTTAGATGCTATCGCATCTGGGCTGGGCTTTCTGTTCGAACACCCCAATGTGACAGGGTTGGAAATCGGTGGGGCATTTTCCACATACCAGTCGGAAGGTGAGGTACCTGACGATGGATGGGAGAAGTATCTCGAGTACAATCGGGACGACACGCTCGCTATCAAACATATCCTTGATTTCATGTCTCAGAACGGACCGAATGAGGAGACTCTCGGACGTATAGATGAGAGGAATAGTCCTGAGGACCGGGACGATTACGGTATAGCTGAGGCTCCGATAACCGCCGAAACTGAATCTGAAGCAGTGATTGACTCTTCGGTTTCCGAAACTCAATCCGAAGACACAGCTCATGCCTCTGAACCGTTATGGGCCAAGCGGGATCCATACGATGTAATTGAAAACAAAGACCCAATCGCACACTGGACAGAAAGCGACCCGATTAATGCTGAAGCGTCGTCAGTACCCCTGTGTTCAGCGTGTGGGAGGATGCTCGTTGAAGAAGACGAGAGGAAGCAATTGACGGTAGACAACGAAAGCAGGTATCTCTGTCAAAGTGGGTGTGGTGAAACCAGTAGTAAAAATAGTGGGTGCAAGAAGGACACATCGTCATCGGACCACAACTCGGAGCCGCATAGCGACCCCACTCAAGTTGGTTCCACCGACAGAAGTTCCTCAGCCGCCAAAGTCATTTGCCATGATTGCGGTGACTTGGTCCGGGAGGATCGCGCTACCGGGAAGCTCAGAATCAACGATGGGCAGACCCTCTGGTACTGTCCCACATGTACATAAAGTCGCACAGACCCTACATCCGTACCAAGTGACCTCAGAACCCACCGCCGGAGATTCTCGCGCAAAATGTGGTTACATCAAATTAGTTGAGATAACCAGTCAGGTTAACTTAGGAGCGATGAAGCAAAAGGGAAAGGCTGTCAAGGAAGACACACTCCATCCCGAGTGCTTTGGGACGCACAAGATACGGCTGCTCGCCAGTCATTTGAGTGGTATTTTATCAGCTCTTAGTGAAAACTTGAAGCAAGGATGAACAGTCGAACACGTCGACAGTTCATTGTATCCCTCTACATAGAAGTGAAAAAAGACCAAATAGAACCAGACCGCTGAGTACTGCGTTTTGTATATTTGATCCAGATTCAATCCAAATTTCCAAATCACAAATCTTTCATTATCCGATACATTTCTCGTCCACCATCAGTCTCCCACTCGTATTCAATCTCGTATCCGATAGATGTCCAAAAGTCCACAGCTGGAGAATCACGAGCGACATCAGCGCTGATTCGATTTTGATCCTGCTCCGTAGCAAATCCCTCAGCACGTCTGCACAACGTAGCCGCGATTCCTCGATCACGACTATCAGGTGAAACAGCGACAAGTCGAATCTGGGCCTCCTCATCATCCAGCACGCGAGATTCACACCATACCATCAACGCGCCGGCTAAAACCTCATCATCTTCGACATAAAACAACCGACGGTCTTTGCGGTTGAACGCCCGATCAAGTGTCGTGCGGTACGTAAACCGATGCAGTTCTTGTTTGATCGTTTTTGAATTGAAGAACTCGTTGATACGCGTGACATCCTCCTCGGTACTCGCTCCTTCGACCGTTACTGATTCACCTGAAAATTTACTCATGCCTCGCCACCCCCATGCATACTCTTACGCGGCCGAATTTTCACCATCTGCACTGTCTCCGCTTCATCATCAACATACACTGCCTCGCCAGTGTTGTCTATATTCCGAACGTAGGTTTTCAGACTGCCGCTCATATAGTCCTGACTGAGTTTATTCAACGATTTAATGTCTTCTTGGGTCGTGATTTTGTGGCAGAGAATAACATCACACTGGGATAGTACGTCGCTGTCGATCGCCGATGGTTGCTGGCTGGCGACCACGATTGACAATCCAGGCTGGCGGCCTTCCTTAACCCATCGGATGATTGTATCTTTTGCCAGTGATGACTGCCCGCTCGGAACGAAATTGTGGGCCTCGTCAATGAACAACCAAACTTTGGGGATGTCGATACCGAGATCGAGTTCCTCGCGACGTCTCGCAGCTTGGCGTCGTCGGAACAACTCCTTTCCGAGAACTTCCACCACCAAGTTCCGGAGTCCATACTTCCCTGGTTCGATCACACTCATGTCCAAGACGTTGATGCGGTCCTCATCAACCGTGTGGAAGATATCCTGATACGAGTCCGCGAAGATTCCCCAGTCACTCGCCATCTCCAATCGGTTCAATAAGGCCTCTCTGGTTCGCTCACCGGCGTCACCGTCCATTTCGACCTTTTTGATGATGTCTTCCAGATAGAACGCCCCGTCCTCATGTTCGTCATTGAGTTCCCGAATCGCGCGGTACAGCGCAATTCCCATCGGTTTGTTGATGTTCAGGTCAAACAGATCACACCACCCGTCGGGTGACATGTCCGACGGATTCAGCAGCAGCGGATTGATGTCGATACCCCGGCGTTCCAGTTCACGGCGCACGTCGGGGTCAAACCGTTCGTCGGGATCTCCGGGTACCAACAGATTGACTGGGAACGCTTCTTCGGACATTCCCCAGTCCCACACGAGGTCGCGCTGTTCATCGTTTTCTTCAGCCATCGTCCAGTAGATGCCCATTGGGTCAATGACGAGTGGCACTACGTCTTCGCCTTCAGTATGAATCTCCTCGATGATGTCCCCCATCGTATAGCTCTTACCAGTGCCGCGCTTTCCGCACGCCAGGATTGACCGGGCGCTGGAGGCGTCAATGTACGTGTCTGTACCGTCTTCCATCTCCTCTCCGATGAACAGTTTCATGCTATGTCACCTGTGTTGCTGATTTCGATGAGTGGTACCACGGATTCGTGGTATGAGAATCCGCCATGCACACCCCACTCGGTGTTCTTCAGTTCGCGCGTCAGATACGGATACGCTAGCCCGGTTGCGGTCTCGCCGGCATCCCGTTCAACCATGCCATGTGCTACGTCCTCATCGCCTTCGACGAAGCGGGCGTGGTCTCTCCAGTCGTCACAGACGACGGGTGGGTCATCCGGTAGATGATTGCGCCAGAGGATTCCGTGATCGGCCGTCACGAAAATGCGGAAGTCATCTGCGATGTCAGCTGCAACATCGGCGAATTCCTTGAGATCGGCAGCTAGGCTATCTCGAATAGCGTCGTGGTTTGGCTCTTCTTTCCGATTGTGTGAGTCCTGGTCGAACCCCATCCGAGTAATCTGGACAAACGTCTTCTCGTGGAGTGGTTGGTCATCCTTGAGTTGAGTGAGAACCTGATCGAAATCATTGATTCGGTACACGTTCTTTCCCATCGCGGAGTGGAGGTCAGTCGAGAGGTCTTCCTGTCCACGTTCCCAGTACGTGAACCCATACACGTTGTAGAATTCTTTGTCTGTCAGAGCAGCGTAGACTGACATCTTATCACCGCCGTAAATGACGCGTCGGAATCCCGGTTCTGTGGTCGTGATACCATCGACAATTACTGGCTGAACATCGAGGTCAAGCGAACGGACAGACTCGTATGAAAGTCCGTCTACGATGACCAGCGCGACGAAATCTTCTGTGGTGACGGTATCGAGAATGTAGTCTTTGAGGTTGGATTGGCGGAGCAAATCCTGTCGAATCCGGTCGTGATGCTCGCGATTATCCCATTCAACTACTTCATCAAGTGCTGGTGTAAATGGGTCCGCCGTGCAGTCAATACGGGGATAGTCCGGATGCCGATCATCAGTGTCCAGAATGACATCCTGCTCAAAGAGATAATCTGGGTCATACAGGTCACGGTGGAATTTTTCCAGCGAACGGTAGATGCCAAACTCGTCAAGGTAGAAGCTAGTGAGAGGCGGCAACACCGAAATCACCGGCTTTTCCCTGGCACGTTCTGAGATGGTATCGAAGGTAGCCATCCTTACCGACGACCCCGACGTTGCATGATTTTGATGTCTATCTGGTTGAGCTTGAACAGTTGTTCCATACGCTCCAGCAGCTCATCAACCTCGATATTGTCTCCATCGTCATGGTACTCCATCAGTAACTCCTTGAAGTCTGCGCCACGGTTGTTTTCGACACGATGGAGGAGATCTTGGACTGGTTCATCTTCAGGATCAGACTGTGCACGGAATTTCCGCGCCTTATCGGCCAGATCGTTTGCTTCCGTGACGAGTTCGTTGCCCTCTTCGGCTAACTCTGTCTCCTCATCGATGTCTTGGAAGTCAAATCGTGAGAGCGAGGTCCGGAGGCTCCTGAGTTTCGCCTTTGCCTGTTCGATCTCTTCTGCAACCCGATCTGGGTCAGCGTCAGTATCAGCTTCAACACCGACGATCTGCGCGTATTCAATCTCATTGTGCGCATTCTCGAGTTTCTCCTCAGCGTTATCCAAGACCTGGCTCTCGTATTCGCTTTTGAAGTCTTCAAGCAGATGGCGGCGTGATTCGTCAGGCTGCTTCACGTCGAAGGTCGCTGACCGGAGTCCCACGGTACCCCCTTCAGTAGCCTCATCAAGTACCGTCTTGAGTGTCTCTCGCTTTGCGTCAAACACCTCTCGGCGCTGTTCACGACGCTGCTGGTATGACTCCTCAATGTGTTCCAACCGCTCCTCAAACGCATCACGATTCATCAACGCATCAAGTGGATTCTCCACAAGGCGCTCAGCAATCTGCGCGATGAAATCTTCGATGTCGTCTTCCTCGTCCAGCGCCTCATCGAACGTCCGCGAATAGTCCTTGATATCCTGCTTGACGTTAGCCGCCTTGTCAGTGAACGTCCGCCACCGTTTCAGTTCCTCAGCATACTCTTCGAGGTCATTCGTATCGGTTTCAATACTATCGAGGATGTTCCGTGCATCTTCGACCTCTTGATGAAGATCGTGTGCTGCCGCGACTGTCGGAGAATTGTGTTCTCGTCGCGCGTCCTCAAGGTCCTCAATCAGGTCTGTCAGATCACTCTTGACTGCTCGGAACTCGGCGATCAGTTCTGAGCGCGCGTCGTTCAGGCCACCCACAAATTGAACACCACCAGTCACCTCATTTTCCAGGTGGTCCGGGATGAGACTGCGCCGCTTGCGTTCTGCCTTCGTCTTGAGGTCATCGCACTCCGACTGATGGTGGGAGTGTAGCAGTTCACCGACCTCTTCCAGTCGGTCGATGACGTACTTCGCCTCCACATGTATCGCTTCCAGTTTTTCACTGGCGTCAGGGTTTGTCTGGTCAAGATCCGTCTCGAGGTCATCAAGCTGCTCAGGTACGTCATTCGGAACTCGGTCTGGGTCTAGTTCCTCGATTGTATCGACGAGTTCACGGGCGTCCGAGAGAGCGCTTTCGACATCACCGACGGAGACATCCGCTTCTTGGATTACCAACGCATCTCCTGTCTCATTCATGCCGACGATGCCGCGTGCCTGCATGAACTGGCTGATCACATCGACCTCTTCATTGCGGTACCCCTTTTCATAGGCAATCCCCTCAACTTCAGCCAACGCCAGTTCATCCTCACTACCGCTTTCCAGCCGGTCAATTATCTCCGTCTCAAGGGGATGGAGTTCAGCCCGGACTTCGTATTCTTCTGCCTCTTCGTTCTCAACGGTGAGTAGATCGCTGTAGTGCTTGCGAATTCGGCCATCAAACGGCGAGGTTTTTCGCAGACCGAAGCGCTCTGCAACATCTTCTTTCGGTTCATTAACTGTCTCAGATCCGCGCCGTTTCGAGATTGTGTCGAGAGATGCGAGGAAGTCCGCGTAGTCCTGCATCATATCCTTGTATTGCGTGCTGGTGATGACGGTGTGATAGTCCGGGTACAGGTCTTCCATCACACTCGTGAATAGTCCCTCGACAGCTCGCTTCCCTGCACGTCGCAGGCTGACAGGGGCATTGCTGATGAGCGTCTCATCGAACAACGCCTTCAATGCCTGGTCCAACAGGCTTTGCTGGAATGACTCAACTCGGTTTTCCTGCTGGGCGTCCAATTCGGTGTTGGGATCTTCCAAGTACTGGACAAGCGCCAGCATGAGGAATGGCGTGACGGCGTTGGGGTCCATCGCGTCGCGCAGGAAGTCAAGCCCCTGCGGTAATTCATCGAATGATTGGCGGCCGTCAAGGACGAAGGTGAATTCCCGGTCAGATTCCTTCTTGATGTGGGAATTATGTTCATGTCCGTCGCCACTCTCCCATGTGAGGACGAAATTGAAGGCGAGATCGGGGTCGCCGAAATACTCACCGAGGGACCCGTGTTCTCCGACGATTTCGTCCTGACTCGTGTCATCACTCACAGCGACATTCAACCGCCGCTTCGGGAACCGAGTGTCAAATGTCCCGTCGAATTGATCCTTGTAGACTGTGTGCTGGATTTCATTGAGAGAGCCGCCGCCGTTGGTCCATCCGTCGAGAGTTCCTCGTTTCGCCTCGAAAATGCCCTCGTTTAGTAACTTGTTTGCCAGCGCGTCAACCGCGTGCTCGGCGCTCCCGTGGCCCACGCTGTATTCGCGCCAGAAGTCCCGAATAAGCTGCTGCACGACGTCTTCTGGGCCGTCACGCTTGGTGACGTCGATGAGCGTGTACCCATCAGCAATCACCTTGATGACCTCGCCGTGGATTTTCTTCGAGAGACTCTCTCGAGCATCTTCAAGTTCGTACTCTTCAACAACGCTGTCTGGGATACCTTCAACCGGGAAGACCGCACACAGTTTCAGGAATGTCTGTTTCTCTGGAGTATCTGCTGCTGAGTGGTCAAGCGCGTCGCCAATTGCAGATTGGATTTTAGTGCTAGAACCCTGGTACCGGACATCACCCTCGTAGAAGGCCTCTGCGAGATCTAAGGCAGTGAACGTCTCCTGCGTATCCAAGTACTGCTTGAGTGCCAGTCGGAAGATGTCAATGACTGTGCGAGGGCCGTTACTGAGATCGTTCCGGGAGCACACTTCACCAGTGGCTGTCAGTGCGTGTTCGCTGATGACGTCGTGTTGTTCGTCGGTGAAACCGAACCGGTCAGCATACCGGCTCCAGAGTTCAGCGGGGAATTCACGGCCATAGACCGTCTGAAGATTCAGCACGAGATTGTCTCGCTGAAGACGGTTCAGGATGTCTTCGGCCCGTGAGTCGAACGTGCTTTTTGTTTTTTCAGGCATCGAGATGAACAGGCCAAATTCATCTCGGATTTGTGCGCCAGAGTGCAGGCCAAACACCAGCTGTCGGAAGCGTGATTCTGCGTCTTTCTGGTTGTCAGCGCTGTTGAGGTATTCTTGGAATTCATCGCCAACGACAACCAGTGCATCAAATCCCGCGTCTTGTGCGAGTTCGGTACACTCATCGAAAAAGTCTATGAGTGTGTCTGCATTGATGCTGAGGTCCAGGTTGTTCTCCTGCTCCATTTCCTCGAACATCTGGACCAGTTTGTCGAAATCTAGGTCATGCTGGTCTTGTTTCTGCTTGGCGACTGCGCGCAGTTCCTGCTGAAGATACCGTTCGTGGATATCATCAAGATCGTCGACGTAGTCGGGCGCTTTGTTATCGAATTCGTGCCGCATCCACCCGTACGTGGCTCGCATGATGGCTGCGAAAGAATCCATCGTGAACGGCGGCACTGCGATGATTTCCTGTTCACTGAGTGTGTTCCAGATGCTCACCGCGGTGCTGGTTTTCCCGTATCCGTACGGGCCGTAGAGATAGCCTTTCGCCGGTGAGCCCTGCTCAGTGACTTTTTCGTAAATTTCCTGTTCGAACTCGCTTGTGTCACCAAGTGAGACATGGGTGTTGGCGTACCGTCGATACTCTTCTTCGACGGTTTCGGGTTCGGTTTCGAGGCTACGCGCTTCGAAGGTCGAAATGATGCCCTCGCTCTTGCGAACGAGGTCAAACAGGTCGTCGACGTTTTCAGTCAGGGTTTGCGTACTCATTGTTGGATGGGGGATGGTGCGGTCTCAGGGTCAAGTCCAAGGTCAGTCCAATTTGATGCGATCTCCGAGTAGTGATCGTCTGCGGGGTCCAATTCCACGCGAGGATACAGTTCTTCAGCCGGCCGTTCGGTCACGTAGACCACTGTTGCTAAGCCGTTGATACTGGCGTGATTACGGAGTTTTCGCGTTGCCTTACGCTCCGGATTACCGTGATCGTAGATGGTGGTGGGTGTATCTGCATTAGTTGGCAGAGCTTGGTAGTATGTCCAGTCGGAGTCCTGCTGGAGAACCCAACACAAGAACGTCTTCCCAGCGTGTTGAGGTCCATGCAGGTTGATGAACCGCGCATCATCTCCCCGGTGGTCTTTGACCGACGCCAGGGCCTCTTCTTGGGCGTCTGTAAGTAGGTCGGCACCAGCGGCTTGTTTGAGCGTGTTCATGCGCTCAAGGAGTGTAGCATTAGGCGAGGTCATTGATTTCCACCGGGTCTGTCAGTCTGACCCTGAGTTGGTAATCGGATTTGAGCGAGAGGCGAGCGTCCATTGACGCAACGTGTTCAATGACATCAGCCACGCTCTCTTCTTGAAGCAGCAGGATGGTGCAGAGCGTATCGACGGTATCGTCTGTCAATTCCATTGGGTTTCCGTATTCCCTCGTTTCTGAGTCAACGTCGGTCCGATAGAGGTGGTCAATGGTGGCCAAGACGATTTCTTTCGGTGCGAACGAGCGGAGGGTGACTTCCCCATCCTCGTACACTGAGGAATCCAGCCTCTCGATGAAACGTCGGTAATTGCTGAGGCTGGTGTTGCTAAGTGGGCCGTGGTCGTCAAGAGCACTATCGGGTGCGCGGTCTGCTCTTTCCATCACAGACTCCACGACTTCCTGTTTGGCATCAGTGAAGTTGACTGGGGCACGGCGGCGGAACTCGTCACAGATGTTGTAGTATGCCCATGAAATAGCACGGTCTGGGGAGGGGTTGCGATGATACGCAGTTGCGTATGTGAAATGCAGCAGTTCAAAAAACAGGTCATCGTTGTACAGAAGCACCTCCACAACGTCACGGCCGTAGTCAGTGAGTTGCTGCCGATTTTGCTGGTCAACAAGGCCGAGCTTTGCCAGCGTGGTTTCCATGTTCTTTGTGTTGACCAGATCGAGCCCGGTTTCACGATAGATATCATCCATCACGGCATCAAGCGAGGAGTAGTCTCGCCTGTCGATGAAGTCCAGGTATTGCTTGATCACTTCGGGCCGGTCTGATGCACCTTCGATATGGAGTTTTGCCATGGTTAGATACTGACCTCGCTTTTGTTAGATGAGGTGACTTTCTTGAGGCGACGACGATATTTTGACTCCTCATCCATAGCTTTCAGGATTTCTTCACGAGTCATATCCTCAACCCGGTTTGTCATCTCATGGATGACGATGAGATTGTGCATGATCCGGTTCCACCGACTGGACCGGAGTTGCGACATTTCCTGACAGAATGGACACTCGTGTTCCGTCTCTGCCTTGATATGGGGCAGTTCGTCTTTGGTCAAGAGGTTCCCACCACGTTTCGTCCGGTGGGACGCGTTGTAGCGACTCTTGAATGGGAAGAACACGTTCCCATAGCCGCTTGAGCGCATCCAGCTGGTGGTATCGAAGCTGTCAACGCCCGCATGGTATAGGAGCGGAATGCTCGTCGGTCCACCAACTCCGAACGCATGGACGCTGAGACCCGCCTCATGTGCTTGGTTGACCGCCCACTCGAGATTGTGGTACGCCTCAGTGGTGAGCATGTTGACACCGTTGCTGACACCACTCGTGCCGAAACTCCCAAACCCGACGTGTTGGAGTCCATCGAGCGAGGCGTATTTGTTCAGGCAGTGCTGGAGTTGATCTTGGGTGTGTCCCTGAACCACCGCGAGCGCGCGCGGTTTGAGGGGATCTGGCATCTGTCGGTAGAACAATGCAGAAATGTCCGCGGTTTGCTCGACTTTTCGTTGGACAACCTCTGACGAGTCTTGTGAGACTGGAACGTTGTCGGGGAGCACATAGCGGTGGCCCCAGTGGTTTTCGCCGTAGAAGTCGTGCAGGTACGCTTGGAGTTCGTCGAACGTTTTGTTACCGACCTGGACCTCGTACCCTCCCGAATCGAACATGATGTTGATGCCAACATGATCGTTCAGTTCCCGGATGGTCTGGTGTGCCTTCTCACCGCCTGATATGGGTGTGAACATGATATTTTCAAGCGGTTCAAGTGACCCATAGCCGTCTTCAAGTCTGGCGAAGGTCTTCCGCATTGAGCTTGGTGACACGCTAAGGGCAGCGTAGAAGGTGAGAGTCATCTCTCGGATGGGATTCGTGAGAGGTCCTCTGCCCGACTCTGCCGGGCTTCAGGAATGTCATCTGTTAGTTCTCCGTGTTCAACGGTGACATCGGTGGTGATGCCACCACGGGTGTTGAATTGGCCAGTAACGCGCATCCACCGCGGGTTGCAGGCTTCCACGAGGTCGGTGAGAATGCGGTTTGTAGCCGGTTCGTGGTAGATCTCGACGTTCCGGTACGACCCAAGATACAGCTTGAGTGATTTGAGCTCAACGATGAGCTCATCGGGCACGTACTCAATGATAATCGTCGCAAAGTCAGGTTGTAAGGGCTCTTCAGGACAGAGACAGGTGAATTCCGGTGCGACGACTTCAAGCCGTGTGTTTCGGTCAGGGTATTCGTTCGGGATAGCGCTAAGATGTCCGGGATCAATTTCGTCGTTCATGATTTACGTCGTAATCTTTCGGGCAAGCGGCAGTACTGCTGTCTGGCGAATGGTACCTTACCAGTCAAGCCTCAAAGTGGCAATGTGTTAAAACTACGCATCCATTCGTCTTTAGCTAATACTCAGAGTAATACTGGCTCGCGTCGATTTGAGAGTAGATCTCGTTAGAACACGACTGCTACGGGACGAAAAGACGGTTTCCAAAGGTTCTGTATCGGCTACTTTCAGCTGC
This sequence comes from Halorientalis regularis, assembly GCF_023698535.1. Lineage (GTDB taxonomy): Archaea > Halobacteriota > Halobacteria > Halobacteriales > Haloarculaceae > Halorientalis > Halorientalis regularis. Next base: position 19,749 of record NZ_JALJCL010000026.1, read on the forward strand.
AAGAGCGTTTCAGTCGTTAGAGTTCTTCATCTACTACTACTGAGCATAATTATCTGGTGAGATATTACTAATGGTATTAGCTAAAGATGAATGACTACCCATCATTCAGAGTAGGATACTGTCTAATCGAATCGTAGTCTTGGAGAAACACGGGTCAAAATTTTGAATCTATACTGAGCATACGCTGGAGCAAAAATTGAACCCTGTTGTATCAGTAGACACCAGAGCGTGAATCAACTTGCGTCACTCTCCAGCAGAAAAATTCTCGAAATACGAGTGAAAAGGTAGTCCTTCTCACGCCTCCGTAGAAAGCCGGCACACTTTATATACAAACCGCCTGTCGCGAGAAGTATGCCTGATTTCGGTATCTATGCTGGCACTTCTACAGTAAATCAACATCCACAACGACGACTCGATGAGCTCCGAGATCTCATGCAGAAGAACTACCACCAGTTGAGAGTGAATGCGTACACCGGCGTCAACAGTCGCACAGAAAGAGTGTCAACATCTCCACGAGGACATTGAGGAAGATATTCTGACATCGTAGTGGTACAAATTTCTCACGATTTAGCCCTCGACAGCCACCATTTCCCTTGGTCTGGCCCGCTTCGGAGCACTTCCGTACTTTATATGCATGGGACCCCAGCATCACAGGAATCTGAGGTTGTCCACACTGTCAACCAACAAAGCAGAGACTTCCGCACCCTGGTGTTGGTTAATACGATGGATTCACTGATGCCAAGCGAACCACCGACGTCACCGGCAGACCTCGCGTCAGCAATCGACGAGAGTTTCGAGTACCACGACCGGCTCTACGAGCGGGAAACAGTACCAGAATACGAACAGCAAATCAAGGGCCTCGTTGAGGACCTTCTGTGAGAAAGTCTCGCGGTGTAGCTACTCAGAGACCGGCCCTTTGTACTCCCAGTCGAGACTGTCTCCCTGTCGACGGACGACGTACTTGTAGGGGCCATGCAGTGCCCCAGATTGGCATTTGCAGTTGTCCTTTCCACAGCTGACCTTCTTGATCACCACGGTCCCCCCACTCGATTCCTCAACGGCTTTGATTGACTCATCCTCGCTGGCGTCGATATCTTCGGCAGTGACGTCCTGACGGTATTCAAGGAGTTCGTTGATCCAGTCATGGAGGACGCGTAAATCTGCGTCATCTTGCTTCGGGACGCCCTCAGCGAGATACTGCGGGAGCGAATCGGGAGCCGGTGGTCGAGAGGCCATTGTCTTGCCAAACAACACGGACTAATAGAGAGTAAATGTTTGGTAAGATTGGGGAGCGGTCCTCCAACATTTCTGGATTAACCACTGTCGAGAGTCGCTGAGTCGGCTGACTATCGAGGATTCAGTAGCTTCGGAGAGTTCGGTATCAACCCCCCACCGTTTCCGAGGCTATTGATTGAGATGGTGATACGCTCAACACTTTTCGAGATCTCCCGCGGGATAGGCAATCCTACGCCACCAGTATTATCAGACAGAATTTATGAAATGGTGGGGGTGGGTCCCCTGAAGAGGGGAAGAGCGGTTCGCCAGGTGTCGCCGAAATTGCTGAAACAGTGGGGGGTGTTGGGTAGATGAGCAGGGAGTGGAAAGTCACCCGGCAACAGTACTACACGTTCGGTCGATCAGCACTGATCTGCTCGAAATCGATATCTGCGAATCGAGCTGTATCCTTGAGGACTTCGACAGCAATCTCGGTGTCGACCTGGAGCTGGTACTCCCATGCCGGACCACCAATCGAGCCCGCGGTCACTTTTTCACCATCGGCGATACCCTGCATGTCAAGTTCACGAAGATGGTCTTTGAACCGTCGCTGACCGAGTTTGTCGGCATCGATTCGTGAGGCAACACTCTTGTACACACCATAAATCGGTTTGGCTCGGACGGGAGCATCCCCGGAAAGTTCTAAAGCAGTGAGCGCGGCAAGGGCAAGATGGGCTTGTGTCGTCATTTCACGCATAGCCTCAACGACGGCTTCTCGCTCAACAAGCGCCTGGGCTTCACGAGCGTGCTCCGCACCAACTTGGTCGTCACCGTGTTTATCGGCCAATTCGCCGGCTTTGCGGAGGTATTTGATCGCCTGACGAGCATCGCCCGTATCTTGTGCCGAAAGTGCAGCGACGAGTGGAATCACATCATCGGTCAGTACGCCACTCCGAAACAGATACTCCTGCCCGGATTGGTCGATTTCGACAACAGTTCCCTCGGGATCTCCATCGGCGTTGACTTCGTCGATCGGAGTCAATTCAGTATCGCGAAACGCTTTCGCTGCGCGCCGGCGGAGGATCTGCTGGAGTTGCGTCGCATCATATGGTGAGAAGAGGACGGAATCATCGTAGAGCGAGCTTTTCACTTTCGGACTGAGATTATCCCGCCACTGGAGGTCATTACTGATGCCGATGATGCTGGGGAAAACATGGTCCTCAACGTAATCCTGCGCTCGGGCTCGGGGGAGACTATAGAGAATCCGGTCATCGTCTCCAAGCGTATCGATCTCGTCGAGGACGATGATGATCGTGCCACCGACTTCGTTCATCGCCTCAAACATCATGTCCATTACGACGTCGGTTGCGTGACCAGTCGGCCGGTTGTTACCGGTGAGTTCCTGGTAGATACGGGAAGCGGCCTTGTATGACGTTGAGAGATCATGCGACTCACAGGAGACATATGCCGTCGTGAGGTCCAGATGATCAGATTCTTTCTCAGCATGGGCCTGCAGTTCGGCGAGCTTGGCTTTCGCAGCGGCAGTTTTCCCTTGACCGGCCTTCCCGTGGAGAAACACGTTGTTGGCACCGACTCCGCGGGCCGCAGGAGCCAGCGACATATGAAGGTCCTCCACCTCGTCAGTTCGTTCAGGGAGATCGTCGGGATGATATTCCTCACGAAGAACTTCTTCTCGTTGGAAAATAGGCGAGGTATTCGAGAACTGGGTCATATACGGAACCGTCTGGGCAAGACATAATAAAACCCCGGTTGCAGGAATGTCCCGAATGTCGCCAACGAGAAGTTCCAGACAAAGTAGAGGGACCACACCCACACCACCGTTTCAGCAATTCTCATGCAAAAGGATGGGACGACTAGTTCCGGGGGAAACACGCGTTACAGTACGAGAACATGTCCTCAGCAACTGAGACCATCTATTTTAGCCTGAGTAAGGACACGGTAGCCGACATGATGAGATATAAAATTTTCCTCTAGTAGTAGTAAGTGTAGTAGTAAGAAGATAGAGAAAGCAGTTTGGACGAGTATAGCTGGCTTCGTCTAAGACCTTTATTAGCATTGCACCTCTCACGGGACTCATCATCAAAGTCAACCCACTCTCTCATTCAGATGAATTGCTGAAACGGTGGTGGGGGTCTCAAGGCCATCCGTTACTTCGAGTTAACTGATCGCTCGCGGTGTCACGTTTATTTTCCCCAGAACAGACGAGTTCTTGAGAGACATGTGCGGTTTCTGGTCTTCCGAGATGTGCTGCTTAACTCCCCAGATTAAGTGTTGGCCACTCTCCCGTTTTGAGTACCACACTCAATTGTAGTTCGGGGTATGATGTCCATCCAGCTGAATGAATTCCTGAAACACTGGTGGGTGTCTGGTAAATTTGTCTGAGTTCGTGCCTCTCTTGCCCCTCAACCGTACCGGTGAATTCGTTCGTATGAACGTCATCAGTCGGACCTTTCGCCTAGCTCCGTCTACGACGAGGTAGTGACGGACACTGAGCTTGCCAACGTCGTCGGGATAATCGCCTATCAGCAGGAACTCGACCTTGCGGCGCTTGCTGAGACATTCGACGAGCAGGACGAAATCACGGACTCACCTACGAACCAGCGGACAACCACTGGTTACCTGTTCTCGCCTGGCAAGTACGCCATCCCGAATGGATTGGCCACGATTTCGGAAGAGCACGTCCTGTCCACTCAGATTTTACGCTCCCAGCGAGACATGGTCCACACACAGGACCAATCCAGCGCAGCCAGCCGTGGCCGCTACGACGTCTTCTGACCACATTCAGGCGGCGTAGTTGCCACGTAACAATACCGCCGGCCACTCTGCTCCCGACTGCGGGGAAAGGTGTGTGGCGCAACCTGGTTGGAGCTCCATCCATCTCCACCCCTACCGGTGAACGTATAACCAAACCCAACAGAAACACCGCGCGATTTTCTATCAACACGTATGGGTAGTGAGAGGTAACGGCCAGACGGCGTCAGGACAAGACACGGACGGCAGCACAGTCTGGCCCTACATGGCGAGGTTGTTGTGGCATCCGTCTTTAGCTAAGAGAGAAACCGCGTGACAGCAGCGGCTTATCGAGGCTACTTTTCGAGAGGAATGAGGAGGCGATAGCTGTGTCCAACAGAGCCTCCTCATCGAGAATCATGCGTCGGCTT
>NZ_JALJCL010000027.1 GCF_023698535.1 Halorientalis regularis
CTTTGAGAAATCGGGACGATTTCGCTAGTGAAGCGGGAGATTTGGGTCATAGACAACTGAAGTCTCCCGCTTCAACTCCTTCGATTTAGCGACCTATCCCGACGCCGTCTAGTGATTCAACACAGCCCTACGAAAGCAAGAGGATAGAAATGTGCCTGCTCTCAACACACTCCCGCAGGTGCGGAAGTGGGAGTTGCGACGGCAGGCATCGGGGCCTGTGGACGGCCCAACCGTGGCCTCTGATACCGGTCGAGGCAATCAGTCCGATGGTATCCGAGGCGTGTCCGACTAATCCACGGGAAGAAGCTCCGGGGCTTGACCCCGGAGCAGTTCACACTCCACAACACACCCCGTATTCGATATGAAAACCAATGCCTAGAGAGCGTATTACGGTCGAATGCGGCGAATGCGGCACAGAGAAAGAAACAGACCCGATCCACGACGGCGAGATTCGTCGGGTGACTTCCTGCGCGAATATCGACTGCGACAACTGGATCGTTGTCCACAACGAAAAACACTGATCGGTCGCGTGGCCCTGTTTGACCAAGAGCTGTGCTGGTAACATACAATACCCGGCTGGGTTTCACCGATCTTTTTTACACAGTTGTGTGTAATCAGCGAACACAACTCTTAATCGCCTGAACAGACCCAACATCAACCGTCAACCCGACGATGTGTTTGTGGCCATGCGGGAAAGGTGACTTCTTCATGTCTAACTTTCTCCCAGATTCGCCCACTGACCACCAGCCTAAGACTGAGGCCTGTCCTAGCTGTGGCGGCCCCATCCACACCGACGGATCGGAACAGTACTGCCGAGTCTGTGGTCTCATCATCGAGGACCAACCCATCACGACAGAGATCCGCGCACTCTACGACCACAGTGGGCCCCAGTCCAGCACAACACAGCGAGCCAAACAGCCAACGACTGCCCACCGAGAGCAAATGCTCACCGAGATCGGACGCGACTTCGACGCCACAGGATCGCCACTCGACAGCCGCAAGCGAAAGCGGCTGGTTCGGCTTCGCCGGGAACAACGCCGCGCCTACTATCAGTCCGAGCAGGAGCGGTCGCGAACAATCGCCACTCGGGAAATCGACCGTCTGGCCGGCGCTCTTGGCCTCACAACGGATACCCGAGACCAAGCAATTGACCTCTTCGACAGAGCGCAGTCCGAACAGTTCGTCAACGGGCGATCTGTGGAGTCTGTCGCCGCCGCCTGTGTCTACGCTACCTGCCGGCTCACCGAGATTTCCCGGCTCTTCGACGAAGTTGCCCGGGCAACATCCGTCCCAAAGCAGGACGCCCAGACTGTCTACTCCAGCCTCGTGCGAGAGCTTTCGCTTCCGATTCCTCCACGACACCCGCAAAATCTCATTCCGCGGCTGGCAACCGGTCTCGATCTCTCGATGAAAACCGAATCTGCAGCGACAGAAATCGCCGCCCAACTCGACAATTCGTCTGCATTCACTGATCCCGCTGTCTCGCTTGCTGCTGCCTGCATTTCTCTCGCTACAAGCCCGTCAGCCGACGATACAGAAATCGCCGCGCTCGCGTCCATCTCGTCGCGAACGATCCGCCGAGTCCGGTCACAAATCGACGAGAGCGATCAAATCCACCATCCCACATTCGATGAGTGACGCAGATCCAATTGTGGATCTGCAACGGAAGTGAGCGACAGAACCATGTTCTCACTAGAACGCACCCGCCCCAGTCACGTCGTCAAGTCGGTCCTCTCCAGTTCGCGAACGGACACGGGAGGGGGAGAGGACGCAATCAGTGGCGACGCGGCGAAGGTCAGGCCCCACCAGCATCTCGCGCCGGCCATAGACGAGCGCATCGAGTCGCTGACCGGCAGTCGCCCCGACCCTCTCCACGACCCTCTTGCCCAACTCGAACCCCTCTGCGTGCCGAACCTGCGCGACGAAGATGCAATTGAACGGCTGATCGATGCGTGGCTAGTCGAAATGACCGCTCGCGATGACGTCGTCATCCAGTACACCTCGCCAGAAGCGAACGCGAATCTGGTCCTCCAGTATCTCGATATCACGCTGTTCAGCGACGAAGTGCCGCCAGGAACCCAGTACGTTCGCTTTTCGACACTCGCCTCCGGGCATGGTTCCTGGTCACGCCGGCAACTCCACCGACACGAGCTGGTCCAGGAACTCACCGATCGGCTCACCAGCAGGACGCCGATGAACACAACACGAATTGGCTTCGACGGGACTGTGGACTGGATCCGAATCGGCACTCGCGACGAACTCGGCTCGCCAATCACAGACGATCCCGATCCACAAGCCTAGACTGATTGCCCGGTGAACCTCTCCGGGGTCAAGCCCCGAGGTCGTCGCCTCGTACAGCGATACATTTAACAGTTTCAGCCGGTTACTCGGAGTTACATGCCCGTGCATCTCGAATCACACGACCCGGACGTAGACTTAACGCCGGGAACGACAAAATCCGACATCGTCGGCTTCCTCTATCGCAATGACGAGTATGGATACAGTCCCCAGGAAATCCGCGATGAACTCGATATCCCACACAGCACAGCGAAAGTGACGCTCAAGCGTCTCTACGACACCGACTATATCGACAAAACGCCAGACGGGTACTACCATGCTCGCTCGGAGCGTGAAGATCTCTACCGATATACCGCCGCTCTTGACGGTCTTGACCGGATGTTCACTGACCATGAGGAGGGTATAAGCACTGACGACAGCGAACAAACGTCTCCTGATCTAGATACAGCGAAGCTCACTGACGATGACATTGAGGATGCTGTCGGGATCATCGATGAAGACAAATGAAGTATCCTTCTGGGACGATCAGCTGGGTCAGTCGTGATCCCCACGGTCAAAAAAGCGAGCGGCCGGTCGTCATCATCCGTCATCAAGGCAGGCCGTACAACTCTGTTGAGTGCACAGTAATGTGCCTTGGTCACGGGTCGAAACGCCAAAACCACAGAACTCCAGAACTTCAGAAAGAAACTCACTTCACTGGGATCTCTTTTTCTAAAGCAACATATCTACTCCCGTGGTCGATCCACACGATTCCTCCAGGAGCAATCCAACAACACAGAGCACAAGGCCAACTCACGAAAGCGGGGAAGAAGTTAGTCGTCGAAGAATTTGCGAAAATGATGAAGTGACGAGAGTAATACTGAAGCTCACGTCATTCTCCTCCGGGACTGCTTACCATACCGCGAAAAACCCACACCGGAGGAATGGGTCGCAGCTGAAAACGACGGGGCGTGACACCCGGCCAATCGTTCACGAGCTATCTTCATGCCGTATTACTATCCGCAAGGCAGTCTGGCATTTGCTCAAGACCCGACCGGCGCGCACACGAATCCGCGCCCGGTGATCCGAGAAGGCGCATATTTCAAATTCGCTTCTGACAGTTTTATTACCCATCCTGCAGAAACTTTAATACCAATACCCATGTATAAGATGAGAAGAATTAATTGTTCACAGGATTTTTAGTGTGGTATGCCAGCAACGACTGGGGCCTCACACGGGTTTGCTGCATTCGCAACACTGATCATTGGAACAGTACTATCGAAATTCGTCTGGGAACTCCTACCCCCACTCGGGCAGTTTTCTCTGACTATCATTGAATTTGTTCAACGTACAACTGGTGCAAGCATACCGACGAACGAACAATTTGCTGGCGCACTTATTGTTATGGTCGCTCTCTCGTTTTGCTGGGGCGTGATCTATCACGTTGGACGGCACTCTTGACCTCCTCCCCCGCGGCGCGAAGACCGTGCCGGTCTTGTCGTTGCACGTGCGGTCGTAATCCTTACAGAAATACCGTTGATACGCTTGATAGCTGCCGTGTTTGATCACTGACTCAGACCGGCAGAGCGGCAACAGAGCCCCTCGCGCCAGCGAACCTGCTTGAGTGGTCTGCATAAGTTCTGAACAGGCCAAGACAGATGCCGTGAGACACCACAACCTTCATACTGTCTATCGGTTCCCCGCATTGGAATCGCCGTGCATCGAGACGGTTCAACAGTTGCGCTGATCACTCCAGCAGGTTCGCGGCGCTCGCCTCCGAACTCAGCAATTCAAACTAGGTAGCTAGGCGGGTTCCCCGCCCCACCGTGGGCGGGGATGAAGCCGACACCTGCTGCCACAAACTACTGAGTACTAAGTACCTTGCTTGTCTATTGAAAGTCGTAGCGGACGACTACCTGAGACGCACCGCAATCACCCGCCCAATCCTCAATACCGAGCAGAAGCAACTGCTTGACACGACTATCAACAAGTGGCAAGATGCCTGCAACATCAGTAGTCAGATCGGATGGGACCACCGTGAAACGCGGAAAACCCACCTCCAAGACCTCGCTTAGGACAGAGTGCTGGAGGAAACACGTCTCGGGAGTCAACATGCAATCCTCGCCACCCACCAAGCCGCAGCCGCACTCTCCGGTGTCGAAGAAATCGAAGCCCTCAGCGAGAACTACAAAACCTCGCGTCCAGAGTTCACCGCCAATACGATCAAATACGATACGCAGACGATGACGCTGTTCGACGACGGAACAGTCTCCCTCTTAACAGTCAATAATCGTATCCGGTGCGACCTCGCGTTGCCGGATGTCGAAGACGGCTACCAACACCAGTACCTCAACGATGAGGACTGGGAACTCACCGAATCCACGATTTCTCGGCGTGATGGTGACTACTACCTGAACCTCGGATTCCGCAGGCCGAAGCCCGAGAAACAGGTCGAACACGGGGTGACGACGAGGACAGGACAGTTCTCGGCGTTGACCTCGGCATCGTCAACATCGCCACTACCTCAACGGCGTATTTCACGTCCGGCAGAGAACTCAGGCATCGGCACAGGGAGTTTGAGCGGATTCGGGGCAATCTCCAACAGACTGGTACACAGTCCGCGCACCGTACGATCCAACAGATGAGTGGCAGTGAGTCACGGTACATCCGGGACGTCCTCCACCGCTTGGGCAACGACATCATCGAGGAAGCGTTGGAACACGAGTGCGAGTACATCGCGTTCGAGAACCTGCGGCATATACGAGAACGTGCGCCGCCGGTGCAAGAGTTCCATCAGTGGGTGCACCGTCAACTCGTTGATCTCGTGGAGTACAAGTCTGATGCGGAAGGCATCTGTGTGGAGTACGTCGATCCGGAGAACATGAGTCGGCGATGTCTGGAGTGTGGCCACACGAGCGAGGGCAACCGCGTCAGGCAGTCGGAGTTCGAGTGTGAGTCGTGTGGTGCAACGGCGAATGCGGACTATGTTGGAGCGAAGAACGTTGGGTGGCGGTACGTCCGTTGCGGCCTCCAGTCGTCGCGGCGGACGGGCGACAGTCAACTCGCCCTGAAGTCAGGAACGGTGACGCCGAATCGGGGATCCGTCCCGTCCGACTAACGCCAGTCGGCAGAGGCCGAGTTCACTGACAAGCCCCGCGCCACCGTGCGCGGGGCCGTTGACATGGGAACATTGCATTCGGGTGACGCTGTCGCGTCGCCCCTGCCCACTACGCTTTCACCTGATATTCTGGAATCAACCACACAGGGCAACTGTAATATATACACCGCCGCGTTTAGAAATAGACACTCCTATACCAGCTTGGTCAGCGTTGCTAAATTCCAGCTTCCTCCTTTGGAGATTGTCACTTTTCCAGTCCTCCATCGCGTTATGCGCTACCCTAGTGGAGTTACCAGCGTATCCACCCTCCTCATTCTCATAGACGGCTGGAGCTATAGGTCTTGAGATTAGTTCTGTAGATCCACCAACTGTATCAATCGTACTGTAGCCGCTATTTGATGGAAATGAACAGCGATTATTTAACCCATAGGCAGTGTATCTATTTTCGGTCGTGTTTCCTTGAATACGATGCCCTACAGATTGCTCTTCCATCATACGCTTACTATGAATATTTGCCATCTCAGTAAGACGTGATGACAGGTATGATTCCATTGTAATTTTTGGCAGACCATTTTTACTGCGATAATTATTTATTGAATTTGATATAGCATTACGTATCTTTTCTTCTGGTGCTATCGAGGGAGTTGATTCACTATTGGCCTCTGGAGTTGATCTCGTGGGCACCTGTTCAGGGATGGGGGTTGGTGTTGAGGCGGACACGGAGTCCTCTGTCGGTGTCGGGCTTGTTGGTCCGTTAGATGAGCCTTTCGTGGGTACAAAAGTTGTATAGACACCAACAGCAATTGCTGCAGTCAAGACGATGGCGATTATTACCCCAAGAATCACAGTCGGCCCTTTGTCCATGTATAATTGGTTACAACGACATTAGATGAACCTTATCACTGTTTTCTTTATCAAAGGTGTCCTTGGCCGTCTACATCGAGGGTGTGTGATTTTGATACAGCAGAGATTCCACCTTTCACGATGGGGAAGAAGTAGTGGATTGATTGGATGTGCCCTCAGTTGCTGTAGATTCTTGAGTATTTGAAGGCGTATCGGCTACAGTTGGCGTCCCAGTCGGTTGACTATTATTTGTTTTCGCACCAGTCGAAGACAGTGTCCCATTCCAAACTTCCTTCACAGTTCCACTGTTGTTTATGGCAAAAATACTATAATTACCAGCGGGCAGGTTCTGCCACGATCGTCTAGTGGAAGATTTGTTAATGGTGTAGTTCTGTCTAACCAGATTCCCCGAACCGTTTTTGAGACTTACAGTATGATTAACGCTGTTCGGTCCATTCCAGCGGATGGCAATTGTACTGTTGTTGGTGTACAGAGAAGTGTTGTACCCATCAACGCTGAATTCAGTCTGGTTACCAGCACCACCACTATCAGAGGTACACGGATCGCCGATAAACGGAAGATCAACACTAACTCCAAGGAAACAGGCGCCGAACAGTCCTCCACCGATAAGCAAAGCAAGTATTCCAATTCCAAAAGCTGAAATAAGCCCGATACTAATTAACTTGTCTTTGCCAGTGAGAGTTTCATCTGAAGATTTATCTATTGAAGACTGATATTTAGAGTCATGATCACCAAGCGGATCATTGCTCAGACTGCCTCTTTCTGACCGCATACTACTCCTCTGTTCACGTGCCAATGCATCTTCTGTATTTCCGAGGGGAACTAGACCAGTATGGTTGCCAGTTTCAATGACAATATCGTAATCCGATAGCTCGGCACTTTCTGCATTGTCTGCGATGGCGGCTTTGTTTACTCTCCCATTACGTATAACGTCAATAAGCAAAGCTAAGGCGTCTCTATAGTTTCCGACACCGAAACGTGGCCGTTCGCCACGTCGAATCAGCTTAGGAATGAGATCTCGTGTATTCCGATCACCGGGTGGTGCCAATCTAGAGGCCTCATCAATAAGATCAAAGACAGTCGCATCCTCTGTAGAGGATTCCAAAATCATTTCATGTTCATCACGCACCTTCTGCTCAACAGCCGATTTCAGGTTTCCAATTTCGCTAACACTTGAGGCCTCAAACTCCGCGTAAAACTGATCCAGGCGGGCGCCCTCCGATTCTCGCGCTCTGAAGAAGCAGTAAGCACGGACAGAATCCATGCTTTCGATGGCCAGCCGAACACCATCAAAAAAGAAGTTTGCAATACGCTCATTCTTTGCCGCAGCTGGATCATCAAGTGACTGACCCTGTGAATCGTAGATGGTTAGATCAATCATATCAAGCTCGCCTCCCAAGTAGATCCAGCAACTCGTCGTACCCAACTGTTGTCACAGAATTAGTTTCATCCCTAATCGGAACACGGTCCCCGTTCTCGTTGACTTTGGTCTGGTAATACACGGGATATATTTCCGTTCCAGCAGTTTCCTGAATTAGGCCCTCTACTTGTTGGCTCCCACGAAGTCGTTGATTGATGTACTGTCTGAACTCATCTTGATATCGGTGTGCTTCCAGCCCCCGTTTTTCACGGAACTCTTCAGCCATAACATCTGCTTTGGTGGCAACAAGGATGACCCCAGTATTGTCTGCCTGGCGAAGAATGTCAAAATACTCTGTAATCTCGAGTGGTTCATCGTTCATGAATCGCTCTAGATCGAGCAATAGGACCAACGTATCAGCGGTTTCAACCCCATCAACTAAACGCTCTAGGGTCGAGTCGACTGAGTCATCGGGCAGCGTGTCTGCGATAGCATCAGGAAGGCGATTCAGATATTCGCCTGCATAGTCGATACTTTGCAGCCCAATATTTGTCGGAAATACACGGCCATGGACAAACTGGAATGAGAGAACATTCACTTCTCCTCGACCGGTTGCCTCAATAATCCATTCGGATTCTGGCCTGTCAAGTTCTTGCATCATGTCAACTAGGTCATTGCTAGGATTTAGCGGGGTGTTAGCAGATGAATCCGAGGTTTGCTCCAGAGCCTCTAAATATGCTCCAATAAGGAATAGGCTCTTCCCAGAGGCTCGCGGACCAAGAATGAAAAAGTCATGCTCAGCATCATAAGTGACGAACTGGCCAAGAACAACGATGAACAGACCGCTGATGAGAGCATTTTTGAATATCCCTGAAGTTTCCAAGCCTACTCCAGACGGAGTCGTGGTAGCAGTTTGAACCCCACTTTGTGTCACAGAGAATATTTTGGGGTACTGAACATGATATTCGACGAAAGCCACCACAACAATGAGAGCAAGAATAAAGAAGATGCCGAGCGAAGCGCGCCGGAACTCAAGCGCGTCTGCGGTCTGAACCTGCAGTAATTTGCGTCCTCCACCGATGACTAACCCCAGTATAAGCCCACCGATAAACCAGGGTAGCTCGGCGATGAAATTGATCTGAACGAGGAAGAGCCCAAGAGAGAGCAAACCAACAAGGGAAATTATCATACCCAACCATAGGAGAGCAGCTTGGATCCGCTTTTTTGGATCCAGCGTCATCAAGGTGAGTAAGCCTATAAAAAGCCCTAATATAGTCATATTAAGAGCTGGACGAGAAACACCGACAACATAGTGCAAACGAACGATAGACCGGGCAAGATGGGAACTTTCCCACGCTTTTCCAATAGACGTGGCCAGAGGATACGCTAGAGCGATAATAACCGCAAAATACAGAAGTAGCTTTAGTTTTTCTCTGTTCTCCTGCACGAGCCCAGCAAGGTTGTTCATGCTCATACTACCACTTACTCAGTTGTATCGACAGTCCCGATATATTCGTTGAGGAGATCCTCAGTGATTTCGGGTTCGTCTCTGAGGAAGAATCCAACATCGTCCTCGTCTTCCATATTCATCAACGACTTACGACGGACATAATATCCTTCACTTAGTCCATAGCTGTGGTGGATGATAATATCCTCCCCGAGATCTGCTTCCCGATCTTTGTACCCGCTGAAATATCCGTCTGCCTGAACTGCCTTTTTGATATTGTCGAGGAAGACTCCGGAAATGAATACACAGACGCCGATGTCCCACGGACCGCCGACCTCTGAGGCCCAGCTCGTATATGGACTACTTGCACGGTTTCCGCCACTTCCGATGTCGAAGGCGCCAGTGAAGATGTCCTCGAAGTCGATGGTGTTCGAGTCAAGTTGGGAGACAGCACGACTTAGTACTGACACCCGAACTTTCATTTCACTGTACCGGGATCGGCCTCGGCTGAGCTTCCGACGCTTAAGCGATGTGTACTCTTCGTTCCTAGCGTTCTTTGCAAGTTCCTCCAAATTCGCCTGTACCCGCTGACTCTCCTCTTTACTTTTTAGCAGGTCGCTCTGAGCCAGGTTGTCACGTCCGGTTGCGCGGAAGACATCCTCCGGTTGGATGTTTTTGATGTAGACATGCCTATCAGATTCGGTTGAGACATTACGGCTTGGCTCAGCCGAATAATTATCCTGTTGGGACCTGAACGCCGTACTCTGTTCCTCGTACACCTCGCGCTTATTATTTAACCGTTGGAATAGATCGATGGTAGGGTCATACACCTCGATAGTCGACTCAACGTCATCCAGTTTTGCTTCGAGTTCATCACGCCGGTTTTCGATATCTTCTGTTTCTCCGACTTCAAGCCTGAATATTTGATGGACAATATCTCGAAGCTGTTCCTGGTTCTGGTCTTCGGTAAGTTCAGTTTCGAGTTCTCTAATAAGATCTTCGGGTGGATCGTCGGCCGCATCGCGAAGTTCGTTGACAATACTTTCTCTCAATGTCCGTTTTTCGCGATCGACTTCCTCTCTAATGGTCGCTTCATTGTACGTTAGCTCGGCAGTGAACGTTCCACCCGGCGGACCGACCGAAAAGATACCCCGATCGTCTAACCGGTTTCTCTGCATTCGATAGTCTTTGTGTGCCTCCTCTTTTTCTTCCTCTGTAGAACTCTGCCATGGGGTGATACTCTCAATCGCTCCTTCTTCTTGATTCATATCGAAGAAGGCAGTTCGAGCTTGTTTCAGTTCAGAGAGAGATCCTTCAATCGATCGGCGGTCGTCCTGAAAGTCGACTCCAATCTCGCTGAGATCGTTTTGGACTTTGTCTAACGCATTTCGAACACCTGATTCGGAAATTTGTTCTACTTCGTCCTCCGAATCGGCGTTGACGATGTTAGAGAGGAATTCATCGAGACGTGACTGTAGCGTATTGAGATCTGTCCCCAAATCGATCTGATTGATTGTCCGGAGATTGGCGATTTCGTCTTCTACGTTTCGCTCCCAGTTGTTGGCTCTACGCTTGATTTCTTCAGACTGCTCATCACGTGCTTCTTCTAACTCCTCAATTGCTTCTTCCAGATCTGATTCAAGCTGTTTGCGTCGTTCTTCAAGATCTTCAAGCTCTGCCTCCAACCGCTGAAGTCGCACACCAGGATTTGCACTTGCGCTCCCTGTTCCAATCAAGAATTCAAGTGCATCACGGATTTTCTTCTCGTCAACCGTTTTAATACGGCTAAGTATGTCTTTCCGCATGGAAATGAGAGTAAGATCCATTTCCAAAATCTCTGCAAGATGCTCGTCTATATTATCGACAAATTGGCCAGTGTCTCGACTGGTCGCATCAATAGCCCGAACTGAAGCCGAGATCGTATCTACTTGCTCTTCAATGTCGCTACTCTCTTCTTTGGCATCATCGATAATGTCGTTGAATATGGATATTGACTCATAATTTAGCTCGTTGAATAGATCAAACTCAAGTAGGGTCGTAACACGGTCCATCCGCTCATTTAGGTCTGTACGATCAAGATCTCGGAGTCCGGACTCACCTTCGTCGAAGTGTTTTTGCAGATGTCTATCTAATTCTGAATAGATCTCCTCTTCCGCTTCCAGAGCTTCCTGCTTTTCTTCGAGGAGGTCCCGGAATGTCTCTCTTGCTTCATTGATCGCTTCGACATTAAATCGGAGAATTTGGGGGATGCCGATTGTAAACGGCGCGTAGTTTGGGGCATCAGCGAAGGGATCTTCCAAGCCCTCTGTATTGTAATAGGACGCCAACATATAGACTACAGCCTCGTCGAACTCTTCCAAGAATCGGTCAGTCTGGATTCGGTTACCAGTCTTCCCATCGAATTCTGTCGGGTCAATAGGCAAAAGAATTCGATCTTTGAAGATCTGTTCTTCGTTGAGGGCCAAATATTCTAGTTCAGAGAGGGCGGCGAAAGCATTTGTATTCTCTTTGATGCCCTCTGTGTGATTTGGGAGAACACCGAAGAGAGTGATTTCAGCCGTACGATGGCGTTGCTTGAGATGTTGGGCCAAGTCTGCAAGAATCCCCGAGCCAGTTCCTCCGCCCAGACCCGTTAGCACTGCCACTTTCCCTTTTTCGGGGAGATCAATGTACTTCGAGATCTGATCGTCTTCCGCGTAGGCTTTGTAATAGATTGACTTACCCAGTCCGCGCTTCCTGACGACGCCCTTTGCGAAATCGAGATTTTCGTTGATATGTTGTTCCTTAATCCACCAGTTCTCCGGATCCATGCCGTTTCCTTCCGCAATACGAGGGACGGCGTCTTCTCCGAGTAGGTCGATACTGCCATCAAGTCGAATGTCTTCCGTGACTAGTTTGTACTTAACTTCGATTGAACCAGGTCGGCCTTCCTCGGTGTCTCGAACCTCTTCTTCAACTTCGGAAATCCGTTGTCGAATATCCGCAATGCGTTGTTTGTCTTTGTTTTGCTCTCCCTCGGCAGTGTCTAGGATGGTAACCGTCAGAGATGGGGGATTCGGACGTGGTTCCAAAATCCCTCGAAGAACCCATTCTGACTCAAGAAGTTCCATCGCAATAGCCTTCCCGGCACCACCGACAGCAAAAATCCGGTCCGGAAACTTCATCTATACACGACTGCAGTCGGATTTGACATTAACTTTTGGATTCTATAACATTACGAACCGTTTGATATCCTCTCCGGTCTAGAGGGCACGCTTTGTCTTCGCACTTGCGTGAGAGAAGAGTTTTAAATCCAAGGAGGTCGCTGATAGGTTGATGACTCAACATAGGTCGGGTGGATGATTTCTTGAACACCTCTCCCATCATCCTCCTGCCATTGCTGCCATACAGGATTAATACCACTCTCAGGTGACGAATTAGTAGTAAAATTATACCTGATATCGTGAGCATACTTGTGGTCGGGGCCGTAATAGTTGAGAGTCCCAGTAGTGCCGATATATGAACTGTTTTCAAGTCCTACAACAATCTCGTTAGCGTCAACCGTTCTGTGCTTGGTCACGACGTTGGCCCACTGGAGGATTGCATCGTAGGTGTTGTAGCCAGCATAGACAGGATAGCCACCGTACTGGCTGTTATAATCCTCGGCGTACTGTAGAGTCTTATCGGTAATTTCATTCTGAGGCGTTGCCGTGTTCTGCGTGACCGTATAGCGGCAAGCGCCATTAGTCAGGTTATAATAGGCTGGTAGTTGTGAGGGGACATGAATGCCACCGAACTCAAAAGGACGCGAGTCCTGTGCCCACTGGACGACCGCTGCAGTCCCGGTGTGGGCCATCGCAACGAAGGCCGCGTCGGCACCCGAATCTTCGACGGAGTCGTAGATCGGACCGAAGTTCTGGGTACCCGAGGCGTAGCGCTGTTCCATTATGACCTCCACCTCTAAGTCGCCGATGTGGTCGTTGAGTGCCTGCTGAACTGGATTGGTCCATTCGTAGTCCTCTACCAACAGTGCCACCGAATCCCAGCCAAGGTTGCTTCTCTGTGCTTCGAGAAAGTCAACCATATTCTGTCCTCTGTGGTAATTGTTGATCGGACCCGTTCGAAAGTGATACTTATACTGCTCGTAGTTGTTGTGAACCTGATTACTAGCTGTGGGCGTTGCCGCACCGGTAGTCATATGAACTGTCTGCTCCTCTGCAATCAGGTTCATCAGCTGTAGCAAAACATCATTCCTAAACACTCCCGTCGTCAGGTGTAGACCCTCGTTCTGTGCCAGTTCACGATAGCGTTGGCGACCCGTCGATGGTGTCCCTTCTGTATTCATAATTGATACATTGATATTTTTTTGGGGTAATAGTTCACTGCTGCTCTCTATCCGGTTGACTGCTAGTTTCGCGGAATTGGCGATTGACTCACCAATCGGGTTGTTTTCTGGAGCTGGCGCAAGGACCCCGATCGTCATCTCTTCTGGAATTGCCCCTGCTCCCGCATTCCTGTTCGCATTATTGGAACTTTGACTCACTACCAGCCCTCCAACCCCAACTGCACCGCCTACAATGCTTAGTGCAACTCGTCGTGTAGTTATTACTGAACCGTTGTTTTGTTCCGAATCTTGATTATTTTCATTGTCATTTTCTGTTATCGTAGCCCCCTCTGATACGCCCGGATCAGTTTCAACAGACGGAGAGAATGCTCGATCGAATGATTGTTTGAATGAATACACTGAGTCTGGTCGCTTTGATGGGTCAGTTGCCAGCGCCTGCATCACGATGTCATCAATGGTTGCCGATAGCGATTCATCCGCGTCACTTGGGGGAGTTACAGTTCCGTTTCGAATCGATGTTTCAATATCTTTACCAGATGTGAATGGAATATTTCCTGTTAGGGCAAAGTATGTTAGAGCCCCCAACCCAAATACATCAGTTCGTTCGTTTCTTGTCTCTGGCTCTTTAATCACCTCAGGAGCAGTAAAGGGCGTTACATCGAACTCATCAACTGTGCTACGAACAACTCTTTCCAAGCCCCACTCATCCACGAGCGCTGAAACACCCTCACCATCAGAGACTACCCAGATGTTGTCTGGTTTCAAATCCAAATGGTGAGTATTGTATAGCCCAGCATTTCGGAGTGCCTCAGCAATATCAATAACGACACTCCTGACTTCGTCCGGTGAAAGATCTGACTGAGCCTCTTTCAGTGTCTGTTTGTCTACTTGCTCAATAGCGATCCATGGCTGAGGTTCATTGCCGCGGTCATAAACTGTAACGATGTTGGGGTGAGTATTCGCCTTCTCCCAGCCACCTGCTACTCTATTGAATGCGGTTGCAACTTCTTTATCATCAATATGTGGTGGCAATGTCAAGATACGCACTCTATCGGATGTATCTGCCAGTTCGGCTTGGTAGACAGAAATGTAGTCGCCCTTCTGCTCAATTTCTGCAGTTATCACATCAGTCTCCCGGATAAGCGTCTTAATATCATCAGACATTCTTGACACGTAACTATCCAGCCAGAGAGTATTTATTGTTATGAATTGTTTTGAAATGGTAGTAAAAGCGGTTGATCAAATCAATTCGCTGAGATCACGTTTGAACGGCACTGTCTAGTTCTGGATCTGCTCAGCTGGCGTCTGTCCATCGAGTGCTTGATTCGGTCGTTCGTGGTTGTAGTGGTGTCTAAAGCGTCGTAACCACTGTTTCGCGCTTGTCTGACTGCCCCGCC
>NZ_JALJCL010000028.1 GCF_023698535.1 Halorientalis regularis
CCCCGGGGAGCGTCATCGGACGACGTCCTCACTCTGCGATCCCCCTCTGCCACAGATCCACCCTCACCCACTCTGGGCCACGCACCCGTCGGTGTCACTCGGCCGACGGGCCCCCTCGTTTCCGTGCACCGGCTACAGACCGCACCACTTTCCATACAACAATGTCAATTCCACAACCACGAACTGAGACGAAGACCGACTCCGCGACGAATGTAGGCGAACCGGAGGGCATCCAAGCCGAGACGCCCCCCTTCGCCACGGCCGGCGACCTCGTCGTGACGGTGACGAACACACACGACGAACCCGCAGATGTCTTCCTGGAGAGCGCTCGTGCCAGTGTTGAGCACGTCGAGAGTGTTGGCGTCGACCAGTCCTACAGCCGCATTCCGCCGATTAAAACCGCCGCTGCGAACGGCGGGACCGTCACTTTCGACAGCGACGATCTCGGCGACGGCGATACCTTCTATCGTGTTGTCGCTACTTTCGCGGCCGAGCCGACGAGCGGCGAGATCTCCGCCGAGTTCGAACAGCTCAACGTCACTCGAGGAACGGTTCTTGATTCGCTATGAGCGCGAGTACAGAACACACGACCTACGACCCGGACGCCGACGCCGTCGAGACCCGCGCGATTGAAGACGGCGACCGGCTGTACCGACTGGAGGCCCCGATCTCGTCAGATGCTCAGGCCAGGGACGGACAGGCGTTCTCGCGCGACCGCCTCGCCACGTTCCGCGACCAGATCAACGGCGACGACCAGCCGGTCCCGCTGATGGTCGACCACGGAAAATCGGACATCGGCGGCGACGCCCGGTACAGCGTCCTCGGACGGGTTGGCACTGTCGACAGCGCCGATCTCGAAGCGGACGGTGACACCACCCTGCTCCGTGCGGAGATGTCTGTCGCTGATCCCGACGCACTCGCCGAAGAGGGCGACGCCGGCGAGATTGAGGCGGCCCTTCGGTATCTCAAGTACCAGGCCGAGACGATGGGTCTCTCGTTCTCGGTGGGATGGGACGAAGAGAGCGAGCGCACCGGAGGCCCGTCGTTGTTGGAAGTCTCGGCGGTCGCACTCCCGAGTGATGTCGCGGCGAGCACCGCAGGTGTCGAACCCACCGAGGCGGCAACCCGCGGCTTCGAGGCCCTCCCGAAGCGCGAGCGCAACTCCTGGCCGCACAACATGCCCGACGACTGGGGCCTCCGCGGCTTCGAACCCGACGAACCGACCGACGTCGAGCGCGCTGAGGAAGCGCTGGACCGCCTCCAGCACGTCCGTGAGTTCCACGATCAGGACGGCGGTACCCCGCCTGCCCTCGCGACGGTCGACGAGCTCCTTCGGCTGCTGGGATACAGCGTCACCACGGCCAGCGTCGAGGAGCGTCTCGGCGAACTCCGGCGCGACGGCTACCAGGCCGAGCGCGAACGCGAGGACGTCCTCGGCCGGCTGGACACGATCGACGAGTGTGCGCAGAAACTGGCTCAGCCCCAGCGCGAGTATCAGCACGCGGTCGGCAGTGTGACCACCTATCCGTTCGGCCGGTCGGGTGCAGAGAGCCGCGACCGGATCGAGGACGCCGTCGCCACGCTGCGCGAGGTCGTCACCGGAGACGACGGCCACGAGATCGACGGCTGGGGCATGGCCGCCCTGGAGGAGGGTCGATAGATGGCGGCCCGTCTCACCGCAACTGGGCGGTATCAGTTCCAGGCGCTCGTCCCGTTCGCGCGGGAGGTGCCGGCCGACCAGCGCGACGCTATCTCGGGCCGGCTGGGGGGCCTGCCAGTCGCGCACCAGGGGCACGCTCGGCGCGAGACCGAGTACCACCACCCCGACGCCGTCACGGTCTCGCCTGATGAGGCGATCGTCGAGTTCACGCTCACTGGGAGCGAGGGCTACACGCCTGCCGACGTGCTGAGCGGCGTGACTCGACAACTCACCCGGTGGCAACAGGAGGCCGCGCCGCTGACGCTGACCGAGCCGACGCGCGCCGGCGGCGAGGCTGAACTGGCGTGGCTGACGGACGCCCGCCTCGGCGTCGACGACCGTGGGCCCAGGCCGAACGCCGACGGCCAGGAGTACCTCATCGCCTACCCGGACGACCCGCTCTCGCCGGAGGCGGTGACGGCGATCGAAGCCCACACTGATAACCGTGTCATGGCCGGCCGTGGGTGGCTGGCGGTCGCTGGACTGTCGGGCACGTATCCGCCGTGGAGCGTAACGGCGCGCGGTCAGCCGACGATCACCGACGTCGTCGAGCAGCTCCCGACGCATCGCCTGCCCGAGCCCGACCTCGCGGATCGGTACTTCTGGAACCGTCGCGACCTCGGTACGCTGGCCGCCGTCGACGACGAGCACCGCACGGCCCTCGGAGAGTTCGCCCAGCGACAGAGCCCGCACGCGCCGGCCGACGACGTCGGCGACGGCGAGGGGGTGACAGCATGACCACGACGACCTTCGAGGTCGGCGACACCACGATCCCGATCAGTACCCCCCATGCCGATGCCGACGAGACAGTGGTCCGGCTGATGCACACGCACTACTTCGTCGCCGGCGTGCTGGAGACCCTTCACGAACGCGCTGACGAGGACGGCGTCGTCGAGGGCTGGTCACAGCCTGCTGTCGACACGCTCGACGAGGCATACTTGACCGGAAAGTGGCTGTTGGATGAGATCGAAGATGGCGGCATCCCGGACGACGTCGGCGAGCTGGACGAGGAACTCCTCCGAGAGATCCGGCGGACGATCGTCCCGGTGGCCGCCTCACTCGGCGTCGAGATCGGCTTGGAGGCGACGGCAGAGCAGCCGTCGTTGTTCGACAGCCTGCCTTTCGTGGGGTGGTCGCAGTGACGTTCTCCGTCTCGACGACGCTCGAGGTCGGCGTCGACGACTCGTCACTTCGGTCGACCCGGTCCCAGATTGAGGGTGAGCTGAGCGACATCCAGGTCGGCGTCGACGGCGGGAGCGTCTCTTCGCAACTCAGCCGGGCCGTGCCCGACGGCGGGACGGCGGCCGCCGGCGGGTCGGCCATTGCCGACAAACTGGACAAGCAGACCGAGGTGCTGACCGAAGTCCGAGACACCATTGAGCAGAGTGCCGTCTCGGCCGGCGGTGGTGGCGGCGTCCTCGGCGGGCTCTTGCCCACCGGCGGTGGTAGTGGCGGCGGTGGCGGTGGGTTCCTTTCCGGCCTGCTGACCGGCGGGCTGGCGCTCAAGGCGAAGGAAGTCCTCAGCGTGGGCGGGCGGCTGTCCCTGTCCGCGCCGCAGGTGCTGGCCGTCGGTGGCGTGCTGACGCTGACGGCGGCGGGCGTCCTCGCCGTCCAGGGCCACTTCGAGAAGCCAGCGCGGGAACTCTTGGCTGTCGGCGGCGTCCTCTCCATTGGCGCGGCGGGCGTTCTCGCAGTGACGGGTGCGCTGTCGCTCCCTGCGGCGGCGGTGATCGGCGTCACGGGGGCCATCACCCTTGGCGTCTCGGAGATCGTCCGCCTCCTCCCCGACGGGCCCAGCAGCGTCAAGACCGACGGCGTCCGCGGCTCGACGAAACCCGGCGCGACCCCGGCGGGTGACGGCACCGACATCCAGGGGGATACGGTCGTGGGGTTCAACAAAACCACTGACCGGATCGCCAATATGTTCGGTATTGACATCTCGCAGGACACCGGACAGACCAGTCAGGTCCAGCAAAAATTCAACGCTGCCGCCGAGAGGCGGAGGCAGAAAGTCGTGGTTGAGGTCAATGAGAACCGCGACATCACGGTCGACATCAATCAGAACATCAAGGAGGCGCTCCGGCAGGCAGGCTTTAATCCGCGTGAATACGAGGAGATCGTCAAGGAGTTCCGGCGGCTCAGACAGGGGCGATAGGCAAAACCCCTCACCTTCCTGGTGTCTTCGCCTGCATTTTCCTCACGTTTCCATTATCTATCGGAACTGATACGCACGACGGCGTCGGGGTAGGTTTCCGACATCTGCGGCGATCTGGGGCCAGCAGTTCGAATAAGGCCCGCAATCCTGATCTCTGGGACTGCGTTACCAAGAGAAATCAAACGAATCAGTGTGTTCGCTCTCCTTTCCAGGCTGAACGGCGTCGCGATCCGCGGCTGATCGTGCAGCGTCGCTCATATCGCCGTGTGTCCGGGCTTTGAACCCAGCCCGCCAGATGTCGCTACCGTCGGCGTTCCGGCCCAGCCAGCCGTCCTCTTCGAGCTGCTGGAGGACGCGCGTCACCGTCGATGCCGACGGCGGGTCGTCGAGATCGCGACGGACGTCGGTTGCCCGGAACGCTCCCTCCTGGATCGCGAGCAAAATCGCCCGCGAAGCGACAGCGGTGGCTCGGTGAGACATGACCAGTTCATCGGCCACTGTCCCAATTAAACCAGCGCTCAATAATGCAGGCCAGCAAAAATCACGTTCGGTTCAAACTGATTCTATCCAATTTTATTTCAGGCTCATCACAAGAAGGGTACTACCAGATACTGTTTAACTGGAGCTTGATACAAACCGCCATCAGGGGGGCGGATGGGCCGGCTGGTCGTGATTATTCAGGTAATCACGAGCACGTATGCCGTACAACCAGCATTTGGTTACGGTATGGGTCGACAGCTCTGGACGTGGCAGGATGCTCCGCCGGCGGCCCCTCGCGATCGTTGTTACCGCACGCGTTGCACTGGTGGTCGGACTCGTGGGGTAACTCTTGGTTTCGAGAACTCACAAATCTGCCCAGGGCGGTGCGCCGAACGCTTCAGCGTAACACTCCGGATGGCAGGGTTCCTGCCGGTTGTCGGGCCAAGCGTCCTCGAGCGGGACCTGGTCACCGCAGAGACCACACTCGGCTGTGTGTCCGGCCTGCCGTGCATCTGGGGAGAGGTCCTTCGTCTCGATGTACAGCTCCTGGAGCGCTCGCGGTGTGAGTCGGATCAGTACCTTCTCGCGATCGTCCTCGTCGCGACGCTCGGGGGTGTAGGTGAGCACCCAGTCCTGCCCTGGCTCGCCGTCACCGGCGGGCCCGAGCGAGATCGTCTGTGCCAGTTCGTCGGGGACGTAGTGCCATTCGTTGCTCGCGAACCGCGGATAGTGACCTTCCGGGCGTGGATCTTTTGGGTCGACGTCGTCGTCAGTCATCGGTGATCGTCTCCCAGACGGCGCCGTCGCCGGCGTAGGCCCACCCACCGTAGCTGTCGGTCTTCTCGAAGCCGGCGAGGTCTTTCAGGTACCGACTGATCGCGTTCCACATTGTCCGGTCCGTCGAGTAGTGTTCCTCGTACTTCGAGAAGAGTTCGTCCTGGAGATCGCCCGTCTCCAGCTCGCCATGCTCGCGAAGCAGGAGCAGCGCGTCGACGACGATGTCCTTCGCGTGGCTCTTCTTCGGCGGCCGGTCGGCCAGGTACTCGCGATATGCCACCTCAAGGTCACTGTCAACGTCGTCGCGAGCGACGGGCGGGACAGACTCGTCGCCGCTTGGCGCGCTCGTGTCGCCGGCGCGCGTGTCCGATGGAACGGTCGGGTCTGACCCCAACGGCGTCTCCGCCGGCTCAGGCGCGTCCGTGCCGTCGCCGTCAGGACCGTCCGGATTTCCCTCGACGACTCGCCCCTCTGTGTCGGCCTCAATCAGCTCAATGATCCGCGTCTCCAGGCTCTTATCGCGTGGAACAGTTCGCTTCCAGGCGTCCCACTTCTCGTCATCAATTTGAAACTGGTACTTCGTCATGTGACCGGCTTCAACCGCCTCGCTCATGTAGCTTAGTAAGAGGTCCTACTACTTAGTACACGATTGTAACAGTTACTAAGTCTTAGTAAGAACTACTAAGTACTTGGAGCATAGATATACAGGTAAGCGCAGGACGCCGGCCGCAGAAAGCCGGTGCGTGTCACAGCACGCCCGACTGCGCTGGAGCAAACCAGCAATGACTCAATATACGCCCCGGTCTGTTGAACGTACCGCTCTCCCGGACGCGGTCGACGCGCTCGGCGTCGACGGCGACGGACGAACCCACTACATCACGCCGCGCTCGGCTGGCCCGGTCACGATCTACGTCGAGACCGGCGACGGCTTCGACGTCTTCGAGCTTGAGGAGACGCCCTGTGACGGCTTGGAGGGATGGGTCGACCACGTCGGCACGCTCCGAGGCTGGAATCGGCTCTGTTACGCCGAGTCGTTCGGTGACCACCTCGCGGACTCCCTGGAGGTCGGTGCCTGATGGTCGTCGCGCCTTACGAGCGCGAGTGTCGGCTCTGTGGCGAGGTCTTCGAGGCCGAAGACGGCGATGTCCAGACCTGCCCCGATTGTCTTGACGAGCAGCGGGAGCGTGGTCTCTGATGGCGGTTGCACCCACGTCGACGCCGGCGACGACGCGCCGATCCGTCGCGGCCGCCACCGAGTACATCGCGACCTGCCGGGTCGCACCCCAGCTGTACGAGGTCGTGAACGACAGCGGTGACACGTATGTCGTCGACCTGCGAGAGCCCGCGTGTACCTGCCCCGACTACGAATACCGGGCCGACAGCGACGACCGCGTCGGCGAACACGGCTGTAAGCACATCCGACGGGTTCGGATGGAGCGCGGCGAGATCGACATCGCGCCGCTGCGGGAGACCAACCTCCGGCTTGACCCGCTGCTGCTGGAGGCGATCGCCGATGTCTGAGGGTGGCCGCGTCATCGAGAACCACGGCGAATGGGACTGGTCGCTCGTCGTCACTGAGAGCGGCATCGTCGCCGCGCGGAAGCCGATCAAACACGACGGCGTCCTCACGTTCTCGACCGCCGACCGCCGGGTGCCGGACCGAGCTCGGAGTCAGGCTCGGCTCACCGTCGACGAGGTGATTCACCAGTACGTCACGCGGTCGAGTTCGGACACGCCAGCTGTCGAACTGCTGGACGACGTTGTCGCCGCACTCGAGGACGTGCGTGGCGTCACGGAGGGGGACGATGACGCTCGTTGACCACCCGCGGCCAGGAGAGGTCCGACTCGTCGAGTGCCCGTTCTGTGGGGCGGATCTCACTGGACGGGCGCCGACGGCAACTCACCTACGAAACTGTCGGCCGTTCCACGAGGCGTGGGCCCCGTCGTCAGGAGGTGACGCCGCCGATGCCTGAGGTTACCTGCGAGCGGTGTGGGAGTTCGTTCGATCCCGACCGCGAGACGGACGTCGACGCCGCCAGCAGCGCCCGCTGCCCGTCCTGTGGCTGGGAGTACGAGCCCACGCCCGACGGCGGCGCGGACGGCGACACGACGATGACTGTCGCCTCCGACGGCGTCACGATCACCCTGACAATCGAGGTCGAGCCCGCCGGCTGACCGCGACCACCAGCCTATCTTAACCAACAACTGGCCCCTGCCGTGGCGAGTGTTGGTTAAGCGATCCCGGAACGGGCGGTGGTCGCGATTGGGAACGTACCGGTAACCGGCACGTTCGCGAGCGCCGCCCACGGCGATCGATTTCCAACTATGGCACGACACGCAATCGACGAAGGCGACGTCAGTACCGCACTCCCGACCACTCCCGAAGAAATCCGGGCAGCGTTCGACGACGTCCCGCGTCTCGACCAGCCCTCGGGTGAGGACCGTTGGCTGGCAGAGCGGACGTTTCCGGATGCAGCGACTGAGGCGCTGGATTCGGTTCCGGACCCACATCACGACTGCGTCTACAATCAGGCAACGGTAGTGCCACCGTGGGTGGCGGCGACGGCCTACTGTGATGCTGTCCCGCTTGAGGACCCACACCGCGAAGAGGCTGTCCGAGACACGCTGATGGACCACATTCTGCTGTCGCCCGACTTCCAGCTCGTCGACGGTCGCGACGCCGTCGAAGCTATCATCTCTGCGGCCGAGTCGGGTGGTGCCGATGTCTGACAACAACCCGATTCGCGACCTGAGTACCGAAGAATACGACCACACCACCGTCGTCGCCGCAGCGCTCGAGTTCGTCGGCGAGATGGACGAGATCGGCCGGACCGAGCTGGTGGAAGAAGTCCGGCGGTTCCGCGAAGATTCCGGTCAGTAGTACCCCGGCCCCGGTAGGTTTTTGTTAGTGCTGACTCAACAGTCGCTAAAGCACATGTAACGCGTATCGTAAAACCGGCGGCGTGGTGGCACACACCGCCTTACGATGATCGTCCACTCCCGAACGAGCGGACACGACACGACCCACCGACCATGATGGGCTCATTCAGACATTCGTGGCCGGGGATTATAAAATCACCCCGGTTTTCGACTGGGCTCATCTTATCGGTTGTGTGCGCGTCTCTTTCGGGAGTGAACCAAACTCAGCGACGATGCCACACGACATACAATGCACACCCCGACGACGCGAGCCGAGTTCGAGCGCGAAATTCAGGAGGAGAGTCTGTCCAGCCAACAACGCCGAGAGAAAATTCTTTTTTCGATGTTCTTTTCGAGAGAGTGGGGGCATCTCAGCCATGAAAGAGAAATCACCAGACAGCGGTGCGGTAGCGGATGGCCAAGCCATCGAGTGATGGGTGGGGTGGCTCGCCACCCCACCCACCCATCCCACCGTGCCGGTGTGAGTGGTGGTGGTGTGAACCCCACCGCTCCCACCGTGTCGGTGGGAGGGTGGCTTGGAGGTGGTCTCTATGTCTGACCGCACTCGTCTTGATCTCCGCGTCCCAGCTCGTGAGTACCGCCGTGCGAAGTACGATGTCCTGAAGCGGCACGGTCTCCTCTCCGATCTTGACGGCGTTTCCTCGCCGGCGGATCTCGCGGACCTCACGGACGAAGTCCTCGGTTCTCTCCTGAAGGGTCGTCTCAGTCGGTACGTGAATGAAGCCATCGAGGAGTATCTCGACGAGGATCGGTACAGTGACCTCGAGGAGAAGGTCGACCGTCTCATCAGAGCCGCCGGTCGCTCGCCAGATTCGGCCGAAGAAAAAAACGACCTCTCCGGTGAGACCACTCGCGCGATGGTCTGGGTTGATGAGCATCTCCTCGCAAAGTTCAAATCTCGCGTCGACGAGGACAATGCCGAGCGCGACAGCTACGCCGAACGGCAGTCCTACGGGGAGGCTCTCGGTGTCGCACTCAGCGAGCGGTACGACGGCGGCCGGGCTGCACGCCTCGAGGACAAACTCGACCGCGTCATCGACGACGCCGAGAGCCTCCTCGGCGAACTGAACGACGACACCGACAGCGGCCTCTCAAAAAAGGAGCGCGTCACGACAGCTATCGCCACGCAACTACCCGACCAGTTCACCGAGGCGGAGCTGGCCGACGCGATCGACGCGGAGACCAGCGGCTCCGACTACTATCACGAGGAGTACACTGACCGTGTCATCGACCACAAGGGCGTCCGGCGATATGAGCGGGCGGGACAGCCCGACCTCTTCCTGATGCAGGAGGCGTGGGCTGCGCGGACTACCGGCGACATCATTGAGAACCTCGGTGGCGACCCGATCCATGATACCGCTCCAGAAACCATCTCGAAGCCGACCCTCCAGAACGCCATCTCTGACGCGGGCATTGACGTTTCCGAGGAGAACCGCGAGCAGGTGAATGTGTACAAGGACCGCGTCCTGGATCGTCTTGGGTATGACTGGCAGGCGGGGATTGAGATGTTTGCTCCGTCCGACGATGCGGAATCGGAAGATCAACCCTCTGACCCTGGGGGTGAAGTCCAGACATCAGCCTGCGATGTCGCCTCTGACCAGAATGGGGCCGACAGCGTCGCCGATGACTTGGACGCGCTGAGTGACCGGGCGACTGCCGTCCGTGCTGACGGTGGGGTGGTGATGGACGACGGGTGATCTGAATGTCGCAGGCTCAACAAGCCACTCTCGGCGATTTCGTTAACCAACACGCTGGTGTGTTGGTTAATGACCAACGGGACCGGTGCGAAGCAATCGCCAACTCGACGGGCGAGCGGTGCGGACACGACAGTCTGTCCGGTATTCCTTACTGCGCTCACCACAAGCATCTGCTTGACCCGGTGGACTTAGCCTGAAGCCCTCTTGTGCTTGTTTTCGCGCCGCTCACCGGAATTGGGGTTACTGACAGTATGTAATGGCGCGTATCTTGCACCAAGATGAGCGGCACACACGTCCCGTCGGGGATACAGAATGCGCCGGCGACGGCGCGGCTCGTCTACACCGCGCTCGATGATGCCCACAGTCTCACGATCGCGGAGATTGAGGAGCGGACGGGGTCGTGTACCCGGTCGGTGAAGGAGGCCCTTGGCCGGCTCCGAAACTCGGGGTTCGTAAAGCGTGAGCCCCATCCGACCGACCAGCGACGCGCGCTCTACGCAACCGTCGACGCCTCGGGGGCAAGCCAGTCTGCGGAGGAGGTGACCACGTCGTGAGCCGTCACCGTCCTCCCTCGGCCGCCGATGGTAGTACAGAAACCCAGCAACCGGACTACGAATCGCTGGAACTCCCGACGAAGCCGCCGTCGGAGTACTCGTGGCGTGAGCGCCGGAAGGAGTTGTTACAACTGGTCAAGCAGGCCGGCCACCCGGACGCACTCAACCAGACCGAGCTGGCCGAGCGCTACGGCGTCAGCCAGCAACAGATCTCGAAAGACCTCGACCGGCTCGCGGAGTACGCCAGTGACACCCTCGGCCAGCGTCGCGACCTCGTCAGCGAGGCGGTCTTTCATCGGGCGATGGAGGGCCTGATGGAGCAGGAGGAGTACCGGAAGGCCGCTCGCACCGTCGCCGACTGGAACGAGTGGCTGGACCATCGCGTCGAAATCGCGGAACTCCGTGACCGACTGGACCGCGTCGAGGACCTTCTGGAGGAGGATGGCCATGTCTGAGTTTGACGACATCCGCGACCGCGTCGACGAACTCGAGGAGCGTGCCGAGCTGACGGCGACGGACACGCACACGTCCGAGGACGGGCTCTTCCTGTTCAACGAGGCGGGCGAGATCATCGCCCTGTCAACCGGCGACGGCTGGAACTACGACGTCGCCGACGAGGACTTCGAGCGCGACGCGAACGGAGACATCATCATCGCCGACTTCACTGGGACCTGATTATGACCGGATTTGACGACATCCGCGACCCCGTCTCAATGACCCGCCAGGCCGCGCGCACTGGCGGTGAGAGCAACAGCGCGCACGCTCCGCGGGCCCACAGGAACCCCGGGGAGCGTCATCGGACGACGTCCTCACTCTGCGATCCCCCTCTGCCACAGATCCACCCTCACCCACTCTGGGCCACGCACCCGTCGGTGTCACTCGGCCGACGGGCCCCCTCGTTTCCGTGC
>NZ_JALJCL010000029.1 GCF_023698535.1 Halorientalis regularis
CACCCTTGGGCGTGCGCTTGAACAGCGGGACGTTGAACGTGAACGGAGGCTATTCTCCTGCCGACGATGAGTCGGCCAGAACGGGAGTCCACGCTGAATCCCACCGCTTTAGCGGTGGGTAGCTCAACGCGCCCATCGCGTCGACGCACGGGTAGCAGCGTCTCGCAGTCGAGATCGGTGGCCCCCGACACCACCACCGCCGCACGACACGCTGCCCCGTGCGTGTGTCGTGTCGATTCCGCTTCCCGGTTCGGGGTGGGCGCGCCTGTTCGAGTGGACGGATGCGGACACGCACCTGTCCGGTGCTGCGATGGGGTCGAGAAAAAAAAGCGCGTCCGTCAGTCCTCGGTTTCGAGGTCGACGGCGAACTGCGCGTTCTCCCGGACGACGTCGAGGACGACGCTCGTGTTGGCCGCCTCCACGTCGGGATCGGTCAGCAGGTCCTTGATCTTGCGGTTCATCTCGTCCGTGTTTCTGAACTTCCCGACCGCGACAACGTCGTGACTGCCGGTCACCTCGTAGACGCTGACCATCCGCGCGTGGTCACGCAGGCGGTCGACGACCGCCTTGAGGCCGTTGCCGTCCACGCTGAGGTGGAAGACCGCGGTCACGTCGTACCCGAGCCGGTCGTAGTCGACGACCGGTCGGTAGCTCTCGATGATCGCTTGGTCTTCGAGATCCGACAGCCGCTTCGAGACCGTCGTCGCCGCGAGACCGGTTTCGCTGGCGATCTCGCGGGCGCTGGCCCGGCCGTCGGCAAGCAGCGCGTTCACGATACGACGGTCGGTGTCGTCAACTGCCATCCGTCAGACCGCGTCGCGACCACGTTTGTCGGTCCGGATCTGGACGGCGTCGTCGACGTCGACCACGAAGACCTTGCCGTCACCGGGTTCGCCGGTGTGGGCGGCGTCCTGAATCGCGTCGACGACGTCCTCGGCCGGCACGTCGGCGACGACCGTCTCCAGCTTGACCTTCTCGTGCAGGTCGACGACGTACTCCTCGCCGCGCCACTGGCCTTTCTTGACCGGCTGGCTCCCGCGGCCGCGGACGTTCGTCACCGTCAGCGAGGGCGCGCCGACCTCGGCGAGTCCTTTCTTGACATCCGACAGCTTGCCGGGTCGGATGAACGCGATCACCATCTTGATGTCGCCGTCGTTGGGTGCGTCACTCATTCGTCGTCACCTCCTTCGATCTCGCTCGTCTCGCTCGCGATGCCACCGTCAGTCTTGTACGTCGGATCGGTCCCGCCGTCGGTCATCGTCGCGTCGTCACCGAGCGAGAACTCGGGGTAGGACTCGACGCCGTGTTCCGCGATGTCGAGGCCTTCGCGCTCGTGGGTCTCGGAGACACGTGCCTGTCCGAGTGCTTTCAGGATGCCGAAGACTATGCCGGTCGCGAGGACCGTCCAGACCGTGATCGCCAGCACGCCAGCGACCTGCGTGATGACCGCGTTCACACCGGCGAAGCCGCCGGCGGCGACGAACGGGTACGCGAGCGTCCCGAGGACACCGGCGCTCCCGTGGACGGGGAAGACTGCACACACGTCGTCGATCTTGAGCGTCTTCTCGACGAAGCCGAAGACGATGGGGAGCTGCGCGCCGGCGAGTGCGCCGACCACGATTGCGCCCCACCAGCTGGCGACGTTGGGGATCGCCGTGATCCCGACGAGGCCGGCCAGCAGCCCGTTCGCGACGTACAGCGTGTCGACTTTGCCGGTCTTTGCGAGTGCGACTGCGCCGGCACCGATGGCACCCATCGCCATCGCCAGGGTCGTCGTCAGCGCGACGCGACCGAGGACGGCACCGTTGAACAGCATGCCGCTGTCACCGCTCGTGAAGATCGCGGCCGTGCCCACGTTGAACCCGTACCAGCCGAAGGCCAGGATCAGCGTACCGAGCACGGCGAACGTCAGCGAGTGACCGGGGATGACGTTGACGCTGCCGTCACTGTTGTACCGGTCGATCCGCGGTCCGAGGACGTAGGCGGCCGTGAGGCCGGCGATGCCGCCCATCCCGTGGACGATCATCCCACCCGCGAAGTCCTGGAAGGTCGTCCCGAGGTACTGGGAGAAGTACGCACCGGACCAGGTGATGCCCGTGACGACGGGGTAGATGATCGCCGCCAGCAGGAACGTGTAGGTCACGTACGCACGGAGCTTCGCGCGGCCCGCGACTGCCCCGGAGACGATGGTTGCCGCCGTCATGGCGAAGACGGCCCCGTACAGCCAGCTGCTGGCCCACGAGGACGGATCGGCACCGGCAGTCCAGGCGAAGCCACCGCCACCGACGAGACTACTGACTCCCGCACCGATCAGGAAGAACGCTATCACCCCGACCGACCAGGTCAGCAGGTTCTTGGTCAACTGGTTGGCGACGTTCTTCGAGCGTACCTGTCCCGCCTCCAGCATGGCGAAGCCGGCGTGCATGAAGAAGATCAGGAACGACACGACCAGGATCCACGTGAAGTTCACTGCGCTGGCGACTTCACTCACGCCGACCTGCAACAGGAGCGGATCCATCAGGCCGACACCCCCGTTACACGGATGCCGGAATTACCCGCGTGTTTGTCTAACTTTTCACCGAAACGCGCTATGCTCGTTTGGTATTTCACGAGAGAAGATCATGGAATCCCACTACATAAGGCTTAGCTTGAAAATCGGGCAGTTTCCAACTCTTGGGTATACGAACGTTGGAATTACAAGAGACTATTATCGATATAAGGTTGTATTCCGTCCAGTCTCTGGGCACTTGTTCGCGCCATTTCCGGACGTTCGTCAACCGGGGTTCGGACGGGTTACCCGTTCGTAGCCGGTGCGCGCGCACAGGTTCCCGGCACGATGTCTCAGACGCCTGTTTGGTACTGATTCGTTTCGCTAATCGCTATTTCTGGTGAAAGTTTTCGAATTTTCGATACTGGCCGACTGTTCGGACAGTTCCAGCACGTACCCTATCTGAGAGTGTCACGTGGGGTGGTCCGTTGTGAGTGCGAGCGCGGCGGTCAGGCAGATGCCCCCCACGAGCAGGAGGCCGACGCCGACCGGTGTGGCCTCGACCGACACGACCGTGGGTGTGATTGCGACGCCGGCCGCCGCCAGCGTGACGGCGGTGGTTCCGGCGGCGTGGGTCGCCTCCAGCCGATGGGCGTCGGCTCCCTCGTCCAGCGCCGTCCGGAGTTCGGTGGCCGTCCGCCCGACCGTCCAGGCGACGACGACGGCTGCGCCGGCACCAACCAGCTGTGGGGCCCCAGCGCCCGCCACGCCGCCAGCCACGACCGCGCCGAACTGTCCGAGGCTCCCGACCGTGACGAGCGTCGCCCGGCCCCGGAACGCCCCGACGGCGATTCCAACCAGCCCGAGCGCCCCCACCACCGTAGCGAGCGCCCCGACGCCCGCGAGGACGAACGCCACGACGGCCGCGCCCGTCGCGTACCCGGCGGCGAGCCGACCGGGCCTCACCGCGACCACCCCGCGGTCGCGAGCGCGCGGTCGATCCGCTCGCTCGGCCCGACGTCCACGACGGGGACGCCGCTGGCGCGAACGTCGGCGAGTCGATCCCGGCGCTCGAACTGCACGAGCGTCCGACCCGCCGAGTCGTCGGCCGTCGGATCCGGGCTGACGACACTGACCGGCGTGCCCAGCGCGGCGATCCCCTCGATCAGCCCCACCACGGCGTCGTCGACCGCCGGTGTCAACACGATCACTTCGGCGGTCCCGGGAAGTCGCTCGCGGAGCCACCCGCGACCGGCGTCGGTCGGATCGGCCGCCGTGCCTCCTCCCTCGCCACTCTCGTCGTCACTTCCTCGCTCGACCGGGCGAGAGAACAGTTCCTGTGCGCGCTGCTCGTGTGCGCGCCCGCGACCTGGCGCGAGCCACGCTCGCTCCGGACCCAGCGTCGCGACGCCGACGCGGTGGTCGTCGGCTGAGAGACCACCGAACAGCGCAGCAGCCGCCGACAGCGACCGCTCGACTGCGGTTTCAGCTTCCGGGGTCGGTGCCACCGCCGCCACGGGGCGGGTGTCGATCACGAGAACGACCGGGAGCGACCGTTCGGGGTGGAATTCGACCGTCGCCAGCTCGCCCGTTTTCGCTCGCCGCCGCCAGTCGACCCGGCTCAGGGGGTCCCCCCGCTGGTACTCCCGGATCGTCCGGAAGGTCAGGCCGTCCCCGGAGCCGTCGACGGTCCGTCGGCCGGCGTAGCGGGCGGTCGCGGCCCGAAGCGGGAGTCGCTGGCCGTCGTCGAGTCGCGGCGGCTCGCCCATCTCCGTCGCGTCGTCGGCCTCGACCTCGACTCGCCGTTCGATCACGCCCGCGGCGTCCCGGAGGAGGGCCGTCACCGGCTGGAACTCGTGGACGCCCGAGGCAGCCTCGACCGTGTAGGACAGCGTCGCCGTCCCGCCGGGTCGCAGGCTCGTCCCGAGACTCGGCGCGCCCTCGACGACCCGGAGCGCGGACGGGACACCGTCGACCAGTCGACACTCCGGAATCGTCCGGTCGCCGACGTTCTCGACCGCGAGCCGGACCGTCACCTCGTCGCCGGGTTCGGGGTCCGGATCGTCGACCGACCGGGTGAGCGCCAGCGTCCCGTCCGGCGGCGCGACCACGCGACCGTACGCCAGCAGTGCGACCGCGAGGGCGGCGACGGGCAACAGTGCCGGCGTCCAGGTGAGGAGGCCGACCGCGCCGGCGAGCAACGCCGCGGCGCTCAGCCCGTGCCATCGGTCCGTCCGCTGGACCGTCCCGGTCACGCCGCCACCTCCCGCAGTGCCGCCAGCGCCGCGCGGGCCCGCCGCGAGAACGTCGGCTCCCCGCGCAACACGGTCCGCACCCGGTCCCGGCGCGAGGGCGGCCGTTCCTCGAAGAAGGCCAGCGCGGCGTCGTCGTCGGTCCAGTCGCCCGCGGTCAACCGCTCGCGCGCCTCGACCCGCGAGCAGTCCAGTCGGTCGGCCAGCACGGACACGGCGACGGTCTCGATCCGCGCTCGCAACCGCGCCTGGTCGTCCCCGTCACGCGTCGAGAGGGCGGCCAACTGTCGGTCGATCCCGTCGCCGGGCACCGGCCGGCCCCTGTCGCCGGGGTTCGGGAGTGACCCGTCGGCGACCGTCGTCGACGAGCGGTCGAGCGCGGCCAGCCCGCCGATGCCGCCGGCCAGCAGCGCCGAGCCGACGAGGACGACCACCGCCAGCCCGCTCCCGCCGACCGACAGCGGCGTGAACACCAGCACCGCGCCGGCGGCCGTCGACGCGAACCCGACCGCGAGCAGGACCCGCCGCATCAGTCCTCACCCTCGCGGTCGAGTGCGGCCAGGGCGTCGCGAGCGCGGTCCTCCCGGTCCTCGGTCGGTTCGGCCGCGCCGTAGCGTACCCGGTCGAACAGGTCGGTCAGCCGCTCGACTGGATCGGTGGCCACGCCCGCACGGGCCGCCTCACGGGCGAACTCCCGGGGTGTGGTCGTCTCGCCGTAGGGCACGTCGAGTTCCGTCACCATCGTCCGCCAGGCGCGGTACACCTCGTTGTCCGTCGCGGCGTCCGGGACGAGCGCGTCCGAATCGGTCGTGCCGCCGTCGCCGTCGTCGGGGTCGACTCGCACGTCGGGTTCCGGGCGCTCGTCGGAGTTGCCCCGCTGGCGTCGGAGGCCGGCAAGCGCGAGGCCGGCGACGACCACGGCGGTGACAGCCAGCAAGAACAGGGGGCTCACCGTGGGAAACAACCCGGCGACGAGGCCGTAGATTCCACCGATGGGACCGAGTACGCTGACGCCGCCAGGGCCACTGCCCCCGAGGCCGCCGCTGCTCGCGTTCGCGCTCGTGTTCGTCGTGTTCACCGGCCCGCTCGCCACGCTGGGCGGATCGAGGTCCGTGGCGGCGGTGGCACCGACGGCGAGCGCCAGCGCGGCCGAGAGGGCGATCAGGGCGATCAGAGCGGGGCGGCGTTGCACGGACGACGATTCGTCCGCCCGTGTCTTGAAGACTGGCCGACGTTTTCCGAATCAGAAAATCGCCGAAACTCGGTGACTTACAACTGCTCGGCCACGTCCTCGGCGAAGTACGTCAAAATCAGATCCGCACCGGCTCGCTTGATCGAGAGCAACGACTCGTGGGCGACCGCTTCCAGATCGAGCCAGCCCTTCTCGGCGGCCGCGTGGAGCATCGCGTACTCCCCGGAGACGTTGTAGGCCGCGACGGGGTGGTCGAACTCCCGGCGGACCGCGCTCACCACGTCCAGATAGGGCAGGGCGGGCTTGACCATCAGCACGTCCGCGCCCTGTTCCACGTCCAGTTCGACCTCGCGCATCGCCTCGCGGGCGTTGGCCGGGTCCATCTGGTAGTGGCGGCGGTCACCGAAGGCCGGCGCGCCGTCGGCAGCGTCCCGGAACGGGCCGTAAAAGGCGCTCTCGTACTTGGCCGCGTAGCTCATGATCGGCACGTCCGGGTAGCCCGCGCCGTCCAGTCCCTCTCGGATCGCACCGACCATTCCGTCGGTCATCGAGGAGGGCGCGACCATGTCCGCGCCGGCCTCGGCGTGGGAGACGGCCGTCTCCGAGAGGCGGTCGAGCGTCTCGTCGTTCTTCACCGTCAGTGTGGGATCGTCGGCCGCGTTCTCTTCGACTACCCCGCAGTGCCCGTGGTCGGTGTACTCGCACATACACACGTCCGTGATGACGTACGCGTCCGTCTCGTCGGTGATCGCTCGGACTGCGCGCTGGACGACGCCGTCCGCGGCCCAGGCCCGGGTTCCTCGCGGGTCTTTCTCCTGGGGGATGCCGAAGACGATGACCGCCTCGACGCCGGTCTCGCGGACCTCTTCGACGCGGGCGACGGCCTCGTCGACGGGCACGCGCTCGTGGCCGGGCATCGAGGGGATCGGCTGGCGGTCGTCGGTCGTCGCGTCGACGAACACGGGCGCGATCAGGTCACTCGCCGAGAGGTCGACCTCGCTGACGAGCGACCGGACGCCGTCCCGCCGGAGCCGACGGGGCCGGTGTGTGAGGTGGTCCATACCCTGACGTATCCGCGGTGTGGGCAAAAGCACACTGTTCGCAGTCAGAGCGTGACGATGCCCAGTTCGACCAGCAGCCACGCGCTGGCCATGATCAGCGAGTTGTAGAGGCCGTGTAAGCCGATGGGCACCCAGATCGACCCGGTCCGGTGGTAGCTGTACCCGAACCCGAGACCGACGAGGAACACGATTGCGAGCATCACGGCCGCCCAGAACGGCGAGTAGCCCAGATACGAGGGGAGATGCAGCAGCGCGAAGAGGACGCCCGCACCGACGATCGCGACGGCACTCGATGCCACCTCCCCGAGGTACTGCTGGATGACGCCCCGGAACAGCGCCTCCTCACAGGGCGCGACGACGAACAGCGACAGCGGGATCATCGCGAGCATGAGCGCCTGCGGGTCGAGCCCCGTCTCCGTGACGCGAACCGGCAGCAGTGGGCCACCCAGCGCGTGGGCGGCGAGGACGGCGACCGACCGGACGGCGAACAGCGCCACCGCGCCGCCGACGACCCACGCCACCAGCCGGCCGCGACCCGGAACGTCGAGTCCCACGTAGCCGACGCCGCGGTCGGTTGCCTTGACGAACGTCAGCGCGGCCACACCGAAGCCCAGTTCGGCGAGTCCGAGCGCGAAGGCGACCGTCGGGACCGTCGCCGGCAGGAAAAACGTGGGCACGATCAACACGGCGCTGCTGATGGCGGCGAATATGGTCAGGCCGACTGCGACCACACTGCGTTTCAGGCGTGGCCAGTCGCGTCCCTCCGCGAGCGATCCGGCGTCGATCCGGTCCGGCCGGTCGATCGGGTCGGACATGTGTCTCTACCTTCACCACCGACTGAAATACAGTTTTCTCCACACGAGACGGTCCGCGGTGCGGGACCGAGGCGGGGCTGTGCGGTTTGTGGCGGCGGTCCGGGGACAAGCACAGCAACCGCGAGCGCGTCACCAACGCGCTCGCGGCTTTTTCCCCACGTTTTTGCTCGGGGGTGCGCGGAGCGCACCCCCCGATGGAAAAAGTGGGTTCTAGTCGTCGGCGGGCGCGGACTCGCCGCCGGCGGCCGCGCCGGCGGACACGCCGTCGGACTCGACGGCTTCGACGAGCAGCTCGGCCACGTCGACGATCTCGATATCGTCCTCGAAGTTGCCGGTCTTGCGGCCGTCCTCGTACATCGTCATGCACATCGGGCAGGCGACGACGAACTTCTCGACGGCGTTGCCGGCCTCCGTATCTTCCAGCGCCTCCCGGAGGCGTTCCTCGCTCGGTTTCTCCTCTTCGTCCATCTCCATCCAGAGACCGCCGCCACCGCCACCGCAACAGAACGAGTCGTCGCGGTTGCGGGGCATCTCGTGGAGGTCACAGCCCGTCGCACGGATCAGATCACGCGGGGCCTCGTACTCGTCGTTGAACCGGCCGAGGTGACACGGGTCGTGGTACGTGACGGTGTAGTCGAGTTCGGTGCCGCGCAGGCCAAGTTTCCCGCGGTCGACGAGTTCCTCGACGGCCTGGGTCCAGTGGTAGATGCCGGCGTCGGGGCTCCAGTCGTCGTCCTCGATGTCGAAGTCCATCATCGGGTCGTCGGCGAACTCCGCGAAGTCGACCTCCGGATACTCGTTTTTGAACGTGTTGAACGAGTGGGGGTCGGTACAGACGATCTTCTCGAAGTTCACGTTCTGGAAGTTCTCGACCATCGTCGCGGCCTGTTCGACGAACAGGAACTCTTCGCCCACGCGACGGATGTCGTTGGCGTCGTAGACCTCGTCGTCGTAGAGGATGCCAAAGTCCACGTCGGCCTCCTGGAACAGTTTCGCCAGCGACTTGGCGACCTGCTTGTTGCGGTCGTCGAAGGAGGGGTAGTCGCCGACGTACCAGAGGAACTCCACGTCCTCCTCGCGGGCGTCGGCCACGTCGAACTCCAGGTCCTCGGTCCAGTCGCCCCGGTTGCGCTGGGAGTTGCCGAAGGTGTTGCCTTTCTGCATGACGTTCTGGAACACGTCCTGCAGGCTGGGCTGGATCTCGCCCTCGTCGGTGAGCTGGCGGTTCAGCCGGGTGAAGGTCTTGAGATGCTCGATCTCGACCGGGCAGGCGTCCATACAGGCCATGCAGGCCATACAGGACTCCATCGTCTCGGCCTGGATCACCGCGTCGTCGGAGTCGCCGACGATGGTCTTTTCCTCACCGCCCGATTCGACCTGTTCGCGGTAGTTCTTCAGGTCGAGGATCACGTCCCGCGGCGAGAGGTTGCGCCCGGAGGCGTTGGCCGGACAGACCGAGGTACAGCGGCCACATTTCGTACAGGCGTCCTGGTCGAGAATCTCCTTCCAGGAGAACGAGTCCATCGACTCCGCGCCGGTGTCGGCGTCCAGATCCGCGGGGATGCCGGGCAGGCGTTTGCCGGCTTTCTCGTCGCGCGTGACGACGTTGGCGAACGACGAGATCATGTGGAACGGCTTGGCGTAGGGGATGGCCGCAATGAAGGCGAACGCCAGTAGGGCGTGGGACCACCAGATGGCGGGGTAGGCCGCCGTCGCCATCTGGGGCGTGATGCCGGCCGCGACGAACACGTCCTTGAGGAACCAGCCGACGAAGCTCACAGTCTCGAAGGACACGTCACGGGTGGC
Organism: Halorientalis regularis; assembly: GCF_023698535.1. GTDB lineage: Archaea > Halobacteriota > Halobacteria > Halobacteriales > Haloarculaceae > Halorientalis > Halorientalis regularis. The sequence goes on from NZ_JALJCL010000029.1 coordinate 9,615, forward strand.
GCTGGTGCCCAGAATGCGGATCGCTTCGGTGACGAACCCGCCGACGCCGAGCAGGAACAGCGACCAGATGAACAGGTGGTCTTCAAGACTGGAGTTGGGGCCCCTGAGCCGTTCGTTCCGGACGACGTAGCGCCGGTACAGCGCCATGCCGATCCCGACGACGAAGAGCAGACCCATGAAGTCCATCACGAGAGAGTAGGAGAGATAGAAGTCCCCGTTGAAGATGGAGAAGCTCTGGCCCGTCAGGAGCTTCCCGCCCTTCTCGAGGAAGTCCATGTCGATGGCCAGGATGGTCGTCCCGATGAGCAGGGTCAGAAAGCCCCACATGATGAACGAGTGCATCAGGCCGCCGTAGAGGTCACGGTCGAACTGTTTCTGATTCGTAAAGACGATCTTGGACGCCTCACGGATTCGCCCGCCGAGGTCGTCCATGCGCTCGAACCAGTCCTCGTCACCCTGTGCGTACCGGTCGAACCGACGGTACACACCCCAGATGAGAACTGCGATCGTCAGCGCCGCCAGGTAATAAAAGACGACCTCTCCGATGTGGCTGATCTGCCACATCGTCGGGCGCGTGACGGTGTCACCCGCCTGCAACGGTAGTACCATGTTGTGGTTGTGTGGAAGTTACGCGCTTAAGTCTTGCCAAGCGCCAGCATACCCACGGTACACAACCTGTCAGCGATTTCTCGGCATCCGTGACCCGCGATCAACCGCCCCCAGCTACGGCCGGCAATACCTTTTTGTACGCGCGTCGACCGTCCAGTGACGATGGATGAGAAAACCGAGGAACTCCGGGATCTCTTCGTCGAGGTCACCGACGAGGAGACGGTGACCGAACGCCAGGAGGAGGGGCCGGGGTCGCTCACCGACGCCGACGAGGCCGCCGTCGCCGACCGCATCGCGGCCGTCGTCGCGACCATGCGGGAGCGCTACGACTTCGTGACCGACCTCGACGACGACGCCCTCGCGACCGTCGTCCGCGGGTTCTACGACGGCGCGAACGACGCCGCCATCGCCGAGACCGTCGACGAAACCCCCGAGGACGTCTTTCGCGCCCGCACGGACCTCCATCTGCTCGACGACGAGGACACCGAGTTCCCGTTCGACCTCGCCGACCTCCGGGACGCCCGCGTGGACGCCGAGGACCCCGACACAGCCGCGCTGGCCGACACGCTCGATGCCGACCCCGAGGCCGTCGAGCGCGCCCTGCTCGTCGCCGACGCCCAGAAAGCGATCCGACGTGTCAGCGGCCGCTTTCAGAGCGAGTTCGAGGACGCCATCCCCGACGCCGCCCTCTCGATCCGCCTGACCGACACCGCCCAAGAGAGCGGCCTCGACGAAGCCGCCGAGGACATCGAGACGGACACTAAATTCTGAGCCCACTTTTTATTACGGGGGGTTCGCCAGGTAGTGTTCAGATTAGCTGATTCCATGCGAAGGCGAACGATTGGAGCCAGTCGTCGGCTGTTTCTCGCTCGGCGTTGCTGAAACAATTTGAGAACGAAGAGGTACGGCGTTTTACCTCACGAAAGA
>NZ_JALJCL010000002.1 GCF_023698535.1 Halorientalis regularis
ATCGCCCACAACGTGGTCGACCGCCACGCCGCCCCCGACAACGAGCGCCGGAACAAGGTCGCCACCATCTGGGAGGGCGAAGACGGGACGGTTCGGGAAGTCACCTACCACGAACTTCACCGCCAGGCCAACCAGGTCGCCAACGCCCTCGAACAGCGGGGCATCGAGACCGGCGACACCGTGGGACTGTACATGCCGATGGTCCCCGAGGTCGTCTCGATCCTCTACGGCTGTTTCAAGATCGGTGCCATCGCCGTCCCCATCTTCTCGGGCTTCGGCGTCGACGCCACCGCCACCCGGATTGAGGACCCAGAGTGTTCGGTCCTGGTGACCGGCGACGGCTTCCTCCGGCGGGGCGATCCGATCACGCTCAAGGAAACCACCGACGAGGCCATCGCACAGGCCGACACCGACGTGGAGTCGGTGATCGTCTACGACCGACTCGGAGCGAGCGATCCGGACACGGACCTCTCGATTCCGATGACAGAGGGCCGCGACGAGTGGTGGGCCGACGCCGTCGCCACCCAGTCCGACGACTACGACACCAAATCGCTCCCCAGCGACCAGGAGTCGATGCTGCTGTATTCGTCGGGGACCACCGGCAAACCGAAAGGCATCGTCCACACCCACGCCGGCGTCCAGACCCAGACCGCCAAGGAACTGTACTTCGGGTTCGACCTGCAACCCGCCGACCGCTTCTTCTGGGTCTCGGATATCGGCTGGATGATGGGGCCCTGGACCCTGATCGGGAACCACACCTTCGGCGGGACCATCTTCATGTACGAGGGCGCACCCGACTACCCCGAACCCGACCGATTCTGGGAGATGATCGACCGCCACGACCTCACCCAGTTCGGCATCTCCCCGACCGCGATCCGCGCGCTCCGCAAGCAGGGCGACGAGTGGGTCGAGGGCCACGACCTCTCCAGCCTGCGTCTGCTGGGCTCGACGGGCGAACCCTGGGACCCCGAGTCCTGGCAGTGGTTCCACGAGACCATCGGCGGCGGCGACACCCCCATCATCAACATCTCCGGCGGAACCGAGATCTGTGGTTGTTTCCTGATGCCCATGCCGATCAACGACCTCAAGCCCTGCACCCTCGGTGGGCCCGGACTCGGCATGGACATCGACATCGTGGACTCGGACGGCGAGTCCATCGCCGACACCCACGAACGGGGGTATCTGGTCGCGCGTGACTCCTGTCCCTCGATGACCAAATCACTCTGGAGCGGCGACGAGCGCTATCTCAACGAGTACTGGTCGACCTGGGACGACCTGTGGGACCACGGCGACTGGGCCCAGAAAGACGAAGACGGCTTCTGGTTCCTCCACGGCCGGGCCGACGACGCGCTGAACGTGGCCGGCCGCAAAGTTGGCCCCGCCGAGGTCGAGGGTGCGGCGATGGACCACGACGCGGTCAACCAGGCCGCCGCCATCGGGGCCGACGACGACACCACCGGCACCGCCGTCGTCCTCTACGTGATCATGGAAGACGGCGTCGACGAGACGGACGACCTCCGTGAGGAGATCCGCGAGCAGGTCGGCGAGGAACTCGGCAAGCCGTTCCGCCCCCGGGAGGTGCTGTTCGTCGACGAGTTCCCCAAGACCCAGTCGGGCAAGATCATCCGCCGCGCGGTCGAAGCCACCTACGAGGGTGAGGACCTGGGTGACATGAGTAGCATCGAGAACCCCGCGGCGCTGGAAGCTATCGAGGACGCCCGATAGTTACAACATCTGAGAATCGAGGAGGAAGACTTACCCTGATTCCCGAGTCGGCATCTGGTATGTCCCCCTGGCTTCCGCTGTTTCAGGCGGCGCTCGTTCTCGCCGGGGGACTGTCGGCCCTGCTTGCGTCCTACACCTGGCAGAATCGCGAGCGGATCGGCGCACTGCCGCTGTGTGCCACCATGGTCGGCGGACTCGTCTGGATCGGGGCCCTGCTCGTCGCGACGGTGACGCGTGGCTCCCCGGTGGCTCTGGCGGCGAACCGGTTCGTCGTACCCGGTTCGAACCTGGTGGTCGCCGGCTTCTTCGTGTTCGTACTGGAGTACACCAACCGTGAGGAGTGGGTGCGGCGCCGGTACCTGCTGGCACTGTCGGTCGTCCCCGTCGCAGCCACCGTCGTCGCGTTTACGAACCCGCTCCACGGCCTCTTCTTCGACGTGGGCGGTCTCGATGTGGCGCGACCGACGGGGTTCCTGATCGAACCCGCACCCGGATTCGTCGCGAACACAATCTACAACTACGCGCTGCTCGCCGCGGGGACGGTCATGCTGCTGGGCTTCGCCGTCGACGCCGCCGCGACCTACCGCTACCAGACCGGGGCGATCCTCGTCGCGACCGGTGTCCCTTGGATCGGGCACGTCCTCAGGACTGCCGGACTGGTCCCGGCCGGGGTGACGCCCATCGCCTTCGCCGTCACCGGCGGTGCGCTGGTCTGGGCGGTCTTCCGGGCGCAGTTGCTCGACCTCGTGCCGGTCGGTCGCCACCGCGTCATCGACGACCTCAGCGCCGGCGTGTTCACCGTCGACAACCAGGGCCGACTCGTCGACATCAACCCCATGGGACGGCGGTTCTTCCGACTCGATCCCGACGAGCGGGTCGTCGGGAAACACGTGGAGGAGGTCCTCGCCGACTACCCGACGGTTCGCAACTACTACGTCGCCGTCGCCGACCTCGGCGAGGAAGTGCAGTTCGAGGCGGGCCTGGACGGCCGTTACTACGAGATCGAGGCGTTTCCGCTGAACGACGCGCGCGACCGTCACGTCGGCCAGACCATCATCGTCCGGGACGTAACCGACCGGATCGAGCGCGAACAGGAACTCGAACGGCAGAACGAACGGCTCGAACGGTTCGCCAGCGTCGTCTCGCACGACCTCCGGAACCCGCTGAGCGTCATCAGCGGTCGGGCCGAGGTCGCCCGCGAGGCCGACGACGTGGACCCACATCTCGACGCCATCGTCGAGAGCGCCGACCGGATGGGCGAAATCATCGACGACGTGCTCGCACTGACCCGCGGCGACGACGACCTGACCCGCGAACCCGTCGCCGTCGACGATCTCGCACGGGAAGCCTGGGACCATATCGACTCCGGCGACGCGGCCCTGAGCGTGACGACCGACGAGACGATCCGCGCGGACCGGTCACAGCTCTTACAGGCCTTCGAGAATCTCTTTCGCAACAGTATCGAACACGGCCCGACGGGTAACCGACCAGAGCCAACCGACGCCGACCGGTGCGGCTCGGACCTGACGGTCCAGGTCGGAGCGTTCACCGACGGCGAAGCGACGGGCATCTTCGTCGCCGACACCGGCGACGGGATCCCGACCGACGACCACGAGCGCGTCCTCGAAGACGGCTTCTCGACGAGCGGTGACGGGACCGGCCTCGGACTGTCCGTGGTCACTGACATCGCCGCCGGGCACGGCTGGGACGTGCGCGTCACCGACTCGGAGTCGGGTGGGGCCCGAATCGAACTCGTCACCGACGAACAGCCCGCGGACCCCGTGCGACCGACATCGGCCGAGTGATCCTCAGTCGAGGACGCCGTCCGGGTCGAGACCCGACGACCCGTCACCGCCCACGACCACCGTCGGCTCCGGCCCGGTCTCGGCCAGCAGGACCGACGCACCGACCTGCAGGGGTGCGAGGACGCCCGCGACGAGCGTCCCCGGGCGAGCGAGCGACGCACGGACCGCCACGGCGTCGTCGTCGGTCAGGGCCCGCTCGTCGACGACGCGCTCGGCAGCGGTCAGCAGGTCCGCGTGGGTGTAGGTCCGGTCGGCCGTCAGGAGCGCGGGCTGATCCGGCGTCACCGTGTCCGGCGGCATCGTCGGGTTCTCGCTCCAGATGTCCCGCTCGAAGTGGATCACGTCAGGGGCCGACGGTTCGTCGCCGTAGACCACGCGTTTGGTGCCGGGTTCGACGGTCAGTCCCTCGATCTCCCCGGCGGGACCGATGACTACCCGCGGGTCTCCCTCGGGAGGCAGGCCGAATCGGACGGGCGCGCCCAGAAGTGCCGCGCCGAAAAACGAAAGCAGCGGTTGCGGTGCCGGGTCGGCTGCGACGGCGACGCCACGCTCGGGACCCACGCCGTGGTACCGGAACAGGCTCGCCGTCTTCCAGGCGTCGGTACAGAACTTGTGTGCGGTGTATGGCTGTGCCCCGTCGCCGTACACCAGCGGTTCTTTCACCCGACGCTCGCGCGCGACGAGATCGCCGATCACGTCCATACCGGTCGTAACCGCCGTGTCCGCTTAAGTCGTCTGCCACAGGTCGGGCCACGTCGATTTCGGGCTTCCAGATCCGACGGACTCCCCAGGACAAATTTCGTGAAAGCGAAAAACGGCGCGAGGCCGCCAAGGGGGGAAGGGGTGGGGTAACCAATAGCGGTCGAGTGACCGATACCGACCCCGCGCCGCTTGTAGTTATATACCTCATAATATTAAGTCTGATTGTGACGGAACTATCAGTCGATTGGGCTCCGAGCGGATCGGCCGGGGACCGGTGGCTCAGAAACTGTTTTTCAGCCGCTCGAAAAAGCCCTGTTCGACGTCGACTTCCTCGCCACCGGCCTCGGCGAACGCCTCCAGCGCCTCGCGTTGCTCGTCGTTCAGGCTCTCCGGCGTGACGACCCGGACCCGCACGAACAGGTCGCCGTTCCCGCGACCCCGGAGTTTCGGCATTCCCTTCCCGTCTAGCCTGAATACCTCACCGCTCTGGGTGTGTTTGGGAATCTCGAGTTCGACGGACCCGTCGAGCGTCGACACCTCGACCGTGTCGCCGAACACCGCCTGCGGGAAGGAGATGGCGTACTCGTGATAGAGGTCCTCACTCTCCCGGTCGAACTCGGGATGGTCCTCGATGGACACCTCGATCAGCAGGTCACCGCTGGGCCCACCGCCTTCGCCAGGTGCCCCTTCGCCCTCCATCCGGAGTGTCTGACCGCTCTGGATCCCGGCCGGGACCTCCACCGACAGCGTCACCTCGTTGCGGACCTGGCCTTTCCCGCGACAGGTGTCGCAGGTCTCACTGTAGAGCGTCCCCGCTCCCTCACAGCGCCGGCAGGTCGTCGTCTGCTGGACTCGCCCCATCGGCGTCTGCTGGACACGGGTGACCTGGCCACGACCCTCACACTCGGGACAGGTCCGGGAGTCGCTGTCGGGGGGATGTCCGTCGCCGTGACAGTCGGGACAGTTCTCCGGGCGGGTGATGGCGAGCTGTTTCTCGACGCCGCTAGCGGCCTCTTCGAGAGTGACCGAGAGTTCCGTCCGGAGGTCGGTTCCCTGTCGGGCACCGCCCCGACCGCCACCACCGCCGAAGAACTGCTCGAAGATGTCGCCCATGTCCCCGAAGGGACCACCCTGCCCGAACGGGTCGCCGCCGGCACCGCGCTGGCCGCGTGCACCGCCGCCACCACCGCTGAACCCGCCCTGTTTCTGGGCCTGCTCGAACCGCTCGTGGCCCATCCGGTCGTAGGCCTGCCGTTTTTCCTCGTCGGTCAGGACCTCCTTTGCCGTCTTGGCTTTCTTGAACTTCTCTTCGGCGTTCGGGTCGTCGCTCACGTCGGGATGGTACTCCCGTGCCTTCTCCCGATAGGCCTGCTTGATCTCGTCCTCGCTGGCGTCTCGCGACACCCCAAGCACGTCGTAGAAATCCTCGCTCATTCGTTGTCTCACCCTATTCGGTTGAGATACTTGAAAAGAACGGGTCGGCAACTCGGCCTGCCAGCGGCCGCGCCACTCACGACCGCAGATCCGCGTCGGCGACGATCACCACCGCCCCCAACAGTATGCCGACCGCCACCAGCGACGGCGAGACCGCACCGAACACCGGTGTCTCCCGAACGACTTCCCGCACCGGCAGCCCGAGCCAGGCCGCCGTCAACACGAAGACGATCCCACCACCGACCACGGCGATACCGCCGCAGTAGAGACACCACTTCAGCACCGCCACCAACCAGGACACAACTCTGGGCATCGTCCCCCGTTCGTCCATCGTCTCGTGCGGAACTCGGGTTCTGACACACAAAAATGTGTTACTGCATATGTGTCTCGTTTTATAACCACCCGATCCGGACGACGACCCCGTCATCGCCGACGGTTTCGGCCCTGCTTGTCACGCCATCTCTCGCCGACCGATCATGTTCGGAAGGGCGGATTCCGGTCGATCCGAGACCTATCAGCGCGAAGCGCCGACGTGTCGAAGACGACGACTCGCGTTACTCGTCGTCGCCCTCAGAAAGCACTCTCCGGTCGCCCCGTCTAACTCGAAGAGTTCGCCTCGCTCACGTTTCGAGACGCCGTCAGAGCTTCGCTCTGCCGTGCTGACGAAGACTCGTCATTTCAGCCCTCGTCTTCCTCAACGTCCCCAGAGATCTCCGATTGCTGGCGGGCTCAGGAAGACGACTCCTCGTCGTCGTCGACGTCCTCGAAGTCCGCGTCGACGTACTCCTCGTCGCCGGGCTCGGCACCCGCACCGGGACCGGCACCGCCAGGTCCGGCACCACCGGGACCCGCACCGGCACCGGCCGCGCCAGCGCCGCCGGGGCCGGCACCGCCCGCGGCCTGCTGGGCCTGCTGCTGGTACATCTGCTTGCCGATCTCCTGGAGTTCCTCCGAGAGACTCTCGGTCGCCGATTCGAGGGCATCCGAGGCCGTCTCCAGCTCGTCGCTGTCGACGTTCTCGTACTCCTCGAGGGCCTCCTGCACGCGGTCGATCTCGGCCTCGATGTCGCTCTCGAGTTCGTCGTCGACCTCGTCTTCGTTCTCGTCCAGCAGTTTCTCCGCGCGCTGGATGGCCGATTCGGCCTCGTTGCGCGCCTCCACGAAGTCACGGCGCTTCTGGTCTTCCTCGGCGTGTTCCTCGGCTTCTTCCTGCATCTCCTCGATCTGCTCGTCGCTGAGGCCGGCACCGCCCTCGATGGTGATCGACTCGGCGTTGCCCGAGCCCTTGTCCTCGGCCTCGACGTTGACGATCCCGTTCTCGTCGATGTTGAACCCGACCTCGATCTGGGGCGTCCCCGCGGGCGCGGGCGGGATGCCCGTCAGCTGGAACTCGCCGAGCAGTTCGTTCTCCTCGGCCATCTCGCGTTCGCCTTGGAACACCCGGACCTGCACGGATGTCTGGTTGTCCGCCGCTGTGGTGAAGATCTTCGACTCCTCGGTCGGGATGGTCGTGTTCTTCTCGATCAGTCGCTCGAACAGGCCACCCTTGACCTCGATGCCCAGCGAGAGCGGGGTCACGTCCAGCAGGACGATGTCGTCCACGTCGCCGGAGAGGACGCCGCCCTGGATCGCCGCGCCCAGCGCGACCGCCTCGTCGGGGTTGACGTTCTTTTTGGGCTCCTGGCCCGCCAGCTCCTCGACTTTCTCCTGGATCATCGGCATCCGGGTCGAACCGCCGACCAGCAGGACCTCGTCGATGTCGCTCTTGGAGTAGCCGGCGTCTTCCAGCGCCTGCTCGGTCGGGCCGACCGTCCGCTCGACCAGGTCCTCGGTCAGGGACTCGAACTTCGCGCGCGTGATCTTCTGTTCGAGGTCCTTCGGGCCGTCGTCGTCGGCCGCGATGAAGGGGAGGTTGACGGTGGTCTCCTTCCGATTCGAGAGTTCGATCTTGGCCTCCTCGGCGGCCTCGGTCAGCCGCTGGAGGGCCTGGCGGTCCTCGCGAAGGTCGATGCCGTGTTCGGCCTCGAACTCGTCGGCCAGGTAGTCGATGATGGCCTCGTCCCAGTCGTCGCCGCCGAGTTCGTTGTCGCCGTTGGTGGCGACGACCTCGTAGACGCCGCCGCCGAGATCGAGAATAGAGACGTCGAAGGTCCCGCCGCCGAGGTCGTAGACCAGTACCGTCTGGTCGGACTCGTCGTCCAGCCCGTAGGCCATCGAGGCCGCGGTCGGCTCGTTGATGATCCGGTCGACCTCGAAGCCGGCGATCTCGCCGGCGTCTTTCGTGGCCTGGCGCTGGCGGTCGCTGAAGTACGCGGGGACCGTGATGACGGCCTTCTCGATCTCGTCGCCGAGGTACTCTTCGGCGTCGCGTTTGATCTTCTGGAGGGTCATCGCCGAGACCTGTTCCGGCGTGTACTCCTCGCCGTCCATCTCGACGGTGTACCCGTCTTCGCCCATGTGGCGCTTGATGGACTGGATCGTGTTCTCCGGGTTCTGGACGGCCTGGTTCTTCGCCGGTTTCCCGACGAGTTGCTCGCCGTCCTCGGTGAACGCGACGATAGAGGGTGTCGTGCGGTCACCCTCACTGTTGACGATAATCTCCGGGTCGCCCCCCTCCATCACCGCGAAGGCGCTGTTGGTGGTACCGAGGTCGATACCGAGAATCTTGTTGCTCGCCATTGTTGTCCCCACCTACCGGTCTGAATCGGTTAAAAGTTGCTAGATTGGAGAGGGACGAACCCGACCGCTCCCAACTGCTTCCGGCGTTTTAGCTCACAGCGACGGGCAGTGACCGGGAGATATATTACGTACCGCAATCAGCCCGGAGCGTGGCGGAGCGGCTATCAGTCACCGACACCGCGGCCGGCCAGTCACTCCTCGCTGACGGTGACCTGCGCCGTGCGAATGACCTTCTCGGCCATCTCGTACCCCGGCCGGTGAACCTCGGCGATGGTGCCGGCGGGCTGGTCGGACTCGACCCGGAGCAGAACCTCGTGACGCTGGGGATCGACCTCCTGGCCCGGTTCGGGTTCGATCGTCTCGACGTTCTCCTGTTGCAGTTCCTCGTCGAACTGGCGGAGCGTCGCCTCGATCCCGTCGCGGATGTCGGCGTCCTCGTCCTGTTCGAGGGCGCGTTTCAGATTGTCCCGCACGTCGAGCAGGCGCTCGACCAGGTCCTCGGTGGCCCGCTGTTTCTCCTCCTCGCGGCGCTTTTTCATCCGCTTTTTGTAGTTCTGGAAGTCCGCTTTCGTCCGGGCGAGCTTGGATTCGAGCTCCTCGGCCTCGTTCTCACGGGTCTCCAGTTCCGATTCGAGGGAATCGACGCGCATCCGGAGCGACGCGATCTCGTTTGCCACCTGTTCGTCGTCGGTCGCGGCGACGCGGTCGAGCAGGTCCTCGCCGGCCTCGAACGACTCGCTGGCGTCGCTCTCGCCGTCCTCGGCCACGTCGTCGAGCGAGTCCCACTCGTCGGCCGTCGTCTCGGCGGCGGACGCCTCGTCGTCGGAGGATAGGTCCGCCGCGTCGTCGGCTGCCGGCTCGTCGGCGTCGTCCGTTCCGGAGGCGTCCTGCTCACTCATGTGCGTACAGTGCCCCGCGATGGGTAAAAGGGTTCAGAAATCCATCGCCCGCACCCGGACGGCCCGCCTCAGGGCCGAACCGCGAACGCCTCGGGATTGTACCGCAGTGCGTCCGCTACGTCGCGCCAGTCATCTCGGTCCCCGAGGACGTATCGTGCCAGCGCGGGATTGCGGACCAGTTCGAGTTCGGCCAGCCGCAACCGGTCGGGCGCGTACAGGTCCGCCCAGTCGAGTCGCCGCATCCGCTCCTGTCGGTCGCTCTCGGCCTCGAACGTGAGCCGTCCGCCCTCGACGTCGATGGTCCCGTACTGGTAGCGTGTCCAGGTCAGATACTCGTCGAACGGCACCGTCTCGGTCGGTTCGCCCTCCCGCCGGTACTGTGCGCGGAACCGCTGGTGTGGCTCGTCACCACCCCAGAGGTGCCCCCGGGCGAGCAGTTTCACCCGCCCGTCGGTCTCGACCGCGAGGTGGTAGTCGGTCCGCGCCCGCTCGTACCCCCGGGTTCGAAACTCGTCGGCCACCGACGGCCCCTGCAAGACGAGTTTGTCGGTCCGCTCGAAGGGCCGCCCCGTCTCCAGCGCCCGCTCGTAGACCGACGTACAGGATCGGTCCGTTGCCGCGTCCCCGGCCCACTGCGTGGGGTCCGTCTCGTGCGGATCGACCCAGGGCATACGTCCGACTACGAGTCGGCAACATTTGTCGATTTCGGCGCGCGTGAGGCCAGCGCGGCAGTTCGCTGTGCCAGGCGGTGGGTTCTTTCCGGGTCCCGACGTAGGCGCGGCCGTGCTGACGCTGACCTTCGAGGACGGGACGGTCCGACTGGCCGGGGACGTGCCGACGGGGTTGCCCGGCGTCGAGCGCGACCAGCGCTCCCGGACCGGGCGCGCTCCGGCCGTCCAGTACCACGAAATCCGGCGGGCGCTCGACGAGCGCGGCGTCGAGTACGCGGATCGCGTCCTCGATCTCCAGCCGCTCGATCTGGGGTCCGCCTACGAACTCCGCGAGTACCAGCGGGCGGCGCTGGATGCCTGGCTGGAGACGGACGACACTGCAGATAGTGGAGCAGAGAGCCAGCCCGCACCCCGTGGCGTCGTCGAACTCCCGACCGGGAGCGGGAAAACAGTCATCGGCATCGACGCCATCGAACGACTCGGCGTGCCGACGCTCGTGGTCGTGCCGACCATCGACCTGCTGGAACAGTGGCGCGAGGAACTACAGCGGGAGTTCGACGTCTCGGTGGGCCAATTCGGTGGCGGGGAGCAGGTCGCCGAGCCCCTGACGGTCGCGACCTACGACTCGGCGTACCTCCGGGCCGACGACGTGGGCGACCAGTTCGGCCTGCTCGTACTCGACGAGGTCCACCACCTCGGCGGCGAGGGGTACCGCGATATCGGTCGCCTGTTCGCTGCCCCCGCTCGCCTCGGGTTGACCGCCACCTTCGAGCGCCCCGACGGCGCACACGACGTGATCGAAGGCCTCGTCGGGCCGGTCGTCTACCGGCTCGACGCCGACGACCTCGCAGGCGACCACCTCGCCGAGTACGACCTGAAACGGATCGAAGTCGCGCTCACCGCCGACGAACGCGAGGCCTACGAACGCCACCAGGGCACCTTCACCGACTACCTCGCCCAGTCGAGCATCGAACTCCGGAGCGGGAGCGACTACCAGGAACTCGTCAAGCGCTCGGGGACCGACCCCAGAGCGCGGGAGGCCTTGCTGGCCAAACAGCGCGCCCGCGAGATCATGATGAACGCCGACCGCAAGGTCGAGGAACTGGCGAGCATCCTCGACCGCCACCGCGAGGATCGCGTGATCGTCTTCACCGCACACACCGATCTCGTCTATCGCCTCTCCGAACGCTTTCTCGTGCCGGCGATCACTGGCGAGACGGCCGCCGACGAGCGCCGAGAGATCCTGTCGCGGTTTCGCGAGGGAACGTACTCGACGGTCGTGACCGCGAACGTCCTCAACGAGGGCATCGACGTGCCCGACGCAAACGTGGCGGTCGTCCTCTCGGGGAGTGGCAGCGAGCGTGAGTTCACACAGCGACTCGGTCGGATCCTCCGGCCGAAAGGCGAACGCGGTGGGGATGAGGACGACGAAGGGTCCGGCCCCGGGCGGGCGCTCCTCTACGAGATCGTCAGCGAGGAGACGGCCGAAGAACGGGTCGCGCGGCGGCGGCGTTAGGCCCCGACCGACCGTTCTTCGAGATCGAAGTCCAGATTCGAGCCCTCCCAGAATGTCTCGTAGGACACGTCGAGGACGACTTCCGTGGACGCCGTCTGGTTCGCGTCCAGGACGAGATCGGTCGATCCCTCGACGGTCCGGTTGCCCACCTCTCGGGTGATGGTCACCCGAACGCCCCGCCGCCGGTCGGCCTCGTTCCGCACCGCCATGTCGATGATCGTGGTGTTGTCACCGGCGCGGGTGTCCCAGGTGGGAACGGAGAAGCGGTCGGGCTCCGGCGTGTCGACCGGCTGATCGTCACCACCGTCGGCGTCGACAACACCGGACTGGGGCTGGAGCGTCGGCCGCGGCGTGTTCATACAGCCCGCGGTGAGGGCGACGACCACCACGAGCGCACACAGGACCTGTCGGCGATGCATACAGATCGCTCGACAGCGGCGAGGCATGAATCTTCTCTCTCACTGCGGGGCTTTTTATCGCTCGGTCGCCCACCTCGGACCGTGCTGACGAAGGACCTGCTCCGGGTGTCCCGGGCCGGTGGCGGCTACCAGCCTCGCTTCGCCGACGCCGACGACGAGGCGCTGGCGGCCCGCGTGATCGGCGTCTATCAGGGCCACGTCGACCAGTCCCGAACGAGCCTGTCGGACGCGCTCACCGACCTCGAACGCGAGGCGTCCGAGTTCAAACTCGTCCGTGGCTTCGCCAAACTCCTCGAACGGGAGGCGACCTTCGAGACGCGCGCACCCGTCGATCCAGGGCGTGCCCGCGAGGCCGCCTTCGGGGCCGCACCGTCCGGTGTGGTCACGAGCGAGGCGCGCGAGCAGGCGCTCGCGACCGCGGCCGACCGTCTCGACTGCTCGCCCGATGCGGTCGAGGCGTCGCTGTACGCCGACCGCGAGTGCGAGCAGGTTCTGGCCGACCTGCAGGTTCGCTGGGAGCCCGCCGATCTGGTGGCCCAGTACAACCTCTCGCTGGCCCAGACCGCGCTGTTCGACGCCACCGAGGTGCGGGTGCGCTCGTCCGATCCCACGACCGTCGTCTCGGCGGTCAAGCGACTCCGGCTGATGTACGAGATTCGCCGGACAGACGAGGGCCGCGAGGTCGTCGTCACCGGCCCCGACGCGCTCTTTCGCGCGACCCGTCGCTACGGCACGCGCTTCGCCCGCCTGCTCCGGACGGTCGCCGGTACCGCCGAGTGGACCCTCACTGCGACCGTCGACGACCGCGGGACCGAGCGCGAGATGACGCTGACCGACGCGGACGTGTCGGTGCCCGACGCCGACCCCGTGACCGAGATGACCTTCGACAGCGGCGTCGAGGCCGACTTCGCCACCCGGTTCCAGTCGCTGGATCTCGACTGGGAACTGGTCCGTGAACCGGAACCGCTCGCAGCGGGTGCCCACGTCGTCGTCCCCGACTTCGCGTTCGACTACCGGCACGCCGACTTCCGGGTCTTCTTCGAGATCATGGGCTTTTGGACGCCCGAGTACGTCGCGAAGAAACTCGACCGGCTGGCCGATCTGGAGGACGTGGAGATACTCGTCGCCGTCGACGAGAGCCTCGGGGTGGGCGAGGAGATCGAAGCCCGCAATCACCGCGCGATCCCGTACTCCGGGACCGTGCGGCTCAAGGACGTTCGCGCCGCGCTCCGGCGCTACGAGGACGACCTCGCCGCCGAGGCCGCCGCGGACCTCCCCGACGAACTCGACCCAGACGACGACGCCATCACGCTCGACGACCTGGCCGAGCGCCACGGCGTCAGCGACTCTGCCCTCGACGGCACGTCGTTCCCGGCCCACGAGCTGGTCGGTCGAACCCTCGTTCGGCCTGCCGTGCTGAGGGGTATGGCCGACGAAATCGAGGCCGGGATGACACTGTCCGAGGCCGAGACGGTGCTTTCGGAGTACGGGCTCGACGACGCCAGCGCGGTCCTCTCGCGGCTCGGATACAGAGTCGAGTGGGAGGGGCTGGGCGGGGGCACGGTCCGGGAGAGGTAGCGAAGCGGTTTTGACGCGCTCGACGGATGCTCCGGTATGCAGGACCTCACCGCACACCACGTCGGACTGACGGTGTCGGATCTGGATCGGGCGGTCGAGTTCTACCGGGACACGCTCGGACTCGACGTGCTGTCGCGGTTCTCGGTCGGCGGCGAGGCGTTCGCCACCGGCGTCGGCATCGCGGGCGCGTCGGCGGACTTCGCCCACCTCGACGCCGACGGCGCGCGCGTCGAACTCGTCGAGTACGACCCCGAGAGCGACAGGCACCCGGAAGGTCGGGTGAACCAGCCCGGCGCGACCCACCTCGGGCTGGAAGTCGACGACCTCGACGGGTTCTACGCCGGCCTGCCGGAGGACGTGCCGACGATCAGCGAACCACAGACTACCGAGAGCGGGACGCGGATCTGCTTTCTGCGCGATCCGGACGGGCACCTGGTCGAGGTGCTGGAGCTGTAGCACCGCGAGGCATCACTCGTCGTCCAGAGCGTCGAGCGTGCCGGAATCGACTGGGATATCGGCCAGTTCGACACCGTCGGGCAGGTCGTCGGTACTCTCGGGGACGTAGCCGGCCGGGAATGCGTCGACAGTATCGGGCACGACGAAGCCCCAGGTGGCGTTGCGGGCGGCGTCCTCGTCGAAGATGAGCAGGGGGCGAATCCGGTCGTAGGTGACGGCACCGTCCCGCGTCGGCGCGGCGAAGGACTCGTCGGCCGCGATGTCGGGGTCGTCGCCGCGGTCCGGTGCGATCACGGCGTCGAAGCCGTGGTCGTCGATCACAGTCGCCAGACGGTCGTCACCAGCGACCACGAGATCGAGTCCCCAGCGGTCGACCCAGCGGGCGACGAAGGCGTCGGCGGCGACGGATTCCGCGAGGATCACCGCCGGGAGCGGACGGTCCTGGTCGGCCGCGACCTCACGGACGAGATAGAGCGCGAGCGTCGAGTCGCGGTCGCCGGTCCAGATCACCGCGGGCGCGTCGGCGGCCTCGAGTGCCGTCCCCACGACCTCGCTCGCGCGCTCGAACGTCGCGGCCAGCGTCGGGTAATCCGCGGGCGTCTCGCCCGCGCCGTCCGTGTAGTCGACTCCGGAGTCGTCCGGAACGCCGTCGGTCATTGCCGGAGAGTGGGAGCGCGACCGGCGTAGTTGTTCCGGACGCGAGGCCGATCCGGGAGCCCTCCCTGTCAACCCTCGCAAACGCCACCGCCGTGGACGTTGTCGACCGTTTGCGTGCCCTTATCGGTGGCCGCGGGAACCTCCGGTATGCAACAGCGAGCGGACGCGAGCGGCGGGCGGATGCTCGCCCGTACCTGGACCATCGCCGCACAGTTCTACGACCCCGCGGACTACGGGATCCCCGACCTGCCCGAGTGGGTCGAGGGTCGGGACGCCGAAGGCCGACTGGTCCTCGCCGACTCCGAGACTGGCGAAGCGTTCATGCGTGCCGAGAATCCGACGAAAGTGCGGCGGTAGGCGGGGCTGGGCGGTAGGCGGGGCTGTGGAGTCCAGCATCCGGCGGCCTTCGGCCGCCGGTTCACGGGACTCGCGCGTCGCGCGAGTCCCGCTTTTTCGCCCACGTTTTTCGCGAGGGGGTCGCGCAACGACCCCCTCGCAAAAAAAGTGGTTACATATAACCGAGGTCGCGCAGGCGCTCCATCAGGTCCTCCTTGTCCTGGGCGCGGCCGGCGCGCTCGGTCGTGTTCTCCATGTCCTGCAGCCAGGCTGGTTCCTCGGCGGCCTTGTCCGTGCTGACTTCGCTGCCTAGCGAGCGGAAGCCGGCGAAGTACTTCGGGCTCACGGGCAGGTCGTCCTTCGTGAGGTCGCCGGGGATGTCGTCCTGGCCCTGGGGAACGTAGCCCTCGTCGGGGTACTCGTCGACGGTGTCCGGGACGACGAAGTGCCAGTAAGCGTTCCACACGTCGGGTTCGGCGAACTGCAGGATCGTCTGGATGCGGTCGTGGGGTGGGTAGATGTCCGGGTCGTGCCGGGCCGAGAAGAAGGTCTCGTCGGCGCGGGCCTCCTGTTCGTCCCAGCGGACGCCCGAGAGGATGCCGTCCACGTCGTACTCCTCGATGGCGTCGTTGAGCGCGACGGTCTTGAGCAGGTGGTTACCGACGTAGGTGTCCAGCAGGAACGGGAAGGTGTCTTCCTCGTACTCCAGGATGTTCCGGATGTGGTGCTGGTTGTGTTCCGAGAGTTCGTCGACGGGAATGTCGTCGCCCGGCTCCAGGTCGTTCTCCTCGACGTACTCACCCACGTCCTCGTTGCGGGCGTAGATGAGGTCCAGATCCCACTCGTTGGCCCACTTCTCGACGAAGTCGAACAGTTCGTCGAAGTGCTGGTAGTGGTCGATGAAGACCGCCGGGGGCACTTCCAGATCGTACTTCTCGGCGACTTCCTTGATGAAGTACAGGGTCAGCGTCGAGTCCTTCCCGCCGGTCCACATCACGACGGGATTCTCGTACTGTTCGAGGCCCTCGCGAGTGACCTCGATGGCCTTCTCGATCTTGTCCTCGATAGTCGGATAGTCCGAGGGGTCTTCGCCTTCGCCGTCGGTGTAATCGACGTCCAGGTAGTCTGGGAATTCCGCCATGGTGTAATGAGATATAATTACTCCCCGATAAGTGTTTTTCGGGATTCCGTTCGTGTGGGTCAGCCTACCATATCCGCCCGGTCGGCCGATGGCGAGCGGTCGCAGGCCCCTGTATTTTAAGCGCGGCCGCCGTAGGCAAGGCCATGAGCGAGTTGCAAGTGGACCTGCGAGCAGCGTTCGAGGACGAGGGCTACGACGTAGACGACGTGACGGTCAACCGCGACCAGGTTCGGATCGTCCTGCTGGCCGAAGGCGAGAGCGCGAGTGACCTCGAAGCGGTCACCTACGGCGTCGTCGACGAGGACGACGTGCTCACGATGAACGTGACGACGGAGTCGGTCGACGGCCAGGGGCTGAGTACGGTCGTTACCTTCCGCCACCGGGGCTGATGCCGCCCGAGACGATACGGTAAAACGGCCCGCGACAGACCACTCACGCCTCGATGGAACAACAGGTATTTTACGATTATTCGCTGACGTGTTCGTATGAAGCGATCGCTGCTGGTACTGGTAGTCGCAGGGGCGGTGTTGTTGGCTGGGTGTTCGGGGCTCACTGGCTCCGAGACCCCGGCAGCCACGGACGAGAACGAGACCGAAGACAGTGCGGCCGCGTCGGTCGAGGCATCGGCGACGCTCGACGCGGAGGCCCTCGCCGGGGTCGGGTACGCCGTCACCGTGGACGCGGTGAACGGGGGTGACACGGCCGGGAACCACACGGTCGGCCTCACCGTCGACGGTGAACAGGTCGCCTCGGAGACGGTCCGCGTGGACGCGAACGCCGAGCGGAGTGTCACGCTCCGGCACATCTTTCCGGGACCAGGCGAGTACACTGTCGAAGTCGCCGGGGAGTCGACGACGGTGACGGCCATCGAGAATCCCCTACCGAGGGCACGCGAGCGGATGGACGGCGTCGATACCATCGTGACCGAGGAGCGCCAGTCGATGAACCTCACGCTCCAGGGGCAGCAGAACGGCCGGATGATCATGCGCGGCGAAGGGACCGGGCGGTACGACATGGTTCACAATCAGTCCTACACCAGCATGGAGAACGACATCGAGTTCGGCGGGTTCAGCTTCGTCCAGCAGGTCGACACCTGGTACGCGAACGGGACCGAGTACGAACGGTCGAAAAACGAGAACGAGATGGAGTACGAGTACGAGACCGAGGAGACGACCTTCAACGACGTGACACCGCCAACCGAAATTCCACTCGAACTGACCAACCGGTCGCGGGCGACGGTTACCGACGACACCGTGATCGTGCGCGGGAACCTCGATAGTCTGCTGGGACTGGCCAGCATCTTCGGCAACTCCAGCAGCGGTCCGGGCGAGAACGCCCTCGACAAGTTCGAGTCGATGCGCTTCGAGATCGGTGTCGACAGGGAGACGAACTACATTTCCTACGTCGAGATGGACATGCAGATCGAGGGCCTGGAGATCAGCGGCTCCACCGGAAGCGGCAACTTCACTATGTACGCAGAGTTCGTCGAATTCGACACGCCGGTCGACACGGCGCTCCCGGAGAGCGTTCGCGAGGGCGCATCGGGAACCGGGACGGCGACCAGTTCGAGTGCGACGGCGAGCGCGGGGCTACGCGGGCAGTCGTAGCGAGAAGCGGAGACGGAGCCGCGAATTCAGCTGATAAACTTGTTGTCCCGCCAGTTGACGCCGTTTGCCCCGTCTTCTTCCTTGGGCTCTTCGACGACGTTGACGGAGGCGGGTCGTTCCTCACCGTCGACGATGCGGGTCGCGTGCAGTTCGCCGTCGACCGCCACGACGGCGGTCAGCGTGCCTTTTTCTGCGATTTTGGCGATCTCACAGAGGACCTCGAACATCGGGTACTGGAGCGCGGTGTTCTGGAGAACAGTTTCGCGGTCGCCCTTGAAACAGGCGTATTCGACGAGTTCGGACTCGATTTCCTCTTCCTCTTCTTCGAGTGTGCCCCACTGTGGGCTGCCGCCTCCACCGCCACCGGGGCCGCCGGGTCGGTCTTCGGGCTCTTCCTCGTACACCCTGTTTTCCGTGATGCTGGCTTTCAGTTGTGCTGTCGGCGTGTACTTGCTCATCGACTCGTCGGCAGCCACAGCACTGATGATCAGTGTGTTGTTGCGACGAGTGATGTCGATGTCCTCCATCTCCACCGGGAGATCGGGGTCTTCGAAATACTCGTACACGTCTTCGAGCGGCAATTCGAGTGTCGAATGGAGTCTGAATACACGGCTTGTCATGATTTGAATGAGTGGCGGTCGGCTGACACCGGGTCTGTTCGTCGGAATATACGCTCCCCAGTCATATATGGCCTGTCCTTCGTGTGACCGATGGAGAGTATGACTCGTGGTAACGACCCTCATAGACCTGCTACGGTCGATTCCGTGACCCTCCGGATTCGGGGGCCACGTGACGAGGACTCGATAACCGACAGGTAACCAGACAGTTTTGTGTCGCGCGGCCCTACAGAGGAATACCAATGAGCGAGGAACGCGAGTACGAAGTCGTCGTCGTCGGCGGCGGCCCTGCGGGGCTGACCGCGGCGCTGTACACGACACGGCTAGGCCACGACACCGCCGTCGTCAACCGCGGCGGTGGCCGAGCCGCGATGATGCAGGACACCCACAACGTCATCGGGATCACCGAGGACACGTCGGGCAACGAGTTGCTCCAGACTGCCATCGAGCAGATCAAAGGCTACGGCGCGGACTACCACCGCGATTTCGTGACCGACGCCGAACGACTCGACGACGGCCGAATTCGACTGGAGGCGGGCGACATCACCGCCGTCACGGACAGAGTCGTCCTCGCCACCGGCTTCTCCGACGGCCACCCCGACCCGCCGGTCCCCCGGACGGGGCGGGGACTGCACTACTGTCTCCACTGTGACGCCTACATGTTCGTCGACGAGTCGGTGTACGTGATGGGCCACGGCGACAGCACCGCCCACGTCGCGATGATCATGCTCAACTTCACCGACGACGTGGACGTGCTCCTGGACGGCGACGAGCCGACTTGGAGCGACGAGACGGACGAACTGGTCCGCGCGCACCCCGTCGATATCGTCGAGGAAGAGGTCACGGGCGTCGAGAACGGCGACGACGGCTGGCTCGAAGCCCTCGAATTCGAGGACGGAACGCGCCGGGAGTACCGCGGCGGGTTCGCCATGTACGGGTCCGATTACAACACCGACCTCGCCGAGCAGTTGGGCGTCGAGTTGAACGATGACGGGACCGTTGCGGTCGACGACCACGGGGCGACCAGCGCCGACGGTGTCTACGCGGTCGGCGACATGGTGCCCGGCCACAACCAAATTCCGGTGGCGATGGGCCAGGGCGCGAAGGCCGGCATCGACATCCACTACGATCTGCGGACCTACCCGATGTCGGCCGAGGAGATCGAGGCCCAGGGCGGGATCGACGCCGACGACGTACCGGCGGTGTCGGACGACATTCGCGCGTCGGCCGAGGCTCATCGCGAGGACGGCGGTGAGAGTGCGAGCGCGGACGACTGACGGGAAGACGCGACCGCAGGGAGCGTCTCCGAACGAGCGAGCGACGACGGAAAACCGAGAGATAGCCACTAGGCGAAGCTATTATTCCGGTTCCGTTCGGGTCTCGACACATGTCCACAGGGTACGAGTCGGCGACCGAGCTCGCCGACGCGATTCAGACGGGGGATGTATCACCCGTCGAAGTGGTCGAGAAGTACCTCGACCGCATCGACGCGCAGAACGACGAGTTGAACGCCTACGTGAACGTGCTGAAACAACGGGCGCGTGAGCAGGCTCGCGAGGCCGAACAGGCCGTCGAGAACGGCGAGGACCTCGGCCCGCTTCACGGGGTGCCCGTCGCGATCAAGGACCTCCACATGGAGATCGAGGGCGTGCCACACACCATGGGGCTCGCGCCGCTGGCCGACAACGTGGCCGCGGAGTCGAGTCTCATCGTCGAACGACTTGAGGACGCAGGCGCGATCCCGCTCGGGACCACGAACACGCCCGAGCTGGGCCACACGATGCAGACGTACAACGAGTTGCTCGGGCCGACGGCGACGCCGTTCGACCGCGACTACAACGCCGGCGGGTCCTCCGGCGGGTCGGCGGCCGCGCTGGCCGCGGGATTGGCCCCGCTGGCGACCGGCTCGGACGTGGGCGGCTCGCTCCGCAACCCGGCGTCGTGCTGTCACGTGGTCTCGGTGAAGCCCACGTTCGGCCTCGTCCCGAAGGACAACCGGCCAGACGCGTTCAGTTCCACGACACCGGTCGGCGTCGTCGGACCGATGGCTCGCACCGTCGACGATCTCGCGCTCATGCTCTCGGTGCTGGTCGGACAGGACGACAGCGACCCGTTCAGCGTCCAGGCACCCAGAGACGACTACACGGACGCGACCGACCGCGACGCGAGCGAGTTCGACATCGCGTTCACGCCGGACCTCGATACGTTCCCGGTGGCCACGTCGGTCACGTCGATCTGTCGAGAGGCCGCCGACGCGCTGGCCGACGCGGGCGCGACGGTCTCGGAGGTCACGGTCGACGGTCCCGACAAGGGAACGCTGAACTACGCGTACGGCACCGAGGCGACGCCGCTGTTCGCCGTCATGGCCCACTACCTCGAAGCGGAGTACGGCGTGGACGTGACCGGCGAGGACGCCGACGACCTCTCCAGTTCGTTCGTCCAGACCGTCGAGATGGGCGAGGGGTACGACGCCGTCGACTACCTGAAGACCAACGAGGTGCGGACGGAGCTGTACGACGCGGTCGAGGCCGTCCTCGAGGACCACGACGCGCTGGTGATGCCGACCCTCTCGACGCCACCGCTGACCCACGACGAGCCCTACCCCGCGGAGATCGACGGCGAGCGCGCAGGCGGCCTCCCGATGGACTGGGGGCTCACCTGGCCGTTCAACATGACCGGGCACCCGGTCGTGGCCGTACCCGCCGGACTCACCGACGACAGGTTGCCGGTGGGCCTCCAGGTCGTCGGGTCTCGGTACGCCGAGGCCGACCTGCTGGGGATCGCGGCGGCGCTCGAACGGGCGAACCCCTGGGCCGACGACTACCCGGACGCCTGAGACGGCCAGCGCTGTCGGTTTCGGGTCGGAAAAACGAGGATGGACGGCGAATTGCCGTGTGGTCGTCGGTCGGTAGCCGAGCTCGTTTCGCCCGGTGGCTTCGGCTGACGAACGACCGCGGTCAGTCGGCGGCGGTCCCTTCGCCGGTGTCGAGTTTGACGAGTTCGTCCACGTCGGGGACTTCGGCTTCGGCGTCGGTGATGATCTCGATCCTGCGAGTGAGTTTGTCGCGGGAGTACGCCACGAGCGGCGCGGGGTTGATCCCGACGGTCAGATCACTGAAGGTACCCGCGACGTGGGGCATGAGGTCCTGCAGCGTCTCCTGGACGACGGACTCGTCGACCTCGCCGTTCTGGACGTAGCCACGAACCTTGTTCATCCCGAAACCGACGTGGCGGCCCTCGTCGCTGCGGATCTTGGCGACGCCGTCGACCAGCCCTTCGGCGTTGGGCCAGTCCTTGACTGCGACCTCGTCCGACCCCTGGTCACTGAACGCGGACTGGAACCCGTAGTAGCCGGTCTGGGCCAGCACCGACTCGACGACGAGGTGGTAGTGGCAGTAGGCCTCGACTCGCGCTTCCGGCGAGTCGTCCTCCAGCAGCCGCTCCATGGCGTCTTCGGTCTTGTCGAACAGCGCGATGTAGTGGTCGTTGAAGAATCGCTGGTCCGTCGGCCGTGTCACCTCGAAGTCCAGCGCCTCCTCCGCCGGGTTGACGACTTCCCGCCAGTAGCGGTCGAAAAACTGCGTGTGTTTGGCTTCCTCGTAGATCTGGCTGGAGAGGAACATCTGGTCGTTGATGTCCTCGAGCGCCATCCCCAGCGGCATCAGATCTTCCGTCACGGCTTCCTCGCCCGCGCCGAAGCGAGCGATGGCTGTCCGAAGCGTATTGAACTCCTCCTCACTCGGAGCCGTCTCGATCACTTTCTCCTTGTCGGCCTCCAACCCCTCGATGTCGTACGGGTCCCAGTGTCGGTAGACGGCGTTCTTGAAGTACCCCTGTGCGAACGAATCCGGGTCCAGGCGCATGTCCCGGGAAGTGTCCTCCACCTGCGTCATGATCCACAGTATAGTTGGTAGTACACTACATAGCCCCGTTGCAAGAGACCTTAGGCCATTTAAAATAGGGCAGTATTACGGGTGTTTAAGTATCGCCCGTCGAGCCACGGTCGGCCGCCAGGGACCGGGCCACGTACAGGTCCTGTAGCGAGTCGTGATCGCCGAGGTCGATGGCCCCGCGAGGGTCGTCGAGCAGGACCTCGCCGTCGTGGAGGACGGTGAGGTGGTCGATCACGTCCGCGAACGCCCCGAGGTGGTGGGTCGAGACGACGACCGCGTGGCCCTCGTCGCGGTAGTCGGCCAGCAGATCGAGCAGATTCGCCTTCGACACGTCGTCGAGGTCACCCATCGGTTCGTCGAGACAGACCACGGGCGAGCGGTTCAGCAGGGCCAGTGCCAGGTCGAGTTTCTTCCCGAACCCGCCCGAGAGATCGCCCGCCCGCCGGTCGCGGACGCGGTCGAGTCGGAGCGTCGAACAGATCTCCTCGCGCCAGGCCTCGTCCTCGGCCCCGGTCAGCGCGGCGAACACGTCCAGATTCTCCGCGACGGTCAGGTCGCGATAGAAGTTCGCCCGCTGGAATCCCGGCCCGATCCCCTCGACGGGCGCGTCGACGGTCCCGCTCGACGGCCGGGTCAAACCGAGCGCGATCCGGAACAGCGTCGTCTTCCCCGAACCGTTCGGCCCGACGAGCGCGTGGATCGTCCCCGGTGCGACCGACAGATCGACGCCGGACAGCGCCGTCACGTCCCCGTAGGACTTGCTGACCGCGTGCAGTTCGAGGATGGGATCGTGGTCGTTCCGATGGTCGTCGTCCGCGGTTCGGGTCATATCGTTCGTTTGTACCGCTCGATGGACAGTTTCAGCACGAGCAGGGTCACGACGGTGAAGCCGACGAGTCCGAGGACGTAATCCCCGTACAGCGCCGGAGAGGTGTCCTTCAGCGTCAGGCTCCGGGTGACGATCATCGAGTAGTGCAGCGGAACCAGGCGGGCGATCTCCCGGCGCACCGAGGAGAAGAAGCCGACCGGGTAGACCAGATTGGAGAAGGTGATCGCCGCCAGCAGGACGGCGACGTTGAGGAATCGCCCGACCGTGTCGAAGTTCGTGAGGATCATGATGGAGGTGCTGATCGCCGCCAGATAGACGAACGTCAACAGCAGGACGGCGATGGCCCCCGGCACGAACAACGTCACCGAGTAGTTCAGGGAGGCGGCCGCAGCGCCGAAGGCGACGGTCGGGATCAGCATGAGGACGGCGAAGTAGCCGATCTTCGTCGCGACGACGGCATCGAGCGAGGACTCGACGAGCAACCGGTCCAGCACGTCGCGTTCCCGGGCGAGATTGTACGGCAGATACGTGAACGCGAACAGCATGACGATCCCGAGCAGGAAGACGGGGAGCAGATACTCCGACAGCGAGTGTGTGCCGCCGACGACCTCGCGCCGGACGGTCACGTCGGCGTCGAACTCCCGGTCGAGGTACCCGCCAGCGATGCCCTGGATGGCCTTCGAGGGTTGCTCGAACGGGACCATGCTCCCGTCGACGATCAGCGTGAACGTCGCGTTCCGGGCCCCCTCGTCGTACAACCCCGGTGGGACCTCCAGCACGGCGTACACCTGTTCGCGGTGCAACGCCCGCCGGGCAGTCGAGGCGTTCTCGTACACCCGGGGTTCCGCGAACAGCGTCAGCCCGCCCTCGACGAGTGCGATCTCGTCCTCGGTGACCGACTCGTTCTCGGCGACGACCCCGACGGGAGCGTCCTCCGGAATCACGGTGCCGAAGGCGGCCGTCGTCGCCGCGAAGAAGGCTGGCAGGATCAGGAGCAAGAAGAGCAGCGTCACCAGCCGATGCCGCGACCAGAGGGCCTCCTTTCGCAACAGCGACGGAATGTCCATCGACGCCGGGGTATCGAATCCGGGGGCCTTGAGACTGACGGGGACCGGAACCGCGATCCTCGTTCTACGGTGGGGCCGGGATCGCGTATGACCCCGAGTCACTCTCCGCGCCAGGGCCGGGACCGGACGACGGACCGCCAGCGGTCGTCTCGCCGCGCTGGCCGAACGAGCCGAAGAGCCGAGCGAACGGTTCGACGATGGACTGGATCGCCTCGGCGACGGTGTCGCTGTCGACTTCGATTCGCATGACAGCGTCGGCCCCGTCCTGATTCACCCCGACGGAGTCGTAGAAGGAGACCACGCTCTCGTTGGTGGCGTTTTTCTTCGCCCTGACGACGCCGGCATCGATCAGATTCGTCAGGTCGCTGGCCGTGTTCTCACCCTCGGTGCCGAACCTTGTCTCGAACCCGATGGTGTCGCCGTCGGTGTAGTACGAACCGGCGACGGTGTGGGTGTCCTCGAAGATTTCACGCACCTGTGCGCGGGAGTAGCCGCCGGCGTTCCCGGGGAGCGTGCTGTTGTTGACGTCGGATGCCTCCAGCGAGGTGGCAAACTGGATGTACCCGTCCCGGGTGTTCCGGTAGGTCTGCCTGAGGTCGCCCGAGACCGGGTCGGCCGCACCGCGGTCGACGTCGATGGCGTCCTCGACCGCCGCTTCGGTGCCCGCGACGTAGAGCCCCTCGCCCAGCACGCCGAGGAGTTCCGTCTGGCCGTCGCCCGCTGACTCGTTGACGTAGACCGTGTAGCCCTCGTAGCTGGCCTCCGACAGGTTGCTGTCGTTCCGGGCGGTCTCGACGAAGTTCGAGTTCTCCCACGCCGAGTCGAGGATGATGCCGTAGTACTCGGTACCGGATTCGCTCCCGGCTGTCGAGCCGTAGACCATGACGCTGTTCAGTTTCGAGAGCGCGAGCTCGTCCTCGCCGGTCTCGTTGTCGTACTCGGCCATCAGTTCCCCGTAATCCGCGGGGCCCTCGTAGGAATCCTGGGCCGCGAACGGCTCCAGCGTGGCGTTGATCATGCGTTTTGTCGTCGGATCGGAGACGACACCCGGATCGACGTACACCACGGTATCGGCTTCGCCGGGGACGCGGTCGATCATCTCGTCGCCACCGTCCAGAGCGGGCAGGAAGCCGCCGAGCGCGAGCGTCGTGACGACGGTGCCGCCGGCGAGGAACACCCCGACGATCTTCAGCTTGTTCGCCAGGACCGTCTCGGCGAGCGCCATCACACCACCTCCTGCGACGGCACAGTCCGGGCACGGCCAGTACACATCGCGCAGCGGGACACGGAGCTATTCACAAGCATACTTACATATCCTCGACAACAGGACAAAGAAGTTTTCGTCGGTTCCAGCGGGGCGGCGGGACTCGAGGACGGGCTACTCGTGGCGGCCCTTCAGCGAGTGTTTGTCCGTCTTGCCCACGTCGGTCGTCGGGACTTCGTCGACGATGTTGATCTCCTCGGGCATGGCCTGTTTGGGGACTTTGCCTTCGAGGTGGTCGCGGATGTCGTCCTCGGTGAGTTCGCCGTCGTAGCTCGGGTCGGGTTCGACGTAGATGACGACGACCTCGCTGCCGGGTCGGTCCGGGTCGGGCGCGCCGATGGTCGCCGGGCGGTGGACGCCCGGATGCGAGAACAGCACCTCGTCGACTTCCTCGGAGTAGACCTTCAGCCCGGAGACGTTGATCATGTTCTTGACGCGGTCGACGATGTAGAAGCGACCCTTCGAGTCGATCTTGGCCACGTCACCGGTCGCGACGAACCCCTCGTCGTCGAACGGGGATTTGCTCTCGTCGAGGTAACCTTTCATCCGCTGGGGACCGTCGAGCAGCATCTCGCCTTCGAGTTCCTCGTCGATGGCCTTCTGGAGCGGAATCTCCTCGCCGGAGTCCACGTCGACGAGTTTGACCTCGGTGTCGGGCACCGGCACGCCGATGGTCGGCATGTCGAAGCCCTCCTCGCGTGTGTCCTCGCCCAGCAACATGTCCTGGAGCCCGCGTGTATTGAAGTGGGTCACGGGCGACATCTCCGAGAGGCCGTAGCCCTGGGAGACGCCCTTTGATTTCTCCTCGAACTGCTCTTTGGTCTCGGTCGCCAGCGGCGCGGACCCGGAGAGGCCGACCACGTCCTGGTCGAGGTCCTCGTTGACGATTTCCATGAACTGCGTCGGGACGCCGAGCATGATCAGGGGCTCGCGCTCCTCGATCAGGTCGACCATCATCTCCGTGTCCCGGGCGTCGGGCACCATCAGCATCTCCAGCCCGAGTTCGATCAGCGAGTGCTGGACCGAGTAGCCGTAGGCGTGGTACATCGGCAGGGCCATCACGGCACCCTCGTCGCCACGCATCATGTCCGCCATCCGGGACTGGGCGGCGTTGGCCTGCAGGGCGTTGGCGACGAGGTTGCGGTGGGTGAGCTGACAGCCCTTCGGCAGGCCGGTCGTGCCACCGGTAAACAGGAGCGTGTGCACGTCTTCTTCAACGTCGAACTCGACCTCGGGCGGGTTCGGCTCCGTGGACTCGATCACGTCGGTGAGCCACTCGACACCCTCGACCTCTTCGTGGTCCGCGGGTGGGTCCTCGCCGAAGTCGTCGACGGTGGTGAGAATCACGTCGTCGAGGTCCAGTTCCTCCTGGAGGCTCTCGATGAGGTCCCGGTGTTTGTCCTGACCGATGAGGACCTCGGGCTGGCCCTGTTCGAGGCGATAGATCAGGTCCTCCTCGGCGTCGAGGAAGTCGTTCGGAATGTGGACCCCACCGGCCCGGGAGATGGCGTTCTCCGCGAGGACGAACTGGATAGAGGTCGGCAAGACGGTGGCCACGCGACTCCCCTTCTCGACCCCCCGGTCGCGAAGCGCCGTGGCCAGCCGATCGACCTGTTCGGCCAGTTCCGGGTACGTGTACTTCCGGCCCAGCTGGACCAGCCCCTGTTCGGGATACTCCTCGGCCGAATCGTAGAGGAACTGGTGAACCGGCTGGTCGGGATACGGTTCGAGTGACTCGGGCACGCCGAACTGTTCGTACTCGGCGAACCACGGTTTCTCCGGAATCGCAGTCGAGTCTGACATCTACTTTCGTCATCATTGGCAGTCCGTTTAAATTCACTCGCGGGTATGTGGGGCGATTAAAAACAGACCGACTCGGGGCGTGTTATTCGTGCTTCGACTGACCCGGAGGGGTTCCGGTCGACCCGTTGCCGTCGGAGGATCCATTACCGTTCCCGGTACATTCGATCTGGATCTCCGTGGTGGTCTCGACGGAGACCGTTACACCGGTCGCCAACACGGTGAGCGTCCACGATTCGGACTGCGGGTTGGACTGTCCGCCCTTGGCACTACACTGGATTCGCGGTTCGATAGTCGCCTCGTCACCTGGCTGGAGCGTGACCGATCGATAGCCACCACTCTTGAGTCTCGGGACGTTACCACCCGAATCGACGACGGTTACTTCCACCGTCACCGACTCACCGAACCGGTTGGTGATCGTCGCGATATCTCGCCGTTCGACGCCGTTATCGAACGACATGTCGGCGGCAGTTTCGATCCCGAGCATCGCCTCCTCGTCCTCGACGACCGACACCTCGACGCCGCGGTCGGCACTCACGGAATTGAACGCGCCCGCCCCGACGGCGAGGGAGACGGCCGCGCACGCGAACACGATACTGGCCCACTTGAGTCGCCCCATCAGTCTCGCATCTCCGGTGGTGTGTCGTCGGTCCCCAGCCTGTTCGTCGAGTCGCGGTAGATGTGGACCAGCGCCGACGCGGCGACGGTCGTGACCACGAACGCCGCCCACGCGATGTCGGGCAGGACGGTGATCGGCCACGCGTCCATGAAGGCCGCCGCGACCAGCGCCGCGTCGACCCCCGCCAGCCCCAGATAGTACTGGCTCCACGGGATGTCCTTGCCGTGGACGACGTCGAGATACACGTCCAGATCCTCGGCCGTCTCGGTCAACTCCACCACGCCCGCGCGGTCGTCGAAGTTCACGATTCCCTGTTCGTCCATTTTCGGCAGGTGATGGGACTGCAGGGACGTGTACACGCGCTTGCGCTCGTCGGCTCCGATCTCGCTGATCGACGTGTCGTTCTCCCAGGACGCGACGTGCTCGGAGAGGTGGCCCAGTTCCACCTGCCGGTCCTCGGCCTTCAGGTGATGGAGCGCGTACCGGCGTCGCTGGTTGCTCAATACCTCGAACGCGTCGTCGGCGGTCATCGACCCGTCGTCGCCCACCCCGTCGGGCGTCGCCGGCCCGTCGGCCGCCTCCGTCTCTTGTGCTGCCTTGCTCACGATTTGCTATCGCTGCCTACCCACTTCGCGTCCGATCCCCGGACGGCGACTGTGCTGGCACGCACCGCCGCACGGCACCCAACCGCACGGCGGCGGGAGTGTGTTCTGTCTCCATCCAACCCGCCGGCCCTGTCCGGCAGTGGTTGATCGATTGTTGTTACCTCAGAGATACAAAAAGATCTTTCGACTCTTCAACGGATGTCGGACGATTACGGTCCAACTACCCCCCGTAATTGGCTACTTACTGGCGGTTCGGTCGCGATGTGGAACTGTCGATCGACCGTACACGCCGTGCGTCGGCGCTCGGACGGTGGTCCCGGTTAGCCGGTCGTTCGACGGTTGTAATTACTGATTACACCGGTTTCAGGCGGTCGCTGTAGTCCGGCCGGGGCCGCTTCAGGCTGTCCGAGAAGTGAGTTCAACATCGGCGTGATAGCGTTCTGTCGTGTTAATACAATGGGGGAATGGCCTGTAGGGATGGGTGAGCGCAACTCACCTTGGGGGTGGGTGCGCGTGAAACAACTATGGAACGACGCAAATTCCTCATCGGTGCGGGATCGCTCGCCGCCGGCTCGGCGGCTGCAGTTGGTACAGGCGCGTTTACGAGTGTTGCCGCGGACCGGGGTGTCACTGTGTCCGTCGCGGACGATAGTGGTGCGTTGCTTAAGATGGATGCGACCGACAGCAACGAGAACTCCGCGTACGCGAATGAGACCGGAAACGAGATTGCGATCGATGTCGCCGGTGCGAGTGGTAGCACCGGAAGTGGCGTGAACGACAACGCTACGACGGTGATTTTCGACATCTTTGACATCGCGAACCAAGGCACGCAGAACGCAATCGTCTACGCTAGCCCCAGTAGTCTCGGTGCAGATGCATTCGACGACAGCGTTGACGGAGTCTACATCGACCCGCAGGTCAGCGACATGCCTAACGGGCTTTCGGCTGATTCCATCGGGTACCGTCCCGACGGAACTCCGTTCACCAGCTTGACTAACATTGGCGGGACGATCCTCGACAATGGGTCTAATTTCAAGGAGGCGACCTTGGACGAGGGCACGGACCTTCCAGGGTCGGTCGGCCCCAACCCACCTGAGGTCTACCTGCTCAGACCGGGCGAGTCGTTCGAGTTCGGCCTGTATATCAGAACCGACGATGCGGCGACCGGTGACTTCGATTACAACGTCGAAATCGTGGCGGACGCTGACCTCGCTGAGCAGGCAGGGCTCGATAACACATAACGGACATCAACAGCGGATCACGATCCACGTCGGCACTTCGGCGGCCTCGCCAGTCTCGACGGGCAGGTGACGGTCACCGCACTCGGCTTGGGAACCGAGTCCATCTGAACCCACCTTGGTTCATCCACCCACACTGGTGTCCGTTCGATACGGCGGCGATTCGACTCCGCCGGTGGGTCCTCCCTCGATGGGGAACACACGGTACGAACAATGAAACGACGCAACATACTCATGGGGCTGGGCGGGCTCGCGGGTGTCGGCGGCGTCGTCGGCACCGGCGCGTTCACCAGCGTCAGCGCCGACCGGACAGTCTCGGTCGCAGTCGCGGACGACGATCAGGCGTTCCTGCAGCTCCAACCCTCGAACACGATCTACGGCGACAAGTTCGCCAGCCAGAACAGTAACGGCCTGCTCGAACTCGACTTCGGGAGCAACGGCCGTGGCGACGGCCTCGGCACCGACTCGGTCTACGAATTCGACGACGTGTTCACGGTCACCAACCAGGGGACTCAGCCGGTCTACGTCTGGGCGACGTTCGACACGTCGAACTTCGGGAACGGGTCGATCTGGCTGTATCCGGGCAGTGACGACGGAACGAAACTCACCAACGGCGACGACAGCGTCGTCGAACTGGCGGTCGGCGAGACCGTTCACATGGGCGTTCACATCGACACGCACGGGGTCGACCTCGGGACGGCGACGGTCCAGGGGACGATCCACGCGAACGCGACGAAGCCGGCGGACTCGGACGCGCCCGAGAACCCCGACGGCGGTCCGTACGCGCCGACCGCGCCCGAAGACTACGTGGCGTATTACCCGCTGGATGGGGATGCGAACGACGCCAGCGGGAACGGGCTCAACGGGACAGTCAATGGCGCACAGTCAGCTACGGGCGTCGAAGCGCAGGCACTGTCGTTCGACGGTAACGACGATTACGTGAAGATACCCGACGACCCGATTCTCGATATCACGGAGGCGCTGACGCTGGCTGCCTGGGTGAAACCGGCGAGCGATCAGAACGACTACGCGCGGATCGTCTCCCGGGAGCAAAGTGGTGCCGGGAACCGGCAGTACAATCTCGGCATCGACGCGAACGCGGAGGACCCGAGAACGGTGGTCGATACCGTCTCGACCGACGGTGTAGAGGTGTCCGGTATCATCCCGATCACCGACGATCAGTGGCATCACGTGGCGATGACGTTCGACGCGACGAGCGAAGTGTGTCTCTACGTCGACGGGATCGAAGTGGACGACGCAGCGGTGAGCGCACAGCTGGTGAGTCGGGACTCACCCGTTACTATCGGTGCGCCGGCCCACCTTCCGGACAAGGATTACTTCACTGGCCGGATCGACGACGTGCAGATTTTCGACCGCGCGCTGTCGGCGACGGAGGTCGACGCTATCTACAGCGCAGCTGACTGATGCCCACTCGGAGTACGGCGGTTCGACTCCACCGGTGGGTCTTTCGACGCGACAACGGCGACAAAGACGACAGAAGATGCGACGCAAACTACTCGCGCTCGCCGCGCTCGCCCTCGCGGGAACCCTGTTGTTCTCGTCAGCCGCGGCACCCGGCGGCGACCAAATCCACGAAGATGTCACCCTCGCACCCAGCGACGGCCCCAACGGCGCGTATGCGGTGATGGAAGACGGGGAACTCACCCTCCGATTCGGGCCCTTGAATCCCAACGTCGAGGGTGAAGGGGTCAACGCCGGGTCGGTGACGCCGTTCCACGACGTGTTCACGATCACGTACACGGGCGACCAGCGAGCCCGAGTCTGGCTCACCACCGATGTCGAGGACATCCGGTTCTACCGCGATGACGACCCCGACGACGGACTCGGGAGCCGGGAAACCGCCGTCGTTCTCGAACCCGACGAGACGGTGAGCGTCGGCGTCCTGATCGACGCGACCGACGGGTCCGTCGAAGCCGACGCCGACCAGTTCACCGTCCACGCCGAGGTCCACGACGGGACGCCGATGGCGACCGACGAAGCAGGTGGCGGGGGCGGCGACGGTGGGTTCGACTTCAGTGGTGGAGACGACGACGGTGACGGCACCGAGACCGAAACACCGGGGCCGTCACCGACCGACACGCCGGACGGAGACGAGTCGGGAACGCCCGACGGGGCCGAATCCGGGACGCCCGCGACCGGGACTGAAGAGGGCGGCATCGGCCAGCCCGGACCCGGCGGCGGGCCGGGAACCCCGACGGCCACAGCGACGGTCGACAACGGTGGTGCGGCCGCCGACGATCCCGGCGCGGCAGCCGATCCGGGGTCGACGCCCGCAGGCAGCGACGGGCCACCATGGTGGTGGTTCCTGGTTCTCCTCGGGATCGTCTCGGGGTTGTTGATCGTGGCTGGTCGGCTGTACGCCGCCGAGTGATCCTCAGCAAAGTGGCGTCAGATACTTGTTTCTCTCCGTGAAAGTCGAGCGTAGATGGCTCGCGGGTGGGGTCTCGGAACCGTGATCGAAGCAGCGGTGGTTGTCGCCATTGTCGCCGTCGTGGCCGGCCAGTTACTCGGCCAGCCGGTGCTGCTGGGCTATGTCACCTCGGGAAGCATGGCACCGACGATGGAAACCGGCGACGGCTTCGTGGCGATTCCGGCGGCCGTCGCGGGCGAGGTCGAGGAGGGCGACGTGATCGTCTTCCAGGCCGAGAGCCTCCACGGCGGCGGGCTGACGACCCACCGGGTCGTCGACGTGACCGACCGGGGGTACATCACGAAAGGCGACGCGAATCCTTTCACCGATCAGGACAACGACGAGCCGCCGGTGAAAGACGCCCAGATCGTCGCGACGGCCTGGCAGCCCGGCGGCGGTGTGCTGGTGATCCCGGAACTCGGGACCGTCGTCATGGGAACGCAGTCTGTGATCCAGTCGGTCCAGCGCCGGGCAGCCGCGGCGCTCGGGACGCGCTCGTTGCTGGGAGTCCAGGGGCTGGCATATCTCCTGTTCGCCCTGTCGATCGTCGCGTACGTCCTCGACGTGTGGCTCGGCGGGTCGAGCGACCGGCGGCGCGACCGGCAACGCGAGCGCGACTCGGGGACGAGCGCGCGACTTCTCGTCGCGATCTTCGCCGCGGTGATCGTCCTCGCGGCGACGGCGGCGATGGTCGTTCCGGCCGGCTCTCAGGAGTTCGGCGTCGTCAGTGCCGAGTCCGACGCGCCGGGACCGCGAGTGATCGAGCAGGGGACCAGCGAATCGGTCGACTATCCCGTCTCGAACGGCGGGCTAGTGCCGATCGTCTCCTACTTCGAGGGCGACTCCGAGCGGGTGAGTGTCGAGCCGACGGAGTTGCGGGTGCCGGCCAGGGAGAGCGTCAACGCGACGCTGACGCTGTCGGCACCGCCCGAGACGGGATATTACCGGCAGTACCTCGTCGAGCATCGCTATCTGGCGATCCTGCCGCAGTCGACGATCCGGGCGCTGTACGAGGTCCACCCGTGGCTCCCGATCGCGGTCATCGACGGGCTGCTGGGCGGGAGCTTCTACGTCGTCGGGATCGCGCTCGCAGGCACGGGACGAATCCGGTCGCGGTCCCGAGAGACGCCCGGCGGCGTGTTCGACCGGCTCGGCTGAAGTGTCACGATTGAACGGTTTGGAGATACGAACTGGAGGAATACAATGAGAACGTGGGGACGGCGAATCAGATCGACAGTCGACGGACAGTTCGGGGCGGTGGTGTTCGTCCTCGTAGCCACGCTGCTGGTCGGCGGCTGGCTGACCTACGGTGCGTACGCGACGACGGAGACGACCGTCGAGCAGGAGCAACGCGCTCAGGCCCAGTACGTCGGCGCGTTCGACCACGAGGCCGACGTGGTCGTGGACAGCCCCGTGTTCGACGCGGGGACGACACTCTCGAACCGAACGGCGTACTTCACGCAGGCGACACCGGTGCTTGACGGGACCTTCCGGTACACTTACACCGCGACCGACGGCGGAAACGTCTCGGTGACGGCGACTGTCGAGGCGGTCTTCCGGTCGGTCGCCGACGGGGAGGATGGCGGGGAGTACTGGCGAGTCACGCGACCGCTGAACCGGACGACGGCGTCGATCGAGCCCGGCGAGACGGTCCGGCTGTCCTTCTCGGAGAACGTCACGGAACTGCTGAACGAGAGCCAGCGGTACGACGAGTCG
Source organism: Halorientalis regularis (assembly GCF_023698535.1). Classification (GTDB taxonomy): domain Archaea; phylum Halobacteriota; class Halobacteria; order Halobacteriales; family Haloarculaceae; genus Halorientalis; species Halorientalis regularis. The sequence continues at coordinate 33,705 of NZ_JALJCL010000002.1, forward strand.
GTCGGCGGCACGCCGGGGACGCTGGCGGTGGCCTTCGCGGCCGACGTGACGACGGAGGGGACGGTCAACGGACGGTCGGTCGCCCGATCCCAGACCTATCGTCTCGGACTCTCCGCCGACGACAGCGTCTACCGAGTGGACGATCCCGGCACGATCACGAACGCGACCAAGCAAACCCGGGCCGTCCGCACGCAGGTCCAGCCCGGCCTCGTCGGGCGTGTCGGCGGGCCGGCACTGCTCGTCGTCGGTCTGCTCGGCCTGCTGGCGCTCGGCACGCTCCGGTATCAGGGTCAGTTGGCCTTGAGCGAGGCCGAACGAGCGTACATGGCCTACGAACGCGACCGTAACGAGTACGAAGAGTGGATCACCGCCGCACGGCTTCCGCCGGAGGCCCGCGACGGGCCGACGGTCGAGGTGGATTCACTCGAAGGGCTGGTCGACATCGCGATCGACAGCGACCGACGCGTCATCGAGAACGGACCCGACGGCGAGTACGTCACCGTCGTCGACGACGTAGTCTACCGATTCTCTGCACCGCCGGAACCGGATTCGGATCCCCTCTCACCGCTCGTGTCTACGAACGGAGCGTCCGGCGACCAGGGAACCGACGACTGGGGTGACGACGAGGTCGCGGACGAGGAAGCCACTGCAAGTACGGACGGCAACGACTGACGCAGTTCGAGCGGCAGTCGCGTCGCCCGGCTCACGGCTCGCTTCGCTCACCGCTCTCGTTCGACGGCTCTCGCCACGTTCGAGCCGTCCGTCAGTCGTCGGCGGCCGCGCCGGTCGACCCCTCGGCGTCCTCGTCGATACTGGGCGGGTACTGCCCGCGATCCAGCACGAGATCGGACGTGGGCCGGGCCATGCAGGTCAATGCGTACTCCTCTTTTTCCTCGTCGGTGAACCCGTGGGCTGCGGGCTGGGTGACCTCGCCCTCGACGATCTTCGCCGAGCAGGCCAGACACATCCCGACACGACAGGAGTACTCCTGAGCGATTCCCTCCTCGATGCACCGGCGGAGGATCGTCTCTTTCTCCGAAACGGTGATCTGCTCCCCCGTCCCCACGAATTCGACGGTGTAGTCGGTCATGCTCCCCGATTGGGTACCACCTATCAAAGGTCTTTATCCACCGATCAGTTCTCGCTCGGAGGACCGGATTGGCACGGGCGAATCGCGGTGAGGCTCGGAAGCGGTCGCATTGTGACTTCTATAAAGAGTTTTCTCGGTGGGGCAACCAGGGATGGACATGGCTACACAGGAGTCCGACACCGGCGACGCGAGCGTCGGTGGCGGGACCCGGACGTACGACATCGTCGTCGTGGGGGCGGGAACGTCAGGGTGTTACGCGGCCGCGACCGCCGCACGCGAGGGTCTCGACGCCGTCATCATCGAGCGCAAGTCCGAGCAAGAGGCCGGACACATCGCGTGTGGGGACGCATTGAAGGGAGCCGACAAGTTCCCGGACAGCATTCCCAAGTCCCAGATCGAACCGGCGTTCACGAACACCGTCGTCGATCACGGCCGCTTCGAGATCCCCTCCGAGGACGCGGTGCTGGACATCCCGGTCCCGGGCGAACTCGCCGTCATCGACCGGTGGGAGTACGGCCGACTCCTCATCGAGGGTGCCGAGAAGACGGGCGTCGAATTCCACTACGACACTGTCGTCAAGGACGTGCGGCAGGACGAGACCGGGCGCGTGACCGGCGTCGACGCGATGCGACAGGGCGAGCCCGTCACATACGAGGCCGACGTGACCATCGACGCCGCGGGCGCGCTGTCGATCCTGCAGGACAACGCCGACCTCTCGGACGCGACGTTCGACACCAACGTCGACTACTCCCAGTTCTCCTCGGGCTACCGGGAGATCATCGAGGTCGACGAGCCCGTAGACTGGTCGGACGCGCTCGTTTTCAAGCCGACCAAGCGCGCCTCGGGCTACCTCTGGTACTTCCCGCGAACGGCGACGGAGATCAACGTCGGCCTGGGCTTCCAGATGAACGAACAGCCGATGCAGCTGGTCGAGGACCTCAAGGAGGACATCGAGAACCGACCGGAGTTCAAGAACGCCCGCGTGACGGACAAGCTGGGCGCGGCGCTACCGACCCGCCGGCCCTACGACTCCGCGGTCGCACCCGGCTTCCTCGCGGTCGGCGACGCCGCCGGCCACGTCAACCCGACGACCGGCGGCGGTATCGCCGGTGCGGCCTACGCCGGCCAGTACGCCGCCCAGGAGGCCATCGACGCCATCGGCGACGGCGACCTCGGCGAGGGCGCGCTCTGGGAGTACAACAGCCGGATCATGGATCACTTCGGCGGGCGCTACGCCGCGCTGGACGTGTACAACATCTTCACGACCGCCTACGATCTGGACGACCTGATGGCACTGCTGGCGGCGATGCCCGGCGAACAACTCGCCGAAGCCCTCTACGAGGGCTCGACCGACATCAGCCTCCCGCTGAAAGTGAAGACGGCGATCAGGACCTTCGGCCACTGGAAGACGATCTACGATCTCTACCAGACGAAAAACCTCGCCGACAGACTCCTCGACCACTACGAGGACTATCCCGACTCGCCGGGTGGCTTCGAGGGCTGGCGGGCCGACCGCGACGACCTGATGGACGAGATATACGAAACGACCGGTGCCGAGCCGAAGTACTGAGCGCCGCGAGCAGCGCTCTTCTCCGGTCTAATTTAAACCCCCGTCGATCAATCGCTCAAGATTTATCAGTCTAAAGTACAAACGAGTATGCCACAACGGGGACGGTACCGACGTGGGCACGTGGTGCGGTGCGGGTTCGACGACAGGTTCCGTCCCGGTGGGGGACAACGATGAACGTCAAGAAACTATTCACGGACGATTCGGCAGTGTCACCGGTCATCGGCGTCGTGCTGATGGTCGCGATCACCGTGTTGCTGGCCGCGACGGCCGCAACCTTCTTCCTGAGCATCGGGCAAGAGAACAGTAATACGACGCCGCAGGTGGCGACGAACTTCGACTACTCACAGGACACGAAGACGCTAGGCGGAACGGCTGTCCGGGACGACACCCTGAGGATCAGCCACAACAGCGGTGACTCGATCGTGGCGAAGAACGTCGATATCGTAGTTTCGGGGGCACAGGTGTACGATTCCAGCAGTAGTAGTTACAGTGCTCTCAACGACCGACATCAGTGGGACGAGTTCGGGACCGTCAGCGCCGACGAGAAGGTTTCGGGCGGTGACGCCGTGACGCTGGAAGCGGGCACGGCCCCGATCTCGTCGTTCAGTGGTCTCAAACTCGACAGTGGTACGACGGTCAAACTCGTCTGGGACGATCCGAGCAGCAGTTCGACGTTCACGCTGAACACCTGGGAGAGCTGAGACCACCGCAGTTTTTCGTTTTCTCGCCTCAGAGGGCCTCGCGTCCGAGGTGCGTGATCGTCTCCGCCAGCACCGCGACGCCGACGGGCAGAGAGTCCTCGTCCACGTCGAAGGTCGCGGTGTGGTGGCCGCCGGGGTGGTCGGTCCCGACGCAGACGAACGCGGCCTTGCCGCCCTGGTCCTGAACGTGGCGCATGAGGTAGGTGGCGTCCTCGCTCCCGCCCAGGTCGTCGTGGCGCAGAACCGACTCGACGCCCTCGGTACGGCCGGCGACGGCTTCGACCACGTCGACGAGTTCCGGGTCGTTCTCGGCGCTGGGGGCCTGGCCGCTGGTGCCGATCTCGACCTCGCAGTCGTACGTTCCGGCAGCGTGGTCGAGGACGCGGTCGGCGCGCTCGCGCATGTACTCCATCAGGTCGGTCGTCTCGCCGCGGACCTCGCCCTCGATGTAGGCCTGTTCGGGGACGATGTTCGCGGCGGTCCCGCCGCCCACCTCGCCGGCGTTGATCCGCGTCGCGCCGTCCTCGTGGCGGGGGATGGCGTAGAGGTTCTGGACGGCGGTGGCCATGGCCTGCACGGCGTTGCGCCCCTCGGCGGGGTGGCCGCCGGCGTGGGCGGGTTCGCCCTCGAACTCGGCGCGGAAGTGGCTCACCGCGAGGAAGCCCTCGATACCGGCGACGACCTCGCCGGTCGGGTGGTCGAGGCCGATGTGGAGCGCCAGCAGATAGTCCACGTCGTCGATGTGGCCGCTCTCGGCCATCGCGGCCGCGCCGCCGACGACCTCCTCGGCGGGCTGAAAGAGTACCTTGAGTCGCCCGGCGAAGTCCCGGTCCGCGAGGGCGTCGAGGACGCCCAGGCCGATGGTCGCGTGGGCGTCGTGGCCGCAGGCGTGCATCGCGCCGGTCTCGGAGCGGAAGCCCGCGGCCGCGGGGTGGTGGTCGGGGGCGTCGGACTCCTCGCGGGGCAGACCGTCGATGTCGACCCGGAGCGCGACGGTCGGGCCGTCGCGGTCGCCGTCGAGGACGGCGATCGCACCGGTGTGTCCGCCGGCGAGACGGTCGAGAAGGTCGGGGTCGACACCGGCGTCGCGGGCGCGGTCGCGCCACGCGTCGAAATCGCTCTCGTCGGGCAGGCCCATCCGGGCGTCGGCGTCGAGGGCGTCGGGGCCGACGAGCAGGTCGTCGACGCCGATCCGGTCGAGTTCGTCGACGACCCGGGCGGTGGTCCAGAACTCCCGCCAGGCGGGTTCGGGGTGGCAGTGGAACTCGCGGCGGAGCGAGACGAGGTGGTCGCGGTCGACGGCGTTCATGTAGGTCCGGAGGACTGCGAGGAACTTAAGAAATCAGTTCATCTGGCGGCGCTGTTCGATCTCGGCGGAGACGTGGACGCCGTCGGGGAAATCGCGTTCGGCGACCGAGCGGGCGAACTCGTCGTGGCCGACGATCTCGATGGTCCGGGTGTAGACGGTGTAGGTCCAGGGCTGGAAGCGGTCGCCGTCGTCGACGAGGCGCTTGCACTGGGGGACGCGCTTGTCCTCCGGTGGGTGGGGGTGGGGCCCTTTCAGTTCGACGCCCTTGCGCGCGGCGGTCTCCTTGATCGTGGTGACCACGTCCTCGAGGCGCTGGTGATCGCCGCTTTCGAGCGTGAGCTTCGTGACGAACGGCATACACCGGGTCGAGAACATCGACGGGCAAAAACCCATCTCTCCGTGCTCGCTCGCGACCGGCCGCCGAGCGTGATCCCTCCGATATTCTCTTAAGTACTGGTCGAATATCGTAGGGTAATGATAGAGGCCACGAGCGCGGGAGCCATCCTCTTTCGCGATACGCGTGGCCGCAGGGAGTACCTCCTGCTCAAGAGCCGCCCCGGCGACTGGGAATTCCCCAAGGGCGGCGTCGAGGGCGACGAGGAACTCCAGCAAACCGCGATACGCGAAGTGAAAGAGGAGGCCGGAATCGGCGATTTCCGGCTCTTGGACGGCTTCCGAGAGGATTACGACTACGTGTTCGAGGCGAACGGCAAGACGATTCACAAGACAGTCCACCTGTTCATCGCGAAGTCGTTCGAGGCGAGCGCGGAACTGTCGAACGAACACCGCGACATGCAGTGGCGCGACTACGAGCAGGCCATCAACACCGTCACGCAGGACGGCCCCCGCGAGATTCTGGAGGAGGCCCACGAGTTTCTGAACGAGGAGACCGAGTTCTGAGCCCGGCGGGCCAACGCGGGACGGGGCGACAACGGTTTGAGCCATCGGTCCGGAGAGGGGCGTGTGTCGAGCGAACCCGAGTTCGTCTTCGAGTTACGGGTCTGCCAGTGGGCCGAGCGCAACTGGCCCCCCGGCGGCGACCGCGACCCCGACACCGCCGTCCTCGTCGCGCGCCAACTGGGGACGAAGTACCGACGGTGGGATAGCATCGTCGTCGAGGCCGACCGTGCGGCGCTCCGCGAGCGGGCCGCCTTCGGTGCCGAGGGGCTGAACTCGGACCTGCTGGGTGTCGTCCGCCACGCGCCCGCCGACTGGGCGTGGTACCGGGACGCGCTTCCGGACCCGGAGTATCCCTGGCAGTACGTCCGCGAGGCGGTCCACGAGGCCGCCGACCGCGGTCTGATCGAACGGCGACGGGGCGACCGGGGTCGCATCGAGTTGCGACGGCACCAGCCCTACCCCGAGTGGATCGAGCGGGTCGTCGCCATCGAGAACAAGCCCGACCTCGACCGGTCCGCGGCGCGTGACCTCGCGCCGCAACTCGAACGCGACGTGGCGCTGGGGCTGGCCGACGAGGTGTGGGTGGCGACCGCGCGGGCGGGCGGTACCGTCGAGCCCGCACTGCTGGAGGACGTGCCCGTCGAGGCGGGCATCCTGACGGTCGATCCGACGGCCAACGCGCCGGCCGGCGAGGGAGCGGTCGACGTTGCCTGGAATCCGCGGACGCTCGCACCCGAGGAACCGGGCACGCGGATCACCGAGCGGCCGACGGGGAGCGGCCGGGACGCCTCCGCGGCGCGCTTCGAGTACGCCGATCCGGCGTGGAAGGGCGACAAGCGCCGCGAGGTCGCCGAGCGCGCCTACGGCCGGGGCTGGCGGGCGTACGCGGACACGATGCGGCCGGACTGCCGGCACTTTCGGCTCCGGACCGAGACCGGCGACGCGCTCCCGTGGTGCGACGAGAAAGCGTGTCACCAGACCGCCGGCGAGTGTGCCGGGTCCTGTCCGGAGTTCTCGCCGGAACCCCCGACCTGGCGACAGCGGGACTGGCCCATCGACGGCGGGCCCGGGAAGGCGATCAAACGCCTGCTCGACGCCCAGCGCCGGCGTCGGCGACCGGGGCTGTAGAACACGACAGCGACCCGTCGCGTGCGGAACTTTATCACACTGGCCGACCTACTGATACCATCTCGCTCGCTGGCGCGGGCCGGCGTGTCGGGAGTGACCATGAAAATCGAATGCGAGAACTGTGGCCGGAAGGTGACAGTCGGGAGAGAGGGACAGGAGTCACGCGCACCCATGCGGTACTGCCGCCGGTGTGGTGACGAACTCCCACAGCACGAGAAACTCTGACGGGGACGGCCGGTGCGGTCGGCGTCTCGGAGCCGGAGCCGCGCGCGGGCCAGCGCCGTCAGTCGAGTTCTTCGACGGTGAACTCCTCCCGGGCCATCGCCAGTCGGAAGGTGGGGACGGTCCGCTGGACGCGTTCCACGATGCCCTTGTCCGAGAGACTCCGGAGGGCGGACCGTACGTCGTCGACCTCGGGGTCGTGGCCGGCGTCCCCGAGGGCGTGGAGGACCGAGACGACGCTCTGTGAGCGGTCCTCGGGACCCGCCAGTACCTCGATCACGGCGGCCTGCAGCGGCGGGACGCGGAGGACGCGCTCGCCCTCGGGGTCGTCGGCACCGACGAGCGCGGCGGCGTCCTCGGTGGCACAGATCAGACTGTTCTCGTCGCGGTAGTAGTACTCTTTCAGTTCGTCTTCGAGGTACTGGTGGACCTCGCTGCCGCTCTCCAGGTCCCACCGATCCTGGAGTTCGGCGTTTTTCGTCGGCTGGAGCGCGACGACGTCCGCGAGTCGCTCGCGGGCCTCCTCCGAAAGCGTCATTGCCCGTCGCTACACCGAGCACGTATTTTGATGTTCTGCATCGAACCGAAGGCCGGGGCCAGCGCTTATCCCCCCGCCCGCCGGAGAGAGGCTATGGACTGGGACACAGTCACGCTGGACCACGAGGACGGCATCACGACGCTGACCGTCGACCGCCCCGACCGCCTGAACGCGCTCAACGTCGAAACCCTGGACGCGATGGACGAGGCCCTCGACGAAGCCGAGGACCTGGACACGCGCGTGCTCGTCGTCACGGGCGCGGGCGAGGACGCCTTCGTCGCCGGCGCGGACATCGCCTACATGAAAGACATGGGCGTCGAGGCGGCCAAGGAGTACGCCGAGACGGGACACCACGTCATCGACCGGATCGACACCTTCCCCGCGCCGGTGATCGCGTCGGTCAACGGTTACGCATTCGGCGGCGGGTGTGAACTCGCACTGGCGGCCGACATGCGCGTCGCCAGCGAGCGCGCGGTGCTGGGCCAGACCGAGATCGACCTCGGGATCGTCCCGGGCTGGGGCGGCACCCAGCGCCTCGCTCGCCTCGTCGGCGACGAGAACGCCCGTCGGCTCGTCTTCTTCGGCGAGCGCGTCGACGCCGAGGACGCAGACCGCCTCGGACTCGTCGGCGACGTGGTCGCACACGACCAGCTCGACTCGTTCGTCCGCGACATGGCCGAGGACCTCGCCGAAAAGCCCGCCTTCGCACTGCAGACGGCCAAGGAAGCACTCAACCAGGTCCACCGGATGCACCTGGACGCCGGCCTCCAGTACGAACAGCGCGTCTGGAGCGGGCTGTTCGGCCACCCCGATCAGCGCGAGGGGATGGAAGCGTTCGTCGAGGATCGCGATCCGGAGTTTCAGTAGCAATAATCTTCGTCTCGGATGACATCGAAAATTTCGCCTTTTGTCCGCGCTCTGTCCACCTATCGCTTGCGGAATCATACGTGATAATTTGACGAGGAGGTATTTAGCCGATTACCACTATCGAACTATCGTGACTGAAAGAACAGTTCTCTGTGTCGATACGGCAGACGATATAGAGACCATTTCTGCCGCGGTGTCTGGAGAGGAGAGTCTGACGCCGGTCGAAGCGACGAGTGTGACGCAGGCGACCGAGACCGTCGAGTCGGAGTCGGTCGACTGTGTCGTGACGGAGTACGACCTCGAAGACGGGAGCGGACTGGAGATCGTCGAGGCGTTGCGCGAGGAACAGCCCCAGACGCCGGTCGTCCTGTTCACGGGGGCCAGGCCCGGCGAGATCGACACGGCGTCGTTCGAGGAGATGGTCGTCGAGTACCTGAACCGGGATCTGCCGGACGCGGCCGACCGGCTCGGGTTCGTCGTCGACGACGTGATCACCCACAGCGCGCAGGTGGGCTTTCTCGCCCCGGACGACGAGGGGTCACGCCTCGAGGCGCTGGCCGAATACGACGTGGACGGGATGCCCATCGAGGAGAGTTTCTCCCGGCTGACCGACCTGATTGCGAGTCACTTCGACGCCGCTGTCGCCTTCATCGGTCTCATCGAGGAGGAGAAAGAGGACTTCCTCGCGTGTACCGGTGCCGACTGGGACTCGCTGACACGGGAAGACACGATCTGCACACACAGCATGCTCCAGGAAGACGTGATGGTCGTCGAAGATATCAACGAAGACAAGCGGTTCGCGAACAACGACAAACTGCACAACCTGGACATCGTGTCCTACGCCGGCGCGAACATGACGACCGACGACGGCCAGATCATCGGGCAGGTGTGTCTCATCGACCACGAACCCCGACAGTACGACGAGAGCCAGAAGCAGGATCTGCAGGACTTCGCCGACACGGCCATGGAGATTCTCGATCTCAGACAGCAGTTACTCGACGCGAAAAGGACGGAGGTCGACGCATGAGCCTCTCGACCGGATCGGGCTTCACCGCCGACTCGCTGGGCCTCGACCCCATCGACGACGGGACGAGCGTCCTCCTCACCGGCGAGGACAGCGACGCGCTCGAAGCCGTCTTCTACCGACTGACCGCACCGCGTGACGACGAGAAGGCGGTCCTGCTGGCGACGGACGCCGACGGGCGCTCGGTCAAGCAGTCGCTCGGTCGCGCCGAACGCGGTGCCGACGACCGGGCGGCCGTCCTCACCTGTGCGGGACCGGCCCAGGGCGACGACGTGCGGACGGTCGAGGACGTGAGCGACCTGACCGGCCTCGGGATGCAGTTTTCCACCCTGCTCGCCGAGGCGACCGGCGAGGTCGACGACTTCCGGGCGGGCATCCTGCTGTGTTCGACGATCATGAGCGAAGTCGAGGACACCCGGTCGGTCTACCGGTTCCTCAACTCGAACTTCCTCTCGGAGTTGCGCCGAAGCAAGGCCCTCGGGGTCTGTGCCGTCGACACGAGCGCCGACATCGGCAGCGACGTGACGAGTACGATCACCGGCATGAAGACCTCGTTCAGCGCCCACGTCGAGGTCGAGAGTGCGGGCCGGAACCGGGCCACACTCGACGTGTCGGGCCTCCCTGGCAACGACGGCACCGTCGACGTATCCTGGTGACGAGACAACGCAGTGTCCCGCCCGTATTGCCCCAGCCGCCACGTTTAGGCGACTGAGACCCTGCTATCCTCGCGTATGTCGACGACCCCCCACGACCTCGACGACGACGTCGCACTCGTAACTGGCGCGTCCTCCGGTATCGGCCGCGCCACGGCAAAGACACTGGCCGACGCGGGCGCGGCGGTCGCGGTCACCGCCCGCCGGACCGACCGTATCGAGGCCCTCGCCGAGGAAATCGAGAGCGAGGGCGGTGAGGCCCTGGCGATCACGGCCGACGTGACCGAGACCGACGACGTCGAGCGGATGATCGAGCGGACGCGCGAGGAACTCGGCGGCCTCGACATCCTGGTCAACAACGCGGGCGTGATGCTGCTCGCGCCGGTGATCCGGGCCGACCTCGACGACCTCCAGCAGATGCTCGACGTGAACCTGATGGGCCTGATGGCCGCGACCCGGAAGGCACTCCCGGGGATGCTCGAACAGGACAGCGGCCACATCGTCAACATCTCCTCGGTCGCGGGCCGGCGGGCCAACGAGGCCTCCGGCGGGTACTCCGCGACGAAGTTCGGCGTCAACGCCTTCTCCGAGTCACTTCGGAAGGAGACCGCGGACAGCGGCGTCCGCGTGACCGTGATCGAACCCGGCGCGGTCGACACGGAACTGGGCCAGCACATCCCCGACGAACAGGTCATGGAGCGCATGGCCGAGATGGTCCAGGACATGACCGTCCTCCAGCCCGAAGACATCGCGGCCGCGATCCGGTACGCCGTCACCCAGCCCCCGCGGGTGAGCGTCAACGAACTGCTGGTCCGCCCGACCGACCAGCAGTCCTGAGCGGCCCGCACGCCTAACTGACTGGCAGTCTATATTTTCGGTTGATGGTTTCCGATCAATATCAAGAGCTCCGCCAGCTGATCCGCGGGCGGGCGGGCGACGCCTTCCGTGGGGCCGTGAAGTACGACCAGCACGACTGGACGATGCTGTACGTCCGCGACGACGTGGTAACGACGTGCTGGCCCGGCGGTAGGCCCCGGATCGCCCCCGCCGGCCGAAAGCATTAGTCGCCCGCCCGACTGTCCCGGACATGGACCTCGCCGCTCACGACATCGACGCCGACGGCACGCGCCTCCGACTGTGGGAGCGCTCGGCCGCCGATCCCGACCGGGCCGTCCTGTTCGTCCACGGCGCGACCTACGCGAGCCGCGCCATCTTCGCGCCGCGTGACGCCCCCGAGTTCTCGTGGCTCCGGGCGGTCGCGGCGGACGGCGACGCCGCCTTCGCGCTCGACGTGCGCGGGTACGGCGACAGCGAACGCCCGCCCGCACTCGACGGCGATCCCGACGACGCCGCGCCCGTCGTCCGGGCCGAGACCGCCGCCGACGACGTCCGGGCGGCGCTGTCCGCGGTCCGGGACCGGGTCGACTGCCCGGTCCACCTCGTGGGCACCTCCTGGGGCACGATGATCCTCGGCCGCGTGCTGGCCGCGGGGCCGGGCATCGCGTCCGCGACGCTGCACGCGCCGGTCTACCGACCGTCGACGGAGCTGGTCGAGGGCTTCGACCTCGGGGACCCGCCCCGGGCCTACCGGACCCTCTCCCGCGCGGAAGTCAGACACCGGTGGGACCGCCAGCTCGGTGACGACCCCGCGTCCGCTCGCGGCGGGAGCGGCGACGACGACCCCGTGTTCGACGCCTTCTGGCGGACGCTCGTCGAGTCCGGACAGGGGCGGGAGGGCGAGGCGATCGCCGCGCCCAACGGCTGTCTTGTGGACCTGCGCGACGCGGCCGACGGCGACCCCGGCTACGACCCGGCGGCCGTCGACGCCCCGACGCTGGTGCTCCGTGGCTCGCGGGACCCGACCTCGACGCGGGCCGACGCTTCGGGACTCTTCGACGACCTGACCGTGCCCGACCGCGAGTACGTCGAGATCGCCGGCGGCACGCACTTCGTCCACCTCGAAGCGCGCCGTCACGCGCTCTACGACGCCGTCGCCTCGTTCCAGACGCGCCACTGACTCAGTCCCGGATCGCCGCCAGCGTCGCCGTCACGTCCGCCCAGTGGCTCCCCTTCCAGTAACACTGTCCGCAGTCGCGACACCGCCAGACGTCGGTCGCGGCCGGGTCGGGCGCGTACCCCGGCGTCGACTCGTCGCCGTCGACGGCGGTGACGACGCCGTTACACTGGCTACACCGCACGGGCCGGTCCGGCAGTTCGAGCCGGAAGCCGGCCGCGCGGAGTTCCCGCAACTGCTCGGTCGGCTCCCGGGCCGTCAGCAGGACGGAGTCGTCGGTCCGGGCGGCCAGCCCGCGGTCCCTGGTCAGCAGGGTCCGGCCCTCCGCCCGGGACAGCGCCAGGATGCGGTCGTCGGCCTCCAGGTCACGGTCCAGCGCGTAGACCGCGTCGTACCCGCACATCCGCAGGAACGTGGCGAGTTTGCCCAGCATCACGTCCAGCACGAGGCGGTCGCGGGCGCGCGTCGGGTCGTCCTCGGTTCTGTCTTCCGTGCCGGGCAGTCGGTCCGTCACAGTCCCAGGAACTCGCGGACGCCGTCAGTGTCGCGGGCGTTCAGCACGTCGTCGGCTTCGGTCCAGCCCCGGCGGGCGGTGTGGACGCCGTAGCGGACGTATTCGAGCGTCCCGGGCTGGTGGGCGTCGGTGTCGATGGCGATGGTCGCACCAGCCTCGACGGCGGGCTTGACGAGGCTCCCGTCGATGTCCAGCCGCCGTGGGTCGCTGTTGACCTCCAGCGCGACCGCTTCGGTGGCCGCGGCCTCGGCGAGGCGGTCGATGTCCACGTCCAGCCCGTCGCGCTGGTTGCGGAGTCGGCCGGTCGGGTGCCCGAGGACGTCGACCTCTGGGTGTTCGACGGCGGACACGAGCCGGTCGGTACCGTCGCCGTCGAGACTGACGTGTGGCGAGGCCACGACCACGTCGAGGGTTTCGAGTACGTCGTCGGCGACCGAAATAGAGCCGTCGGCCCCGACGTTGGCCTCGACGCCGGCGAACAGGTCGATGTCCACTTCGTCGTCGACGGCCCGAATCTCGCCGATCTGCTCGCGCAGGTCCGCGTCGGAGAGGCCGACGCCGCCGACCATCCCCGGACCCGTTGCGTGGTCGGTGATCGCCAGGTAGTCGTGGCCGAACGCCGCCGCGCCCTCGGCCATCTCCCGGATCGTGTTCCCGCCATCTGACCACTCGGTGTGGGTGTGGAGGTCGCCACGCACGTCGCCCGTTTCGAGGAGCTCCGGGAGAGCACCGTCGGCGGCGGCCGCGACCTCGCCGCGATCCTCTCGGAGTTCCGGCGGAATCCACGGCAGGTCGAGTGCCTCGTACATCTCCGCCTCGGTCGCGCCGCCGACGCGCTCGCCGACCCGCTGGCCGGCGTCGGGATCGTCTACCTCGGACACGTCGAAGATGCCGTACTCGTTCATCTTCAGATCGCGGTCGATGGCGCGGTTGCGGAGCCTGACGTTGTGATCCTTGCTCCCGGTGAAGTACTGGAGTGCGGCCCCGAACTCGTTCTCGGCGACCACCCTGAGATCGACCCGGAAGTCGTCGACGCGGAGGCTGGCCTTGCTCTCGCCGGCCTCGATCACCGTGTCGGCGGCGTCCCAGTTCGCGAACGCCGCGACCACGGCGTCGGCGTCGTCGCTCCCGACCAGCACGTCCACGTCGCCGATGGTCGGCCGCCAGCGGCGGATCGAACCTGCCAGTTCGACCTCGGCGGCCGCGTCGACACCGGCCAGGAACTCCCGCACGCGGTCGCCGTAGGGCCGGGCCTCGCCGAGGAGTTCCCGCTCGTGGGCCTCGCGGGCGAACGCGATACCCTCGCGGATGTTCGCCTCGGTCGTCTCGCCGAACCCCTCGACGTCCTGGATCTCGCCGCTCTCCGCGGCCTCCTCCAGTTCGTCGAGGGTGGTGATCCCGAGGGCGTCGTAGAGTGTGCCCACGCTCTTGGGGCCGACGCCCTCGACGCTGGTGAGCGCGGCCATGTCGACGGGGAGGTCGTTACGGAGTTCGTCGAGTTCCTCGATGCCACCGGTCTCGAAGTACTCGACGACCTTCGAGGCGATGGCGTCGCCGACCCCGTCGATCTCTTTGACACCGTCCTCGCCCTCCACGGCGAGGTGTTCGACGGCGGCGGGGTGGCCGCGGATGTTCTCGGCCGCGCGGCGGTACGCGCGGGGCTTGTACTCCACGTCTTTGGCCTCCAGCAGGTCGGCGAACTCCTCCAGGAGACTCGCGACCTCCGCGTTGCGGCTCATTGGCCGATGATTGGGCGGCCCGGGGTATGAATGTCCGGACGCGACGGGGTTCTCAGAGCCCCTTCTCGATCACGTACCCCCACTCGTCGTAGTCCAGGGTCCTGTAGAACTCGTGGACACCCTCTTTGTCCAGCGGGCTGGCGAGCGAGATAGACACACAACCCTGTTTCTCCGCCCACTCCTCGACGAACTCGACCATCGACCGGCCGTGTCCCGCTCCCCGATGGGGTTCGTCGACGACGAGACCGTAGAGCCACGCGCGCCGTTCGTGGTGGAGGTGTCGCCGTTCGAGGACGCCCGCGACCGCAATCAGGTCGTCGCCGAGGAAGCCACCGAACAACCGGTACTCGTCCTCGCCGGTCCAGGCCAGCACGTCCTCGGGCGACTCGTCACGCCAGAGGTGACGAAGTATCGGAACCGCCGCCTCGCGCTCGGATTCGGCCGTCAGTTCTCGAACGTCCATACCGGCACGCAGAGACGGTGGCCGAGTAACTGTTTTCGAGAACCAGCATCAACGCCCACGGCCGGTGCCGATGCCGCTGCTGTCGTCCTCGTGGCCCAGCGCCTTCTTGAGGAACTTCGTCCAGCGCTTCTTGTCCTGGGCCGCCTGCAGTTCGGCCTCCTGTTCGAGGTCGGTCGGCCCGAGATTCTCCAGCGCGTTCAGCGCGCGGTCGATGCCGATGATCGCCCGGGCGATCGCCTCGCCTTCCTCGAAGGTGATGTCGTCCTCCTCGATGCGCTGTTTGCGCTGGATGCGCTCCCGACGGAGGTTCTTCTTGGCCTGCTCGACCCGCTCGCGTTCGCCCTTCGGAACCGTGTCACGGCGCTTGATCTCGAAGACGAAGGTGCTGAGGTCGATTGACTCGCCCTGCACCTCGATCTCGTCCGGGATGTCCGCGCCCACCGTCGCGCCCTCGCGCTCGATCCGTTCGAGGAGTTGTTTGCGCTGGAACTCCTGCACGGTCGCGTCTGGGGCCGCGACCGACAAAACGTTCTCGGACGCTCCGGGCCGGAGCGGCCGTGCACGGCCGTCGGGGCGGTGGGGAAGACCTTTCCGGGGGCGTGCCCTACCCCGGCACAATGGCGAAGTGCGACGCGTGTGGGAAAGAGGAAAACATGCCGTATCAGTGTCGCCACTGCGGGGGGACCTACTGCGGTGACCATCGCCTCCCCGAAAATCACAGTTGTCCGGGGCTGGAAAACTGGAACGACCCGGACGGCGTCTTCGATAGCGGTTTCGACGACACCGTCGACGGCAGCAGCGGCGGTGGCGGGTGGGGAAGTTCCAAAAACGAGAGCAAAGGCATCGCGTCCCGGCTCGGGATCAACACCGGCCCCGGCGGCCTCATGGGCTATTTCAGGGGGAACGTGACCTACCTGTTCCTCGGGATCATCTGGGCCGTCTTCCTCATCGAACACGTCGTCCTCTTCACGCTCGGCAGAGAGGCCTTCAGGGCCCTGTTCGTCATCTCACCGGCGAACCCGGAGTACGTCTGGACCTGGGTCACCTCGATCTTCTCCCACGCGCCGTTGAACCTCTTCCACATCGGCGGGAACAGCATCGTGATCTTCTTTTTCGGCCGGATCGTCGAGCGGTACGTCGGGTCCCGTGATTTCGCGCTACTGTTCATCGGGAGCGGCGTCCTGGCCGGACTGGGCCAGATCGCCATCCAAGCCTACCAGGGCAATCCGGCGGGTGCGCTCGGCGCCAGCGGCGCGGCGCTCGCGATCATGGGTGTGCTGACCGTGCTGAACCCGAACCTCAAGGTGTATCTCTACTTCCTGTTGCCCGTTCCCATCTGGGTGATCACCATCGGCTACGCCGGGCTGAGCGCGCTCGGGATCGTCGGCGGAGTCGGCGGCGGCATCGCCCACGTCGCCCACGCCGTCGGCCTCGTGATCGGGCTGCTCTACGGCCAGCGGGTCAAAGACAAGCTCAGCGCCCCCGGGCAACTCCAGCTCGGTGGCGGCGGAATGGGTCGCGGCCCCGGCGGTCCCGGCGGTCGCGGTCCCTTCTGAACGATGGACCCCGTCCATCCCGACTTCGTTCCGGACGCCAGTCTCGACCGCGAGGAGATGGAAGCGCTCCAGCGCGAGATCGCCGCGCAGGCGATTTTCGAGGACGACTTCGACTTCGATCCTGGCCGGGTCCGTGCCGACCGCGAGACCGGCCAGCAGGCACTCGACGCGACGAGTGACGGGACCACCGACGGCGACGCTCCCGTCGTCGTCGGCGTCGACCAGGCCTTCCTCGACGACGACCGCGCCGTGTCGGCACTGGTCGCGTTGCAGGACGGCGTGGTGATCGAACGGACCCACGCCGTCGCGCAGACGGAGATCCCGTACATCCCCGGCCTGCTCTCCTTCCGGGAGGGCGGCGCGATCCTCGCTGGCTTTCGAGAACTCACGGTCGAGCCCGACCTCGCATTCTTCGACGGGAGCGGTCGCATCCACTTCCGGGAGGCGGGGCTGGCGACACACGTCGGCGTGACCCTCGATCTCCCGAGCATCGGCGTCGCGAAGAACCTGCTCTGTGGCCGCCCCGTCGCGTCGACGGACGGACTGGCCGAGGGCGAACGGGTCGACATCGAAGCCGACGGGGACGTGACCGCGCCCGACGGGACGGTCGTCGGCTACGCCGTCCAGTCCCGGCAGTACGACTCGCCGAACCGCTACGTCAACCCCCTGATCGTCAGCCCCGGTCACCGCGTCGGGGCCGCGACGGCCGCGGATCTGGTACTTTCCTGTTCGGCGGGCTACAAACTTCCCGAGCCGACGCGGCTGGCCGACAAGTACGCCGACGATTTGAAGTCCGAACTCGGGGACTGAGGGCGAACCGAGGGCGCGACGTGGCTCACCGCTCCCGTTCGTGGACGTGCGGTTCGGGCATCAGGTCCTCGAAGGGCTGGTCGTCGAGCCAGTCACAGAGCTTGACGAGCTGGTCGCTCGCGGCCTCGAACAGTTCCGTTCCCTTCTCGGGCGTGGCGTCGGTCTGGTCGCCCAGCACGCCGTTGTCGGTGTTGTCCGCGGCGTCGTAGAAGGTGCGTGCGCCGTGGATGCGGTAGTCGCCGTCCTCCATGTCGACGAGGCCGCCGTCGCGGGCGTCTTCGAGACGGTCATCGTGGACCAGGTCCCGGGCGATGTGCATGATCATCGCCGTCTCCTTGGGCCCGCCGTGGGGGCCGTTTTGCGTAAAGAGGTCGTCGACGAGGTCGGGAATGGATTCGTCCCACATCCACTCGATGGCGTAGGCGGTCTCGGTCTCGTGGAGGCGGCGACCGACCTCCTGGAGGTGTTCGACGTTGCCGCCGTGGGCGTTGACGTAGACGATGCGGTCGATGCCGTGGTAGGTGAGGTTCCGGGAGAAGCTCTCGACGTAGTCCCGGAAGACTGGAGCGTCGACCCACATCGTGCCGTGGAACTGGCGGTGGTGGGGCGAGACACCGACGTTGATCGTCGGGGTACAGAGGTAGCCGGTTCGCTCTGCGGCCTCGTGGGCCAGCGCCTCGGCGATCATGTGGTCGGTCCCTTCGGGGAGGTGCGGGCCATGCTGTTCGGTCGAGCCCAGCGGGACGATGGCCAGCGACTCCTCGTCGAAGTACGCGCCCAGGTCGGGCCACGTCTCGTCTGCGAGGTACATTCTGTCGGTTGCAGGTGCGCCGACCCCAATAGCCTGCCCATTCCCGCGTCGGCGGGAGAGAGCGGCCGGGCGAAATACTTGCAATTTAACAGCGACCCGGGCGAGGCGACCGGTATGGAAGACAAGACGGTGCTGATCACGGGGGCGTCGTCCGGCATCGGCCGCGCGACGGCTGAGACGTTCGAGGCGGAGGGGTGGACGGTCTACGCCACGGCGCGTGATACGGACGACATCGAAGGCCTGGCCGAGGCGGGCTGTGTGACACAGGAACTCGACGTGACCGAGCCCGAACACGTCGAGGCCGCCGTCGAGCGCGTCATCGAGGACGTGGGACGGCTGGACTGTCTCGTCAACAACGCGGGCTACGCGCAGTTCGGGCCGCTGGAGGACGTGCCGACCGACCGCGTCCACGACCAGTTCGACGTGAACGTCTACGGCCCACACCGGCTGATCCGCGAGGCCCTGCCCCACATGCGCGAGCAGGGCGAGGGGACCATCGTCAACGTCTCCTCGGTCGCGGGCCGGGTCGCCACGCCGGGGATGGGCGTCTACAACGGCTCGAAGTTCGCCCTCGAGGGGCTGACCGACGCACTCCGCGGCGAGGTCGACGATTACGGCGTCGACGCCGTGTTGATCGAACCCGGCCCCGTCGACACCAACTTCGACGAGCGCGCCGACGAGGAACTGGAGAACGGCACGGAGCGCTCGGGAGCCTACGACTCGATCTACGCGTTCTACGAGGAGGGCCAGACCTTCGGCGGCACCAGCGCGCTGTCGGTCCCGCCGACGGACGTGGCCGAGACGATTCTGGAGGCGGCCTGTTCGCCCGACCCCGACCCGCGCTACCCGGTCGGCCAGCTCGCGAAGTACTCCTCGTTCCTGCGGTTCGTCCCGGACCGCCTGCGCGACGGGGCGTACCGACTGGTCAAGAAACTGGCATGATCGACGACCGCGACGAGCTGGCCCGGACGCCGGCCCACGATCTCGCGCTGTCATGCGTCGAGGCCGGGATCGACGCCGCCCGCCCGGAGCGTGTCGTCCGCGACGCGCTGACGGTCGAGGGCGACCAGTTGCGGATCGCCGACGCGGTGATCGACCTCGGCGGCTTCGAGGAGGTCGTCGTCCTCGGCGGCGGGAAGGCGGCGGCCCACGTCGCGGCCGCCTTGGAGACGGTCCTCGGCGACCGCCTCGACGGCGGCGTGGTGGTCACCAACGACCCGACTGGGACCGAGCGGGTCACGGTCCGGGAGGGCGACCACCCGGTCCCGAGCGAGCGCGGCGTCGAAGGCGCGCGAGCGGTCCGGGAGGCCGCCGACGACGCCGACGAAGACATGCTCGTCCTGGCGGTGCTGACCGGCGGCGGGAGCGCGCTGTTGCCCGCTCCGGCCGGCGACCTCGACCTGGCCGATCTGCAGAGCGTGACCGAGGCGTTGCTGGAAGCGGGCGCGCCGATCGAGGGGGTTAACGCCGTCCGGAAGCACTGCTCGGCGATCAAGGGCGGCCGCCTCGCGCGGGCGGCCGCCCCCGCGACGGTCCACACACTCCTGTTCTCGGACGTGGTCGGCGACGACCCGGCCGTGATCGCGAGCGGCCCGACCGTCCCGGACCCGACGGCGTTCGCCGACGCCGGGAGCGTCCTCGACGAGTACGGCGTCGACGCGCCCGAGGCCGTCCGCGAGCGGATCGACCGGGGCGTTGCCGGCGAACTCGAAGAGACCCCGGGCGCCGACGATCCGGTCTTCGAGAGCGTCCGGGTCCACGTGCTGGCGAACGGGCGGACGGCCATCGAGGCGGCGCGGGGCGTGGCCGACGCGGACGTGACGCCGCTGGTGCTCGCGGCGGGCATCGAGGGTGAGGCCCGCGAGGTCGCCAAGACCCACGCGGCGGTGGCACGGGAGATCCGCGAGTGCGGTGACCCGGTCTCACCGCCCGCAGTCGTCCTTTCCGGCGGGGAGACGACGGTCACGGTCGACGGCGACGGTCGCGGCGGCCCAAACTGCGAGTTCGCGCTGAGTGTGGCCCCCTCGCTCCCCGAGGATGCCGTCCTCGCTGCGGTCGACACCGACGGCCGGGACGGCGCGAGCGCCGCGGCGGGTGCGCTGGTCGACGCCGAGACGGTCGACGGCGACGGGGCCGCCGGCCAGGCGCTCGCGGACAACGACGCGGCGGCGTACCTCGACGAGCGGGACGCCCTGCTCCGGACGGGGCCGACTGGGACGAACGTCAACGATCTGCACGTGCTGGTCGTGGCCGACGACGAGTAGGAGGGCGACCGACCGGGTTTCGGGCGACTTTTCATCCGTCGGGGGCAAGGACAGGCATGGACTTCGACCTGCAGAAGGCGGTGCTGGCACTGCACGTACTCGTGGGGATGGTGTTCGTCGGGCTGGGAGTCCAGAACTTCGTCAGCGGCCGTCGGGTCGGCCTCGTGCTGAACGGCCTGATCGGCCTGCTCATCATCGGGATGGGCGTCGGCGTCTCACGGCTGGTCGACTAGTCGAGACAGGCCGCGACGACCCGCAACAGGTTCTCCCCGCGCACCTCGTCGGCGAACAATGGGACGCGTTTCACGTCGTGACCCCGGAACAGATCCTGGGCCTCCTTGAGCGCTTTCTGCTGGACCTGCCACCGGCGCTGGCAGAACTCGCAGTCCTCTAGATCCGGCGAAACGAACCAGTCGCCCTCCACGTCCGCCACGTCGGTCAGGTCCTGCATGACGCGGTTGACGACGACGGTCTCGACGGGCACCCCGAACGACTCCAGCCGATCCAGCAACCGCTGGGACTCCATCACGCTCAGTCCCTCTGGCACCATCACGATCCGGAAGTCCGTCTTCGCCGGATCGCGCAGAACGGACCGGAGCCGCTCGATGCGCTCACGTAGCACCTCCAGGTCCTCCATGTCAGCGCCCTGCTCGTCGTCACCGCCGCCGAAGGGCATGGAGTCAAACAGACCGCTGAGCCGCTGGCGCAGTTTCAGCAGGCGGCCCATCATCGAGTCGAGCAGTTCCGGCAGTTCGAGCAGTCTGAGGGTGTGGCCCGTCGGTGCGGTGTCGACGATCACCCGGTCGAACCGCTCGTCGTCCATGTACTCTAGCAGGAGTCGCATCGCCGCCGCCTCGTCCATCCCGGGCATCGGGCCGGCGAGGGGGTCGGCGGCCGTGGCGTCGTCGTCCCCAGCGTCCGGTCCAGCACCGCCGGCCGGGCCAGCGCCTGACTGCTCGCCCTGTCCGCCCATGCCGCCCATTGGCCCGCCGCCGCCGAGCAGTTGCCCGAGCCCGCCCATCCCGCCGAGGCCGCCCTCGGAATCGAAGGGGCCGTCGCCGACGGCCTCCTCGGGGTCGATCTCGGCGGCGTAGAGGGGGATGTCCTCGCGGATGCGCTCTGGGTCGGCCGGAATGTCCGTCTCCAGAGTATCAGAGAGCGAGTGAGCAGGGTCGGTCGAGACGACCAGCGTGGCGGTGCCGTCGCGGGCGCTCGCGAGGGCGGTGGCGGCCGCCATCGTCGTCTTGCCGACGCCGCCTTTCCCGCCGTAGAGGACGTAGTCGGCCGCGTCGACGCCTGTCGGGACGGCCGTCTCGTCGATCTCCTCGACGGCCTCGACCTCGAGATCCATACCTACTGGTTCGTCGGGGGACTTGTGTACCCGTCGGTCCGGCGTGGCGGCTGGCGGGTGCCGACGGGCGACGAAAAGCGAAAAGGGGGTCAGGACCGCGAGGAACGGGCCTCGCGGACGTCGTTGCCGTCCCTGATCTTGTCCTCGCAGTTGGGACAGACACGCGGTGCGTCGAGAGTCTCGGGTGCGAACACCCGGACGTACGCCTCAGTCACGAAAGAACCGCAGTTCTGACACTCAGGCATCCGACTGAAAGCGGGGAATCACGCCACATATGCTTTCTGAAACGAAGTCGGGGGTTCACTCCGGCCGATCGTGGTCGCTCCAGAACGAGTCGAACTGCGGGCCGAGGAAATCGGGCGTCATCCGGACGAATTCGCGGCGCTCGGCGGGCGAGAGGTACTCGTGGACGGAGTGGACGGCGTCCTCGGTGTAGCGCTCGCCGACCAGCATCCGGACGCCCACTTCGTCGGCCCCCCGGATGACGCGGCCGATGGCCTGGCGCGCGCGCCGGACCGCAGGGACGGTCAGCGCGTACTCGAAGGCCACGTCATCGCCGAACGCGCGGCCGTAGGCGGCCTGGACCGCGCGGACTCGCGGCGAGCCGATGTTGACCAGCGGGACGCCGACGACGGCGGCGGCGTGGAGTTTGTCCCCGTCGTAGTCGACACCCTCCGTGAGCGTGCCCCGCGTGCTGGTGACCAGCACCTTTCCCGGACCGCGGAAGAACTGCCGCTTCAGGTCGTCAGTGGCCTCGTTGCTCGAACTCTCGTCGACGAGGACCTCCTTCTCGACCATGTCCCGGAGGTAACTGCCAGCCCAGGCGGCCTCCCGGTAGTTCGGCATGGCGATCATCACGTTGCCGGGACTGCGGGCCACGGTCCGGAGGACCTGCTCGTACTCGTCGCGGGTGCGGTTGCCGTGGTCCCGGACCGGATCGCCGCGGTTCCGGGCGGTGTAGGCCGTCGCGTCGACGAGCCAGCTCGCCCGGTTCTCCTCGGGGAAGGTGAGCCCGTAGGATCGCGTCTCGACCGGTCGGCCGGGGTCGTCCTCGGAGGCCGCCAGCCCGCCCGTCCCGGTGGCCTCGATGGCGTCGAGTCCGGAGACGCGGGTGAACACGTCCAGCGGTTCCAGCGTCGCGCTCATGAGGACGCCGCCGCCGAGTTCGTCGAAGATCGTCCTGAGCGCCTGTGCGGGCATGCAGTCGTACAGCAGGAGGCCGGCGGTGTAGACCGCCTGCCAGGGGGCGGCGGTCGCGCCCGTCTCCGACGGGGAGTGTTCCAGTTCGATCTCGCGGAACGCGGTGGCGTGGTCGCGCTCGTACCAGTTGCCCATCACCGCCCCCACGGCGGCCGCGACGCACTGCCGGGACTCGCCGAGTTCGTCCAGCGTCGTCTCGACGGCGGTCCCGACCGCGGCCAGCGAACGCCACAGGTCGCCACCGTACCCCTCCCGTTCGGCCCACTCGGTGAGGTCGTCGACCTCCTCGGTCTCGGGCTCCCGGAGCGGGACTTCCATGTCCTCCTCGGGGAGCGAGCGGAGATCCTGCTCCCAGCCACGGCCGAACTCCGAATCGAGGTGGGCGGTCACGCGGTCGTCGAGCCAGCCCACCACGTCGTCGTAGAACTCCCGGGCCGTGGCGACGGCCTCGCGGGGCACGTCGTGGCTGGCCAGCCGGTCGGTCACCTCGCGTTCGTGGTCGCGGCTCTGGTTGGCCAGCTGCAGCAACTGGGCGCAGTCGTTGCGCGCCCGCACCAGGCTGTGCCGCCCCACGCGATCCGAGAGCAGGTCACGGACGCGACCCTCTAACCTGTGGGCCTCGTCGACGATGACGAACGTACTCTCGTCGAGAATCGAGGACAGGAGGGGGCGCGAGTCGGGGTCGAACAGATGGTTGTAGTTGCCGATCACCACGTCGGCCTCGCCCAGCAGCACGCCCATCGCGCGATGCGGGCAGGTGCCGTGAGCGACGGACTCGGGCAGGAACTCCTCGGAAGTGAGAACGTTGTCCTCGCCGTCGGTGAAGTCGACGGGCGAGCCCTTGTTGCGGGCGTACCAGTCGGCCTCGAAGGGACAGTACAGCGGCGGGTCGTCGCCGTCGACCATCTCCTCGGGCGCACGGGGCTGTTCGCGGCGGTACGGCGATTCGACGCCGGCCGTCTCCAGGCGGTCGTCGGCCATCGTGTTGAACTGCTCGGGGTCGCGGCGGGCGGCCTCGGCGAGATCGGCCCCGCGTTTCGGGTCCCACCACTGGTCTTCTTCGTCCGCGTCGCCGCCGACGGCGGCGTCGGTCGCGGCCCCGCTGTGCGTGTCGGTCCCGCCGTCGGCCTCGACGAGGTGGGCGGTGTCTTCCCGGAGGTCTTCACAGCGGTCGTGGACGCTCTCGTCCCGCGGGAACAGGTCCTCGCGACCGTACGGACAGAGGTCGCGTTTGCCCACGAGGGCGATGCCGTCGAGGGGATCCTCCAGTCCCGAGTTGACGACACGAAGGTCCTCGACGAACTGATCGAGTTGCTGTTTGACCGGCGTGACGACCACGACGGACTCGTAGTCGTCCTCGCGGACGAGCGTCGTCGCGGCGGTCAGCGCCGCCATGGTCTTGCCCGTCCCGCAGGGGCCTTCCATCGCGAGGTAGCCGTTCTTCCGGCCCACCTCGATGGCCGCCTCGACGGCGTCGGGCTGGTTCGCGTAGGGCTCGTCGTAGCCGAAGTAGGGCCGCCAATCCGCGTCGTCGGCGTCGTCTCCCGCTCCACCGTCGTCGGCGGGCGCGGACGCCGGGCCGGTCCCCTCACGGTCGCTCATTGAGAGACAGTGGGGGCGTCCTCGGGTATGAACCCCCGGATTCCGGCTGGCCGCTGTTTCCGAGCCAGCAAGTGCGCGTTCGCCCTTATTTGACCGCAAGGAGTACGATCGGGCATGAACCGACGACGATTCGTGACAGCGCTGGGGGCCACCGGGGCCGCCGCCCTCGCGGGCTGTACCCAGGGTGACGAGAGTGGCGAGGAGACGACCGGGACCGAGACATCGACGGACGATGGGACCGGGACGGGCCCCGAGTCCGACGACAGTCCCGAGAGCGTCGTCGAAGCGTTCGTCACGAGGGCCGCCGAGGGCGACCGGGAGGGAGTCATCGCGCTCCTGCACCCGGCCCACCCGATGCACCCGGACAACGCCGAGAGCGGGCAGGAGTTCGAACTCGACGCTGCGGCCGAGGGCGTCGAGGGCGTCAGAACGGAGATCCAGACGCGAGACGCCACGGTCGAGGACGCCCGCTCGATCACCGGAACCGGCATCTTCTTCGAGGAGGGGGAACTGGCGGGGCTGCTCGACGGGCGGGACGCGGTGATCGTCGGGGCGCGGACGGTTGGCGGCGGCGCGACGGCGTTCCAGTCGCTCGTCGTCACCGCCGACGGGGAGTGGCGCATCCTCTGGCAGGGCGCCGAAACCGACTCGGGATCCGACCCGCCGGCGCTCCACCCCAGGGTGGTCGACGAGGTGACGGTCGCCGACGACGGCAGCAGCGCCGAGGTCCAGTTCGCCGAGTCGGCCGCGAACGGTCCCGTGACGGTCGCGTCGGCGACAGCCGGCGACGAGGCCACCGTCGAGTCACCGGCCGAGGCGGGGTCGCTCTCAGTCGAACTCGACCCGGCAGGCGACGAAGTCATCGTGACCGCGACCGTCGACGGCGAGACGCGGCCGGTCTACCGGGAACGAACCGGTGCCAGGCGCATCGTCGAGGCGGTTCGCGTCCAGCCCCCCGAGAACGACGACAGTCCGTGGGGGATGACCGCACGAGTCGTGGTGGCCGACTTCGAGAGCGACGGGTCGCTACGGGCCGAGTCGACGCGCTCCGGCGCGGAAAATGCCATCGAGCCGGCTGGAGCGGCGAACTACGTCGTCGTGGGCATCCACGAGGAGAGCGACGAGGTGGTCGTGACTCTGACCGAGGACGGCGAGACCGAGGAGATCCACCGGGAGCGCGTCGCCGCGTAGCCGACGGCGCTACTCGTCCGAGAAGTACTCCGCCAGACGCTGGGCGGCTTCCTCGGCGCGGGGCGTCACGAGGGCGAACCGGAACCAGTCGGCACGCGACTCCCCGAAGGCCGCACCGGGCATCCCCGCGACGCCCGCCTCGTCGATCAGTCGCTCGACGTTCTCCATGGTTCCGGAGAATCCAGGGAACCGCGCCATGACGTAGAAACCCCCCTCAGGCGTGGTGTACTCCGCACCGGCGGCGTCGAGGGCGTCGGTGAACACCTCGACCCGCGAGCGGAGCATCGCGCGATTCTCCGCGAAGTAGTCCGGCGGCGTCTCCCTGAGCGCCCGCCAGACCGCGTACTGGGCCGGCCGACTGCTCGTCACGTTGGTCAGCATGTGCCGGGTCCGGAACCGGTCGACGAGCCAGTCCGGGACGATGGCGTAGCCCACCCGAAAGCCCGTGATCGCCAGCGATTTCGAGA
This sequence comes from Halorientalis regularis, assembly GCF_023698535.1. GTDB lineage: Archaea > Halobacteriota > Halobacteria > Halobacteriales > Haloarculaceae > Halorientalis > Halorientalis regularis. The sequence continues at coordinate 59,689 of NZ_JALJCL010000002.1, forward strand.
AGGCGTTGGTGACCACGCGACGGTCGGAGTCGACAGCGAGTGCGCTGGTGAACGCGTCGCCGTAGTCGAAGTGGTCGTACACCTCGTCGCTGACCAGCAGGGCGTCGTAGGTCTCGGCGACGTCGACGAGTTCGCGGATCGTCGCCTCGGGGTAGACCGCGCCCGTCGGGTTGTTCGGGCTGTTGACGACGATCAACGCAGTGTCGTCGCTCGCGGCGTCCCGGACGGCGTCGGGGTCGAGCCGGCCGTCGTCGTCGACGGCGACGTAGCGTGCCCGCCCGCCGAGCAGGTTCGTCCGCCCGGCGTAGTAGGGGTAGACCGGATCGGTCAGGATCACCTCGTCGCCAGCGTCGCGGGTCAGCCCCTCGGCCATCGCGAGGTGGTTGGCCTCGCCCGCGCCGTTCGTGACCAGCACCTGTTCGCGGTCGACGTTCCGGCGGGCGGCGATCTCCTCGCGCAATTCCAGCAGGCCCTCGCTGGCGGGATACTGGAACTGTTCGGGATCGCCGTCCGCGTACTCCACCAACCCCTCGCGGAGCGCCCCCGGCGGCTCCCAGTCCGGGTTCCCGCTCACCATGTCGATGACGTCCCCCGCCGCGGCGTCCGCGTACTGCATGACACGGAAAAATTGCGGCCGCTCGTAGTCCATACCGCCACTTCGGAGTCCCGAAACCTGTGTCTTTCCAACTGCGCCCGCCACCTGTCAGATCGTGATGTTATCCCTCGGAAAATTGCTTTATCACTGATAATGGAGCTGTACATCGCGGCCGTCGGCGACGGGGACAACCTCCACCTCGACACGCGTGACCTGACCGGGTGACCGCGGAGTTCTTTGTGGGCGCGGCCGTCACTCCCGCCATGCACGAGTTCGCCTCCGACCCGCCCATCGAGGAGACCGTCGGCGACCGACTCCGCGAGGCCGACCAGACCGTGGCCGTCGCGGAAGGCTGTACCGGCGGGCTCGTGGCGACGCTGTTGACGGCCACGCCGGGCGCGAGCGACTACCTCGACCGGGCGCTGGTGCCCTACTCGTACGACTCCCTGCGGGAGTTGCTGGCGCTCGACCGCGAACTGCTCGACGAACACGGCGTCGTCAGCGGACCGGTCACCCGCGACCTCGCCCGGGCCGTCCGCGATACCGCGGGCACGACCTGGGGGCTCGCGACCGCCGGCGTCGCCGGGCCGGAGGGTGGCACGCCCGAGAAACCCGTCGGTACCGCCTTCGTCGCCGTCGCCTACGCGGGCGAGTGGGGGAGTGGGACCTCGACGGCCAGTGTCGAGCGCTACGGGATCGACGGCGACCGCGCGGCGGTCCGCGAGCGGGTCGCACGACGGGCGCTGTCGGACCTGAACAGTCACGTCACCGACCGGGTGTGAGGGGACGGGAAAGCCTTTGAGGGGGCCGGACCTGCCATCGGACGGATGAACAAGGAGGGCCACGTCCTGAACGCCGTACTCCTGGGCATCGGCCTGGGGTACATCCTCGAACCGGCCGGTGACTTCTCGACGTTCCGCACCATCGCCGAAGTGACGATCCCGGTCACGCTGGGCGCGCTCTTCCCCGACGTCGACACCGCCTTCGGCCGCCACCGGAAGACGCTCCACAACTTCCTCGTGCTGGGGGTCTTCCTGGCCTACCCGTTCGTCTTCGACAACCTCCAGTTCGTCTGGCTGGGCGTGTTGACCCACTACATGCTGGACCTGGCCGGGAGCAAGCGCGGACTCGCGCTGTTCTATCCCTGGGATAAGGAGTTCAATCTGCCCGTGGGTGTCTCGACCTCCAGCAAGTACGCCAACCTGGCGACGCTGCTCATCACGGGGGCCGAGTTGCTCATCATCGGCCTGCTGGTCTTGTACGCGCCCGCGTACGTCCCCCAGGAACTGATCGACCACGGGACGACGGCGCTGGGAGTGTGACTCAGTAGAGGCGCACGTCGTCGAACTCGTCGCGGTACGCGATGTGGCCCGGGTGGGTCGGCTCGGTCCCCTGCAGGTAGATCCGGTCGAACTTCTTGTACGTGTTCTCCCAGAGCAGGTGCGCGAACTCGGCTTTGCACCGCAGAGCGTGCGAGAGCCCGTCGCGGTGGAAGATCCGACGCGGCGCGCCCGCCTGTAGCATCGTCACGAGGTCCGCGGGACTCTCGATTGGCTCCTCGAAGGTCGTCCAGACCTCGCCGACGGTCTTCGGAAGGTGAGCGTACGACGACGCGAAGGCCGGCAGGTCGACCTCGCGGGCGATCTCGCGGGCGCGACGGTTGTCCCGGTCAAGATGTTTCGGGTTGTAGACCTCGACGGCGTCGATCTGGTCGCGGTACTCCCGGATCTGGTCGAGATCGAGACTCACCGTCAGGAACTCCGGATGGGGCACGACGACGGCGGCGTTCTGGCGGCGGAGTTCCGCCATCGTGCCGTCGAGGGTAAGAAAGTCCGGTACCGGATCGGTGAGGCCGATAGCGAGGACGTGGCGGCGGGACCGCCAGTCGCCGGTGAACAGCTCGCGGGCCGGGATGACGAGCAACTCGTCGTCGGAGTACTCCCGGGCCCGCGCTTCGATGTCCGGCAGGCGCTCGAAGTGGGGTGCGTACACGAGCGCGTCCAGTCCGCGTGCCTTCGCCCGGCGGACCACCTCGTCGTCGAGGAGCTTCACGTGCATGTCGACCCGGAACCCGTCGTCGGTCGCCCTACCGGCCATACTCGTTCGAGGGTTTCGACGGTCGGTGCATATGGATTCTGGTTTCACGCGGTCGAGGCTGGCGAACGTTTTTATCCGTTGGCCGACTGCATCAGGTCGATGCCACATTGGGAGTGCGCGATCGAGGGCGACACGGAGCGGTTCGAGCGCGTCGAGGACCTCATCATCCACCAGGCGACAGAACACGACCGCATCGAGTGTCAGGTCTGTGGAACGGTCCTGCCGGACGGCTACTTCGCCATCCGTCACGCCTTCGACGAACATAGTCGCGCCGAGTACGTCCGCGCCTACGACGCCACCAGCGACGAGGTGCGCCGACGCGAGAAGGTCAAGGAAGCCATCGAAGAGACCGCGGACATCAACGAGGTCATCGACCGCCTCGAAGGCAACGGCCCCAGGGCCTGACAGTCCCCCTCGGCCGGCCGTTTTCCGGCTCGGAAACGCCGCCCCGCTTTTATCCGCGTCGCCGTCCACGCGTCGACTATGCCCTCCCACTCCGACGACACGCGAACGTCGCTCTGGGACCGCGCGACCGCCCAGCGCAACGTCGCCATCTACGCCGCCATCCTCGTGGCCGTCCCGACGGTCTACGGCTTTCACACAGTGTTCGAAGCCAGCAGTGGCGATTTCCTCCTGTTGATGACCCTGGCCGTCGGCGTCCCGTCCGTCTACAACGACAACTGGCCGGCCTACGACCGGACCCGGAAGGCCGTCGCGTGGGTGCTGGTCGCCTGTGCCGTCGCGACCGCCGCGTTCGCCGGACTCTTCCTGGCAGGGACGGACGGACTCGGGCTCTCGCCGTTCCTCGCCAGCGTCGGCGCGTTCCTCGTGACCTCCGGCGGTATCCACGCGGTCCCGTTCGCGCTGTTCGGGCGCGAGGGCTGACCTCACAGCCCGTCGACCACCTCGGTCCCGCTGACGACCTCCGGAATCACCACCGTGTCCGCACCGGCACGCCGCGCGACCGACTCGTAGGTCTCGTCGCCGACCCGGACGACGAGGGCGGCGTCGGGTGCGAGCTGGCTCGTCACGATGGCGATCTGGATGGTCACGTTCGAGTCGTCGATGGCCGCCACCACGGCGCGAGCGCGGGAGACGCCGGCGCGTTCCAGCACCTCCTCGCGGCGCGCGTCGCCCTCGATGACGAGCGGTTCGTCGCTGGCCGCCTCGGCCACCGTCGAGTCCGATTCGACGACGACCACGTCCTCGCCGCGCCGCCTGAGTCGCTGTGCGACCGTCCGGCCGAACATCCCGTAGCCACAGATCACGACGTGGTCGGAGAGGCGCTCGATAGTCTGTTCCGTTTGCACGCGTCGTAGTTCCTCCCGAAACTGTCCGCCGAAAACCGTGTCCAGGACCGACTCGCCGATCCACAGCCCCGACGCGATCAGCCCCGAGAACACGACCAGCGCGAACCCCTTCGTTGCCCGCTCTGGTCCGGAGTGGCGCTGGAAGTGGAGTTCGATGCTGGTCGGGTCCAGGAGCCAGAAGGCCGCGTCGACTGGCGAGACATCGGCGAGCACGACGAACCCAGCGATACCGACGGTCCCCGTCGCGACGAAGAGCCCGATCGGCACCACCGCAGCGCCGATCCGACCACGGACCGACCCGACCGTCCCGGACACGCCCACCGCTAGGGCCCCATCAATAATAAATTATCATGATATACATTCGGGCGGCGGCAAACCCTGCGGTCGGTGGCACTGTCCCACCGCTGTCCCGGATAGCTGGTAGTCGTGACTCTCAGGGGTCGGTGGAGAAAAGCTGCGACTCGCGTCGCTCGTCGCAGTGCTACCGCTCTTCTGAATCCAGCACCCGGATCTGGTCGCCCCGCACGGTGACCGGAATCGGCACCGTCGCCTCGTACAGTTCGACGGTGACACTGCCACCTTTTTCCACTCGGGTGACTCACTCCGTTCGTCACCGCTCGTGCAAAAACGTGGGTGAAAAAGCTGCGACTCGCGTCGCTCGTCGCAGTACTACCGCTCTTCTGAATCCAGCACCCGGATCTGGTCGCCCCGCACGGTGACCGGAATCGGCACCGTCGCCTCGTACAGTTCGACGGTGACACTGCCACCTTTTTCCACTCGGGTGACTCACTCCGTTCGTCACCGCTCGTGCAAAAACGTGGGTGAAAAAGCTGCGACTCGCGTCGCTCGTCGCAGTACTACCGCTCTTCTGAATCCAGCACCCGGATCTGGTCGCCCCGCACGGTGACCGGAATCGGCACCGTCGCCTCGTACAGTTCGACGGTGACCTGATCTTTGGACTCGTCGATCCGCTGGACCTGGGCCTTCTCGCCCTTGAACGGGCCGGCGATGAGTTCGACGATGTCGCCCTCGGCGATTCCCTCCACGTCGGGTTTCGGCGAGAGGAAGTGTTCGACTTCGGCGATAGAACTTTTCCCCTGGACGACCCCGCGCATGTGCGGGATCTCGTCGGAGATGCGCTCGAAGACGGCGTCGTCGTCGGCCTCGACCATCACGTAGCTGGTGAGGCTGTCGGGCGCGAGGGCGGCGTGGATCGACGGCTCCTCGCGGTTCATGATCATGTCCGCGACGGTGCGTTCCTGGCTGGCCGTGGTTTTGACAGCGAAGATGCCCATGTTAGACTGGAGGGTTCGTGATGAAACTCATCAACAGGAAGATGACGAATCCCATCAGCCCGACCAGGCCGATCCCGGCCCCTGCGATCTTGGCGATCTGGGAGAACTCTTCCCACGACGGGGTACTCGCGAGTTTCAGCACCCGAACGTAGGAGGTGAGGTCGTACGGTACTTGCATACTCGGGTGTAGCCCCTGCCCCTTTTTCTATCTATTGGTGCGAAGCGGAAACGGAAACACAACGAGTCGAAAGAGACCGCGAGAACCGGACTACTCCACGTAGTCGATGTCGTCGCCGAGGTTCTCGGCGGCCTGTTCGACCTCGGTCTCGTTTTTGCCGTAGATCTGTGGACTCTCGACGCCAGTGACGACGATCATGGTCTCCATCTTGCCCTCGAACTCCTGGTTGACCGACGCGCCCCAGATGATCCGGGCGTCGGGGTCGATCCGGTCGTAGATCTCCTCGACGACACCCTCGGCCTCTTCGATGGACATGTCGGGGCCACCCACGACGTTCACGAGGGCGCTGTTCGCGCCGTCGAACTCCACGTCCAGAAGAGGCGAGCGGAGCGCCGATCTGATGGAATCCTGGGCCTTGTTCTCGGAATCGGACTCCCCGAGGCCGATCATGGCGACGCCGCCGTTCTCCATGATCGTCCGAACGTCGGCGAAGTCGACGTTGACGAGGCCGGGCTTGGTAATCAGTTCGGTCATGCCCTTGACCGAGCGCATCAGCACGCGGTCACAGATCTTGAACGCGTCCTGCAGGGGCATCGAGGGCGCGTAGTCGAGCAGGCGGTCGTTCGGGACGACGATCACGGTGTCGGAGACGGCGCGCAGACGTTCGAGACCGGCGTCGGCGTTTGCCCGCCGGCGCTCACCCTCCGCCGTGAAGGGAATCGTCACGATGGCGATGGTCAGCGCACCGGCCTCCTGTGCGGCCTGGGCGACGACCGGGGCCGCACCAGTCCCCGTCCCGCCGCCGAGACCCGCCGTCACGAACACCATGTCGGAACCGTCGATGGACTGCTGGATGTCCTCGATGTTCTCCTGGGCCGCTTCCTCGCCGATCTTGGGGACCGACCCCGCGCCGCGGCCGCCGGTACGTTTCTTGCCGATCAGAATTTTGGTGTCGGCTTTCACCTCGTCGGCGAGGTGTTGGGCGTCCGTGTTCGCGGCGACGAGTTTCGCGCCGTGGATCCCTTCGTCCATCATCCGGGTGACCGTGTTTCCGCCCGCACCGCCACAGCCGACCACGGTGATTTTCGTTTCGAGATCCTTGACGACGCTGGCCAGTTCCTCGTCGCTCATCTGCCCGGACGTGGAGACGTCCTCGGTCGCCGTCGTCCCGCCAGTCTCGGTCTCCTCGGGTGCCTGTGCCGACTCCTCCTCGCTTTCCTCCATGGCGTCGTCGATAATGGAGTCCATATTTAAAGGGGAAATTGCAGAGCAGGATTAATTATCTTTCCCCTCCTGTCAGCCATGCGTCACACGTTGCATTCAGTTTTTTGAGAGGTGAATTAAACTACAGGGAGAAGCGATCTTCCCGTTCGGACCGGACCCGGTCGGGTGGAATCGTCGTCCCGTCGACCTCGACAGGTTCGCCCGCGGACAGTCGACCGAACTTGGGGCCTTCGGGTACTCCCAGCGTCTTCGCTTTCCCCGGGTCGAAGGTCTCTTCTCGGGCGATCACGGCGTCCTCGCGCCGCTCGACCGCATCGTAGGCCGTCCGGAGTAGGTCGACGATACCGTCGATAACCGTCGTGTAATCTCCACGGGAAGCGACGGCCGCGCGGCCCGCGACCCGGTTCCCGTTCTCCTCTGTCTCGAAGGCCAGGGCGTGGGCCGCGAGGAGGTCCCGCGTGCGCTTCTGGTCGATCCCCTGGGCTCTGTCGAGCAGGTCCTCGGGCAGTGAGACCGTCTCGAACTCGGCGTCCGGGCTGGACTCGGACGCTGGCTCACCGAACCGCAGACCGTCTTCGACCGGGACGAGTGTGTCTTCCAGTCGGGCCGCGAGTGCGAGCGGGACGCCCGTGACCGCGCGCAGCCACGTCTCGCCGACGACGCGGTAGCCCAGGGCCGCGATCTCGTCGCGGAGGTCGGGGTGGTCGCCGTCGACGACCGCGTGAGTCGCCGCGCTCTCCGTGAAGGCCGCGTCCAGAAGATCGCGGTTCGCGGCGGGATCACCCATCGCATCCAGCCCCCAGTCGGCGGCGAGGTGGCCGACCGCCCAGTCGGTCTCCCGGACGATACGCTCGAACCGCGGCGCGTAGTGGCCACCGCCGAACCCGACGAGATGGCGGCGGACGGTGTCTGCTCCCGTCCCCGCGACCTCGGCGCTCGCCGGTTCCAGGTCGGCGTCGGGCGCGACGCCACGGAGGTCGAGGATCGCCCGCGCGACCGCCTCGGCGGCCGCTGGGTCGTCCCACTGGGGGTCACCGCTCCCGACCTCGACGAACATCGAGGGCACGCCCACGTCGGTTGGCCCGTGATGGGTACACTCCATGCCGACCTCGTAGTCCTCGGGCGCGTGGGTGGCGAGGGCGTCGAGGACACGGCTGTGGGCGTTCGGGCAGGCCCGTGCGAGTGCGTCGTCCTCGCCGCCGTGTTCGGCCGGGCCGAAGTTTCCCGTGTGGTGGGCCGTGAGGAGTGGGCCAGTCTCGCCGCTGTGCCGGGAGGCAAACACCAGCAGGTCCAGCTCCGCCGGGAAGGCGTCGGCGGCGTCGTTCAGGTGGAGGTGCCACGCGTCGAATTCGCGGAGCTGTGCCCCGTCTGTCCGGTAGACAGGCCCCGCGGCGTCGGGGTGGTCCGGCGCGTCGACCGGGGACCAGTCCACCAGGTCACGCAGGCGATCGCCGACGTGTTCGGAGGCCCGGTCCGCGCGGGAGACGACGATGCCGAGCATCAGTCCACCCGCTCCATGTAGACGGGCTCGCGACCGACGGCGGTCCGGACCGCATCACCGGCGAGTCCGAACAGGCGGCGCAGCGAGTCCCGGCGCTTGACGAACAGTGCCGTTCCCAGCACCAGATAGACGGCCGTGTACACCAGTAACAGGTCGTGGCTCGTGATCGGCAACTCGATCAGGCTCTTGATAAGGGCGAACTCGATCAACACCTGCGAGATGAACAGGGCAAACAGGACGACGGCTTCACGGATCGAAATCTCGAAGTTACAGAGGATCGCCAGCGCGAAGAACGACTGGCCGGCGGTGATCCAGATCTCGGCGGACTGGCGGGCGTCGAACGGGAGCGTCCCGACGGCACCGAGCGCCAGCGAGTAGACGACGGCGATGGTTCCGATCAACAGCGTCCACTGGTTGAGCTTCGAGGAGATCAGGGCGTTGAACCCGGCCGTCGAACGGGCCTTGTTGACGAGGACGGCGACGACGATCAACTCGGGCGACTCGCTGGCCAGCGGCGCGACCCACTGGATCATGAAGAACTCGGGGACGCCGTTCCGGACCCCGATGACTTCGAGGCCGTGGGCGAACGGCTCGACCGCGATGAAGATCATCGCCCCGGAGTAGCCAAAGAGCGAGAGGACGGCCAGCGGTCGCCACGGGAGCGACCACCCCTGGAGGTACTTCGGCACGCCGACGGTGTGCTCGCTCTGCTCCACGTCGGATTTGAGGACCAGCCCGATGTAGGCGACGTAGAGACCGACCAGCAAGAGCGTGTCGAGGAGGTCGATGCCACCGCCCAGCGGGACCGCGAACGCCCACGCGGTGGCCAGAAAGAGGAACGTGATTTCGGTGGCGATGTCCTCGTCGAGCTGGACGGCGTCGCCGAGCCACCCCTCGCGGTTCACGACCGCCGGGTCCCGCGTTTCGAACGACCGCCAGACGGTGAACGCGGCGATCCCTGCCCAGCCGATGCCGATGAGGATGCGGTTCGCACCGGTCATGTTGGCGATGGCGAGGTTGGCGTTGTGGCAGGCCTCCGCGACCGGCGTCGCCTGCGCCTCGATCTGCCCGGGACTCAGCGCCGCACAGGCCTCGGCGGTCGCGCCACCGGCCCCGGCGCTCCAGGCGTACAGCGCGTCGACGGCGTACTCGGGGGCGACTGCCAGCACTGCCAGCACGGCGATAGCGAACGCCCGTGGCACGTCCTTCTCGGCGGTCTCGGCCCCCCACGCGAGCAGGAACGACGCGCCGAGGATCGCCACGCCGCTGATGGCGACCTCCGCGACGATTCCCGGATGCGCCCCGGTGAGAAAGACCGCGACCCACGGTGCCGTGAGGGCTGCCGCGACGGCGACCGCGACGAGCGGATGGCGTAGTCGACTCACTACACCAGCGGAGACGGCACCGGAACGAAAACTTTGCCAATTCACCACGGTCGCGTCCGGCCGCGCCGGGCGAGTCCCGACCGGGGAGCGGTGCGATTATGCCGACCCCGCGACTGGCCACCGGTATGGACGTGTACGGACTGATCGGGAACCCGGTGGGACACTCGCTGTCGCCGCCGATGCACGAGGCGGCCTACGAGGACCTGGGTATCGACGCCCGCTACGTCACCTTCGAACCGCCCGCTGACGGCGGTGCGGCAGCGGTCGAGTCGGCCGCGACGCTGGGCGTTCGCGGCCTGAACGTCACCATCCCGTTCAAGCAGGACGTGCTGGACGCCGTCGAGCCCGCGCCCCTGGCCGAGCGCATCGGCGCGGTCAACACCGTCGATTTCGGCACCGACCCGCCGACGGGCTACAACACCGACGCCGTCGGTGCGACTCGCGCACTCCGGGACCACGACGTGGCACTCGACGGAACCGCGGTCGTCGTCGGCGCGGGCGGCGCGGGCCGGGCGGTCGCGTTCGGCCTCGCCGACGAGGGGATGCGCGTCCACATCGCGAACCGCACCGAATCGAAGGCCCACGACCTGGCCGACGAGGTGCCGGACGCGACGGGGCACGGCCTCGACGCGCTCGACGAACTCGTCGCCGACGCCGACGTGCTGGTCAACTGCACCAGCGTCGGGATGAAAGCGGACCGCTCGCCGGTTCCGACCGATGCCCTGCACGCCGATCTGGGGGTGTTAGACGCCGTCTACGACCCCATCGAGACGCAGCTGCTGCGGGACGCGGCCGGGGCGGGCGCGACGACGGTCGACGGCGCGTGGATGTTGCTGTACCAGGGGGTCGAGGCCTTCGAGCAGTGGACCGAGCGGGACGCACCCGTCGAAAAAATGAACCGCGTCTTGCGGGAGCGTCTTTAAGTAGGCGGGTTGACTATATCGGACCATGGGGCTGTTCAAGATACTGAAGTCGGTCATCGGACTCGGCAGTTCCGGGTCTCGCTCGACGTCCGGAACAGCCGAGCCCGGGCGAGAAGACGTCGACGTGACAGTCGAACACGAACCCGAACCGGACACCACGTCCGAGGACGCAGTGAAGGGAACCGGCGACGAAACGACCGCCGACGCCGCATCGAGTCCGGCCGACGAGAGTGATACCGGGACCGAATCCGAGACCGAAACCGAAGACTCGGACGCCGAGGTCGAGGCCGGCGATGCCGAGACCGACGCGTCGCCCGACACCGAGGACGCCGACGAACCCGAAGCCGAATCCGGGTCGTCCGACGACGCGGACCCCGAGATCGCGGTCGAGAACGCGGACGCGGCGACGGACACGATCAAGGGCATCGGACCCTCCTACGCGGAGACGCTGGGCGACGTCGGCATCGAGACGGTCGGTGACCTCGCGGCGGCCGAGGCCGCCGACATCGCGGCGCAGACCGACCTCTCGGAGAAACGCGTGGGTCGCTGGATCGCCCGCGCACGCGGCGAAGACGAGTAGAACCGCAAAACGGTTACTCCTGTATCTGTTCTCTTTCGGTAGATGACGACGCCGACGGTCGTGACCGACGGGACCACCTTCCGGAGCGTCGCCGACGGCGTTTCGCCCGGCACGCGCGTGCCCGTGGAAGTCAGGGTCACGGTCGACGACCCGTTCACGGCTTACCGGCGTGCCCGTCCGGCGGGCGAGGGAACCGACGACGCCCCCGACGGCGTCTACCTCGAAACCACGGGCGGTCAGTCCGGGTGGGGCTACTTCGGCGTCGATCCCGTCGACTGGGTGACCGTCGATCCCGACGCTGGACCGGCGCTGTCGGCGCTGGGCGACCGCCTCGCGGCGGAGTCGCTGACCCGCGGCGACTGCGACGTGCCCTACCCCTGTGGCGCGGTCGGCTGGCTCTCCTACGATCTCGCCCGGGAACTGGAGGAACTGCCGAACGACGCCGACCGTGATCGGGACCTCCCGCGGGTACAGGTGGCCCTCTACGACCGCCTCGCCGCGTGGGAGGAACCCCGTGACGGGGACGGCGAGACGACGCTCCGGGTGACGGCCTGCCCGCGGGTTGACCCCGACGGCGAGCAGGGGCGACCGGTCGCGGCGGCCTACGACCACGGGCTGGCGCGGGCGAAGGAACTGGTCGAGCAGGCGACGACTGGTGACCCGTCGGTCGGCCCGCCGCCGACCGAGGCCGCGACCGCCAGATTCGAGAGTGACTGCGGCCGGGCGGACTTCGCCGACCGGGTTCGCCGGGTCAAGGAGTCCGTGCGTGACGGAGACACGTTCCAGGCGAACGTCTCTCAGCGGCTGACGGCCCCGGCGGCGGTCCACCCGGTCGACGCCTTCGACGCGCTCCGCCGGGTCAACCCCGCGCCGTACTCCGCGCTGGTGGAGTTCCCCGGCGTCGACCTCGTGAGCGCCAGTCCCGAACTCCTGCTGGAGCGGACGGGCGACCGACTCGTGACCGAACCCATCGCCGGCACGCGTCCCCGGGGCGAGACCGCGGCCGAAGACGAGCGCCTGGAGCGGGACCTCCGGACCGACGAGAAGGAACGGGCCGAACACGCCATGCTGGTCGATCTAGAGCGCAACGACCTCGGGAAAGTCAGCGAGTTCGGCAGCGTCGCGGTGACGGACTACCGGCGCGTCGACCGGTACAGCGAAGTGATGCACCTCGTCTCGGAGGTTCGGGGCCGCCTGCGTGACGGCGCGGACTTGGTGGACGCCATCGCGGCGGTGTTCCCCGGCGGGACGATCACCGGCGCACCGAAGCCGCGGACGATGGAGATCATCGACGGAGTCGAAGCCACGCGTCGGGGCCCCTACACCGGGAGCGTCGGGATCTTCGGGTTCGACAGCCGGGCGACGCTGAACATCGTCATCCGGACGCTGGTGCGCCACGACGACGAGTACCACCTCCGTGTCGGGGCCGGGATCGTCCACGATTCCGAGCCCGAACGGGAATACGAGGAGACGCTCGACAAGGCGCGGGCGCTGGTGACGGCGGTCGACGAGGCGCTGGGCCGGCAGGGCGACCTGGCCGTCGAGGCCGCGACCGACGCGGGTCCCGCGAGCAGGGCGAACGGGACCTCGTCGGAGAACCGATCCGAAGGAGGTGAGACGCGATGATTTCAGTCCTCGTCGTCGACAACTACGATTCGTTCGCCTACAACCTCGTGCAGTACGTGGGCGGGGTGGTGACCGATCCGTCGTGGGGCGTCGTGGCCGAGTCGGGAGCCGGCGAGGTACTCGTCCGCCGGAACGACGCGATCACGGTGTCCGAAATCCGTGACCTCGACCCGGACGGTATCGTCGTCTCGCCCGGGCCCGGCACGCCGGCGGACGCGGGCGTGTCGGTGCCGATCTTCGCGGACCTCGATTTCCCGACGCTGGGCGTCTGTCTCGGCCACCAGGCGCTGTGTGCGGCCAACGGCGCACCGGTCGGGCACGCCGAGGCGGTCGTCCACGGGAAGCCCTCGACGGTCGAACACGACGGCCGGGGCCTGTTCGCCGACCTCCCCGAGCGCTTCGAGGTGGGTCGCTACCACTCCCTGGCCGTCGAGCGCGCCGACCTGCCCGACGTGCTGGACGAGACCGCCTGGACCGTCGACGACGGGACGGAACCGCGGGTCGTCATGGGTGTGCGCCACCGTGACCGACCCCACTACGGCGTGCAGTTCCACCCCGAGAGCATCCTGACCGACGCCGACAAACGACTGATCGCGGCCTTCTGTGACCGATGCAAGACAGCTACCAGTACCACGTAGACGGCGAGATCGTTCCGGCCGCAGACGCGACGATCAGCGTCCGCGACCGCGGATTCATGTACGGCGACGCGGCCTTCGAGACCCTGCGCGCCTACGGCGGCACGGTCTTCGCGTGGGACGCCCACGAGACGCGCCTGCGCAACACCTGCGACCTGCTGGGCTTTCCCGAGGCCGTCCCCGACGACCTCCGCGAGCGCGTGCAGGCGACCCTCGACGCGAACGACCTCGACGACGCGTACGTCCGGCTCTCGGTCTCCAGAGGAATCCAGCCCGGAAAACTGACGCCCGATCCCGACGTGGACCCGACGGTCGTCGTGCTCGTGAAAGAGTTGCCTCGCGGGGGTGTCGAGGGGACGACGCCGTGGGACGACCCGGCGGTGGTCCAGACGGTCAAGACCCGGCGGACGCCCGACGCGGCGAGTCCGGCGGCAGCCAAGACCCACAACTACCTGAACGGCATCCGCGCCCGACTCGAACTCCGCCGGGCCGAGACCGACGCCTTCCGTGCCGACGAGGCCCTGCTCCGGACGACCGACGACGCCGTCGCGGAGGGGGCGACGAGCAACGTGTTCTTCGTCGACGGCGGCGTCCTCAAGACGCCCAGCGAGGACTGTGACATCCTCCCCGGCGTGACCCGGGACGCGGTGATCGAGCTGGCTCGCGAGGAGGAGTTTCCCGTCGAACCCGGCCGTTACGAGATCGGCGACGTCCGGGACGCAGACGAGGCCTTCCTGACGAACACGACGTGGGAGATCCGGCCGATAGCAAGCGTCGACGGTATCGAGATCGGGACCGGGCCGATGACGAAACTACTCTCCCGGCTGTTCGAGGAGCGGGTCGAGCGCGACCACTACGAGTGAGTCACTCCCCGCCGAAGGTCGCGTCGTCCAGCACCGTCTCGAACAGCAGGATGACGTAGACCGCGCCGGCGACGACGACGGCCGCCGGCCATTCCAGCCCGAGGGGGAGAAAGACCAGCGCGCCCGCCAGGGCGGCGGCGAACCCACCCAGCGCGAGGGCGAACCCGATGCGGGCTCGACGAGTGAGTTCGGCGGCCATCTCAGGCCACGTCCTCCCGTTCGACGCCCGGCAGTTCGAGGACGAGATCGGGGCCGTAGGCACCGGCGGGGGTCTGGTAGCCGACCGGCGCGTCGCCGTCGAGGACGCGCCCGGCGATCTCCAGCGAGGAGTGGACGGTCAGCCTGTAGGTCTCGGGCGTCTCCAGTCGCGAGACCGCACGGCCGCCGTCCTCGTCGGTCACCTCGCCCCAGACGTAGCCGCGGCCGCGTTCACGAGTCCGCTCGCCGGGACCGGTCACGGCCGTGTCGATGACCTGCTGGAGCGTCGACTTGACAGGGCCGATGTCGAGCAGTGGCGCGACCGGACGGGTCCCGCGCATCGCCCAGATGGCCGGTTCCGGCGCGGCCATGTACACCTCGATGTTGGGGATGCCGGTCGTGTGGTAGCCGGTGACCACGTCGCCCCAGGGGATGGTCACGGCCGAGCGCTCGCCCGAGCCGAAGTCGATCTGTCGGGTCCGGTAGGCGGCCGGCACGGATTCCAGCAGGCCGTCCCGGCGGACGTAGCCGCCGTCGCCCGCGTAGTTCAGCATGGTCTTCATCGTCCCCGGCGAGATGTCGGCCAGTCCCTTGAACGCCAGCGCGAGGTGGGTCGCGTCGGGGAGGCGCTCGGCGAGGTGGGCGGCCAGACAGTCGGTGGGCACCACGTCGAAGCCGACGCCGGACATCAGCATGACGCCGGCCTCGGCGGCCCGCTCGTCGTAGCCCGCGACGGCCTGGAACACGTCGATCTCGCCGGTGATGTCGAGGTAGTGCGTGCCGGTCTCGATGGCGGCCTCGACCATCGGCTCGTAGGTCTCGACGAAGGGACCGGCGCAGTTCAGCACCACGTCGACCGAATCGAGAGCGTCGGTGACGGCGGCGCGGTCGTCGAGGTCGAACGCGACCATCTCGCAGCTCGAGTCGGCGGCCTGTTCCGAGAGCTTTCGCTCGTTGCGGCCGGCCAGGATCGGGTCGAGCCCCCGCTCGACGGCGTCCTCGACGATCAGTTCCCCCGTGTACCCGTACGATCCGTAGACGAGCAGCCCGGACATACCCGACCGTCGGAAGGCCGGCCCCGTTAAGTTAGCGAGTCGGGTGCGTCGCGAACCGAGGCGTTGAAACCCGCGACAGTCTACGATCCGACATGGACGAGGACAGCCGGATCGCGGCCGTCGACGACGTGCCGACGGACTCTACGTTCCTGTTCCGGGTCCGCAATCGCGAGACCGACGAGGAGAAAGAGGCGATCATCGTCCGGGTCACGGCGGACGGTGACGGCGAAGACGACCGCAGGGAGTCCCGGGAAGGGGCGATCAGGGAGGACGGTCGCGAGGACCCGCGAGCGGACGAACTGGCCTGCTGGCTCAACTACTGCCAGCACTTCACGCACATCAAACTCGACAAGGGGTCGGGCGCGTCGATGCGGGACGGCGAAGTGATCTGTGCCAACCACGGCGCGTACTTCGAGACCGACTCCGGACGCTGTACCCACGGGCCCTGCGAGGGCGCGTATCTCCAGGCCGTCGAGATCGCAGTCGCCGACGGGGCCGTCTACCTGACCGACGAGGACTACGCGTTCGTCGGCGTCGGACCGGGCGAGCAGGACGACCTCGATCTGTCCTCGAAGTCCAACTACGAGTTCTGACTCGGCGGTCGGCGCTGACTCGTCTGGAGGCCCCGCGTCGTCCCGACGAGGACCATCAGCGCCCCGACGAACGCCAGCAGGACCGCCCCGAGCAGGGCGAACAGCGAGTTGCCGAAGTCGAATCCCGCGGCCAGCAGTGCCGGCGGTCCGACGGCGAACACCGCCCCGAGAAGGACGGCGATCCGTTGTGTCCGCGTGAACGCCTGTTCGCGAAGGAGCAGGCGGGACGACCGGCCGGGGACCGCGAGCCCCGCGGCAGTGATCGTCATCCCGGCGACGATTCCGACGACGGACGTAACCAGGGAGTCCATTCCCCAACTGGTCGCCCCGCCGCGCTGACTCGGCACCCGTGGCTCCTGCTGGCCGCCGTCCACGATCCCGGTCAGCAGTTGCGGAAACGCGAGCGTCACGATGCCGGTCAGCAGGACTGCGATCCCCACGGCCACCAGTGCCGTCCGCACGACGGCGCCCACTGTTCCGCGCACGTTCCCCTCATCCCCGTTGAACGCCCTATAGTTTGCTACTTTCGAGTGACCCGTCAGTTCTCGACACCCGGGCGTCGGGAGCGTCGTCTCCCGGTTCCGTCGGGGATCGGTCGCGCCGTTACTCGATCCGGAAGGCCGGTTCGTCGACGCTCTCGCTTTTACACTCCGGACAGCGGCCGGGTCGGTTCAGGAGGTCGTCGAAGTCGTCGAACCCGCAGTCGCGACAGGTCGGCGGCGCGACGAGCAGTTGCTCGTCGGTATGTTCGAGCGACTGGGCGATGTGTTCGACGTGGCTGATCGCCGCACTCGCCTCGATCTCGAACTCCCGGGCGATGGCCGCGGCGGGCATCGCCTCCTCGCGGAGCCGCTCGGTCACGCGCTGGCGGGTCGTCTTGTCCGTCTTCGCCTCGCGCATGGCGGTCGTTTGGGTCCGATTACCATACTTCTTCTGGACGACGCAAGCGAGTTTAAAAGACGGTACCCAGCCGTGCGGGGTCCAAAAAGAACTTAGCCCCGTAGAGTGACGCTCCGGACATGGAAGCAGTGGTTCTCGCCGGGGGCTACGCGACGCGGCTGTGGCCGGTCACGAAACACAGACCGAAGATGCTCCTTCCGGTGGGGAAAACGACCGTCATCGACCGCATCCTCGCGGAACTGGAGACCGACGACCGCATCGACAACGTCTACGTCAGCACGAACGAGCGGTTCGCGCCGGACTTCGAGGCCCACGTGGAGCAGGAAGGCTACGAGAAACCGCAACTCTCCATCGAGGAGACGACCGAGGAGGACGAGAAGTTCGGCGTCGTCGGCGCGCTGGCCCAGCTGGTCGAGCGGGAGAACGTCGACGACGACCTGCTCGTCGTCGCCGGCGACAACCTGATGGGCTTCGATACCGCAGACTTCCTCGATTATTTCGGGGAGAAGAGTGCCCCGACACTGGCCGCCTACGACGTTGGCTCCCGCGAGAAGGCCACGTCCTACGGCCTCGTCGAACTGGACGGCGACCAGGTGGTCGACTTCCAGGAGAAACCCGACGACCCCAACAGCACGCTGGTCTCCATCGCCTGTTACGCGTTCCCCGCCGAGAGCATCCGCTTTGCGGAGTATCTCGACGGCGACAACAACCCGGACGAACCGGGCTGGTTCATCCAGTGGCTCCAGTCCCGGGAGGACACCTATGCCTTCGCCTTCGACGACGCCTGGTACGACATCGGGACCCCCGAGAGCTACCTCGAAGCCGTCGCCTGGGAACTCGACGGCGGGCAACTCGTCGCCGAGAGCGCGACCATCGAGGGCTCGAAGATCGGCGAGAACGTCCACGTCCTCCCGGGAGCCGAAGTGATCGACTCGACCGTCGAATCGGCCGTCGTCTTCTCCGACGCCACCATCGAGGACTGTGAGATCCGCGATTCGATCATCGACAAGGAGACCCACGTCGAGAACCTCGACCTCGCGAGCGCGCTGATCGGCGCGCACACCCAGATCACGAACGGGAACTGACCCCCGCCTCGTTACTCGCCTGATTCTGCCATCTGTCGCCCTAACTCGCCAGCTAGCGAGACACCGTACTCCAGCGGGATCGCTGCGGTGACCGCGTCGGTGTCCGCGGCCCAGTCCTCGTAGGCCGCCCAGTCGGCGAAGGCGTTGCCGTAGGGACAGACGAACCCGTAGCTCTCGGCGGGAGTAGACGGCGGTTCGGTCGCGCCGCTGGCGTCGACGCCGATGGAGAACACGGCCGTCTCGGGCGTCACGTCGACCGCACCGTCCCGGATTTCGAGGGTCACCGTCTCTCCGGTCGTGGGACAGACCGTCGTCACGGCCGCCGGTTCGTCGGTCAGGAAGGGCACGATCATCGGGTCGTACACGCACTGGTAGGCCTGCCGCTCGCCGTCACGTTCCAGGACGTGTGGCGATTCGTCGGTCGTACAGAGGTCCGCGACGCCGAGTGGCTCGCCGTCCGTCGAGTCGAGTACGGTCGTCAGCGCCGCCAGCCAGTCCTCGGCGGTGCGGACCGTCTCGACACCGTACAGGTCCGCGATCCGCTCGCCGACCTGGCCGGGAATCTCGATGGCCGCTGGTTCGAAAGCCGGTTCGATCCGTATCGAGTCTGTTTCTGCCGTCATTGGACTGCTCCACCTATACTTCGATGCCCGAAGTTATTAAGCTGTGAAGTCCAAAGCATAGGAGTAACTGCGAGGAATCGAAGAGATGTCAGAGATCGCCTGTAATCTGGAGGACGGCGGGTGTTACTGCCTGCTGTCGGACGTGATGGACCTGCTCGGCCGGAAGTACGTGATGGACCTGGTGTGTATCGTCGCCATCCACGAGCGCGTGCGGTTCGGGGAGATCGAGTCGCATCTGCCCGACGCCAGCACGTCCACGCTCTCGACGCGACTGGACGAACTGGAAGCGGCGGGACTGCTCCGGCGCGAGCAGTACGACGAGATCCCACCCCGCGTCGAGTACGAGTTGACTGAGGACGGCGAGGAACTGGGCCAGCGGCTAGAGCCACTGCTGGAGTGGGCCGAGGCGTTCGAGGCCGAGTGAACACCTCCGCGAACGTCACTTCGACAGCCCCCGCTCGCTGACCTCGGGGGCCTCGCTGCGCGCTTCACTCCCTCGCGTCGCTCGGTCGTTGCAGTGCTTTCGTCGGCCGCCGTCGGCCAGCGAGCGGCCCCTGTCTATCCACCCAGACGCGCACCACACCCTCCCCAGCCGACTGCGCTCCGCACTCGCTCCCCACGGTCGCTCCGTGCAGTGCTCGTCCCTCGCGCGTCCGTCTCGCACCCTCGCAGTCGCTCGGGCACTCGACGGCACGCGCCACGGGAAACGACGTGGACTGGAGCTGACCGTATCACTCCAGCCTGGCGTCCTCGATCTCGATGTACCCCCGCGAGCCCTCCCAGACGGTGTCGTAGTCGAGTCGGATCGGCCGGTCCATGTGCGGCCCGTCGGTCACCAGCGTCTCGAACTCGCCGCCCTCGCCGAGGACGTGGACGCCGTACTCGTCGTGGAGGGCTTCGAGGTCCGCCAGGGCGTCCCGGTCGAGCGTCCGGCCGAGCCAGGACTCGTCCAGTCCGTAGGCCGCGACCTGGATGATCCGGATCTCGAAGCCAGCATCGAGCATCGCGTCGGCGAGGTCGCGGGGGTCTTCCTGCCAGAGCGGCGCGAACAGGTCGGCCCCGAGCCGGTCGGCCATCGCCTCGATCCGGCTGGTCTGGTACTCGCTCTCGACAGCACCCGCGGTCAGGCCGGCGATCCCGCCGGGGAGGTCGGCGTCGAGGTCGCGGAGGGCGGCTTCTAGGGGTTCCAGTTCGGCGTCGCCCTGTTCCCCGGCGTCGGTCGCCGTCTCCGCCTCGAAGTCGTCGGGGTGCACGTCGACCAGCGGGATACCGACGCTCTCTGCCGCCAGTGCGGCGAGGTCGGTCGCCGGGACGTGGTACATGTAGGAGTCGCCCTCGGGGTGGACGGTGACGAGTCGTTCGACCGCCAGTCCGTCTTCGAGCGCGCGGTACAGCGCCCACGAGGAGTCCTTGCCGCCCGAGAAGAGACTGACCCACGCGCCGTCGTCTGCCATGCTCGTCGATTGTCGGCCGCCGCGTAAATCCACACCGGTCCCGGGCCGCGCTCACTGCTGTTCGGCGACCTCCTCTTCGAGATCGGGCTCGTTGAAGTACGACGAGAAGCGCACGCCAACCAGCGAGACGAAGATGCCGGCGAGAATAAACAGCAAGAGACGGATCCGGGGTTCCAGCGTCATCCCCTGGATCGAGACGGCACCGACGTCCATCGCCGGCATCCGGAACGACGAGAATACGCCCGCGCTCTCGAGAAAGAACGCGGAGAAGCCCCGGACGACCAGCCCGACCGCGACCGCACCGAACGGCAGGTTGACGTAGGCGCTACGGACCCGGTCGTCGCGGATGATCTCGTCGAGCAGGCGACCGGTGGACCCCGCGAAGGCCGCCGCGGTCAGCCACGGGATGGCGTCGAAGGCGAAGCGCATCGCGAGGATAAAGGGCGCCTCGTTGGCGGTCGCCGACACGCCGATAGCACCCGCGAAGACGCCGATCAGTGCCAATCCGACGGCCACGACGTAGGTGACCAGCGACACCCGCCCCGAGTAGAGCGCGTTCTGGATCTGGCCGGGCAACGAGGCCAGCACGGAGTCGATTCCGAGCCCCTTGTAGAGGAAGAAGACGCCGATGACGGCGGCGATGGCACCGGCCGCGACGGCCGGGCTGTCCGCGAGCGTCATCAGCGCCGGGAACGCGAGCAAGGCGACGCCCACAGGAACGAGGACCGTCTTCCGGAGTTCCTCGTCGGCGAGGAACTGCTTGAGCAGGTAGTATGTGGACTCGATGTCGCGAGCCTGGCGGACGACGACGCGATCCACTGCGTCGACGCGCACACGGCTCTCGACGATAGGGACCAGCCGTTCGTCCTCGGCACTGTCGACGACGACGACCGCCGATTCGAGGTCGTACTCGGCGGTGAGCTGTTCGGTCTGTTGCGCGACGGCCCGGTCGGCCGAGACCGAATCACCGGCCGCCGAGAGGACCGCAACCACCACGTCCTCGCCGTCGTCGCGCAGGTCACGCGTGACCCGCAACGCCTCCAGCACGCAGTTGACGCGGCTGTCCTCGGGGTCGGCGACGCCGAGATCCGTCACGAGCGACTGGACGGCCTCCCAGCCCACGACCGGCGGCTCCGCCGTGAGGTTCCCCGTCCGGTCGATACACGCCACCAACGTGGTCACGACCGATTGTTGGTGCGCCAACGGATAAAAAACATTGCAGACCGACTCAGAACCGGAAGTCGAACCCGTCTGCGTCGTCGAACACGCTCGCGATCCCGGCACCGAACGCGTAAGCGACCGACGCCGCCCCGCCCCCGATGCGGTCACGGAGGCCCAGCGACGGCGTGAACTCCTGAACACTGACGGACTCGCCCAATCGCTCTTCGAGGCGGTCCTCCACGTCCTCGCGCGTCCCGATCTCGTCGACCAGCCCGATGTCGTGCGCCTCGCCGCCGAGGTAGATCCGGGCCTCTGTCTCGCGGACCCGCTCGGGGTCCATGTCCCGCCCCTCGGCGACGGTGTCCACGAAGTCGTCGTAGTAGTCGTCGACGATCCCCTGGAGGTACTCCCGCTCGTCCTCGGAGAGGTCTTTGAGTGGCAGGCCGGCGTCCTTGTACTCGCCGGCGGTGAACTGCTCGTAGCTCACCCCGAGTTCGTCGGCCAGGTCGCTGACGTTGACCCGCGAGCCGATGACGCCGATGGAGCCGACGATGCTCCCGCGGCGCGCCCACAGCTCGTCACAGCCGCTGGCGATGTCGTACCCGCCACTCGCACACACGTCGGTCGCGTACGCGACGGTCGGCCCGTCGAACCGCTCGGCGGCCAGCCGGATGTCCTCGCTCGGGACGATTTCCCCACCCGGCGTGTTGAGTTTCACCAGCAGGGCCTCGGCCGCTCCGTCGTCGGCCCGTTCGATCTGTTCGACGATGGCATCCGCATCTGCCCCGGTGGGACTGGAGACGAGACTGCCACCCGTCGATCTCGTGATCGGTCCCTCGACGGCGACCTCGGCGACGTTGTACCCCGGGAGGACGGCGCTGGCCACGGACCCGCCCGCCCGAACGGACAGTGGGAGGAGTGACACGACCAATACGACCCCGAGCAACGTCGTCAGGTCCTGCGGGTAGACGACCAGCAGTAACCACGCGAGCGCGACGATCCCGATTACACAGACGAGTGCGACGACGCCACGGCCCAGCGCCCACAGTCGTCCTTGTCCACCGCTCATACCTGACCTCGGTGCCCGACGACAGTAAAACTACCAGCCTTCGACCGACACCGACCGGCGGGCCCACCTGTCCAGCGGGTCGGTTCGAACCGGACCGTGTCAGGCGAGCGTGGCCACTGGCCGGTCGAAAACGAAAGAGACTATCGCGCCGTCTAGAGCAGCCCCGTCTTCTGGAGCTTCATCAGGTCCTCGGTGTCGAGGGTCTCGCCTTCCTTGAACTTCTGGTAGATCTCTTCGGCCTCCTCGCGTGCGGCTTCCTGTTCTTCCTCGCGCTTGCTGCGTTCCTCTTCTTCCTCTTTCTTGTCGAGTTCGCGCAGGCGCTTCTGGACGCGCACGAAGTCCTCGTGGTGCTGGTCGGCCGCCTCCTGGGCCTCTACGAACTTCTCGTGCATCTCGTCGGCTTCGTCACGGATCTCGTCGGCCTCGCGGTAGGCCTCAATCATCTGGTTGTGATGCTTCTGGGCCTCGTCCGCGAGTTCCGTGACTTTCTGGTGGTGCTGGGAGGCCTCCGAGCGGATCTCTTCGGCCTCCTCTTTGAGTTCCTCGACGTCACCGGTCTGATCGAGTTTCTCCTGTTTCTCCTGAAGCTGTTCCCGTTTGTCCTCGATCTTCTCGATCAGTTCCCGCTCTTCTTCGGGGTTGAGGACCTCCGTCTGCTGTTTGAACTCCAGATCCTCGATCTCCTCTTTGAGCTGCTCGATGGAGGTACCCTCGTCGAGTTCGAGGTCGGATTTCATCTCCTCGACCTGATCGAACAGCTCGTTGGCCTCGGCGTTGAGCTCGTTGCGTTTCTCCTTGTGTTCCTGGACCTGGGAGTTGAGCTCGTCGCGTTTCTCGCGGTGTTCCTGCGCTTCGTCGACCTTCTCGCGAGTCTTCGCGTTCAGGTCGTCCCGCTTGGACGCACGCTCCGAGGCGAGCTGGTTCAGATCGTTTCGTCGGTCACGGAGCTGACCGGCGAGCTTGATCAGTTCACCTTTCGATTTGTTTTCGATGTCGTCGTCTGTTACTTCGAGATTTTCGGATTCGTCGATTGACTCTGCCATAGTTTACACCTCTATGCCATTACCGCTCCAGCACGCGACAGTTGGGACTGCGTGGCGGCAGCCAGCACCTGATAAGTAGGGTTCCCTGTCATTCTATGGGCATCGCACGATACTGCCGGAACGCTGGAGGCGTTCTGGTGACGCATACTACTGTCGATGGCAATTTAAATATTCCGGTCGCTACCCCCCGTGAAAACAGCTACCAAACGCCCGACGGGACCACGGTACGTTCTCTCACAGACCGGCGCTCACCCGTCGAATCGGTAGGTGTTTTCGACGACCCGTTCGGGGAGCGACAGCGACAGCGTGACCGACGCGGCGTCGGCCGGAATCGAGATCGAATCCGGCGTTTCGGTCTCCCCGGCGTCGACGCTGACCGCGACCTCGCCGCCCGCGTCGGCGGCCGACCACTCGACGGTTCCGGAGACTCGCTCCCGACCGTCGTTGATAACCGTCAGCGGCGTCGTCTCGCCGGGCCCCGGCGCGGCGAGCGTCGCCTGGACGGGCTCGTAGGCCTCCCGGAGCGCCTCGTACCCGGTCTTCGGGTCGCCGTCGCGTTCGACGACGCCCATCCCCGCGGGCGTGGCATCCCGGAGGGTATGGGCGGCGAACAGCGAGGCATCTCGCCGCCGGAGTTCCTCGGCAACACGCTTGACAACGCGTGCCTGGTAGGCCTGTGAGGCGTCGGTCCCGCCGTCGACGTGGGCGTCGTGTTTCGCCCGGTCGAAGGCCGGATCGTCGTCAGGCATGACGGCACCGTACGCGCCGGCCCCGAACTCGCCGACGACGCCGCCGACCTCGAAGGTGTCGAGGAGCCAGCCCACGTCGTCGACATCGCCGTAGTCCCAGCTCGGATACAGCGTCGGCGCGTCGGCCCCGCTCCCCAGCGCGCCAACGACCGGGAAGACGAGCCGATCTTCGGGGAGCGCCGCGGCGACGGACTCCGCCGGGCCGCGGTCGTAGCTGGCACGCCAGACCCGCCAGCGCAGGCGCAACCGGTCGAGCGTGCCCGAGCCCAGCTGGTCCGGAAAGAGGTTGAGCGGGTCGTCGTGGACGCTGTACGCGAACAGCGACGGGTGACGGCCGTACGTCCGGTCGAGCGCGGCCGCGAGGTCCTGACCGTGGTCGGCGTCGAACTCGCCGGGGCCGGTCAGTGGCAGGTCCTGCCAGACCAGCAGCCCGGCCTCGTTGCAGGCCTCGTAGATGGCCGGGTCGGGCGCGTGGGCGTGCATGCGAACGAACGTGGCGTTGGCCTCGGCCGCCCGGTCGATGTCTCCGGGTGTCGCCGAGAGGAGCGTGACGCCCCGCCCCGGCACGCGTTCGCCGTTGACGACTAGGCCGTCGGCGTCGCGGTCCATCGAACGGAGTCCGGTGACGACGGAGCGAGTCGCGTCGCCGATTTTCGCCCGGACGGCGTACCGGTGTTGCGGGCCGAGTCCCCGTGGCCACCACAGCGACGGGTCGCGCACGTCGATGGTGTGTTCCACGACGGCGCGCTCGCCGACATCGGCCTCGACGGCGGCCCGGTCCATCATGCCGCGACTCTGGAACTCGCCTTCCGGGCGCAGGGAGAAGGTCACGCGGTCGTCGAGGTCGGTGTCCGTCTCGACGACCGCCCGAACGTCGATCTCGGCGTTCCCGTCGACCAGCCGCGGGTGAACGTCCAGTTCGTAGATGAACGTACCGGGGTGTGTCTCGACGGTCGCGTCCCACCAGATTCCGGGGATGCGGTCGCGCTCCGGGACGAGATCGGTGTCGTGGACGCCGCCGAACCGGTCCTCGGGCGAGCGGCACTCGACGATCAGTTCGTTCTGGTCTTGGGGTTCGAACGAGTGGCGGAAGGGTCGGAAGTAGGCGTCGTGTTCGCCGACGAGGTCGCCGTTGAGCCAGATGCGCGCGTGGGCGAACAGCCCCTGCAATTCGATGACAGCGCGGTCCTCGTCGCCCGACCGGGGGTCGTCGAACACGGAGCGGTACGCGGCGGCGTCGGCGTCGGCAAACACCTGTGGCCGCCCCGGTATCTCCACCGGCGTCCACACGTCCGGATCGGGTTTGCCCGCCCCCGGCTCGACCGACGTCCCAGTCCACTCGCCCAGCATATACGTGTCCCGGCGTCCGCCTGTGCCATATCCTTTACGCGATATTCGGCCCTCGAAGTGGCCCCGACCCGACTACTTTCACTTTCACTCCGCGGACGGCTCGCTTTGATACCCGATCCGCTCGTCTCTGCTGACATGATCGAAGAACTGTCCTGTACCTGTGGCGGCTGTGACCGGGAGCTCCGCGAGGAGTCGCTCCGGCTCACCTACCGGACCGAGAGCGGCGAACGCCGCGCCTACGAATGTGTCTGTGGCACCGTGACCATCACCGTCGCGCGCTGAAACGACCCGCTGAAGTGGGGCGGGCGGAAACGCCGGATCATGGACGAAGTCATTCGCGCACGCGGCCACGAGCACGTCTCGGCCGAGCACGCGAGTACCTTCGAGGTCACGAGCGACGACTACCTCACCCCGGCCGGCGACTGCATCCTCGGCATCGAGGCCGACCGCGTCCCCGCCGACTTCGACCCCGAGTTCGTCGCCGCCTGCCAGTCGGCTGACGCGACGGTCACTGTCACGCTGGAAGCTGGCGGCCACACCGAGACCGTCACCGGCCGCGGCCACCCCGACCTCGCTTTCGAGAACGACCGCAGCGCCGTCGGCCGCACGAGCGACTACGTGGACGACCGGACGATCCTCGTAGACGCCGACAAGGCGGCGGGCGACCTGGACCGTGACCTCGTGGCGGCGCTGGCCGACGGTGCAGCGCTGACCGTGACCCTGACCGTCGAGTGAACCTGCGACGGTTCGAGACCCTTCCCGGAACGTAAGTCTTTCAACACGTCAGTCGAGTGGGGCCGACATGGTAGGGCAGCAGACGCAGGGGCAACCTGGTGGTGTACAGAACGGCCGCCGGATCGAGCCGGAACGCGTGGGAAAAATCGCGCTCGCGGCGGCGGGTGTGGTTTTCGTGGGGAGTGTCGTTTTCGCCGTGTTCAGTATCAGCCTGCAGGGCGGGTCGGTCGATTTCGGCGACATCATCGTCGACCAACTGGACGATATTCCATACCAAGCGGCGGTGTTCGGAGCCGTCCTCTGGGCGACGATGACCCATGGAAGCAAGGACGCGCTGCTCAAAGGGAGTGCCATCGTCTACGTGGGTGACGTGGTAAACAACATCCTGGTAGTCGTGACGAACGAGTTCGCCGAGACCGGTCTGGGGACGCTGCTGGGACCTGGCCACGCTGTCCTCTTCTTTCTCGGGTTCGTCATGGCCATTCGACTCTACCACGGCAAGAACATCCTCCCCGGTGTCGGGGTCCGCCTCTGAGCGATCCGGTGAGCCTTTTGAGGCTGGGTCGCTAGACGGGGTATGTCCGACGACCCCGAGCCGGCCGAGAACATCAGCGGCGGGAGCGCGGGCGGTGGCTACGCCGAAACCTTCGACGCCGGCGCGCCGGCGACCCGCGCCGAGGCCGTCGTCGACCGCCTCGGCGACCTCTACTGGCAGAAGTCCTACGGCAGCCGGGACGCCTTCGAGTGTCTCGTCCGCACGATCCTCAGTCAGAACACCAGCGACGTAGCCAGCCAGCCGGCCCACGACGCCCTGATGGATCGCTATGGTAGTAGTCCGGATCTCGCAGCGGCTCTGGCCGGGGCCGACCAGCAGGAACTCGCCGAGACGATCAGTTCGGCCGGGCTCTACAACCAGAAGTCCGAGCGGATCGTCGACATCGCCGACCGGATCGTCGCGGAGTACGGGGGCGCAGACGAGTTCGACGCCTTCGTCCGCGAGGACGACCCCGATACGGTCCGGGGGACCCTGCTCGACATGACCGGCGTCGGTCCCAAGACGGCCGACTGCGTGTTGCTGTTCGCCGGCGGTCGTGACGGCGTCTTCCCCGTCGACACGCACGTCCACCGGATCGCCCGCCGGATCGGACTCGCCCCACCTGACGCGGACCACGAGACCGTCCGGGAACACCTCGAACGCGGCGTTCCCGGCGGGAAATGTGGCTTCGGCCACACCGCGATGATCCAGTTCGGTCGCGAGTACTGTTCGGCGCGCAAGCCCGACTGTCTCGACGACCCCGACGCCTGTCCGATGGCGGACATCTGCGACCAGGTCGGCGTCGATCCGAGGGCCGGCGACGTGACCGACCCCGCGGAGGTCGGGGTGGCCGATGACTGAAAACGTCGGCGGTGCGAGCCGGTATCTCGACACCGAAGGGGTATACAGCAGAGTCGCGGAGCGGTTGGGTCGGGCCGAGACGTGGTCGCTCAGCCACCACGACGCCGGACTGGGCAACGAGACGCTGTTTCTCGGCTGGGGCTCGCGACGGTTCGTCCTCCGGCGGCCGCCGCTCTCGGAGACGACGGAGGAGAGTCACGACGTGCGCCGGGAGTACCGGGTGCTGTCGGCGCTGGACTGGACCGACGTGCCGACACCGCGGCCGGTGCTTTCCTGTGACGACAAGTCCGTCGCTGGCGCACCGTTCACCGTCCAGCAGCGGGTGTCGGGGGACGTGCTCCGCCACGGCGAACCCGTCGAGTACGCGACGCCGGGCTACCGGGAGACGGTGGCCGAAGAACTCGTCGACACGCTCGCAGCGATTCACGCCGTCGATCTCGACGACGTGGAGCTGAGCGACCTCGGGTACCCGGACCGCTCGTCGCGGATCGAGACGTGGCGCGAGCGGTTCGACTGCTACCGCGCCGAGACCGACCGCGAGGTTCCGGGTGCGGACGCGGTGGCAGACTGGCTCGCCGCGAACATCCCGCCGTCGGGCGACCGGACGCTGATCCACGGTGACTACACGCTCGGGAACGTGGCGTTCAGTCGGTCGACACCGCCGGAGCTGATGGGCGTCCTGGACTGGGAGCGAGCGGGTGCCGGCGACCCGCTGGTCGACCTCGGTCGACTGACCGCGTTCTGGTTCGAGGACGAGAGCGAACGCGCGGGACTCCCGACGACTGTGGTGCCCGGATTCACGACGCGTGAGGGATTCCCGTCACGGTCGGCGCTCGTGGATCGCTACGAGAGCGTGACCGGACGAGCGTTCACCGACGACCGGTTCTACCGCGCGCTGGCGGTGTACGAACAGGCCGCCGTCTGTGAGGGATACTATCGCCGGCATCTGCGAGGCGAGTCTGACCGGCCGGCGTTCGCGGCGCTGGCCGACGCAGTTCCGGCACTGCTGGAGCGCGCGGAGCGGATAATAGAGGGAGAGAGACGGTGAATCCGAGCGGGTGACCCCGCTGTGACCGTCATCCCAGCGGACCGGGGAGGGAGCGAACAGGCGACACGGGGGGTATCCGGCGGAGCGGCGTGTCGCACACCCGCCCAGTGCGCTCCGCGGCCGTGGTCAGGTCACGGGCAGGGCTGGTCGTGGTTCCGGATATAAAAGTACGTGCGATGACCGGGGTGGTCGGCTAGCGATCCCGTCGTTGCTCAGAGGAACCGGAACGTCTCCAGGTTCTTGGGCGCGAACGTCCGCATGTTGAACTCGTGGTACAGCGCCGAGGACAGGTCCTGCGTGGACTGCTCGTCGCCGTGGACACAGAGCACTTTCTCCGGGCGCGGGTTCATGGTCTTCACGAAGTTCTCCAGACCCTGCCGGTCAGCGTGGCCGGAGAAGCCGTCGACGGTCTCGACGTTGCAGTTCAGCGTCAGCGAGTCCGAGCGCCCGCGGCCGCGGCTGTTGCCCAGCGGGACCTTGTCTTGGCCCTTCTGGATGCGGCGGCCGAGCGTCCCCTGTGCCTGGTAGCCGACGAAGGTCAGCGTCGTGTCCGGGTCCGGCCCGAGGTGTTCGAGCCAGGACATGATCGGCCCGCCGGTGACCATCCCGGAGGTCGAGAGAATGATCGCGGGGCCGCCGTCGGCGACTTCCTGACGTTCCTCATCGCCGCCGTCGATGTGGTTGAACTGGTCGGCCAGGAACGGGTTCTCGTCCTCGTGGAAGATGCGGTCCCGGAGGTCGTCGCGCAGGTACTCCGGATAGGTGGTGTGGATCGCCGTCGCCTCCCAGATCATCCCGTCGAGGTGGACCGGCATCTCCGGGATGTCGCCGCTCCGCATCGCCTCCTCGATGACCAGCATCATCTCCTGGGACCGGCCCACCGCGAACGCCGGGATCAGGATCTTCCCGCCCTCGTCGTACGTCTCGTTGATGACGTCCTTGAGCTTGCGTTCGGAGTCTTCCTGATCGGTCTGGTAGTCGTTCCGACCACCGTAGGTGGATTCGAGAACGAGGGTCTCGACGCGCGGGAACTCGTTGACCGCGCCGTTGAACAGGCGGGTGTCCTCGTAGTGGATGTCGCCGGAGAAGGCGACGTTGTACAGTCCGTCGCCGACGTGGAAGTGGGCGATAGAGGAGCCGAGGATGTGCCCCGCGTTGTGGAGCGTGAGCTTGATGTCCGGCGAGATGTCGGTCACGTCGCCGTATTCGAGGGGAATACAGTGCTTGATCGCTTCCCGGACCATCTCGGACTCGTAGGGCGGCGCACG
This sequence comes from Halorientalis regularis, assembly GCF_023698535.1. Lineage (GTDB taxonomy): Archaea > Halobacteriota > Halobacteria > Halobacteriales > Haloarculaceae > Halorientalis > Halorientalis regularis. Next base: position 89,628 of record NZ_JALJCL010000002.1, read on the forward strand.
GCCTTCCTTGGCCGCCACGTCGAGGTAGTCCAGCGTGAGCAGACCCATCAGGTCCCGCGTGGGCTCGGTGCAGTAGATCGGGCCGTCGTAGCCGTACTTGAAGAGTAGGGGGATGAGCGCGGAGTGGTCGAGGTGGGCGTGAGTCAACACGACCGCGTCCAGCGAGTTCGCGCCCGATCCCAGGGCTTCGGGGACCTGCAAGTAGGGTACTTCGTCCTCGGCACCCGGTTTGTCACCGCAGTCGATCAGAACGCGGGTCTCCGGCGTCGAGAGAATGAAGGATGCGCGTCCGACCTCGCGACAACATCCGAGGGTCGTGATGCGCACCCACTCGTCGTCGGACATCTCCTCGCGGTGGATCTGTCGCCCGATCCGTTCGAGGATGTCACGGCGCTCGTCGCGCTCTTGCTTGAGGAAGTTCCGCACGTTCGAGACCGTCGAGGACTCGATTGGCGGCGTCCGGACGACCTCGGGGGTCCAGCCGACCTTCTGTGTGATCTCCCGGAGCGTCGAGCCGTGGCGACCGATCACCATGCCGGGTTTCTCGGCCTCGATGACGACCTCACCGGTGTCGGCGTGGAAGTCCAGGTCCGTGATGCCGGCTTCCTCCGGCGTCACGTCCATGATCTGTTCGCGGGCCTTGTCGGGCACGGACAGCACGTCGGGGTCCGGCCGGACGGTGATGCGCTTGCGCAACTGGCTCGCAAGTTGCCGGATGAGATCGCCGTTCTGGGCGAACTTCTTCGGGTCGCGCGTGTACACGACCAGTTCCGGTCCTTCGTACTGGACGTCCGAGATGGAAATGTCGTCGGGAACTTCGCTGACGATCTCTGCTTTCAACTCGTCTAACTGATTTTCTACCGTACTCATAGCTCGAAAATGGCCAAAAAGCGGTCCCGTGTCCGAACCGAACGCCGGCAGTGGTCGATGGGGAGCGTCCCCACCAGCCCCCACACGGCGGGACACAGGCTGTCTCCTGTAAGGGTCATAGTGTCTTGTGTGATCCGCTATATGCGGTCCGGACTCGTCGCTGCAGGATGAGTCCGGAAAACCGGCCTGTATCCGCCTCTATTGCCTCTCCATTATAAAAGCCTTCGCAAAACAGTAGGTATTTCGGAACGAAGTCGGCCCATGCACGTCTCTCCGTCCGTCGTCGCCACCGAACACGAGTGGGTCCGTGACCGGGCACCGACCGTCGTCGCGCTGATCGACACCGTCCGCGCCGACCTCGGCGAGCAGTTCGAGACCGAGGTCGCCACCGTGACCGTCGATCAGTACCACCGAGCGGTCGACGAGGTGTTCGCGGACGGCGACCTGGCGGTCAACGTCGCCGCCCTCGTCCGCCTCCTGCGGGACCTCGACGTGGACGGGGACTACCCCGGATTCGTCGTGGACGAACTGCTCGGTCGGGAACTGGCCGGGATGCTCGCGGGCGGCCAGCCGCTCCGATTGCTCGGTGAAGCGACGTTCCACTACGCGGACGTGCTGACACACGGCGACGCCGACGCCCCGGCTGGCGCGGACGACCTCGACGCCGCGCTGGCCGCCGGGTTCCAGACGCGACTCCCCGGCTGGGAGTGGACCGAAACGGCGAGTCCGTTCGGAAGCGAGTGAGCGACTGCGCGGAGCTGGAGCTTCGAGACGGATCGGAAACCGGAGAACGGCAAGCGCGTGTCGGTGCCACCCTCGTGACCCCACCCCAGTGGTCCCCCTGTACCCCCCCAGGTACCGTCGGAGGCCCGTACCACGGGTCGTCCCCCGATGGCCCCTAGCCATCGGGCTACACGTTCACATACGCTCTCCGGGCGTGTAACCTTCGCCGGATATAGAGGGGCATTTATTACCCTCGCCCGTCCGAGCCGCACAGTGGATCGGGTCAGGCATCGACGCACGTCGAGCAGAGATGAGACACCAGTGCCGAGACGCCGTCGGGGTCGTAGGTTCAGAACCCGCCGTACGTGGCGGGATCGCGCTCACGGGCGAGCAGGGCACAGGTCTGTGATCGCGCGGCCGCATCGGGCTGGAACGCCACGAACCAGAACTGACCGAGTTCACCGTCGGACTCGCTGTGTTCGGTCACGCCGGCTATCGGAGGGCGTCCCACTCCCCGTCGACGTAGACGTGTACGTCGAGGCCACTTTCCGCGAGTCGTTCGTAGACGGGACGCTGGACGGCCGGTGCGGCCGGGCGCTGGAAGCCAGCGTGAAGCCCCCTGTCCGTGTCGCCAAGCCCGATCCTCGATCTCGTGGGTCGCCGCCAGCAGTTGCCGGCGCTCGAACGACTGGAAGAGCGTGTCGTCGAGCAGTTCCAGCAGTGGTTCGAGCGAACTCGTCTCGGTGGACGCGGCGTCGAAAACCCCCGCAGTGGGCTCGAACAGCGTCGCAACGGTTTCCAGCGGAACGGTTCCGAGGAAGCGGTCGCCCTGCCGGACGGTGACGAACCCGGCCCCGGATTCCGGCGGGAGCCGGTCGAATCGAACGTCGGCGTGCCAGTCCGAGGTCGCTCGGCGAGGTCCGCGGGTGGATCGGCGGCGTAGACGGTCACTATCCGTCGCTGGGCCGACAGGTCGTCGACGAGCGACTGGAGTGTCTCGGTCATCGGTCGATCAGGTCCTGGATCGATCGGAGTCGATCACCGGGGGCCGCGGCCTCGGCCTGAAGGGTCACGTCGAGACAGCCGTCCACCCACTCGGGGTAGTCCCCGAGCGCGACGACGCCGGTGTCCGGATCGTACTCGGCGAGGCACACTCCAGGAGCTTCGGCAGGTGGACGTGTTGCAGCGCGATTCGTCGCTCGTCACAGGCAGCAGAGCCGGCGTCGATCCCGGCACTCGTCGCGAGCCACCCGGTCACCACGTCGGTCAACTCGGCCCAGGTGGCATCCCCGTGTTCCCGGAGATAGTAGAAGAGAAACCGACGGGTGTGGTTCGAGAGCGCTTCGAGTCGACCGTCGACAGTCTGGGGCGGGAACGGTGTAGTATCGGGATCTATGGGGTGTATCTCTATCACAGATTGGTTTATTTGTTTTTGCAGTGTAATTATGAACCGTTCCGGGTGGATCGGGTGCGAACACGGCGAGTTTATTAGTCCCGTGTCGGATGACCGTGTATGAGCGATTCGCAGGAACTCGGTATCACCGAGAGCAAGGAACACGCGACTGGCGAGTGGTACGCGGAAGTGATCCAGAAGGCCAAACTCGCCGACTACGCGCCGATGGGTGGGTTCATCGTGACGCGCCCGCGCGGGTACGCGCTGTGGGAGCGCCTCCAGAACCACCTCGACGCGTGGTTCAAGGACACGGGCGTCACCAACGCCTACTTTCCGATGTTCATCCCCGAATCGTACCTCGAAAAGGAGAAAGACATCGTGGAGGGATTCGACCCCGAAGTGGCGTGGGTCACCCACGGCGGCTACGACGAACTGGAGGAGCGACTGGCCGTGCGCCCGACCAGCGAGTCGATCATTACCCCCTTCCTCGCGCAGTGGACGCGGAGCCACCGTGACCTCCCCCACCGGGTCAACCAGTGGTGTTCGGTCGTTCGGTGGGAGGCCACCGAGACCAAGCCGTTCTTCCGGACCAAGGAGTTCCTCTGGCAGGAAGGCCACACCGCACACGAGGACGGCGACGAGGCCTGGGACGAGGCGATGACCCGACTGGACCAGTACGAGAACCTCTACGAGGACGTGCTGGCCATCCCGGTCCTCCGGGGCCGCAAGCCCGACCACGACAAGTTCCCCGGCGCGGACACCACGACGACCGTCGAGGCGCTGATGCCCGACGGCAAGTCCGTGCAGGGCGCGACCTCCCACTATCTCGGCCAGTCCTTCGCCGAGGCCTACGACGTGACCTACGTCGACGAGAACGAGGACGAACAGACCGCCCACACCACCTCCTGGGGGCTGTCCTGGCGCTCGCTGGGCGCGCTGGTGATGACCCACTCCGACGATCAGGGACTCGTCCTGCCGCCTGCCCTGGCACCGGAGCAGGTCGTCATCGTCCCGATCTGGCAGGAGGACACGAAGGAGGAGGTCCTCGACTACGCCGAGGAACTGGCGCTTGATCTTGACGAGGAGTTCCGCGTCCACCTGGACGACCGCGACGAGCGCAACCCCGGATTCAAGTACAACGAGTGGGAGCTCAAAGGCGTCCCACTCCGGATCGAGGTCGGCCCCAACGAGGTCGACGACGAGGAGGTCACCCTCGTGCATCGACCCGACGGCGAGACCGAGACCGCCGACCGCGACGACCTGGACGAGACGGTCGAGGACCACCTCGACACGGTGTTCGCGAAGCTGAAAGCCGACGCCGAGGAGAACCTCGAGGAGAACGTCCGCGAGGCCCACAGCCGCGAGGACATCCTCGGGACCATCGGCCAGCACGGTGGCTACGTCAAAGCACCCTGGTGTGGCGACGAGGACTGCGAGGACCCGATCAAGGAGGCCATCGCCGCCGAGATCGTCATGGTCCCGATGGACCCCGACGCCGAGCCCATCGGCGACGACTGCGCGATCTGTGGCGAGGACGCCACCGAGACCGCATACTTCGCGAAGAGTTACTGATAGTCGCCCAATAAGCAGTCACTTTTGCCGCTAGATGGCGGTGATGGGGAACTCCAAAGGGTGCGTCCGAGAGGATCCATCCCGAAATAGTTCGTCCGTTGAAAATAGAGTTCCGGCGGGCTGGGACATCTCTGAAGTGTGTTTTGGTTCTCCGACGAATATTGTCAGTATTGTAGTGAATGTGTTTATATGCCCTTATTTGCGTTTAACAGACCCTTAGCCCTTGAGGGACAGTCTCTTAACGGACCAGTCAAACTAACGCGTATGGTTGGGCAACGGACTACTGATGAGTCTGCGAGCGAGGTCGGGCTCGTGGATCCCACTGACGCACGGTCTAACTGTGGCGTCGGTGTCGTCATGGATCTCGACGGGGGTCGAGACAACGACATCGTCGCCGACGGTTTGGAACTACTCGAGAACCTCGAACACCGCGGAACGACGGGTGCCGAGGAGAACACCGGTGACGGTGCCGGCATCTTGCTCCAGATGCCCCACGAGTTCTTCGACGCCGAGGTCGACGCCGATCTCCCGCCGCGAGGCGAGTACGCGGTCGGGTCACTCTTTCTCCCCCGCGACGACGAGGCCGCCGCGGGACTGAAAGACCTGGTCGAGTCGAAACTCGCCGCGGAAGGCCTAGAGGTCTTCCACTGGCGAACTGTCCCGACGGACAACTCGACGCTCGGCTCGACAGCTGTCGAGTCCGAACCCCGTGTCGAGCAGGCGTTCGTCCGTCCCGAGGGCGACGTGACCGACGAGGAGTTCGACAAGCGCCTCTACGTCGCACGCCGAGTAGTAGAGAACACTGTCGAGGACGAACAGCCGGCGGGTCACGAACGGTTCTACATCGTCTCGCTCGATCAGGACACGGTCGTCTACAAGGGTCTCCTCCTCGCCGAGCAACTGCCCGAGTACTACCCCGAACTCACCGACGAGCGGATGGCCTCGACGTTCGCGATGGTCCACGCGCGATTCTCGACGAACACGCTGGGCGCGTGGCACCTCGCACACCCCTACCGCAACATCATCCACAACGGCGAGTTCAACACCATCCAGGGCAACATCAACTGGATGCGCGCCCGCGAGACGGACCTCTCCGCGGAGGGCTTCGCCGACCACTACACCGACGCGGAGATGGAGAAGATCAAGCCGATCATCGACGACCCCGAGCAGTCCGACACGGCCAGCGTCGACAACGGCCTGGAACTGCTCATGGAGGGCGGCCGCGACCTGCCCCACGCGCTCCGGATGCTCATTCCGGAGGCGTGGCGCGGCGAGGCCAACATGATCTCCCAGAAGCGGCGTGACTGGTACGACTACCACGCCTCGCTGGTCGAGCCCTGGGACGGTCCCGCCCTCGTGGCGGCGACCGACGGCGAGCGCATCGGCGCAGTACTGGACCGCAACGGGCTACGCCCCTGCCGGTACGACATCCTCCAGAACGGCCGCCTCGTGATGTCCAGCGAGGCCGGCGCGCTGGACAACGACCCGGCGGAGATCGAGAAACGCGGACGACTCCAGCCCGGGCAACTGTTCCTCGCCGACCCCAACGAGGGCCGGGTCATCCCCGACGACGAGGTGTTCGACCGCCTCACCGACGAGAAGTACGCCGAGTGGGTCGACAAGGAGCAGGTCCACCTCGACGACGTGGCCGAGGGCGAGATCGAACCCCAGGGCCGCGTCGACGCCCTGCGGTCCTACCAGGCGCTGTACGGCTACACGTACGACGAGGTCGACCACCTCATCCAGCCCATGGCCGAGAAGGGCAAGGACCCGGTCGGATCGATGGGTGACGACACGCCGCTGTCGGTGCTCACAGAGCACAACCGGCCGCTCTTTAGCTACTTCAAACAGCTGTTCGCCCAGGTCACGAACCCGCCGCTGGACTACATCCGCGAGGAACTGGTGACCTCCCTCGAATCGCGACTGGGCTACCAGCACAACCTGCTCGCCGAGAGTCAGGACCACGCCCGACAGCTCATCGTCGACTCGCCCGTCCTCACCGACGAGGAGATGGGGGCGGTCAAAGGAATCGACGAGAACGGACTCTCGACGGCGGTCGTCGACATCACGTACGACCCCGAGGAGACCGACCTCCGGACGGCCGTCGAGGACGTGCGGGCCGAGGCCGACGAGGCCGCGACCGAACACGACATCCTCGTCCTCTCGGACCGGAGTGCCGGCGAGGACGCCGTTCCGATCCCGAGCCTGCTTGCCGTGGGCGGCGTCCACCACCACCTCGTGCGTAACGGCCTGCGCAATCACGTCGGGCTCGTCGTCGAGTCGGGCGACCCGCGCACGGTCCATCACTTCGCGACGCTGATCGGCTACGGCGCGGGCGCGGTCAACCCGTACCTCGCCTACCAGACCATCGAGGACCTCGTGGCCGGGCCGGACGGCGCGAACCTCGACACGGCCATCGAGGCCTACATCGGGGCCGTCGAGGACGGCCTCCTCAAGACGATGGCCAAGATGGGGATCTCGACGGTCGAGAGCTACCAGGGCGCACAGATCTTCGAGGCCGTCGGGCTCGATTCGGACTTCGTCGCCGAGTACTTCGAGGGGACGACCTGCCGCACCGAAGGGATGGAGATCGAGGACCTCGAATCGGACCTGCGGACCCGCTACGACGTGGCGTTCAGCGACGATCCCGAGATCGAACGCCAGGGCGAGTTCGAGCACCGCACCGGCGGCATCCACCACCAGTGGAACCCCGAGACGGTCGGGACGGTCCAGCAGGCCGTCCGGCAGGGCGACTACGAGAAGTACAAGGAGTTCGCCGAGAAGATCAACGACCAGACACAACAGCTCCAGACGCTTCGGGGACTGCTGGAGTTCGACACCGAGGATCGTGAATCCATCCCCATCGACGAGGTCGAACCCATCGAGGACATCGTCGAGCGGTTCGAGACGGCCGCGATGTCCCTGGGGAGCCTCTCGCCGGAGATGCACGAGAACAACGCCATCGCGATGAACCGGCTGGGCGCCAACGCCAACACCGGCGAGGGCGGGGAACCGCCCGAGCGGTTCGGCACCGAGAAAGAGTGCAAGACCAAGCAGGTTGCCTCCGGTCGGTTCGGCGTCACCAGCGACTACCTCTCGGCCGCAGAGGAGATCCAGATCAAGATGGCACAGGGGTCAAAGCCCGGCGAAGGTGGCCACCTGCCCGGGAAGAAGGTCAACGAGATGATCGCTCACGTCCGGTACGCGACGCCCGGCGTGGGTCTCATCTCCCCGCCACCGCTGCACGACATCTACTCCATCGAGGACCTCAAGCAGTTGATCCACGACCTCAAGGCGGCCAACCCCGACGCCGACATCAACGTCAAACTGGTCGCCGAGGACGGCATCGGCACCATCGCCGCCGGTGTGGCGAAGGCCAACGCCGACAAGGTCCACATCTCCGGTCACGACGGCGGGACCGGCGCGTCACCGAAGACCTCCATCAAGAGCGCAGGCCTGCCCTGGGAACTCGGTGTCGCCGAGGCCAACCAGATGCTCCGGGCGACGGACCTGCGCTCCCGGATCAAGGTCTCGACCGACGGCGGCATGAAGACCGGTCGCGACGTGGCCGTCGCCGCACTGTTCGGTGCCGAGGGCTACGCCTTCGGGACCGCCTCGATGGTCACCTCCGGCTGTGTGATGGCCCGGCAGTGTCACGAGAACACCTGTCCGGTCGGCGTCGCCACCCAGAACGAGAAACTGCGCGCTCGCTTCCCCGGCACGCCCGAAAACGTCATCAACTACATGACCTTCGTCGCGCAGGAACTGCGCGAGATCATGGCCGAACTCGGCTTCGAGACCGTCGACGACATGATCGGCCGCGTGGACGTCCTCTCCCAGCGCGACGACGTAGAGCACCCCAAGGCCAAGAAACTCGACCTCTCGTCGATCCTCGCCGAGCCCGCGGGCGACGACGACCGCTACAAGACCCGCGAACAGACGCACGAGGTCGACGAACAACTCGACTGGGATATCCTGGACGAGATCGGTGACACCATCGAGACCGGCGACCCGGTCAGCCTGTCGATGGACATCGACAACGTCGACCGCGCGGTCGGGGCGACCCTCTCGAACCGCATCTCGAAGGAACACGGCACGCCCGGCCTGCCCAGCGACACCATCCGCGTCGACTTCGAGGGCGTGGCCGGCCAGAGCTTCGGGGCCTTCCTGCAGGACGGTGTGACCTTCGAGCTGACCGGCACCGCCAACGACTACGTCGGCAAGGGCCTCTCCGGCGGGAAGATGATCGTCAACACGCCCGCCGAAGCGCCCTACGAGCCCGAGGAGAACACCCTGATCGGCAACGTCGCCCTCTACGGCGCGACCCAGGGCGAGATGTACGTCAACGGCCAGGCCGGCGAGCGCTTCGCCGTCCGCAACTCCGGCGTGAAGGCCGTCGTGGAGTCGGTCGGCGACCACGGCTGTGAGTACATGACCGGCGGCGCGGTCGCGGTGCTGGGCGACACGGGCAAGAACTTCGCGGCCGGCATGTCCGGCGGCGTCGCCTACGTCCTCGACCGCAAAGGCGACTTCGAGCGGAAGGTGAATCGTGGGATGGTCTCGACGTTCGACACGCTCGACGAACGGGACCGCTCGATGCTCCGCCGCCTGCTCGAGAACCACGTCGCCTACACCGACTCGGACCGGGCGCAGTACGTCCTCGACAACTGGGAGGCGGAACTGGACAACTTCGTGAAGGTCCTGCCCGACGCCTACGCCGAGATCATCGAGGACGACGACGAGGCCGACGTGCGGACCGAACCGCCCGAGGCCGCGACCCCCAGTGCGGAGGCCGGCGAGGCCGCAGCGGGCCAGGCCGACGACTAACCGCCACTTTTTACGTCGGGGGGTCGCCGGTGGCGACCCCCCGAAGCAAAAACTTGGGGAAAAACCGCCGCGAGCGCGTCGCTGACGCGCTCGCGGCTGCTGTGCTTGCTGCTGGTCGTGCTCATTCTACGGCACCGCCACACTGCCCACGAAAAATTCGACCGACGGCGTCAGTTACTGTTCCGGAGGTCCTCGATCCGCGCTTCGAGGTCGTCGATGGCGTCTTCTACGTCCTGTTTGGCCGACTCGCTCAGCTGTTCGGCTTCCTCTGCGGCAGTGGCAAAGGTCTCCCGAACGTGTTGGAGTGCGTCGTCGGTCTGATCGGACATAGCATCGGGAACGTGTCACTCGTGAGTCATAAAGTCTGTGGCAGAATAGTTGCCATATCACAAATCGAGCGGGCGGCCCCGACCGTCCGAGTCGAGAGACGGTCGAGCCGTCGTGTGATTGGATCGACGGTCGACAGCGACCCGGGTCCCAGCGATGCCGAGACCGCCCGGCCCGGACCGAACCTTTTCAGCCAGGGCGTCGTGAGGTGACCCATGACCCAGGCGCTCGTCATCGGCGGGACGCGGTTCATCGGCCGCCACACCGTCGCGGAGTTGCGCGACCACGGCTACGACGTAGCGATCTGCAACCGCGGCGAACACGAGAACCCCTTCGCCGACACGGCCGTCGAGCACGTCCAGGGCGACCGGACCGACGACGGCGACCTGGCCGACGCCGCCCACGCCGTCGCCCCGGACGTGGTGATCGACTGCGTGGCCTACCACCCCCGCGACGTGCGGGCCGCGACCCGGATCTTCGACGACGTCGAGGCCTACGTCTTCGTCTCCAGCGGCGCGGCCTACGGCGAGGAAGCGATCCCGAAACGCGAGGGCGAGACCACCCTCCACGACTGCTCCGACGAACAGGCGACCGACGACTCGGAGGCGAGTTACGGCCCGCGGAAGGCCGAGGGTGACCGAGCGGTGTTCGCCGCGGCCGCGGACGGCGTGAATGCGATGAGCGTCCGGCCGTGCAACGTCTACGGCCCCCACGACTACACCGGACGGGTGGACTACTGGATCGACCGCGTGGCGAACCACGACCGCGTCCTCGTCCCCGGCGACGGCACGAACGTCTGGCACCGGGCCTACGTCGAGGACGTGGCCGCGGCGCTCCGGATCGTCGCCGAGGACGGGACGCCGGGCGAGGCCTACAACGCGGGCGACCGCCGAGCGACGACGCTGGACGAACTGGTCGAGGGCATCGCCACGGTACTGGACGAATCGGTCGAGATCGTCCACGCCGGACCACGGGAACTCGCGGCCGGTGACATCGACGCCGAGGAGTTCCCGCTCTATCGGGACTACCCCCACCTGCTGTCGACGGCGAAACTGTCGGGACTGGGCTGGGCGTCGACGCCGCCCGAGGACGCACTCGCCGCGACGGTCGAAGAGTACGTCGAGAGCGACCGCGACGGGAGCGAGCACGGCCCCGACCGCGAGGCCGAGGCGCGCGTGCTGGGCGTGCTGGACACGCTGGCGTGAGGCGATGTACTGCCGTTCCGTCGGACGCCTCATCCTCTACCGAGAGAAAAGGGTTTCACGCGTCGGCCGAGACGGGAACACATGTTCGACAAGTCGACGTGGATACGCCTGCCTCGGAACGTGGTGGTGGGGCACGGCGTCCTCGACGAGACGGTCGACGCCGTCGCCGAGTTACACCTGACGGGGCGGCCGCTCGTGGTGACGAGTCCGACGCCCCGGGAGGTGGCGGGGGACCGCGTCGTCGAGGCGTTCGGGGCCGAGGGAACCGAACCGGCGCTGACGACGGTCCAGGAGGCCAGCTTCGCCGAAGTCGAGCGCGTCATCGAGACCGCCCGGGCCGAGGAGATCGGCTTCCTGATCGGCGTCGGCGGCGGCAAAGTCATCGACATCACGAAGATGGCGGCCGACGAACTCGGGAAGGGGTTCGTCTCTGTGCCGACGGCGGCCAGCCACGACGGCATCGTCAGCGGCCGCGGGTCGGTGCCGGAGGGGGATACGCGCCACAGCGTGGCCGCGGAACCACCCCTCGCCGTGGTCGCCGACACCGAGATCCTCGCGGAGGCCCCCTGGCGGCTGACCACCGCCGGCTGTGCCGACATCATCAGCAACTACACCGCCGTCAAGGACTGGCAACTCGCCCACCGGCTGAAAAACGTCGAGTACTCCGAGTACGCGGGCGCGCTCAGTCAGATGACCGCCGAGATGCTCGTCGAGAACGCCGGCTCGGTCAAGAAAGGGCTCGAAGAGTCGGCGTGGGTCGTCGTCAAGGCGCTGGTCTCCTCGGGTGTGGCGATGTCGATTGCGGGCTCGTCCCGGCCGGCCAGCGGCGCGGAACACCTCTTTTCCCATCAACTCGACCGGCTCGTGCCCGGAGCGGCACTCCACGGTCACCAGGTCGGCGTCGGCTCGATCATCACGGAGTACCTCCACAGCGGCGAGACCGAGTGGCGCAAGATCAGGGACGCGCTGGCCGGGATCGGTGCGCCGACGACCGCCGAGGAACTCGGGATCGACGACGAGACGGTGATCGAGTCGCTGACGACCGCCCACCGCATCCGGGACCGCTACACGATCCTCGGCGACGGTGTGAGCGAGGCGGCGGCCCGGGAGGCGGCCCGTGCGACCGGCGTCATATGAGGAGTTGACTCTCCGGTGGGTCGGCGTGCCACTGACAGCCGGCCGCGGGCGTGCCGCCGACGTGCGTGCCGGCAAGGGTCATGCAATCAGGCACGGACTAGCAGAGAGTTAACCCGTCACATATTTTCGACCTCTCGGAAGGCACACAACCCCCGATTGACGCCGGACGGGGATGGGGTGGTATCGAGCGGTGAGTCGACCGAAAACGCCGTCAGCCGAGGTCGGCGTTCCGGAAGACGGCGTGAGCCAGCAGTCCAGCGCCGACTGCCCAGGCCAGCAACGTCAGGACGGCGAACCACTCGGTGAGGTAGAACGGTGTCGGCTGGAGACTCTCGACGATCCGGGCCCGCTGTCCGATGCCGTCCATCGCGATGCCGGGGTACGGGACCGGAAAGTTCGTGAACACGAGGGAGGCCACCCGGGTGTAGGCTGCGGTCGGGCTGAGGTAGCTGAGAAGCAGGTACCAACCGCCCGATCCGGCCCGCGGGACGCCACCGAAGGGTAACGCGAGGAACTGGATCACACCGGTCCAGGCGACGTGCGTCACGAAAAACAGCGCGAAGACTGTCGTGATCGCCTGGCGTCGCGTGTTGGCCAGTGCCGACACGCTGACTGCGAGCGTCGTGAACACGGCCCCGAGCAGGAGCGTGACGACGAACAGTCCCAGGATGGCGACGAAGAACTCTCCTGGCGCACCGAGACCGACGAAGACGGGAATCATCACGACCATCGCGACGAAGCCGACGGCGATGCTCACGCCGATGACCGCCGTCCGGCCGAGGATCTTCCCGACGAAGATCTCCCCGCGCTCGAAGGGGAGTCCGAGCAGGAGTTTGAGGCTTCCCGACCGGCGCTCGCCGACGACCGACATGTATCCGACGACCAGCGCGATGATCGGGACGATCCAGGTAATCGGGTTCGTGAGCGTGACCAGAACGAGCTTCGGGACGACACCAGCCGGGACACCCTCCGGGAAGTTGATCTGTGAGATCCGGTAGGTGGCGAGGATCGCGATCAGGGCGAAGAGGGCGCTGACGACCCAGACTGCCTTCGATCTGACGGCGTCGTCGAAGTCCTTCCGGGCCATGACCGCGAGCTGGTGGTCCCTCATGCCGACACCTCCGCTTCGGTCTCGTCCTCGTCGATCAGTTCGGCGAACAGCTCTTCGAGCGAGGACTCGGCGGTCTCGAAGTCCACGACCGTCGCGCCGCCATCTTCGAGCCGGTTGATGACCTTCGCCTTCGCCGTCGAGTCCGACAGGTTCATCGTCAGCTCCGGCCCGTCAGCCCTGACGTTGCTCACGCCGTCCATCGCCTCCAGGTCCGACAGCGTGAGGTCCGGTTGCTGGTCGACGGTGACGTGTAGCGTGGTCCCGACGCCGACGGCGTCGCGAATCTCTTCGAGGCTCGCCACCTCGATGAGTCGCCCCTCGTTCATGATGCCGACCCGGTCACAGACCGCCTCCACCTGCCCCAGGATGTGACTGGAGAAGAAGACGGTCGCGCCCCGGTCGACCTCCTCCCGGATGATGTCCCGCATCAGTCGGATGCCGTTGGGGTCCAGCCCGGTGGAGGGCTCGTCGAGGATCAACAGGTCCGGTTCGCCGATCAGGGCCATCCCGAGGACCAGCCGCTGGGCCATCCCCTTGGAGTAGTCCCCAGCGTTACGCTCGGCGTCAGCGGGGTCGAGCCCGACCCGGGCGAGGACATCGTCGGGGTCGTCGTCGGCCTGGCGGGCCTCCACGACGAACTCCAGGTGTCGACGGCCCGAGAGCCGTTCGTACAGCTGGTAGGCGTCGGGCAGGACGCCGACCCGCTCGCGGATGTCGACGGCCTCCCCCCGCGTCCGGTGGCCGAAGACACGCGCCTGCCCCGCGGTCGGCGGCGTGTAGTCCAGTAACATGTTGATGAGCGTCGACTTCCCGGCCCCGTTCGGTCCCAGAAAGCCGAAGACCTCCCCCTGTTCGACGGTCAGGTCGACCGAATCGACGGCGACCACCTCCCCATAGCGCCTGGTCAAGGCGTCCGTCTCGATCGCTGCCATACTCACCCTCTCTACTGCCCCATCAACAAGTTTTCTGATTCGCCAGTTACACGTTAGACGTGCCGGTCGAGGAAGTGGACGACCGTCGTGTAGGCCTCGATCTTGTTCTCCAGCTTCGAGATGCCGTGGCCCTCGTCCTCGAAGATCAGTTTCTCGACGGGGACGCCCTGTGACCGGACTTCCTCGACGATCTGTTCGGCCTCCCCGACGGGTACCCGTGGGTCGTTCGCACCGTGGAGAACGAACAGCGGCGCCGTGATGCGGTCGGCGTGGTTGAGCGGACTGATGGCTTCGAGGAACTCCCCGTCGTCGTCGAGCGACCCATACTCGGCCTCGCGGTGTTCCTGTCGCCAGGCACCCGTATTTTCGAGGAACGTGACGAAGTTGGCGATGCCCACGGAGTCGACGCCGGCCGCCCACAGGTCCGGGTACTCCGTCAGCGCCGCGAGCACCATGAACCCGCCGTAGGAGCCACCCTTGGCGACGATTCGGTCCGGGTCGACCGCGGACTGGTCGGTGAGCCACTCGACGGCCGCCCGGATATCTTGCACCGAGTCCATCCGCTTCTCCACGTCGTCGAGGTGGGTGTAGGCCTTGCCATAGCCCGTCGAGCCGCGGACGTTGGGCTCGAAGACCGCGTAGCCCCGCGAGAGGAAGTACTGTGTCAGTCCCGAAAAGGAGGGGCGGCGCTGGCTCTCGGGGCCGCCGTGGATGTCGACGATCACGGGGACGCCGGCCGACGCCCGCACGTCCTCCGCCGGGAGCGTGAAGTAGGCGGGAATCTCCCGCCCGTCGAAGGTCTCGTAGTGGACGAGTTCGGGTTCGCGGAACGTCGAGCGCGGGATGCCGGCGGTCGAGGCCCGCGTCCACTGCTCGGTCTCGCCCGACTCGAACGCGACCCGGTGGACGTTCGTGTTGTTCGTCCGACTCGACGCCGAGAGCGCGAACACCTCGCCGTCGGGACCGAAACTCACGCCGCCCGCGGTGCCGTCGGGCAGGTCCGGCGCGGGCCGGGTGTCGTACTCGGTCGTTCCCGTCAGCTCGCCGACCGTGATCTCCGTGTAGCCGTCGACGTTCCGGGAGAACGCCAGCCGACCGGTCTCGTCGTCCAGCGCGATACCGTCGACGTTCCACGCTCCCCCGTCCTCGACGACGGCGAACGCTCCCGAATCCAGATCCAGCCGTTCCAGCCGGAGCGTGTCGCTATCGCGGTCGGTACAGCAGTAGATCGCCTCGCCGTCGGGCCCCCAGGAGGGGCTGTTGTACCGCACGTCCCCGTCGTGGGGCGTGACGTGTTCGAGGTCGCCCGAGTCGAGATGGAGGACGTAGAGGTCCTTGTCGAACGACGAGGTGTGTTCGGTGACCAGCAGGCCGTCGTCGTCGGGACTCCAGCCCGCCAGCGCGAGCCAGCCGTCGCCCTCGTGGACGAGTTCGGCCGCCTCGCCTCGCTCGTCGCGACCCTGTACGTACACGTCGAAGACGGACTCGTCGCGGCGGTTGGCGGCGAAGGCGATCCGGTCCCCGTCGTGGGACCACCCGCCCCAGTAGTGGATGGCGTCGGGCGTGTCGGTGAGCGGGTCAACTTCGCCCGAATCCAGGTCGAGGCGGAACAGTTGCGTGAACTCGTCGCCGCCTTCGTCCATGCCGAAGGCGAGTTCGCGGCGTTCGGGCGAGAACGAACAGAAAGTGACGCGTTCGTCGTAAAACGTGCGTTGCTCGGGCCAGCCGGCGGGTTCGTCGAGCGTCCAGATCTGTGGCGTCCCGGTCGTGTCCATCAGGAAGGCGAGAGTGCCCGCCGGACCGATGGACGCGCCGTAGGCGCTGCGGACGTTGAGGTACCGCTCCAGGTCGTGCATGGCTGTGGATCGGACGGAGTCCCTATACGTTTTATGTGGGGAGTCGCGACCGCAGAGAGCGACTCCGAGTGCGCGAACGGCGACCGCAGGGAGCCGTGAGCCGGACGACTCGACCGGAGGGAGAGTCGCCGGACGGGCGAGCGGTCGGATTCCGTCCGCGACTCCGTGTCGGACAAAGGACAGGGATTTTTGAGCGGTCGCCGTGTCCCCCCGGGTATGCGGGTCGCCTTCGTGTCGGAGCGGACGGTGTTTCACGAGTCCACCGAGGGGCGGGAACGCCTCCACCGCATCGCGACGAACCTCGACGCTCGCGGCCACGACGTGACCGTCTACTGCGCCCAGTGGTGGCCGGATTACCCAGAGACCATCGAACACGAGGGGATCACCTACCGCGGGATCACGGTGTCGGACTCGAAGGCGGCTTTTCTCGCCAGAATTCCGTGGGTCGTCGCGCTGGACCGCCCGGACGTGATCCACACGACGCCCGAACCGCCGGCTGTCGTCACCGCTGCGAAACTCGCGGCCGTCCCCGCCCGCGCGCCGCTGGTCGTCGAGTGGTTCGGTGACGAGAACCTGCCCGACTCGCGGGCGCGGACCTACGCCGCGAAGTTGCCCGACGCCGTGGTCACGCCGTCGGAACTCGTCCGGACGACGGTCCGCGAACACGGCGCGGCCGCCGACAACACCAGAGTGATCCCCGAGAGCATCGACACCGAACTGATCGACGAGGTCGAACCAGCCGAGGACGCCGACATCGTCTACGCCCGCGACCTGGACGCCGACGCGAACGTCCAGACGCTGTTGCTCGCGCTGGCGGAGTTGCGCCGCCGTGACTGGTCGGCGACCATCATCGGCGACGGCCCCCGACGCGAGGAGATCGAACAGCAGGCCGCGGACCTCCGGATCGACGACCGGGTCACCTTCGCCGGCGACCTCGACCGCGAGGAACGGCTCTCGGTCTATCGGGGCGCACACACCTTCGTCCACACGGCCTTCCGGGAGAACTTCGCGACGGAACTGCTCTGGGCGCTGGCCTGTGGCTGTATCGGCATCGTCGAGTACCAGGCCGAATCCAGCGCGCACGAACTCATCGAGACCTACCGGCGGAGCTTCCGGGTCACCGACGACGAGGAACTCACCGAGGCCATCCGCGACGCCGCCGGCATGGAACGGCTGGATCGGGACCCCGACATGGACCGGTACGACCACGAGGAGGTCCTCGATCAGTACCTCGACTGCTACCGTGACCTGCGCGAGGAACAGGGCCTGTTTTGAGGGGACTCACTTCTATGGCGTCCGGGCTTTCCGTCGGCCACTGGAAGCACCGGTATGCAGGAGACGACCCAGCGTGTCGCCGACGGCGTGGAAACGACCGACGCCGCCGCGGCCGCCGATCTGGTCCCCGACGACGGCATCGTCCCGATGAGCGGCCTCAGCGCCGGCCCGAAAGATATCGCACACGAACTGGCCACCTCGAACCGGGACCTCTCGCTGACGGTCCCCGCGAGCGCCGACGCCGGCTTCGTCGCCGACACCGAACTGCCCAACGCGGACGCGCTCGACCTCCGGTATCCCTTCTCGGCGTGGCCAAACCTCAAGCGGGCGATCAACGATGGACGGGTCGACTTCGTCGACGATCACCTCTCGGTCGTCGAGCAGTCCGTCGCACAGGGCCAGTTCGGCGACCCCGACGTGGCGGTGGTGGAAGCCCTCGCGGTGGGGGAGAACTGGCTGGTTCCGACGACTGCCGTCGGCGCCGTCCCGGGGTTCGTCGCCGCCGCCGATGCGGTGATCGCCGAGGTCAACGAGGCCCTGCCGCTGGAACTCCAGCACATGCACGACACCTGGACACCCGCGACGCCGCCTCGGGCCCCGCTCTCGCTGTCCGACCCCGGCGAGCGGCTGGGTGACCAGTTCGTCCGGTTCGATCCCGAGAAGCTGACGGCTGTGGTCCGCACCGAGAACGACCCGATCCCCTACCCCTTCCGGGAGCCGTCCGACGCGGAAGCCGCCATCGCCGACAACGCCCTCGACTTCCTGGCGGACGAACTCGCCGAGAACCCCGCGTTCAGCGAGCGATTCGCCTTCGAGGTGGGGATCGGGTCGCTGGGCAACGAGATCACCGAACGGATCGGCGACCTCGACTTCGGCGACCGCGACGCGGTCTACTTCGGTGAGGTCGCACAGGACGGCCTGCTCGACCTGCTGGAAGCCGGGACGCTCTCGGCCGCGAGCGCGACCGCACTCGTCCTCGGCGAGGACGGCGTGAACCGGATGCTCGACCGGCCCGAACTCGTCGCCGACAACGTCGTCACGCGCTCGATGAGCGTCTCGAACGACCCCGGCCTGATCCGGGCGTTCGGCGTCGTCGCGATCAACACCGCCGTCGAGGTCGACGTGTACGGCCACACCAACTCCTCACACGTCCGCGGGTCACAACTCCTACAGGGAATCGGCGGCTCCGGCGACTTCGCCCGCAACGGACTGCTGTCGATGATGGTGTTACCCTCGACGGCAAAAGATGGCGAGGTGTCGCGGATCGTGCCGATGGCGTCACACGTCGACCATCCAGATCACGACGTGGACGTGGCGGTGACCGAACACGGCGTGGCCGACCTGCGTGGGCTGACGCCGGACGAGCGGTTCGAGGCACTCGTCGGCGAGTGTGCCCATCCGGAGTTCCGGCCGGCTCTTCGGCGCTACGGCGAGCGCGCCGCCGAGGGCGGGGGCCACATGCCCCACGACCTGCCGACGGCGTTCGACATGCACAGGGAGTGAGCGGGGACCCGAACCGCGGTCACTCGTCACCGGCGTCGACCGTGTCGTCTGCGGCCGCGACCGCCCGAACTGCGGCGACGTTCTCTTTCACGTCGTGGACGCGGACGATGTCGGCCCCGCGCTCGGCGGCCAGCGTCGTCCCCGCGACGGTCGCCGCCAGTCGCTCGTCGGGGCCACGGTCGATCCGCCCGAACATCGATTTGTGGGAGTGACCCACGAGGACGGGACAGCCGAGCGCCTGGAACTCGTCGATCCGGCCGAGGAGGTCGAAGTCCTCGGCGGGGGACTTGGCGAATCCCAGACCTGGGTCGACGATTATCTGCTCGCGATCCAGGCCCGCCTTCTCGGCGAGCAGGACCCGTTCGGTCACCTCGTCGAGTACGTCGGTGACCACGTCGTCGTACTCGCGGTCGGTGTCGGGGTCGACCGGTGTCTCCTCGCTGTGCATCACGACGACGGGCACGTCGTGGTCGGCCGCGACCAGGCGCATCTCCGGATCTTCGAGGCCGGACACGTCGTTGAGGATGTCCGCACCCGCGTCCAGGGCTGCCCGGGCGACCGCGGCCTTCCGGGTGTCGACGGCGATGTCGACGTCGAAGTCGCTGATCGCCTCGATCACTGGCACGACGCGGTCGATCTCGTCTTCGGCCGGGACGGGGTCGGCTCCGGGCCGGGTCGATTCGCCGCCCACGTCCACGATGTCGACGCCGTGATCGACCATCTCCTCGGCGCGGGCGACGGCGGCCTCGACGGCCTCGTACTCTCCGCCGTCGTGAAAGCTGTCCGGCGTGACGTTGAGGATGCCCATGACGGCGGTGCCATCCTCCCAGGGGTAGCCGCGCTCGTCGGGGCCGTGGCCTTCGATTTCGAGCGCGGCCCTGAGGTCGTCGGCCAGCGGCGAGAGTCCGTAGGGCTGGCCGTCGAGTTTCCCGCAGAGGCGTTTGAACTGCGCGAGCGTCCCCATCAACACGGCGTCGACGTTCTCGCGGTCCTGATCGACCAGCCCGGAGACGGCACACTCCCCGCCCAGCGAGAGCAGCTCCTCTTTGAGGTACTGGGCCTGGCGGGGCTGCACGCGAGTTCGCAGGACGCGATAGACGCCCTTCCCACCCATCCGCCAGACGCCGGCGTCGGTGACGTGGGCGTCCGAGAGCGTCTCGCGGGACTCGGCCACCGAGTCGACGTGCTTGGGGACCGTGGGACGCGTCCAGTCCGTCCGGGCTTCCGCGACGCAGTACAGTGAGCCGGTCACCAGCACGCAGTCGTCGGGACCGGCGGCGTCGCGGGCCATCTCGAACGCGCCGGCCACGTCGCTGCGGGTCTCGACGGTGGCGTCGGTTTCGGCCTCGAACGCGCGTGCGATCACGTCGTCGGCCTCGGCGCGGTCGAGGTCGGGTTCGCAGGCCACGACGTGGTCGGTGTCGGGCAGGGCAGCCGCGATGCCACGGTGGTCCTTGTCGCTCATCGCGCCGATCACGACGTGGAGGTCGTCGTAGTCGAACGAGTCGAGCGTGTCGGCGAGGGCGGCACAGCCGCCGGGGTTGTGGGCGCCGTCGAGGACGACGAGCGGGTCCCGGCCCATCACCTCGAACCGGCCGGGCCAGTGGGCGTTGCGCAGGCCGCGTGCGAGGTCCGCACCGTCCACGTCCGCGACCTGCCGGGCCAGCGCCGCCGCGACCCCGGCGTTGCGGGCCTGGTGTTCGCCCAGTAGGGGCAGTTTCGTGTCCAGCGTCCAGTCGCCGCCGTCGAGCGAGATCGCGGCTTCGAGGCCGTCACGGCCGCCGTAGGCGACGGTGCAGTCCTCGTCCGCGTCGGTGTCCACCGTGTAGAGGTCACCGGCGACCTCTCGGGCGGCCTCGCGGGCGTCGCCGGTCGCGCCGGTGACCAGCGGCGCGTCGTCGGGGGCGACGTGGGCCTTGTCGCGGGCGATCTCGGCGACGGTGTCGCCCAGCAGGTCGGTGTGTTCCAGCGTGACGGTCGTGACGGCGCTGGCGACGGGGTCGACGACGCTGGTGGCGTCGTGACGGCCGCCGATGCCGACTTCGAGCACTGCAACGTCCACGTCGGCGCGGCGGAAGGCCCACAGCGCCATCACCGTGAGGGTCTCGAAGAAGGTGGGCGCGTTCCCGTCGGCCGCGCGGTCGGTGACGTAGGGCCTGGCTTCGTCGACGAATTCGACGAGTGCCTGTTCGGTGAGTTTGTGGCCGTTGATCCGGACGCGTTCGCGCACGTCGTCGAGGTGGGGAGAGGTGTAGCAACCCACGTCGAGGCCCGCTTCGCGGAGGACGCGCTCGGTCATCCGGGCCGTGCTGCCCTTCCCGTTCGAGCCGGCGATCTGTATCGCCCGAACGGACTCCTGTGGGTCGTCGAGATGGGCCAAGAAGTCCCGCGTCGCCGTCGTGCCCGGCCGCGGCGGGTACCGGCGCAGGTCGAACAGAAAGTTCGCCGCGTCGTGGAACTCCATATCGCGTCCGAACACAGCGGCGCGCTTTAGACTGTCGGACTCGGCCGTCTCCGATCAGTCGGGGCCGACCTGGGAGATGATCCGGGACTCGATCTTCCGGAGGTGTTCGCCGACGGTACTGGTCGAACAGTCCAGTTCCGCGGCGATGTCCTCGTTGGTCGCCTGCCGCGGAATCTCGTAGTAACCCTTCGCCAGCGCGACTTCCAGCACTTCGAGCTGGCGCTCGGTCAGCAGCGTCGTCACGTCGACGCGGTCGACCGGCCCCGAGTCGTCCTCCTGCAGTTCGATGTCGAGGTCGCCGGGACGCATCCGCGCGGCCTCGCGGATCTTCTTGAAGTCGCCCGCAACCGACATGTGCAGCCCGCCCTCGTCGTCGATATCGACCGGCGGGTCGATGATGAGGTCGTACTCGTCCATGAGCTGGATCATCGCCGAGAGGACCGTGTTCGCCGCGAAGCGGACGTGTGCGCGCACCCCGTCGTCGTCGACTTCGAACACGTCGTAGGAGAGTGCGCTCTCCTCCTCGGCCAGGATGGCCTCCAGTTCGTCGGCGTCACCGGTAAGGTGATAGAGCAGGACGCTCGTCCCATCGGACATTAGATCGAAGTGTAGCGCGGCCTCGCGGGTCAACTCGGGATGCTCGACGATGGCCTCGTCGAGCGGATTGTACGTGCCGTCCTCCGTCCGGAGGACGATGTCGAACTCCCGCATGCCCTCCAGTTCTAACCAGGGGAACAAAAGGGGTTCGGCAGTGATGTGAGGTAAGGGCCCCGGTAACGGGAGCCACAGGCGCTTAACGTCCTGTTCGATGATGATAGAAGCGCGTCGAGCGTGCGGTACGGT
Source organism: Halorientalis regularis (assembly GCF_023698535.1). Classification (GTDB taxonomy): domain Archaea; phylum Halobacteriota; class Halobacteria; order Halobacteriales; family Haloarculaceae; genus Halorientalis; species Halorientalis regularis. The sequence continues at coordinate 111,666 of NZ_JALJCL010000002.1, forward strand.
TTCCGTGGTATTATCACACACCCGTTCATATCGAGCGCTCGACGGCTGATTCCAGCGTCGAGCCCCCTGTTAAAAAGCTCCTCATATTATCGGGGGTATATGTATCCACCAGTCTGTTGTATCGTGACATGGGTATGGACGCCAGCACTGATCAGATCAAGGCGGGGCGAATCGACACTAGCAGTACGTACTACGAACTGTACCAGAAGTCGGTCGAGTTGGGGACGTGGGACGCCGAAAAGCTGGTCCACAAAGTCGGCTTCGAGGACGACCGTGAGGTCTGGGAGGGGCTGAACGACAACGAGAAAGAGCAGTGGGCGCGGCTCATTTCGTACTTCATCGACGGTGAACAGGCCGTCGCGGCGGACGCCCGGCGGATCATGAAGACGGTCTCTTCGCCATACTTCGACCGGTCAATGGAGAAAGAGATGATGGCCTCGGCGCTCGCGCTGGAGGAGGCCAAGCACACGCAGTTTTTCGACCTGTATATCACGAACGTGATGAGCGACAAGTTCCCGCAGTACGAACTCGACAGTCGTCGCGGGGGCATTCAGATCCCGCGAACGGAGGCCTGTGGTGCTGGTGAGATGTTCGAGCGGCAAGGGACGCTTCAGGCACAGGCGGCTCACGGCGGTGACCCCGCGGACATCGCCCGCGCTGCGACGAACTACCACATCGGCGTCGAGGGCATCCTCGCCCGGGGTGGCTACTTCGCGAAGAACCGGATGATGCAGGAGGCACCGCTGAAACTGCTCAACAAGGGCTTCCAGTTCATCAGCACCGACGAGGGGCGACACATTACCTTCGGGCTGGAACTCCTGCAGGAACTGATCGAGAAGGAACGCGAGGGGCTCCCGGACTACCAGGGCGTCGAAAACGCCATCTGGGAGCAGGCGATCGAGGACATCGGGTACATCACCGACACGGCGTACTTCATCACCGCGGACATCGACGACCCGCTGGACGTCGACTTCAGCGAACTCGTCAACCGTGGCGCGCGGCTGGCCGGCGACATGATGTTCGATACGCTCGACCTGGACGCCGGGAGCGCCACGGAGTTCATGCAGGCCTCCGCGGACGCCATGGAGAGCGCACAGGGCAGCGACTACGACGACGTGATCGACAAGTACGACCACATCTACTCCCAGAAGATGGCTGGTGACTGATCATGACGGAGCTCACTGACATCGAAGGCGCGGACTTCACTGCAGACGACGAAAAGATCCAGACGGCGGTCGAGGAAGCCGCGGACGACCTCGGAATGACGCCCGAGAAGGTTGAAGAAGAGGTGGCGTACATCCTGGACTCGGGCACGGGCCGGGCCAACAACGAGGGTGTGGCCGGCGCAGCAGCGGCCGACAACGAAGATACCGACAACGACCCGCGTCTGGAAGCCCTGGAGATGTTCAAGCTTCGCCAGGAGCTATGAGCGGCCGGGCAGACAGACAAGACGAGGCCGGCGAGGAGGTCGTGACCGACGACGGCGAGTACGAGGTGACCCTCGAACACGAGGGTGAAGACGTCACCCTCTCGGTCGACGAAGACGAGTACATCCTCGACGCGGCCGAGGAGGCCGGCCTGGACCTGCCTTACTCCTGCCGGAAGGGACAGTGTACCTCGTGTGTCGGGACAGTCGAGGAGGGCGAGATCGACCAGAGCGAGGGCGCGGCACTGGACCCCATGCAGGAAGACGACGGGTTCGCGCTCCTCTGTATCACCTATCCCAAATCCGACTGCACCATCGAGACCGACACCCAGAGCGACCTGTTCGGCGGCGACATGGACATCCTCTAGGTGGGTCGAGACGGCTTTTTGTCGCTTTTTGGGTAATTTCCGACTGCGTCTCCACGTGGGATTTAATAACCCTAACTTTCTCGCCGAAACGGTATTTAAACAACCTCACATCGACGGGAGAACTATTTTTTTGATCTCCAGTGTCGATACGGGTGGATCCGTTGGCGGGCGCGCAGTTGGGGGACCGACCCGCACAACGGGGTGATACCGATGAGTACACAGGAACAACAGTTCGAACTCGACGATTACTTCCCGACCACGGCATGGCTTACCAGGTACCAGCACGCGCTCGACGACAGTCAGGAGCTCGAAGACACCGGCGAAGGCTGGGGTGTCGGCTGGAACGGTGACTTCGTCTTCGAGATGCAGAACCTCCCGATCGAGGAGCGAACGGTCAACGACCTCCCCGAAGAGGTCTGGGAGGCCCTCGAACAGGGGATCACCCAACTGCCCGAGGACACGCTGGGAACCGTCCTCGAAGACGCGCCCGAAGACGTCGCCGAAGGAATCGAAGCCCGCGACGGGCCCCTCCCCGAGCGGGCCGCCCAGGAACTGCTGGAGACGAAAATCTCCGAAGCGCCCGAGAAGGTCTGGCCCGGCCTCCGCCGCGTCATGCCGGACATCATGGACGACCTGCTCACGGAACTGGAGGAGAACGTCACCGACGACGGGACGGTCTACGCCTGGATCGGCCTGGAAGACGGTGGCTGTTACGACACGACGACGATGGACACCCTCGACGAGCGCGATCACGGGTTCGTCCTGACCGGCGACTTCGACCAGTGGGTCGACCTGGTCAACGGCGACCTCGACGTGGTCGAGGCCATCATGTCCGGGAAGCTGGAGCTGGACGGTGACATGCAGAAGATCCTCCAGTACTCCGACGCCGCCCTGACGATGACCGACGTGGCCAGCGACCTGGACAAGCGCTTCCTGTTCTAACCGTCAGAAAGCCTATATTTTTGTCGAACTCACTGGCCGGTTTCAGAGCACTTAGTGGCGTAATTTCCCTCGTGTTGTTCAACAAATCGGACAGTTCCGGAGTCGGTATATAAAACCCCCTCACATACGACGGGATACCCTCACGGGGATAGCCGAATTACGTAACAGTAGCCATCGGCCACAGGGTGCCGGTGGGGAATGGGCGAAACTATGTCAGACGAACTCATCACACGCGTCGAAGAAACGCTCGACAAGGACGAGGAACAGCTCAAGGACGACCTGCCGGACCTGCTCAACGACATCCAGGGGCAAGAAAAGGAACTCATCACCGAGAATCCCGAAGTGTTCGCGAAGGTCATCGGCCGGATGGACGACATCGACATCGCGAGCTTCTACGAGGACGAGCCGGAGGCGGGCAACCAGTTCCAGGATCTGCTGTGGACGGGCGTCAACGTCCTCGTCGAAGAGAACCCCGAGATCAAAGACCAGATCGCGGCGGACATCACGGCGAACTTCGAGGCCGACGACTGCCCCATGGAGGGCCACCTCGACGTCAACGCCGGCGAGGAGACCATCACCGGTGGCTCGGGTCCCGTCGCCGACCCCGACCTCACGCTGACCGGTCCCGCCGACACGCTGACCGGACTCATCACCGGCGGCATCGACCCGGTCCAGGGGTTCATGCAGCAGCAGTACGAACTGGACGGCTCCGTCCAGAAGGGCACCCAACTCGCCTCCGTCATGGGCGAGATCACGGACAACGTCCCGAACTGACGCCGTCTGGCGTCGCGATCAGGGGTCCCCGAGGTCCAGCGGGCACGGCACGTGGACACCGTCTCGGGCACGCGGGACAGCGAACTCGAGTCGGTCCGTGAGGACCGGAAGTACGTATTGACAACGAGTGTCGTAACCGACATACCGAGCCGACACACCAAATAAACACGATTGATTATGCACTTGACCGAAGAACAGGAAGCGTTCCGGGAGGAGTTGCGGTCGTACCTGCAGCGCGAAGTGGAGCCAGTCGTCGACGAAGCCGATCAGGAACCGTTCACCCGCGACGAGATGGTGAAGTACATGAAGGATCTCGAAGCGCTGGGGATCGGATTCAGCCCCGACACCGTCGAGGAGTTCTTCGGGGACCTGCGTCGCTTCGCCATCGTCTCCGAGGAAATCAGTTACTACTGGCCGAGTCTCAACGTGGGGCTCCTGATGGGCTTTCCCGCCCAGTTCGTCCGCTTCGCCAGCGAGGAGACGCGGTCCAATCAGCTCTCGAAACTGGAGACCGGCGAGTGTATCGGCTCGCTCGCGGTCACGGAACCTGAGGGGGGCTCGGACACCGCCCAGCCCCGGACGGTCGCCCACAAAGAGGGCGACGAGTACGTTCTCGAAGGCGGGAAGACCTGGGTCGGCAACGCGCCCATCGCGGACGTGTCGCTGATCGTCGCCCACGACGAGGAAGCCGACGCTCAGGACATGTTCCTGGTCGACCGCGAGTACTCGGACTACGAGGCCGAGACGCTCGACAAGATCGGCTGGAAGGCCGTCAACAACGGGCGGATGTACCTCGACGGCGTCCGCGTGCCGGAGGACAACAAGCTGTCGGCGATCATCGGCAACGCGATCCGCGACGGGAACCAGTTAACCGACGTGGTGCCGTTCCCGGACTCGGTCGCGGAGCTGTTCTTCGACCAGAAGGCGCTGAACGCGACGTTCTCCTTCATGCGAACCGGGATGTCGTTCATGTCCGTCGGCATCATGCAGGCGGCCTACGACGAAGTCGTCGACTACGTCCAGGAACGGGAAACCTTCGGCAAACCCATCGCCGAACACCAGCTCGTCCAGGAACTGCTCTACGATATCCGGGTCGACCTGGAAACCTCGCGCCAGCTCTCGCGGCGGGCCCTGGAATCACTGGAGAACGGTTCCAGCGACGCACGCCTGCTCACCTCGATGGCGAAAGGCTACACCGCCGAGAAAGCCCACGAGGCCACCTCGAACGCCATCCAGGTGATGGGCGGCGAGGGGCTCAAGACGGAGAACCGGCTGGAACGCTACTTCCGTGACGCCCGCGTCATGCCGATCCCCGACGGGACGACCGAGATCCAGAAACTCATCGTCGGCAAGGAAATCACGGGCCGCTCGGCCTACGACTGACCGGCGGCGTCGTTCGGAGGCTCTTCGGTCCGCTTTCGCACGCGCTCGACGAACTGTCGCATTCCGACCAGCGCGACCATCCCGACCAGCGGTGCGATCCGTGGTGGCCCCTCCCGGTCGGCCTCTGCGTCACCGTCGTCGGTCTCCGCGCCGTCACCGTCGTTCCGGTCGGCGGTTCGATCCACCCCGAACGTCTCGACGGACACGTCGGTCTCCTGCTCGGTCTCGGCGTCGGCGGTCGACCCGTCGCGCTCGTCTTCGGCCGCGTCGTTCTCGTCGGCCGTCGCGTCGCTCGGTGCCTCGTCGGCGACGTCGACGGCCCCGGTGTCGCCGACGACCTGGACGGTCCCCTCGAAGTCCCGGTCGAGATCCGGCTCGTCGCGGTCACCCTCGTCGTCTGCCTCGCTCTCACCGCGGCTGTCGAGGGCGTAGCGGAGGACGACGCCCAGCGCCGCCAGCCCCAGCCCGGAGAGGGTGAGCACCGTCGTCAGTCGCCGGGAGTCGGACTCGTCGGCGTCGGGGGCCGAATCGTCGACGCTCGATCCACCCGTGGCGTCCCCGGGACCATCGGACTCCCCACCCGGGAGCCGCGAGGTGAGCGTCTCGGGGACGCGCCCCTGGAGGTTCGGTCGATCCATGTGGGGCCAGCTACGACGGCCAGCACATTACGTTTGTGGCAGTCGCTACCGGACATAAACCTCCCTCGTATGTGACGGGGTAGGCATTACGCCGTTCCGCGATAACGCTCTGCTAACCTGGCCGCCGACGTGCGCGGCGTCGGTGCCGCCATGGGGGAGACGACAACATGCAATTCGACAAGACACACGAGATGTTCCGTGACTCGCTCCGGGACTACCTCGAGAGCGAGATCGAACCGGACGTGCAGGAACTTGACAAGCAGGAGATGACCAAAGAGGAGGCTGTCGGCTACCTGCGCGACCTCCGGAAGCTGGGGATTGGCTTCGACCAGGAGACCGCACAGGACTACTTCGGCGACCTGAAGTACTACGTCATCGGGTCCGAGGAGATCTCCCGCGTCTGGCCGAGCCTGAACGTCATGCTCAACATGTCGTTCCCGGCCATGTTCGCCAACTGGGCCAGCGAGGAGACCCAGGACGCGCTGGACGACAAACTGGAGAACGGCGAAGCCATCGGCGCGCTGGGCGTCACCGAGCCCGGCTCGGGCAGTCACTCCAGCAAGCCCAACACCGTCGCCCGCAAGGACGGCGACGAGTACGTCATCAACGGCGAGAAGACCTGGGTGAGCAACGCCCAGATCTGTGACCTGACGATGATCGTCGCGTGGGACGAGGCAAACGACGCACAGGACATGTTCATCGTCGACCAGGAGAACTCCCCGTTCGACACGCGCAAACTGGACAAGCTCGGCTGGAAGGGCTCGCCGACCGGCCAGATGTTCTTCGACGACGTGCGCGTGCCCGAGGGCAACAAGCTCAGCAACGCCATCCGCAACCTGATCCTCGAACACGGCGACCTCGCGGAAGCCCTGCCCTTCCCCAACGAGATGGTCGACCTGTTCCTGAGCCACAAGCCGCTGAACGCCATCTTCTCGTTCATGCGGACCGGGATGGCCGCGATGGCGGTCGGCATCCAGCAAGCGGCCTACGAGGACGCCCTGGAGTACGCGACCGACCGGGAGACCTTCGGCAAACCCATCGCCCAGCACCAGCTCGTCCAGAACCGCCTCTACAAGATGAAGGCCAACGTCGAGACCTCGCGCCTGCTGACCCACGAGGCCGTCGAGAAGCTGTCCAACGCCGACGACGAGTCGCGGATGTACTCCTCGCTCGCGAAGGGCTACGCCTGTGACAAGTCCGTCGAGACCGCCCGCCACGGCGTCGAACTGTACGGTGGCAACGGGCTCTCGACCGACTACCCGCTGGAGCGGTACTACCGCGACGCCCAGACGATGACGATCCCCGACGGCACCGAGGAGATCATGAAGCTCATCGTCGGCTACGAGATGACCGACATGTCGGCCTACGCGTAAACTACCCCACCTACTCGCTCACGGCTTCTTCTCGCGGGCCGCCGGCCCGCTCGAATGGTCCGCGGAACTTCGTTCCGCGCTATCGCCGTTCGCTTCGTTGAGGGTGTCGTCAGAAGCGGAGCTTCTGACTGCTAACCAGAACCTTCGGTTCTGGTGATGGGGCTTTCGCGTGGACTCCCGCTCTGGCCGGACTCCCCGGCAGGAGGTTCATACTCTCCGTTCGCGTTCAACGTCCCGCGATTCAAGCGCACGCCTACGGGTGCGCCTCCACCGTCCCCAGTTTGGTTACGGCGGAGATACCGCAAGCCGATGTTCTTGGCGGCGTTGTAGTCGGCGTGGTTCTCGTAGCCGCACTTCAGACACTCGAAGGATTCGCTCTCACGGTTGTCCGGATGCGTGAACCCACACGTAGAGCAACGCCGTGACGTGTTCTCCGGGTCCACCTGCTCCACGTTGATACCGTGGAGTTCGGCCTTGTATTCGACGTACTCGTACAACCGCTCGAACGCCCACTTATGACCCCACGACGCCCCCGAGAGCCGGTCGCGGATGCCGGTCAACTCCTCGAAGGCGATGACCGTACAGCCGTTTTCGGTGGCTTCTTCGATGATACCGTTGGCAATCCGGTGGAGCATCATCTTGAACCGACCCGTCTCTTTGCGACCGACCGCTTGGATATTCTCGTGAGCGTGACGTGAGCCACACTGTTGGAGGTCGGCACGCCGGTTCTCGTACTCCCGCCGCCAGTGGTCGAACTCGTGACCGCTCCAGAACGTGCCCGTTGACGCAACCGCGAGTTGGTTCACGCCGAGGTCAACGCCGAGGACTGTGCTATGCCCGGTCGTTGCCTGTTCCGACGTGTCCGACTCCATCTCCGCCTTTGTGCGGAGGTGAAGGAACCACTCGCCGTCCTTGTTGTGGAGTTCTGCGCTCGTCACCTCGTAATCGTCGTTGTCGAGATACCGGCTGTGAGGTGTGTCGCGGTCCCCGTCAGGCAGGACGTACTGGGCTTCGATACGTCCGTCAACGGTTGCTAGCGACACGGACTCGTCGTGGAAGGCCGCACACCGTTTGTCGTAGACGACGGTCGGGGTCGAGAAGTGAGGTTCGCCCGCGTACTCGCCCTGTTTCCAGCGGGCGACGACGCCCTGTACGGCGTCGGCGGCCTTGTTGCGGGCGTTCTGGACGAGATTCGCGTGCAACCGTGTCTGGTCACGTACCTCGTCGTAGGTTTCCTCTTGCAATTGGGCCTTGCTCGTGGTCTTGTAGTTGCCTTGCCAAGCGTGGTCAACGACGTAGTTGGCAGCCCATAGAAACTCATCGACTGTCTCGCGGAGAAGTGCGGCGTCGTCGCTGTCCACGTCGAGTTTCACCGGGACAGTACGCCGCACCTCCATACGTCAGATGTATAGCTGGTGGTTTATAAACGTTGAGCAGAAAGGGCGGCAACAGTCCGTGGTATGTTTCGGGGTTGTCGGCTTCTGCTCACGGGCCGCAGGCCCGTTCGCACGGCCCGCGGAGCTTCGCTCCACGCTGTCCTCTCCGGCCTACTCGCGTCGTCCTTCCGACTGTCGTCGGAAGTCCTCGCTCCTTGAGGCCGGAGGCTCCGCCTCGAAACTGCTGATCGGGACCGGGCGGCCCGAATCCCACGAACACCGCATCAGGTTTCGGCTTCGAGGTGGGCTCGCCGACCGGGACCGCCCGTCGAGTCAGGGCCCGTATCCCGACAGCCGTCGAGAGGGGCGAAGCGTCAGTCGTGCCGGAACGCCCGCGAGCCTGTGAAGACCATCGCCATGTCGTGTTCGTTCGCGGCCTCGATCACGTCGTCGTCGTTGACCGAGCCACCGGGCTGGATCACCGCTTCGATGCCGGCTTCGGCAGCGGCCTCGATGCCGTCCGGGAACGGGAAGAAGGCGTCCGAAGCCATGACCGCACCGTCTGCGCTCTTGCCCTCGGCGTCTTTCTCGGCTTTCATCTTCGCGATCTCGACGGCGTCGACACGGGAGACCTGTCCGGCACCGACGCCGACCGTCTCGGTGCCGTCGGCGAACAGGATGGCGTTGGATTTGACGTGTTTGATCGTCTGCCAGGCGAACAGGAGAGAGTCGATCTGCTCGTCGGTGGGTTCGCGTTCGGTGACGACCTCCAGATCCTCGCGAGCCGGGGCCTGGGTGTCCCGTTCCTGCACGAGTGTGCCGCCGACGAGGTCCTTCTCGGTGACCGGTTCGGTCACGTCGTAGTTGTCGCTCACGGAGAGGACGCGGAGGTTCTCCTTCTCGAAGAGAGTGTCGAGGGCGTCGTCGGTGTAGCCAGGCGCGACGACGACCTCTTTGAACGAGTCGATGATCTGTGCGGCCGTCTCCTGGTCGCACTCGCGGTTCAAGGCGACGATACCACCGAACGCGCTCTTGGGGTCGGTGGCCAGGGCGTCGGCGTAGGCGTCGCTGAGGGAGTCGGCGGTCGCACAGCCCGCGGGGTTGGTGTGTTTGATGACCGCGGCTGCGGGCTCTTCGAACTCCTTGACGATGTTGAGGGCGGCGTCGGTGTCGTTGTAGTTGTTGTAGGACATCCCCTTCGCGCCCTCGTTCAACTGCTCGGCACCGACGACGCTGGCTTCGTCGCAGGTCGAATCAGCATAGAGGGCGGCGTCCTGATGTGGGTTCTCCCCGTAGCGCAGGTCGGCGTGACGGTCCTCGCTGGTGACCCGGCGTTCCGGGAAGTCGCCGCCGGTGTCGCCCTCGACGTGGACCTGGTTGGCGTCCCAGTCGATCTCGACGCGATCCTGGGCGAACCACTTGACCGCGCGCGGGTACGCTTTCATCTCGCCCTGGTAGAGGACACGCTCTTTGAGGTCGTCGGCGTCGTCGCCGTCGTAGACGGGGATCGGTTCCTGCGTGACGACGGGACCGCCGTCGACCTCGTCTTCGATCAGCGAGCCATCCTCGGCGACGGCGTCGGTGACGGCGTGGACGGTACAGCCCACCACGTCGACGCCGTACTCCAGCGCGTCGCCCCACGCGTCCATGCCCGGGAACGCGGGCAGCAGGGAGGGGTGGACGTTCAGCGTGGTCGGCATCGGATCGAGGAAGGTGTCCGAGAGGACGCGCATGTAGCCGTCCAGACAGACGAGGTCGAACTCGTAGTCCTCGAGGGCCTCGACGACGCGTGCCTCGTGTTCCCGTCGGCTCTCGTCGTCGCGCTGGACGACCGTTTCCGTCGGAATCCCTCGTTTCTCGGCCTTCTCGACGACCGGCGCGTCCTCGGAGTTGGTGAGGACGACGGCGAGTTCGGCCCCGCCGGGTGCCAGATCGTGGACGTTCAGTAAATTGCGGCCGCGGTTGCTGGCCATGCCCGCTAGCTTCATGTGCGGAGGGGGGCGGTCCGGGCGCAAAGGCGTTGCGAATCGCTCAGCCGTGACTCCGCGGTGTATCCCGAAAGGGGTGTGGGGGGAGAGATGTGGGGGGTGGGGACAAGGGAGAGTGAGAGTGGAGTGAACCACACTTGGGGTGATCAGTTTCCCCAGTGGCAAGTGCCGATTCGTTGCTTATCATTGTTCCGCTTTCTCCCACGTATAGCTAACAGCGTTCAGCGGTGCGGCAAATGTTTTGATGCTGTAATATATTGGTTCGGGCATGACTCGCGAGATGCAGCCAAGTCCGGTGAGCACGCCATGAGTGACGACGAGGACGTCGCGGACCTGATCGCGGCCGTCCACAGGGCGGCGGCGGCCGTCGCGGACGACAGTCGCCCGGAGGCGGTCGAGCGCCAGCACGAGGCGGGCAAACTGACCGCCCGCGAACGGGTCGACTACCTCTGTGACGAGGGGAGCTTCGACGAGATCGGCAAACTCGCGGCCCCGATGCCGACCACGCCCGAGGTGGCCGACTGGGAGCGCGAGGACGCCCCCGCCGACGGCGTGGTCTGTGGCATCGGCGAGGTCGACGGCCGCCCGGTCGCCATCATGGCCACCGACTACACTGTCAAGGGTGGCTCCATCGGCCACGCCGGCGGCCGGAAACTCCAGCGGGTCGCTACGCTCGCGCGCGACAGGGGGTACCCGTTCGTCATGCTGCAGGACGGCGGCGGCCACCGCATCCAGGAGGGCCTCGACGCCGCACCGACCGCCCGCGGGGACAACGGCTTCGCCAACCTGCAGGAGACCCTCTCGGGGTGGGTTCCGACCGTCTCCGCGATGATGGGTCCCGGCTTCGCCGCACCCACCAACTTCGCGGCGCTGTGTGATTTCGTCCCGATGGTCGAGGGCACCGCCACGCTGGGCGTCGCCGGTCCCTCGCTCGTGGAGGCGGCGCTCGGGACCGACCTCTCGAAGGCGGAACTCGGCGGGCCGGCGGTGCAGGCGACCCGCAACGGGATGGCCGACCTCGCCTGCGAGGACGACGAGGCCTGTCTCGACGCCGTCCGGACCTACCTCTCGTATCTCCCACGGAACGCCACGCACGACCCGCCTGTGTCCGACGACTGGGCGGCCCCAACCGACGCGACGATCGACGCCCTGACCGACGTGATTCCGGCGAACGAGAAGAAGGGCTACGACATCTACGCCATCGTCGAGGGCATCGTCGACCGCGACTCCTTCTTCGAGTTGAAGCCCGAGTACGCCCGCAACATCGTCACGGGCTTTGCCCGGCTGGAAGGCCGTCCCGTCGGCGTCGTGGCGAACAACCCCCGTCACAAGGCCGGCACCATCGACACCGCCGCCGCCGACAAGTCGAGTCACTTCGTCTCGGTCTGTGACGCCTTCGACCGCCCGGTCCTGACGCTCATCGACGTGCCGGGCATCCTCCCCGGGCCCGACTCGGAGGCTGAGGGCGTCGCCCGCCACGCGGCGAAACTCCCCTTCGAGTTGAACCGCGCGACGGTCCCCACCGTCACGGTCTGTCTCCGCCGGGGCTATGGCTACGGCTACGTGGCGATGGGCGGCGGCCGCTCGGCCGACACCGACCTGAGCATCGCGTGGCCGACCGCCGAGATAGCCGCCATGGGCATCGAGGGGGCCGTCGACGTGGCCTACCGCCGGGAGATCGAGGCCGCCGAGGACCCCGACGAAAAGCGGGCCGCCCTCGTCGAGAAGTTCAAGGACCGCACCGACGCGGTCCGTGCAGCCTCGCGGCTCGGCATCGACGCCGTGGTCGACCCCGGCGACACCCGCGAACGAATCGTCCGCGCCATCGACCGCGCCGAGGACACCAGGGAGGACGACTGGCCCCCCAAGAAACACTCCATCAACCCCATCTGACCGTCGGCATCGGTCTGCGAGTGCAGGCACAAGTGATTTCTCTCCGTCGTCCATCGTCCGGATGATGACGGCACTCTCAGACCGTTCCGTCCGCGACCTCGGTATCGTCTCGACGCTGGCCGACGCGCTGGTTGCGTTCGCCCGCGGCCGACCGAAGGCCGGCGCGCTCCTGCTCGGCGCGGCGGCCCTGTCGACCCGGATCCCCGGACTCGGCGTCGCCGTCTCGGTGCTGTTGCGGGTGTACCGGAAGCTCGCCTGATCGGCGGGCTTCGATACCCCTTTGGGCCGGCCTCGCCCATCGACGGGTATGACAGACCGCAGTCCGCTCGCCGCCGTCTCGCCGCTGGACGGGCGGTACGCCCGCTACACCGAACCGCTCGTTCCCTACGCCAGCGAGCAGGCGCTGATCCGCGCCCGCGTCCAGGTCGAGGTCGAGTACCTGATCACCCTCGCCGACCTGGACGCCACACCCCTCGAGATCGGCCCCGACCAGCGCGCCCACCTGCGGGCGCTCTACGAGGAGTTCGACGAAGACGACGCCGACATCGTCAAAGCCCTCGAAACGCAGGGCTGGAAGGACTACTCGGCGACCAACCACGACGTGAAGGCCGTCGAGTACTTCGTCCGAGAACACCTGCCCGCGGGACTGGACGCCACCCAGTGGATCCACTTCGGCCTCACCAGCGAGGACGTGAACAATCTCGCGCACCGACTGCTGGTCAAACCGGCCGTCGAGGACGTACTGGTGCCCGCCCTCCGTGACGTACGGGACGCGCTGGCCGAGCTGGCCCGCGACCACCGCGACGTGCCGATGCTCGCCCGCACGCACGGCCAGCCAGCGACGCCGACCACGTTCGGCAAGGAGATGGCCGTCTACGCCGCCCGCCTGGGCCGGGCACTCGGGCGAATCGAACGCGCCGCCGCCGGTCTCTCGGGCAAACTCGCCGGAGCGTCGGGCACCTACGCCGCCCACGACGCGGCCTACCCCGACGTGGACTGGCCCGCCGTCTCCGAGTCGTTCGTCACCGGCCTCGGCCTCGACCACACCGAACTGGCCACACAGGTCAACCCCTGTGACGACCTCGAACGGTTGTTCGACGCGCTCCGTGGCGCGAACAACGTTCTCCTCGATCTGGACCTGGACGTGTGGCTCTACGTCTCCGACCGCTACCTCGGGCAGGAGGCCACCGCCGGCGAGACCGGCTCGTCGACGATGCCCCACAAGGTCAATCCGATAGACTTCGAGAACAGCGAGGGCAACCTCTCGAAGGCCAACTCCGATCTGGTCTTCCTCGGGGATTACGTCACCACCTCGCGGCTCCAGCGTGACCTCTCGGACTCGACGGTCAAGCGCAACGTCGGCGCGGCGCTGGCCCACTGTCTCATCGGCTACCGGAAGTGCGAGCGCGGACTCGAGAAGGTCGTCCCCAACGAACAGGTCATGCGCGAGGACCTGGAGGCGACGCCGGAGATCATCGGCGAAGCCGTCCAGACCATCCTCCGGCGGGAGGGCCACACCGACGCCTACGAGCGGGTGAAGGAACTCACGCGGGGCCGGCGGGTCACCATCGAGGACTTCCAGGACCTGTTCGCCGATCTGGACGTGAGCGAGGACGTGCGCGAGGAACTGACCCAACTGACGCCGGCCGGCTACGTCGGTGTGGGCGACGAACTGGTCGATCAGTTGGGCGACTGACAGTGGGCTGTCGGTACCAAACGCATATGCTGGTCGGGCGCAATCACTGAGCAAATGCGATACGTCGAGGGTCTGTTGACGCCGGACCGCGGGTGGATTCACCCGATCGAACGGCGCATCCAGCAGGCACCGGGGATCAAGAACGAACGGATCCTCCAGATGGAGCTGCTCGACGACGGGACGGTGACGACGATGTACGAACTCAGCGGCGACCGGGAGGTCATCGAGTTCGCCGCCGAGTACGTCCCCGAACTCATCACCTACCAGGTCTCGCCGATGCAGGACCGCATCATCACCTACGCGCATCTGGAATCCAACGAGATGCTCACTGGCCTGCTGGAGCTTCCCCACACCTACCAGATCGTCCCGGACTTCCCGATCGAGTTCGCCAGCAACGGGGGCATCAGGCTGACCATCGTCGGCGACGAGGACCAGATCCGGGAGGCGATGGACGCCGTGCCCGACGGCATCTCGGTCGAACTCCAGAAGCTCGGCGACTACGCCCCCGAGAACGAACGCCTGCTCTCGCGGCTCACCGACCGCCAGCGCGAGGTCGCCGAAATCGCCGTCGGTATGGGCTACTACGACACGCCGCGGCAGGTCACGTACGACGACATCGCCGAAGAGGTCGACGTGGCTCCCGGTACCGTCGGCGAGATTCTCAGAAAAGTCGAGTCCCGTCTGCTGAACGCCCTGCTCGGGTAGGAACGGGTCAGCGAAGATCCGTCGTCCAGATAGCGGCTGTTACGCGGTCACGCAGGACCGCCGGGCGTCGCCGGGCTCCCGGGCGGCGGGCTCCAGTCCGTTCCGCGTCAGTGTAGCGGGTCCGTCGGGAGTCTCCCTGTGTGCTGTGAGGCCGCCGACGCGACCGGCGTTGCTGTCTCGGAGTCACGGGTCGCGTCGATGCGAGCCGGTAGTATCCGGCTATTCGCCAGCGAAGTAACTGGTGAAGAACCCGGACAGGAACGCCGATACTGCAACCGACAACAGCACCTCCTCCGAGCTGTATCCCTCGTCGGCACCGTCCGACATGACCGCCGTGGCGACGACACTGATCACTAACGAGATGAGTCCGTTGACCGTGTGCTTCGTGAACCCCATACCTTGTAGATGTGACCAGGACTGCTTATGTGTTGGCCTCGTACGATCCATCCGGCACCACTCGTCGTCGGTCCCGAGTCACGCAGGTGTGCGCAGGGTACTCCGTTTCGTAGACGGTGACGTCTGGACGAACGGCGAGGGGGATGGCCACTGGTCGCTCGGACACCGGCGGGTCGGCGTCTGGCGACTGTGGTGTCTCGGAATCGCCGGCGACACGCGGTGTCTCGAAATCCGGGCACGCAGAACCGGTCGGATCGCTATCCGCCCTTGAAACTGCTCTGTCGCGACCGGATCGACAGTTCTCCCCAGTGGTTGATCGCCCAGTAGCCGAAACCGGTGGCGATCATCCCCGCCGCCAGGAAATAAAAGAGCAGGTGCGAGGTGACGAGTGCCCCGGGGTTCCTGACCGCGTGCAGGAGGCCCTCACCGCCCAGCGTCAGGACGACGAAGGCAGCGAGCGCCACCCCGCCCGCGCCCACGATGACCGTCCGGCCGTCAAGGCTCTGGGTCTCCGCGATGAGGACCGCGCCGACGAACGCCGTCGCCATCCCCAGCACGTACGCCGGGAGCCGGTCGCTCAGGCCGGCCGCCTCGCCCGACACCAGTGCCACCAGCCCCAGGAACGTCGCCGTCAGGACGAGCGTGCAGGTCGCGATCAGCGCCCCCGCTCGCCCGATCGATTCCGCGTCGAACCGTCGCCGCTGTGCCATTGCCATATCTATTGCTCTCCGAGCCGCCGACAAAAGCGTTTACGCGGCGTCTGACGGGCGTCTGCCGCGTGACTGCCGGGCGCTATCAGGACTGGAAACACCGGTCGCTGGAGCGACAGTTCGTCTCGCAGGCGTACACTCACAGCCCGGCCAGACCAGCACCGGCGAGGCGGACGCCGATGACGAGCAGCATGGTGTAGACGGCAGCGTTTCTGCGACGGGGCGTTATCATCGGGCGGAGTCGCTTGCCCACGGTGACGCCGACGAGGCCGGGGACCGCGGCGGCCGCCGAGACGGCGAGCAGCGACGACGACCCGTACAGACCAAGCAGCCAGGCGGTCGCGACGCGAACCGTGCCGACGCCGAGGAAGATCATCGCGACGACGCCGACGAACGTCTCGTGGTCGAGGTCCAGCGACCGCAGGTACGCGACCACCTGGACGCCGACGTTCGAGGCACCGAACACGAGGCCGGCGGCGACGCCGAGCAGTCCCTTGCGAGCGTGGGTCTCGACGAGGCAGAACGACTCGAACCGCCGCTGGCCGGGGAGGGCGATCCAGGGCTGACTGACGGCGACGTAACCAAGCGTGAACAGCCCCAGCCCCGCCGACAGCGGTGCGGCCGGGATCCGCGTCAGAGCGACCATTCCAGCGACGGTCCCGACCGCCCCCGCGGCGACGAACGCCCAGAACCGCCGGACACAGGAGCGCAGTCCCGCGCGGTCGAGCTCGGTCACGAGCGAGAGGTTCGCGGCTAGGATCGGCAGGATGACCACGACGATGGCGGTCCGGGGCTCCAGCAGCGAGGCGAGCGTGGCCGTCGCGACGATGGCGTACCCGAAGCCGGTGACGCCGGTGACCAGCCCACCGGCGAAGACGGCGGCGAACACGAGCGCCAGCGTCGTCACGTCGTAGGCCACGTCGATGGATCGACCGCCCGCCTCAAAAAGACGCGTCCCCGTCAGTCGAGCAGCGACTCGACGGCCGCCGTCGCGATCTCGCCGGCGCGCTCGACCTCGGGGCGGCGGACGTACTCGCGCTCGGCGTGGGCCACTGCGCCCTCGTCGTCGGCCAAAACGCCCGGACCGAACACGACCGTCGGCGCGTCGGCCGCGAAGTAGGAGGCCTCGGTCGCGGCCCCGAACGGACGGATCTCGCCAGCGCCGGCCCCCTGGAGCGCACGCACCACGTCGCTGTCTTCGGGCGTGGCGAACGCTTCGAGGAACGGCGTCTCCCGCTCGGTGTACTCGAAAGAGAGCGTCATCGAGTCGGGAATCCAGGACTGGAGGTGGGCCTCCAGTTGTTCGTGAAAGCCCTGCTGGGTCTCGGGCGGGACGCTCCGCCGGTCGACCGTAATCGCACACTCGGCTGGGATCTGGTTCGTGGCTTCCCCGCCCTCGATCACGGTGGGTTCGAGCGTCGGCCGTCCCAGGGAGTCGTGTTCCGGCGGGCCGACCGTCTCGTCGTACGATTCGATGGCCTGCAGGACGGGCGCGACCGCACGGATCGCACTCGCGCCGCTCTCGGGTTCGGCGGCGTGGGCCGCGACGCCCTCGATGGTGACCGTGCCCTCGAATCGGCCCTTCGCGGCGTTGCAGATATCCAGCCCCGTGGGCTCGCCGACGATGTAGCCGTCCGCGTCCAGGTCCAGCGCCGCCGCACCCGTCGAGTACACCTCCTCGTCGGGCGTGACTGCCAGTGTCAGGCGTCCCGATTCGATCTCGGCGTCCAGAAACGCCGCCGACAGCGCCGCAAGCGGTCCCTTCGCGTCGCAGGACCCGCGACCGCGGACGATCTCGCCGTCGACCTCCACTGGGACGTGGGGCGGCACCGTGTCGATGTGCGTGTTGCAGACGATGTGGGGGCCGTCGGCCGCACCCTCACGGATCGCCAGCGTGTTGCCGGCGTCGTCGACGCGCGGGTCGACGCCCTCGTCTTCGAGGGTCTCGACCAGGAACTCGCGCATCTCGGTCACGTCCTCGTGGGACTCGATCCCGACGGCGGTCGCGTGGAAATCGAGGGGGTCGAACGCCATCAGTCGTCACCCGTGACGCCGTCGAGTTCTACGTCGAAGGTCGTCGGATCGACGACGGTCACGGTGCCGGTGTACTCGCGTTCGACCGGGCCTTGCAAGAGCGCGTCGCGCTCGGTCAGCTGGACGACGAGGCGACCGCCCGGCGGATGGACCGGGACGCGCTGGCCATGTTCGACCTTGCCGAGGCGTTCGGCGGCGGCGACGATGGCCACCGCGCCCGTCCCACAGGAGTCGGTTTCGGCCTCGACACCGCGCTCGAAAGTCCGCTGATCGAACCCACGGACCATCCCGTCGGTGTCGTCACTGTCGGCCCGCGGAGCGGCGAAGTTGACGTTCGCGCCCTCGGGGAACACGTCGGCGCCTCGGACGGCGGGCGCGACGGCTTCCACGTCGACGGCCGTCACGTCGTCGACGAACGCGACGGCGTGGGGGACGCCGGTGTTGACCGCCGTGACGGTCGGGCCCTCGACCTCGCGCTCGACGAGCGGTTCGTCGCCGACCACGGGCACGCCGGCGGGATCGAACACGGGTGCGCCCATCTCGATGGTGACGCCCTGCTCGCCGATCTCGGCGCGGCGCGTGCCGGCCTGCGTGTCGATCATGACCTCGCTGGAGCCGGTGCGCTCGGCGACCCACTTGGCCGCACAGCGCGCGCCGTTGCCACACATGGCCGCGACGCTCCCGTCGGGCTGGACGAGCGTCATCACGACCCTGGGCGGGGAGTAACCGGCTTCCAGCGCCAGAAAGAGGACGCCGTCGGCCCCGCGTTTCCGCGCGTTTGGATGGGAGAGACCGGTCTCCCGGTCACAGAGCTCGGCCGCGAACGCCCGGCGGTCCGGGACGTTCTCGGCCGCGTCGACGATGATGAAGTCGTTGCCCGTGCCGTGGTACTTCTCTACTCCGACCATGTTTCCAGTCCTGTAATGTCGGCGACCGCTTCCCGACGCACCGCCAGCCGAGCCTCGTCACCCTCGAGGGCAACGGCCGCCGGCCGTGGCCGGGAGTTGTAGTTGCTGCTCATCTCGTACCCGTAGGCCCCCGCGTTGCCGACCACGAGCAGGTCGTCCCGCTCGGGGTCCGGCAGGGACCGGTCTTCGCCCAGTACGTCCGCCGTCTCGCAGATGGGCCCGGCCACGGTCGCCGACACCGGCTCGCGGGTGCGAGCGTCGGCTGCCAGCGACCGGATCGCGTGGTACGAATCGTACATCGCCGGGCGGACCAGCGTCGTCATCCCGGCGTCGACGCCGACGACGGTCGTCTCCGGCGTCGGCTTGACCGTGTTGACGCGGGTCAGCAAGACGCCGGCGTCCGCGACGAAGTATCGACCGGGTTCGATCCCCAGTCTGGCGTCCACGTCACCGAACGCGTCGCGGGTCGCCGCTGCCACCGCGTCCAGATCGAGAGGGGCTTGATCCTCGCGATAGGGGACCCCGAGCCCGCCACCGACGTTGACGAACTCGATATTGCCTACATCGGCAATTACCGTTCTGGACAGTTCGCCCATCCGTGCGACGAGTTCGCGGTGCGCTTCGAGGTCCCCGCCGGAGATCCCGCTCCCGGCGTGGGCGTGCAGGCCCACGAGGTCGAATCCGCGGTCGACCGCTTCGGCCGCGAGATCGGGGACCCGATCCAGCGGGACCCCGAACTTCGGGGCCGCGCCGGTCGAGACTTTCTCGTGGTGTCCGGCTCCCACACCCGGGTTCGCCCGGATACAGAGTCGCCCGGAGAAGCCGCGCTCGGCGAGTTGATCGAGCGTGTCGGCCGCACCGACGGTCACGATCAGGTCCTCGTCGGCCGCGGTGTCTACCACGTAGTCGAGGTCCCGGGCGGGCGGGTTGACCGCCGTATAGCGCACGTCCGCGCCGTCGAATCCGGCGGCGAGGGCCCGCTCGACTTCGCCGGCCGATGCACACTCCGCCCCGACGCCGGTGGCCTCGATGGTCGACAGCACCGGCCGCGTCGTATTTGCTTTGATTGCGTAGCTGATCTCCTCCTCGTCGAAGGCGCTCTGAAGGCGAGCGGCGTTGTCGCGTACCCGCTCCAGATCGTAGACGTACAGCGGTGTCTCGTACTCCTCGGCCAGGCCGCGCAGTCGCTCGGCGTCCCAGGCAGACAGCCGGCGGACCGCGGACCCAGTCGTCATTCTCGGAGTGCGTCTTCGCGCTCGGTGCCTTCGAGGGTTTCGGTCTCGATGTCGGTCGCGACGACCGCCGGCTTGTAGGCCGCGCCGGGGATCAGATCCTCGTCGCTGACCGAGGATTCGACGTAGCGGGCGAACGCCCGGCGCTCGGGCGGCAGTTCGCCGTACAGCACCTGCTCCTCGACCAGATCGTACACCGGAATCCGGGGCGTGAGGAGTGTGTTCTCGCCGACGATGGAATTCTCGCCGACCCGGAATCCGGAGGTGACCCGACAGCCCGCGCCCAGCGACACGCCGTCCTCGACGATTACCGGACCGTCTTCGACCGGTTCGAGGACGCCGCCGATCAGCGTGTTCGCGCCCAGCTTGACGTCCTCGCCGATCTGGGCACACGAACCCACCGTGTCACAGGAGTCCACGAGGGTGCCGTCCCCGACGTGTGCCCCGATGTTGACGAAGGAGGGACTCATCATGATCGCGTCACTGCCCACGTAGGCACCGCGACGGATGACGGTCCCGTCGGGCGTGTTCCGGGAGCCGCGGTCGCCGATGTCGGCGGTGTCGCGCAGGGGGAGCACGTCGTGGTAGGCCACGTCGCCGTACTCGCGGGACTCGATCTCGCGGAGGCCGAAGTTGCACAGGATGCCCTGCTTGACCCACTCGTTGACCTGCCAGTCCCCGCCGGCGGGTTCGGCGGCGCGCACGTCGCCGGCTTCGAGAGCGTCGAGGAACGCGTCGAGTGTGTCGGCGTCCTCGGCGGTGGCGTCGTCGGCCGTGAGGCCGTCGTCGTAGCGATTCCACAGGTTTTCGATGTCGGATTGCAGGCTCATTGGTCGATGACGTTCCCGAAGTCGTACCGCCCGGGGTCCTGGTTTTCGATCCAGACCGCGGCGTCCAGCGCGCCGGCCGCGAAGACGCTCCGGTCCTCGGCGTGGTGAGACAGCGAGAGCACCTCGTCGTTGCCCGCCGCGATCAGTTCGTGTTCGCCGCGGATGTCGCCGGCCCGGCGCGCGAAGACGCCGATTTCGTCCTCGTCTCTCGGGGCGTGGCCCTCCCGGCCGTAGACCGGTTCCACGTCGCGTTCCTCCTGAACGGTTTCGAGCATGGTCTTGGCCGTCCCGGAGGGCGCGTCGATCTTTCCGTTGTGATGGGTCTCCATCAGTTCGAGGTCGTACTCCGGTACCGCAGGCAGGGCCTCGCTGATCGCCCGGAGGAGCGCGTGGACCCCGCGGGCGAAGTTGGTGGCCTTCAGGAGCGGCACGTCCTCGGCGGCGTCGTCCAGCCGAGCGAAGCCGTCCTCGTCGAACCCGGTGGTGCCGACGACCATGCCGACGCCCGCCTCCGTGCAGGCCTCGGCCAGCGACAGGGTGGCCTCGGGGACGGTGAAGTCGACGGCCACGTCGGCGTCGTATTCGGCGAGCGCGTCGGCGGCGTCGGCGGCATCGACGACGGGGACACCCTGCACCTCGTCGGGGCCGTCCACGTCGAAGCCGACGACGACCTCGACGTCGTCGCGGTCGGCGGCGGTCTCGATCACGGTCTGGCCCATCCGGCCGGCCGGGCCGTTGACTGCGACCCGTGTCATCGCTGGGCCTCCGCCGGTTCGGGGGCGGTGCCGTCGTCGAGCTCGTCGAGTACCGCGTGGAGCGCGTCGAGCGTCTCGTCGGTGGCCCGCGAGAGCGGCGAGCGCATCCGGCCCGAGTCGTAGTGGCCGCGGATCTCCATGGCCTCCTTGATCGGGATGGGGTTGCTCTCGGTGAACAGGACCCGGAACAGTTCGCCGAGTTCGTGGTGGTACTCACGGGCGCGTTCGTAGTCGCCCGAGAGCGCAGCACCGACCAGCGCGCAGGTCCGGGCGGGTTCGACGTTGGCAGAGACGGAGATACAGCCACTGCCGCCGGTGGCGATGATCGGCAGGGTCATCGCGTCGTCGCCCGAGAGGACCTCGAAGTTCTCCTCGCGCGTGCGCTCGATGACCTCGGTGATGCGATTCATGTCACCGGAGGCGGCCTTGTAGCCGACGATGTTTTCGTGTTCGGCCAGCGTCACGGCGGACTCGACGGCGATGTTGCGGCCGGTCCGGGAGGGAACGTTGTAGATGATCTGCGGGAGGTCGACCGCGTCGGCGACCTGTCGGAAGTGGTGTTCCATGCCGGCGGGTTCGGGCTTGTTGTAGTACGGCGAGATGAGCAGGAGGCCGTCGGCACCGGCGTCGGCGGCGCGTTCGGAGAGGTCCAGCGCCTCGCGGGTGTTGTTGGAGCCGGAGCCGGCGATCACGGGCACGTCGTCGACGGCGTCGGTGACGGCCTCGATGACCTCGACGTGCTGGTCGTGCGAGAGCGTCGCGCTCTCGCCGGTGGTGCCCATGGGCACGACGCCGTCGACGCCGCGCTGTTCGAGCCACTGGGCGTGGTCGCGAAGTGTCTCGAAATCGATGCTCTCGTCTGCGTGGAACGGCGTGGTCATCGCGGGGAACACGCCGGTGAACGTCTCGTGTGTCATTGCTGTGTTGTGTACGGGTTGGGGGGTCGGTCGGAGATCGGTGCGCGCGAGACAACGAACACGGCCCGCGACAGGGGCGCTACGCCCGCCGTGAGCCTACCGCGCGCGTTTGCGTTTGCTGGTCCCCCGAAAACGGACCGCGCCACACCGGTGGCTGGTCGGCGACCCAGCGAGTTCCAGCGTGGCCCGATGCATACACGAGCGACCGTGCGGAGAGAACTTAGTCGTTGCGACACTTCCCCGCCGGTTCGGGACCATCACCCGTCCGGCAGGGTTTATCCGGCGGGGTCTCCAAACACCGCGTATGACTGACGTGCATCCCGGGCAGCGCGTGGCGATGCTCGCCGACGCGCAGAACCTCTATCACACCGCCCGGAGTCTCTATACGCGCAACATCGACTACGCGTCACTGCTGGACGAAGGCGTCAACGGCCGGGAGCTGACGCGTGCGATCGCCTACGTGATCCGCGCCGAGGCAGAAGACGAGGAGAGTTTCTTCGAGGCGCTGGTCGATATCGGATTCGAGACGAAGATCAAGGACATCAAGACCTTCGGCGACGGGTCGAAGAAGGCCGACTGGGACGTGGGGATGAGCCTGGACGCGGTCACGCTGGCCGATCACGTCGATACCGTCGTCCTCTGTACCGGCGACGGCGACTTCTCGCGGCTCTGTCGCCACCTCAAACACGAGGGCTGCAAGGTCGAGATCATGGCCTTCCGCGAGTCGACCGCCGAGGAACTGATCGAGGCGGCGGACACGTTCCGCGACCTCAGCGAGGAACAGGAGACGTTCTTGCTCTAGACCGGCTGGCCGCCTTCGGAAGTGCCCAGGAGCACCGATCCGGCCGCCAGCAACAGCGCCGCGATGCTCCCGGCGATGGCCGGCAGCGGCAACTGCTGGAGACCCGTCCCGAGGATCAGCACCGAACCGATCAGCAGCAAGACCGCACCGACCACGACTTTCATCGAACTCGTTGGCATGTTGCCCGAAGGTATGTAATTCTCGCGTATAAATCCATCCAAAACCACCGGCAGACGAAATGATAACTCGTGACAAGGCACAGTCATCGCGGTGATTGGTAACACGAACCAATACTTTCGTCGCGGGTGGAAGGTGTTTAGTCGCTGGCTCGGGAACGAGGAGGCGATGAACGACGAGGACGGGCGGATGCTCCGCCGGGTAGCGGATTATCAGTTCGGTGCGGATGCGGGCGCGGCGCTGTTCCCGCCGGACGAAGGTCTGGAAATCTATCGGACGACCTCCGGCCGGCCACAGCAGGTGGTCGCCGACGCCGGTCGGCTGGTGACCTACGCCGTCGAGGGTCGGTTCACGCTCAGTCCGGCCGGCGCGCGGCGACTGCTCGGCGCGCTCGACGACCCCACACACCGCGTCGTGGTCGGCGAGGACAGCGACCCGTTCGTCCGGGAGGGGCGCAACACCTTCGCGAAGTTCGTCCAGCGGGCCGATCCGGGCGTCCGGCCGGGCGACGAGGTGGCGGTCGTCCGCGACGACGACACCCTGCTCGGCGTCGGCCGCGCCGAACTGGCCGGCGAGGACATGCTCGACTTCGAGACGGGGATGGCCGTGTTCGTGCGCCACGGGGTCGGGCCGGCCGAGGCCGGTGACGGCGATACAGACGCTGAGAGAGAAGAAGCGAGCTAAGCGAGGCGGTAGCGGAGGCGGGGCGGTTGCGGGGCGGTTGCGGATGCTGTGCGGTGGCGGTTGCGGAGACGGCCAGCGCAGCACCGGAACTCGCGCCGTGCGCGAGTTCCGCTTTTTTCGCCCACGTTTTTTCACGAGGGGGTCGCCCCACGACCCGCTCGTGAAAAAAGGTGGTGCGAAGAGATTTTGAGTGCAGGGCGCGACCTCCTGGGTATGTTCGGAGGAGGCGGCTTCGATCCGCAGAAGATGCAACAGATGATGGACCAGTTCGGCATCGACATCGACGAACTCGACGCCGAGGAGGTGATCATCCGCACGGCCGACGAGGAACTCGTGTTCACCGACGCCGAGGTCCAGCGGATGGACGCCCAGGGACAGGAGACCTACCAGGTCATCGGGACGCCCGAGAGCCGCGAGCCCGGCGAGGCGTCGGCGGTCGAGAGCGGTGACGGCGACTCGGGCGAGAGCGGTGGCGGCGGCGGCATTCCCGACGCCGACATCGAGATCGTCGCCAACCGCGCCGGCGTGACCGAGGACGACGCTCGCGAGGCCCTCGAAGCGGAGGACGGCGACCTCGCGGCGGCCGTCGAGCGCCTGGAGTAACGTGGCGCTGTTGCTGGTCCGGGACGACCGCGAGTACCTCCTGGAACGGGGCGAGCGTCTGGAGACGGACCTGGGCATCCTCGAAGTGCCCGAGGACGCCGCGGCGGGGGAGGTCGTCACGACGCACCTCGACGAGGGGTTCACGGTCCGTGAGCTGCGGGGCCCGGACTGTTTCAACCACTTCGAGCGCACGGGCGCGCCGATGATGCCACGCGACGTGGGGCTGATCATGGGCCACACCGGGGTCTCCGAGAGCGACACGGTACTTGACGCGGGGACGGGGACCGGCGTCCTCGCGGCGTACATGGGCCGGGCGGGGGCCGACGTGATCACCTACGAGCAGGACGCCGAGTTCGCCGACGTGGCCCGCGAGAACATGGAACTGGCCGGCGTCGACGAGCAGGTCGACGTGCGGACGGGCGACGTGACGGAGAACCTGGATGTGGGACCGGTAGACGTGCTGACGCTGGACACGGAGGACGCGGCGACGGTGGTCGAACACGCCGCGGACCTGCTGACGCCGGGCGGGTGTCTGGCGGTGTACTCGCCGTTCGTCGAGCAGGCTCGCGAGGTCGCCCGGACGGCGCGCGGCGTCGGGCTAGAGGGGGTCGAGACGCTGGAGACGATCCAGCGGGAGATGGACTTCGACGACCGGGGGTCCCGGCCCTCGACGGCAGGGGTCGGCCACACCGGCTTCCTGACGTTCGCCCGGCGAGAGTGAGCCATGCCCGACCGACGCGACCCGGATCGGCAGGGGATTCTCGGGGCGGTCGACGGCGCGCTCACGATGGCGACCGCGCCCGCCGTGGAGACCGCCGCCAATCTGCTCGTGGACCTCGATGATGCGCGCCTTCGGCTGCGGTCTGTCGGCGGGCCCGTCCACATCGAAATCGACCGGTTCCGCGAGGCCGTCCGGATCGTCCGGACCGAGGGAGCGACACTGGAACGACTCGACGCGACGCTACGGGCCGGCGGGTACACCGCGGCGGTGTACGTCGGGGAGACCCGGGTGGCGTTGCTCGGTGTCGGTGCCGATCCGGGACGCGTGAGCCGGTGGCTCGGTGACGGGCGGACCGAGTTGCTGGCCCGCGGGGTCGTTACGGCGGCCGTTCGCCACCGCTAACGGACGGATTTGACCAGGGTGAGCAATTCCTGCCGGAAGGAGTTCGGGTCGATGTCGATGCCGGGGATCGAGATGCCCAGCAGGTCCGACAGCGACGCCGCGGGGTAGGCACCGCCGGCCAGCCGGAATTCGCCGCCGTTGGACCAGACGGCGAGGTACCCCTCGACGGGCACGTCGACGACGCTGGTCTCGATGGACGCCTCGTAGGCCTGCAACGAGGCGCGGTCACCGGTCTCGACGCGGATGCGGTCGTGGCCGGCCTTCGATATTTCGCCGAAACCGCGATCCTGCAGTCGGTTCTTGAACACGCTGTTTGCCTGCGTGCGGACGGTCGTGAAGACGGCCGCCGGGCCGACGGTCGGGGGAAGCGAGGGGGTAAACTCCAGTCGGGTCGCGAAGAAAAAGCGCCACATGCGGTCGACGGAACCACCGGTGAGCGTGCTGACCGTGGACCGGAGGTTTTCGTCGTCGTAGACGGCGGTGTGACCGACGACGCGGGCGACCGGTAGTTCGAAAACGGTCTCGCTCGACCTGTCGGTGACGGCCCAGCCATCGAGTTCGTCGTCGGGTACCCGTGGGGTCCCGTCACCGCTCATGCGTCAGTGATCGTCCTCACGCCACTTGTGTTCACACTCGGTGCAGGTGAAGAATCGCGTCTCGCTCTCGTCGGCCGCGCGGATCTGTTTCATCTCCCAGAACGCGCGGTCGTTGCCACACTCGGGACACTTGGCTCCGGTCGTCGGGCCCATATCCTCGGCGTCGACCTCCGAGGTGTCGATCACCTCACTTTCTTCCTGGGACTGGGTGGAAGTCATCGCCGCTTCCTTCTCCGAGTCACGAGGCGTCTCGTACCCACAGCTCCCGCAGATCCACATTCCGTCGTCGGTTTTCATCATCGAACCGCACTCGTCACAGAACTCCATGTTAGCTACCAGTTACAGGATGCCCCCCTAAAACCCCCTCGGATCCCACAGACGTGGCGCCGCGATCCGGGCCCGCGACCGGCGCGGGACCGCGACCCCGGATCACAACGATCAAACGGAGAGCGCCCTCGTGTGTGGACAGATGTTCGGGACGGACCGTCGGGTGCTGGTGCTGGCGCTGGCACGGATGGCCGACGCGGTGGCCAACTCCTTTCTGATCGTCGTCCTGCCGCTGTTCATCGCCAGCGGCGGTGTCGACATCACGGGACTGGTCGGCTCGACGGTGCCGGTCGTCGGCCTCCTCGTCACCGAGGAACTCCTGATCGGCGTCGTCCTCTCGCTCTTTGGCCTGCTCAACAGCGTCGGGCAACCGTTCACCGGCCGGCTCTCCGACCGAACCGGCAAGCGGAAACTGTACGTCCTGCTGGGGCTGGCACTGCTGGCGGTCGCGTCGCTGGGCTACCTGTACACGGACAGTTACACCGTCATCGTCAGTCTCCGGATGTTACAGGGCGTCGGTGCGGCGTTCACGATTCCCTGCACCATCGCGCTGGTGAACGAACTCGCGACCGAGACCAGTCGCGGCGGGAACTTCGGCGTGTTCAACACCTTCCGCCTGCTCGGCTTCGGGTTCGGCCCCGTCGTCGCCGGAACGGTCGTCGAGGCCGGCCCCTACCGGCTCCCGGCCGCCGGCGGTCTCTCGGGGTTCGACGCCGCCTTCCTCGTCGCCGTCGTCGGGGCGCTGGTGAGCTTCGGGCTGGTGAGTCTCCTGGTCTCGGACCCGGAGGAGACGAGAGCGACCGCTGGCGAGGAACTCGACCTCGCGATCAGAGATCCGAACGGCCGACACCTGCTCGATCCGGTCTTCGCCATCGCAGTCGCGACGCTGTGTCTCTCGGTAGGGATCGCGCTCTTCGCGACGCTCCAGGGTCGGATCAACGCCCGGCTCGGACAGGCCCCGGTTCTGTTCGGCCTCCAGTTCGCCGCGGTCGTCATCGCCAACGTCGTCTTCCAGATTCCCATCGGCCGGGCCAGCGACCGGTACGGTCGTCGCCCCTTCCTGCTGGTCGGGTCGGCCCTGCTCGCGCCCGCGGTCCTCGCGCAGGGGCTCGTGACCACACCAGCGGGAATGCTCGCCGCCCGGACGCTCCACGGCGTCGCGGTCGGGATGGTGTACGCGCCGGGACTGGCGCTGGCCGGCGATCTCACCGGGGAGGGCCAGTCCGGGACGAAGCTCTCCCTGCTGACGATGGCGTTCGGTCTCGGGACGGCGCTCGGGCCACTCGTGTCGGGCTACCTCGTCCGCTTTGGCTTCGTCGTCCCCTTCGCATTCGGCGGTGCACTCGGCCTGGTGGCGCTGGGACTGGTCTACACCCAGGTCGAGGAGACGCTCCCGGATGCCGGCGGTAAGACGGACGCAGTGCCGCAGGACTGAGGGGGCGGCGGAGAAGAGTGGGGGGACTCAGTTGTTGGCCTGCCAGTCGTCGCAGGCTTCCATGTCGTTCATGACCTCGGTGTGGAGGGTGCAGGCGGGCCGGATCTCGCCGTCGGCCCGGACGTACTGGAAGTGCTCGCAGTTGCCACAGTAGGCGTCGGGTTGACCGCGAGTCTCGGCGGCCTCGACCACCTCGTCGGGCACCGGTTCGGCGTCGTCCATCCCGCCCTGCTGAGCGGCCGCGCCGCCGTCGCTCGCGGCAGTCTGGCCGCCCGTGGGTGTGTGGGTCTCCTCGCGGGCGTAGAGCACGTCATCCTTGTCGGCGCTGTTGGTCTGGGTCTGGACTTCGCCGTCGGGGTTCTGCCCGAACAGGCCGATCCCACCCAGCCCGGGGACGGAACCGGAGACTTCGAGGATGCGGGTCGTCCCTTCGTCGGTCACTTCCATGCGGACCGTGCCGCCGGGGTCGGTGCGGGTCTTGAAGTTGGCGACGGCGACGAACAGACACCAGAACAGCGTGATCGTCCCGAGGAAGTAGACGACGACCACGGGCAGGGTGAGGTCCGGGCCGCTCCCGGAGCCGACCCACTGGTAGGGGTAGGCCTCCCGGAAGAGGACGACGCCGAACACCGAGAGGCTCGCGCCGATCACGGCCGCCGCCCGGGCGCGCTGGGAGGCGGGGAGGACGGCGAAGCTCCCGAGGAACGCCGCCGGCAACCCCAGCCCCGCGAGGACGCCGGCCAGTTCCCGCGCGCCGAAGGTCGTGAGGCCGAACTGGTCGGCCAGCCCGGTCGTCGCGACGACGATGGCGGTGACGACCATCACTGCCCCGAGACCGAACAGCGACAGGCCGAGGAATCGCCGGCGTCGACCCGCGACACCGCCGACGCCGCCGTCGTAGACGTCCGTCAGGTTTGCCATGCGGGGCGGTACGTGACCAGTCCACAAAACAACCCGTCAGACACGCGGCAGACGGCCCGGTCAGTATCCCCGGAGCGTCTCGACACTGATCGGGACGTAGTGGTTGTCGCCCTCTATCGTCGGGCCGTCCGGTGAGACTCTGAGGTGGTATTGATGCTCCGCATCGACCGAGTACACCAGCGTGCCGCTGACTTCTTCACCGGGTTCGAGACGGATGTCGTTCTCGTAGATATGAAACACGTCGTTGTCGACGCCCGGGTCGTACCCGACGATATCCGCCCGGAAGCTCGGAGAGTACACGTCGTTGTGGTCTGCGGTGACGAGTGCGACGACGCCCCCGCTTCGCCCCTCGACCATGACCGAATCGTTGCCGACGTTCTCGAAGGTCACGGACACGAGAAGAAACACCTGGTCGGTGGGCGTCACGGGTGTCGAGTCCCCGACGGGGTCGGCACCCAGGAGCGCTCGCGCGCCGGTGACGTTGGCCCGGAGCTTCCCTTCTTGATGTGCGTTCACGACGAACGACTCGTTCATCTCGTGGGTGACGTTCCCGCGCTCGGCAGGCTCGTTCAGCTCCGCGGCGACGAGCCACATCGAGGACGCCGCCGCGACGAGGACGACGACTGCAACGACCGGCCCGCGGAGTTCGACGCCCCCGCGCCGTTGGAGTTGCGCCCGGAGCGGCGGGAGCGCGAGCAGGCCCGCGCCCACGGCGAGCGCGCCGGGGAGGGGTGACTTGAGCGCGGTGACGAGCCCGAACAGGAGCAAGAAGGCACTCACGATCCAGACCACGAGTCGCCGCGCGGAAACGTCGATCCGCAGTCGCCGTCGCGTCGGCGGGAAGACGTACAGCCCCAGCAACACGACGACGATACCGACCGGCGGTGCACTGATTAAAAAGAGCAGACCGAGTGCGAGCACCAGTAGTCCGCCGACGTATGCCAGCCGTCCTTTGAGATTCCAACGCACGGGCGAAGGTGGCATATCCGGCGACTAAAAGCCTGTTACTCGGTATCTGTGCGTTCCGAGACGGCGAGCGGCCGTCGATTGCCCCGCTGTCGAGCCAGCGCTGGCCGTCGACAGACCGAAGACCCGGGGGATGGAACTCCACGTCACCGAGGGCGAATTTCAGCATGGTGTCGGCACTCGTCGTCGTCGGCCTGCTCGTCGCAGCGTTCGTCGGCTACAACATCGGTGGCTCGTCGACCGGGGTCGCGTTCGGCCCGGCGGTCGGCAGTCGGATCGTGCGGAAGACCACTGCGGCGGCGCTTTTCACCCTCTTTGCATTCGTCGGGGCCTGGACCGTCGGGCGCAACGTCATCGACACCATGAGCGACGGGATCGTCCCCGCCGCGCAGTTCTCACCGACGGCCAGCGTGGGCGTTCTCTTTTTTACCGGGCTCGCACTCCTGATCTCGAACATCTATGGCGTCCCCGCTTCCACGTCGATGACCGCGGTCGGTGCCATCGTCGGGCTGGGGCTGGCGACCGGGACGCTCGACGCGGCACTGATGTTCACCATCGTCTCGGCGTGGATCGTCGCCCCCCTGATCGGCTTCGCCGTCGGTGCCGTCATCGGCCGCTATCTCTACCCCCATCTGGACGCCCGCCTCTCCTTTGGCCGGATGCGCGACCCGCTGCTCCGGATCGACCGATCCGGACCCGTCCCACGACCCGGACTCAACGAGAACGCCTCCCGGCGGGACCTGATCGGTGCCGCCCTCGTCCTCCTGATCGCCTGCTACATGGGCTTTTCCGCGGGGGCCTCGAACGCGGCCAACGCCGTCGCACCGCTGGTCGGCAACGGCTCGATCACCATGAACCAGGGCATCCTGCTGGCGGTCGGAACTATCGGCCTCGGCGGGTTCACCATCGCCCGGCGGACACTGGCGACCGTCGGCGACGACATCACCGACCTGCCGATCCTGGCGGCACTGATCGTCTCGCTCGTCGGCGCGACGATCATCACCGTCCTCTCGCAACTGGGCATCCCGGCGAGTCTCGCGGTGAGTACCACCTGCTGTATCATCGGGCTGGGCTGGGGTCGGGCCAGCCGGACCGCGACGCTGGCGGAACTGGCGACGCCGAAGCCCCCGGGCGAAGGGGAGACCGAACTGGCGACCGGCTCGCTGACCGCGTCACCGGCCGCCGAGGAAGGTGCCGGACCGACGGTCGGGGACCTCGCGACCGGCGAGGCCGAAGCACCCACGGGACCGCCAGAAGATGTCGCGGTTCCCGGGATCGGGACAGAAGAACCCGAAGAAGTGACGGCCGAGAGCCTGTTCGATCCGGCGGCCACGGCCAGAATCGTCACGCTGTGGATCCTCTCGCCCGTGCTGTCGGTCGTCGGCTCCTACCTCCTGTTCGCGCTCATTCTGTGACCCAACAGGTTTGTCGGCGTCCGTCGTAGGGCGAGTATGCGCGTTCTCGTCCCGATGGACGACTCCGAGATGGCCGAACGGGCGCTCGAATACGCTCTCGACGTGTTCGACGACGCCGAGATCACCGTACTGACGGTCGTCGGCGAGCCGTCGATCATGTGGGGTGAGGCGGCGGCGATCGCGATCGCCGACGATATGCAGGAAGCAGCCGAGGAACACGGCCAGACGGTCGCGGACCGCGCCCACGAGATCGCGGCCGACCACGACGCCGAGGTGGACGTGACGGTTCTGACGGGTCATCCAGCGCGGGCGATCCTCGACGCCGCCGAGGACCACGACACGGTCGTCGTCGGGAGTCACGGCGGTTCCGTCGCGGACCGGCTGGTGATCGGGAACGTCGCCGAGAAAGTGTTCCGCCGAGCGCCGATTCCGGTGACAGTCGTCCGGTGAGCGTAATGGGACCGAACGCTCAGGACAGCAGTGTCGAACCGTCGAAGGCGGTCCGGTCGTACTCGATGTCGAGCAGGTCCATCAGCGTCGGGGTGATGTCCAGCAGGTCGGCGTCGTCGATGCGTGCGTCGGGGTCGTCGACGAACAGACAGGCGTTGTCGAAGCTGTGCATGCCGTTGCGCGGCCCCTTCCCGAAGACGTCGTCGTCGCCCTTGAACCCGGACTTGAGATCGAAGCCGTGGTTCGGGACGACCACGAGGTCGGGCGCGATGTCGTCGTGGTCGCCGCGGAAGGCGTCTTCCCGGGTGACCACGCGGTCGGCGACCTTCCGGCCGTCGGGGCCCTCCAGCGCTTCGAGTTCGGCTTTGAGTTCGTCCCGGACGGCCTCGTACTCGTCCTCGGGGACGCTCCCGCGAGGTTCCCGGTCTTCGAGGTTGATGTAGAAGCGGCCGGGGATCAGCGAGTAGGCCGTGCTGTCCTCGGCGATGTCGCCCAGTTTGTCGTGATCGTCGTCCTCGTAGCTGAGCCAACCGTTCTGGGCGAGCCACTCGTTGCAGTGGACCTCGTAGTTCAGCGTGGTGAAGCCGTGGTCGGAGGCGACGACCATCGTCACGTCGTCGGGGAGCAGCTCGCGCATCTCGCCGAGGTACCGGTCGACTTTCCGGTAGAACTCGAGGAACTCCTCCTTGTACTCGCCGTCGTTCTCGTAGTCCTCGAACAGGAAGTGGTTGACCCGGTCGGTCGTCATGTAGACGCCGAAAAACAGGTCCCAGTCGTCCTGCTCGATGTAGTTTTTGAACGCCTCGTGGTTGCGGTCGATGGTCTCGTGGGCGTCCGCGATGAAGTCGGACTTGTCGTCGTCGTGCCCGAGCTTGGCGTTGACGTCGATGCGGTAGTCGATGTCGTCGAGGTAGTCCCGGAGGTCGTCGGGGTAGGCCGCCTTGTCGATGCCGGGCGAGAGAAAGCCCGAGACCATCCGCTGCACGTCACGCTGGGGCGGGAACGTGACGGGGACGTTCATCACCGTCGCCTGCCGGTCGGCGTCGTGGACGCGGTCCCAGATCCGGGTGGCCTGTACGTCCCGACCCATCGGGACGTACGTGTCGTAGGACCCCACTTCCCGGTCCTGGAAGCCGTAGACGCCGGTCTCGCCGGGGTTGACGCCGGTCGTCAGCGACGGCCAACAGGCGCTCGATTCGGGGGGCACGATACTGTCGATGGCCCCCGCGCTACCCTCCTCCGCGAGTGCGGCGAGGTTCTCGAACTCGTCGAAATGCTCCGCGAGCATGCTGTACGGTACCCCGTCGATACCGAAGAAGGCAACACGGGGACCGTCGTCGCCACGAAGCCGGTCGAACAGACCCATACCGCTCGTTACCGGGAGCGGGCACAAGAAGCTTCTTTTCGCGGTGGAATATCGGCGGCCGTCCGGGACACCGGCAAAACCTGTCCTTACTCCCGCTCGATGTCGTCGTCCGACGGCTCCTCGTTGGACTCGAAGTTCTCGGGGACCACCGTCACGTGACACATACCGACGGACTGTCGTTCGGTCGACATCACGTCCGAACGTACGACCGCGACACCCTAATAATTACCCATAATCATAATACATCGGCGGACGGTCGGGCGATAACTGAGAGGTATCGGCGGGGTGTCAGGGGTCGCGTCGTCGGCGAGCCACGCAGGTCGGGACGGGCCGAGAGCGACGGAGCCGTCGGCCGGTCGCCCGTTATCCCGGCATCCGTTGCCGGAATCTCGGGGGCAGCTGGCCGTCGAGGACCGGCCGGCGGGGAGAAACGATTCACACACTGCTCGTGGGCGGTCTGTGAACCGAAAATGGAGGGGTTCGGTTAGAAGTTCTCCTCGTAGAGGTCCATCGCGTGTTCGATGGCGTCTTTGGCGGCCTGCTTGTCCTCCCAGCCCTGCGTCTCGACTTCCTTGCCTTCCTCGAGGTTCTTGTAGGTCGCGAAGAACTCGTCGATCTCGTCGAGTTGCTGCTGGGGGATGTCCGAGAGGTTCTGGATGTGATCGAAGCGCGGGTCCTCGGTGGGGACGGCGATGACCTTGTCGTCTTGTTCGCCGTCGTCGTCCATCTTCATCAGCGCGACCGGGCGGGCTTCGATGATACAGCCGGGGAACGTCTGGTCCTCGACGAGGACGAGCACGTCGAAGGGGTCCTCGTCGTCGTAGTAGGACTGCGGAATGAACCCGTAGTCGGAGGGGTAGTGGACGTTGCTGTGGAGGACCCGGTCCAGCACCACGCCGGGAACGTCCTTGTCGTACTCGTACTTGTTGCGCTCGCCTTTCAGGCACTCGACGACCGCGTAGATCTCTTCGGGCGGGTTCGGCCCAGTTTCGAGGTCGTTCCAGAGGTTCGTCATCACCTGCCCGTGCGACAGCGGGCCAAAAAGTACTTTCGTAATCCGTGTCCAACGGTAGACGAGCGCCGGTTCTCCATCGACGACCGAACCCGTCGCACGCGAGCGGACCCGTGTGGACCGGGTGTCCGTCATCACTGGCTTGTATCGTGCACTAATAAGAGATCAGACATGAGAATGCCTGAAACGCCCCACCAGCGTACAACAATATTCATTCCGACACGAATCTGCAAGGAGAAATCACGCGACGCTGGCCTCGAATCCGGAGGAACTCCGTTCGAGTTAACAAGGGTTAAATGCCTTGATGACATTTATCTAAGCATGTCAGAGACACAAACTGTGGAGGCTGACCTGGAGGTCGCGCGCGAACTCACGGCGTTTCAGCGGAACATTCTGGTCATTCTGAGTGAGGAACCCCGATACGGTCTCGCTATCAAGCGCGAACTCGAGACTTACTACGACTCGGAAGTCAATCACGGGCGGCTCTATCCCAACCTCGACGACCTCGTCGAGATGGGCCTCGTCGAGAAGAGCGAACTCGACAAGCGGACCAACCAGTACTCGTTGACCGAGGCCGGTCACGACGTGCTCCTCGACCAGCTATCCTGGGTGTTCGGCCGCTTCGTCACGGACGACAGTCGCGCCGACGAGCTCGAAGCGCTCATCGACGAGCAGCGCTAGACGGAGTCAGCGACGTCGAGTGTGAGCGCGACCGAACGGTCGATTCGGTCACGCTGTTTCTCGCTCGGCCACGCGTTGCGCGGGAAGTACTCGGTTACGAACTCCTCTATTTGGTCGTCGGTCGCGGAGTCGATGGGCTGGGCGTAGTGGTTGTGCATGAACTCCGCCAGCGCGGCGGCGTTCTCGCCGTGGACCGCGCCGTGTTCCTCGGCGACGGTCTCGGCGATTTGACGGTTGCGTTCCGCGACAGTGTCCCAGTCCTCGCTGTCACCGGGGCCATCAAGCGGTCGCTCGATGCCCCGGTCTACGTCCTCGACGGCGTCCATCTGGACCACGCCGTCGTCGAGCCACTCCTCGGGGTGAAGCACCAGCGTGTCGTGGGCGTCGTCCTCGCGGACGCGGGCGGTGAACTCGTACTCGGCGAGCAGGTTGGCCCGTCGCTCCCGGTAGGCCGCCGCTTCCCCCTCGTCGACGGCCTCGCGTGCGAGCCGAGTCAGTCGTTCGACTTCGTCGAGTACGTCCTGTGGTACCTCGGCGGATTCGTCGGCCGCGTCGTCCCCCTGTTCGTCGTCCAGTCGCGCGACCGGCGCGTCCTCGGGGTCGGGTGTCTCGTCAGTCATCGTCGAGTGCGTCGTTTGCAAGTTCGTCGGCGCGTTCGTTTATCTCCCGCGGTACGTGGGTCAGCGTCCAGTCGTCGAAGCGCGCCAGCAGTTCTCGGACCGTCACCCGGTGTTCGCGCAGTTGCGGGTCGTTGGCGTCGTACTCCCCGCGGACCTGCTTGACGATCAACTCGGAATCGCCCCGCACCTCCACGGTGTCGAACCCGAAGTCCCGGGCCACTTCCAGCGCCTTCGTCAGCGCCTCGTACTCGGCCTGATTGTTGGTGGCTCGGCCGATCCGCTCGCCGCCTTCGGTGACGATGCCGTCGTCCGTGACGACGACCCAGCCGACAGCCGCCGGCCCGGGATTGCCGCGGCAGGCCCCGTCGAAGTAGACGTGTGCACGGCCGCCCCCGTCCTGAAGGAGCGCCTCGATGGCCTCGGGGGACTCCCCCTGCACGACGACCTTGTCGTCGTAGGCGACGGCCGTGGCACCCCCGTGGGTGGCCCGCCAGCACTCGTGCTCCGTGTTCCCTTCCTGCACGTCGACGCCGGCCTCGGCCAACCGCTCGCGGGCCTCGGCCACGTCACACTCGATGACCGGCATCGAACTCCACTCACCAGTGCCCGGGCTTACCGTTTGTGGTCGCCGCCGAGCGGCGGCGAGCCTCCATCCGGTGCAGAAATAGCCGAAAGCAAGCGGTAACGGCCCGGAGAAAGTGTCTGACGCACGCAGTACGAACCATAAGATATTTGTCCAAGAGTTTAAGTCGTCACGTCGTACTACTATAAAAGTGCGATGACACGGTCCACCCGTCAGCGGGAGCGCGAGCGCGAGGCCGAGACCGAATCAACCGATCAGGAGGGGGTACGTGCCTGTCCGGAGTGTGACTCGGACAACCTGGTCAAGGACGCCGATCGCGGCGAACTGATATGTGACGACTGTGGTCTGGTCGTCGAGGAGGAGAACATCGACCCTGGGCCGGAGTGGCGGGCGTTCAACCACCAGGAACGACAGGAGAAATCACGGGTCGGGGCCCCGACGACGAAGACGATGCACGACAAGGGGCTGACGACCACCATCGACTGGAAGGACAAAGACGCCTACGGGCGCTCGATCTCCTCGAAAAAACGGAGCCAGATGCATCGCCTGCGGAAGTGGCAGGAACGCATCCGGACCAAAGACGCCGGCGAACGGAACTTGCAGTTCGCTCTCTCGGAGATCGACCGCATGGCCTCCGCGCTCGGCGTGCCTCGGTCGGTCCGGGAGGTGGCCTCGGTCATCTATCGGCGGGCGCTGAGCGAGGACCTCATTCGGGGACGCTCCATCGAGGGCGTCGCCACGTCGGCGCTGTACGCGGCCTGCCGGAAGGAAGGCATCCCGCGGAGTCTCGAAGAGATTTCGGAAGTCTCCCGGGTCGAACGCAAAGAGATCGGCCGAACCTACCGATACATCAGCCAGGAACTCGGCCTGGAGATGGAACCGGTCGACCCGAAAAAGTACGTCCCGCGCTTCTGTTCCGAACTCGATCTCAGCGAGGAAGTCCAGTCCAAGGCCAACGAGATCATCGAGACCACCGCCGAGAAGGGCCTGCTCTCGGGGAAATCGCCGACCGGTTACGCGGCCGCCGCCATCTACGCCGCCTCCCTGCTCTGTAACGAAAAAAAGACCCAGCGGGAAGTGGCGGACGTGGCCCAGGTCACCGAGGTCACCATCCGGAACCGCTACCAGGAACAGATCGAGGCGATGGGCATCCACAGCTAGGGCGGCGTCCCAGCGCCCGGACGGGACAGATTCTTGGCACGGAGCCACCAAGGACAGACAGATGCGGCTCGACGAGTTCATCGAGGACTTCCAGCGCGACGACTCGGCCGACCTGCGCCGGCTGGCCGAGGAGAAGTCCTACGCGATCACCGAGTACCTGGACGACGTGGAGCGCCAGCTCGACGAGACCGTCCAGGGCGACGCCCTCTTCGGGTCGACGGCCCCCTCGATCTTCGTCGGGCGGTCGAACTATCCCGACGTGTCGACCGGCCTGCTCTCGCCGGTGGCCGGCCCCGAGACCGACCCGACCGACTACGTGACCAGCGGCGAGTGGTACCAGCAGGGCTACTCCATCGACGACGTGTTTCAGCGCCGGACGGGCCTGCTCAACTCGACCCGTTCCGCCAGCGTGAACGTCGAGGACGTGTGGGACGGCTTCGTCGGCGTCCAGCGCGAGGTCGCCATCGCCGACGAACCCGTCGACGTGGAGATCGGCCTCGACGGCCAGCCCGATCTGGACGTGGATCTGGACGACATCGGCGCACCGCGTGGCCCTCGCGCCCGCGCCCGTGACGCCGAACTCGCGGAGAACCCCTCCGTCCCACTGGAAGTCGAGAAGACGCTCGAAGACGACGACTGGCGGGCCGACGGGGCGATGACCTACCTCTACCGTCGGGGATTCGACGTGTACGAGATCAACAAGATACTCTCGGCCGGCGCGCTGGGGCAGGGCGCGAACCGCCGGCTCGTCCCGACCCGCTGGTCGATCACCGCCGTCGACGACACCGTCGGCCAGTACCTCCGGGGGACCATCCGCAACGTCAACTCCATCGACCGGACGGAGGTCCGGGTCAACGAGTACATGGGCAACACCTACTGGGTCATCATGACGCCCGGCCAGTGGGAGTTCGAACTCGTGGAGCTGAAAGCGCCCGGGAGCATCTGGAACCCCGACCCCGAGGCCGGCATGTACATGGCCGCCGACAGCGAGGGCTACGAGGGCCGCACCGACTACGTCGACGAGACCTCCGGCGCGTACTACGCCACTCGGCTCGCCGTTCTCGAACACCTGCAGGAACGCGGCCGACAGGCCAAGGTCCTCGTGGTCCGGCACGCTTCCCCCGAGTACTGGGCCCCCGTCGGCGTCTGGCAGATTCGCGAGGGCGTCCGGCACGCCTTCGAGCAGGAACTGGGCGAGGCCGAGAGCTTCCGGGACGCGCTGACCGAACTCGCGCCACACTTCCCCGTCTCGCTGGCGCAGTTGCGCCGCAAGTCCGAGCTGGTGTCGGGGTTGCAGGCACAGATCACGGACTTCTGAACCGTCGCGCTCGCGCCACGCCGACAGAGTGAAGCGCGCGCCGTGAGTACCGGCGCGCATGGTCGCGCCCTCGGTTCCGTCGCCTGCAGCCCTCCCTGCCGGTCCGCTGGTCGTCCCCGGCGTTCCAGGTGCGCCGGAACTGTTCGTCATCCTGCTGATCGCGATCCTCCTCTTTGGCCTCCCGCTGGTACTCGTCGCCGGCGGGTACTTCTATCTCCGCCGGGACGAGAGTATCGAAGAACTGGAGCAACGGATCGCCGACCTCGAAGCCGAACGGGCGGCTGGCAACGACGAACCCGCCGGGACGGACGACGAGCAGTCCTAGAGGTTCTCGAAGGCTTCGTCGACGAGTTCGCCAGTCGTCGCGACGATGTCGGCCCACGCCTCGTCGTCTTCGGCCAGGCCGAGCAGGCGGGCGACGCGCATGATCGAGAGGTGGTACACTTCCTGTGTCCCGGGTTCGGCTTCGCGGACGATCACGTTACACGGCATCAGCCCGCCGAGTTCGATGCACTCGTCGAGCGCGCGGTCGGCCACCTCCGGGTTGCAGGCCCCGAGGACGTAGTAGGGGTCGCGGTCGGCACCGATCTTTTCGGCCAGCATGTCCGAGACGGAGAACTCGACGGCGACGCCAAAGCCGGCGTCGGCGAAGGTCTCTCGGGTGTGCTCGATGGCCTCGTCGTGGTCCATCGAAAGCGTCGCGCGTTTCTCGCCGATGTCACCGGACTCGATCAGACTGGGATCTACGGGTAGCGTCATCGTCGAAGATCGATCGTCTGCGGGCAAAAAGCTACCTGAACCACGCGTCGAGGCGGCCCCGGACTCGTTCTCGGTATCGTCGTGGGACGGAGGTCGGGACACTCCGGAAGAGGCCGCTCACTCCCGTCGATGCTTACTGTCCGGTAGAGTCGGCTAGCCCTGCCGGCGACTGGTCACCAGTGACCGAGGCCGTCAGGTCCGTCGGCGCACCAGTGATCACGAGCCGGAACCCATCGCCGTACTCCAGATCGACCGTGACGTCCCAGCCCTGCGTCCGGACCAGCATCTCCAGGTTCGGGAGGATCATACCGGTGTCCGCGTCGGGAACGGCCCTGCCGTACTGGAAGAACGCTTCCACGTCCGTCTCGTCCGGGGTGTCGCCGTCGTCGACGATCTCGAATCCGTCGTCCCGGAGTGTGACGGTGACAGTCGCTGCGTCGTTGTACGCGGCGAACTCGAACCCGTACCGGAGTATCTTGCGGAGGCGGCCCTCGTCCGCCCGGATACTGCCGTCACCGCTCACAGCGAGTTCGAGGTCGCCCGTCTCGGCGTCGGTGAACGCATCCCTGGCCACCGTGGCGAACGGAACCGACTGCACATCCTCGACCGTCTGTCCCTCCCTGGCCAAGACCGAGAGGTCGTCCACGGTGTCGGCCATCGAGCGCGAGCTCTCCGAAGCCTTGACCAGCGACTCGTTGGCTTCCTGCACGTTTCCGTTCCCCAGCGCTCTGTCCGCGTGTGCCAACCGGCCTTCGACGACCTGCAGCGTGTTGAGGAGGTTGTGCCTGATGGCCGCCGCGAACCCTTCGAGCTGTGCGTTGTGTCGCTTCAGCTCCCGGCGTCGCGTTTCCGCTTCCGTCACGTCCGTGAACACCACCGACCGAACGATGTTCGTCTGCCCGAGCGTCGCGGATATATCGTTGATCAGGTAGTACCGCGTGTCACCGTCGCGGTTCCATTCGAGGACCTGCTCCGTATCGCCGAGCCGTTCGGCCGCCGCCGGGAAGACCGAATCGAACGGTTCTCCGGTGGCGTCGGCGAGCATGGGGAACTCCCGGTCGGCCCGGTCACTGGTGCGCTGTATCCGACCCTCGGGACCGATGTGGACGATCGCTTCGTCGACGTCCTTCGCGAGCTGGACGGCGAAAAACCGGTCTTTGAACAGGTAAAGGACGCCGACTGCGAACACGGCGACACCGAGTGGTTCGTAGTTGACGTCCAGCAACACGTCGGTCGCGAACCCCGTGACGTCGAGTGCGACCGGGACAGCAGTCGCGGCCCCGAGGACGGCGAGCGGTGTCGTGTCGTAGTTCGCCTCCAGAAACATCTCGTAGAGCATGAACAGTCCGACGCTGGCCAGCGAGTAAGCGATGCCCGAGACGAGCCAGTGGATGATCCCGTGTTCGACCGCCAAGTGTAGGAACGGCGTCGCGGTCAGTTCGGTCGCGAAGTACAGCCCGTGGATCGGGTTCGTCAGTTTGATTCCGACGATCACCAGATACACGGCGACGGCGGTGTCCCGGTAAAGCCGATTCTTGTGGAACGACCGACCGGTGTAGGCCGAACAGAAGTACAACCACGCGCCGACCGTCGCCAGGCCGACGATGAGGCTGAGTTCGTACATCCAGTAAGCGACGGCTGGACTCGGAACGACGAGCAGCCCCAGCTCGAAAAACGCCCACCCGCCGGTGGTGGCCAGCAAGGCGACCAGCCCACGGCTCGTTTCGTCGTCCTCGATCTTCCTGGCCCGCATCGCAGCGACGAGACACACGACCGTCGCAGCGCCAAACATCAGGAAATACCCGAGAAATTGCCAGGACCAATCCGTAGGTAGCATCGTTCTCTAGTTGGGCCAGACAACATTAGTATTTGCTCCGCTATTTCATTGTATGATAATCGAAAGTGCCGTCCAGAGTTCCTGAGAATGCAGAAAACTTCGTTCGAAATCAGTTGTCGAAATATACTATCGAGATAGAGTCGTGGGTCGAGAGTCGTCGTGCCCCCGTACGTAGGGGGCGCGATATGTCGGAATACGAGACAACTATTGGGTGGAGCGAACCGAGACGGTACTCGGTCGGTCCTGGGTAGTGGATCGGTTCGGTCCGTCGGTGACGCCGGAAGTGGTGAACGATGTCCACGTTTGGCCGGGCATTCGACCGAAAGCCGGGGATTACTCGGCGGTCGGGACGGGGCCGGTGCCGACGACCTCGCGGACCGATTCCTCGAACTCTTGGCGGCGCTGGAAGTAGGTCTCCTCGACTTCGTCGAGTACGTCGCCGAGGTCGCGGGGGCCGTCGGGCGTCCGGATGGTCGTGTCGCCCTCGCGCTGCTGGATGTAGCTCTTTTTCGCGCCCCACATCAGTCGCGCCGAGACCTGCGCCAG
Organism: Halorientalis regularis; assembly: GCF_023698535.1. GTDB lineage: Archaea > Halobacteriota > Halobacteria > Halobacteriales > Haloarculaceae > Halorientalis > Halorientalis regularis. The sequence continues at coordinate 153,392 of NZ_JALJCL010000002.1, forward strand.
CGGCACACCCTCGACTGGTTCGCCGTCACCGAGCTCGACGGCAGGCCCCTCGTCTTCGGATTCGTCCTCAGCCATGACTGGCACTTCTCGGGGGCGCTGATTAGTTGTTTCGAAGAGCTACGAGACAGACACCAGCGTCGAAAAATCCGACAGGCGGCCGGGGCTACATCAGGTCGTCGAGTTCGTCGTTCTGGAAGGCGTCTTCGGCGCTCTCCTGAGGGTCCTCCTGCTGTTTGCTGGCCTCGCGGGCCCGGTCCATGAACTCCTGGACGCGCTGGGAGCGTTCGACGCCGCCCAGCAGGACCAGCGCGGCGATGCGCTCGCTACTGAGTGGGAAGTCGCCACCCCGAACTTCGAGGCTACCGGTCTCCTCTTCGAGCCACTTGCGGGCGCGTTCGACACCTTTGCGGGCGATGCGGTCGGGGTGGCCGGCGATCACGAGGAGGGCTTTGTCGGCTTCGACGGCCTGGGGGAGGGAGGTGCCGGTGAGGAGGGCTTTCCGCGCGGTGGAGGTGATGGCGTTGATGTTCTCGCCGGCGTCCTCGTCGGCCAGCGCGGAGGCGTAGCCCAGCGAGGCGATGCCCCCGTTTTTGAGCGTGTTGATGATCTCGCTGGAGTCGACGACCGATTCGCCGACGCCTTCGACGATCTCACCGGCCGCCAGCAACAGGCCGACGCGTTCGGCGATGCGGTCGTTGATCGCCGCGAACCCTTCCTCGATGCTCTCCTCGGAGGTCTTCCAGGCGTCGTTGTCGATGACGAGGACGGAGTCGGCTTCCCTGGTGAATGTCTTCAGCGAGCGGCCGGCGTTGGCCTGGTAGATCGCACCCTCGTCGCGGCCGGGGAGGACCGCGAGGCCGTAGATCGGCATCGTGTAGACGCGTTTGAGTTCGCGGGCGAGCATGGGCGCGCCGCCGCTCCCGGTGCCACCGCCGAGGCCGGCGACGACGAAGACGGCGTCGGCTTCGCTGGTGACACGGCCGTCGAGTTCGTCCATGACCTCGGTGGCCTCTGCCTGCATGATCTCGGCCCCGAGTTCGTTGTCGCCACCGACGCCGTGTCCTTTCACCCGGTCCTGCCCGATCAGCATCGTGTCGATGTCGAGATTCTGGAGGTCCGCACGCGCCGTGTTGACCGCGAAGGCACCCTGGACCGCCTCGAATCCGCGGTCGTAGTCGAATTCCGCGAGGGCCTGCGCGATCTTCCCTCCTGCTTGTCCGACACCAATCAGGACGACTTTCATATCATCACCAACGTGAGTCCGACTAATCAAAGGTGGGGGCGGGCCGACTACCGCTTCATATCGAGATCGAAGTCGAAGACCAGCTCGTTGCGCCCCGCCTCGGCCGGAATCCCGAGTTCGGCGTTGATCTGGTTGCTGATGTTGATGTATCCGTAGACTTCGCCACAATCCTTGGCACTCCCGACGGCGAAGTCGTTGGAGACGACGGTGGTCTCGTTGGCGTCGTTCAACCGCATGCCCGAGACGAGGTCGGTCGACGAGCTCGGTGATTTCGGCTCGTAACTTTTCTCCGTCGAGAGCCGCAGCGGGACGTTCGGGATGTGGCAGGTGTCGTCCGAGATCGGGTCACCGCGTTGCGCCCACGGGACGCCGACGTGGTCGACGTTCCAGACGGTGACGTTTATCTCGGCGGTGCCCTGGCCGGTGATCTCACCCGTCGTCAGGTCGAACGTGCCCGACACCCCGTCGGTCGTGGTGATGTTGGCGGCGTAGTATGCGGCACCGACCGCCGTGTCGGTGATCGACCCGGTGACCCGCGAGGTCTGGAACTCGCCCTCCCAGGTGTCGGTCTCCGCCGAGACGTTGCCGGTCAGGACGATGCACGGGTCGATGGGCAGGTAGTCCGGGTGTTGCTGGACGTACTCGCCGGTCGGCTTGAAGTTCCGACACTCGGTGAAGTCGATCACGAACGAGTCGTTGCCGATCCCGGTGTGCAGATACCCGGTCTCGCCTTCCACGTATCCCCTGAACGACGACGGTCGGAAGGGCAACACCGTCCCGCCGTCGCCGCCGTCCGACTCGTTCACGACGCTCACGCTCGTCGTGGCGGTGTCGTTGGCGGTCGTGACCGTCGCGGTGTACTCGCCCGCGTCGCCGGGCTGTGGCGTCCACGACAGGGAGACGGTGGTAGTCGCCCCGGCCGCGAGATCGACCTGCCGGCTGTCCGCGGACTGGCCGTCGACGGTGAGTTCCACAGTCCCCGTTCCGTCTCCGGAACCGGTGTTCTCGACTGTCGCGACGACGGTGAGCGTCGCCGTCTCCTCGACCGGGGAATTCGTGTCCGTGACCGTCGGCACCAGAACCACGCTGGCCTGCTCGTCACCGGTATCGCCATCGCCAGTGTCGTCGCCATCGTCGGGTTCGCTGTCGCCGTCGTCACCGAAGTCGGACGACGGTGCGTCGTCGCCGTCCGTGCCACCGAAGGAGGGGGCGTCGTCGCCGTCACCGAACCCGAAAATCGGCGCGTCACCGTCATCGCCGCCGAAGCTAAAACCCGGTTCGTCGTCCCCGCCACCGAAGCTGAAGCCCGGTTCGTCACGGTCGTCACCGCCGAAATCGAAGTCGGGACTCCCGTCGGCGAACTCGAAGTCGACCGACGAGTCGGGACCGGCGTCGAAGTCGAACTGTCGTTCCGTACTGTCGGCGTCGCCGTCGTCGACCTGTGCGACTGCCGTGCCGATACCGGCGGTCGCGACGAGCGCGGCCGTGAACAGCGTCACCAACGTCACCGTTACCGTGTGGATGTCTGTGTCGTGCATGGCTGGTAAGTCCCCGCGAGAGCGCCTCGCGTGCGTCGGAGCCCGCACCGAGCGGTTTGTTACTATCGCTGTAGCGCGTAACTAACACCGAACCGGGTATTCAATCTTGGGACCCAAGCGTTGAAATACCGGTACGGGACCAGCCACGATTATGGACGAAGACGACGTGGAAGCACGGCTCGAAGCGGTCGAACGGGCGCTCGCCGACGGGGAGACGGACCTGGCGGCGGTCGCCGAGGCCGCCGAACGCGAGCGCGAACTCGACGAACTGCGGGGGCGGGTCGACGACCTCGAATCCCAGCTTACGGACCTGGCTGCCAGCGTCCAGGCAGTGCGCGGGTACGTCGGCAACGTCCGAACCGTCAACCGCGACGTGGAGCGCCGGGCCGACACCGCCCTCGCCAAGGTCGAAGAACTGGAGCGTCACGGGACCGACCGCAACCGCCGGTATCCGCACGACGACGCCGATGAAACGGGCCAGCACGATGGCCAGTCACGAGTCGACGGAAGAGACGACGACTCGCCCGAATCACCCGGAGATATCGCACGTCGGATCACCGGTCGAGACGAGAGCAAGCAGGAACGACGGCCACCGTGTGACGGGAGCGGTCGTGGCGGCGTGAGACGACAGCCAGACCGATCCGAGAGGCGCGCGCATCCACGGGATCGGAGCGATACCGCAACCGGCCCGGGACGGCACGACGACGACGAGAACGGGGGCGGCTTCCTCTCCGACTTGCGTGACGCGCTCTGATGCTCCGAGTGGTCGTGGCGGTCGTTCTCGCGTCGGCACTGCTCGCGGCCAGTCTGCCGGGGATCGAGCTGGCAGCCCGTGAGCGCAGTGAGGCGACGCTCACGGCCGACGCTGACCGGCTCCGGACGGCCATCGCGGACCTCCGGCACCGTGAGACCGCTGTAGGCAACGGGCCTGGTGCGCGCCGGGTCGTCACGGTCGAGATTCCGGCACGATTCCGGACGACCACCGGTGTCACAGCGCTCTCGCTCGGCGGCGCCCCGGAGCAGGCGCGTTCGGTCAGTCGATCAGCCGTCGATCTCGCGTGGCGAGTTCATGGCGGCGAGGTCAAGACGCGGCGACTCCCCGGGGTCCGGGTAGCCCACTATCGAGATGGCCGTATCCGCGACGAGCCGCTGGTTCTGGAATCGCCGGGTCAACACCGGATCGCGTTGACGCGCATCGAACGCGACGGCGAGCGACTGATCGCGGTCCGGCGGCTCCCCGAGATTTAAATCCGGGAACGGGACGAGCGACGGCTATGGGAGTACTCAGTCGCGTCCGCGGTGGTGACGACGAGACGGGCTGTCGCTGTACACCGTCGTTCGACGATGACAGACTGGTTATCGACGCCGGAGACTGCCCGGGCGGAGGGCTGCTCGCGACCGAACCGACCTGTCGGGCCGCGGTCGTCGACGCGCTCTGCGAGCGAGACGCCGACGCCATCTGTACCCGGGCCGCGGGCGTCGAGCGGGCCTACGAGGGGGCGGCGGCGGCCACGCTCGTTGCTGCCGGTCGGTTCGCCGACGCGGCCGCGTTCCACGACGAAGCCATCGCCGACCGGGCACGCCGCGATCCGCTCGGGGCTGCCCGGGCCGCCACGGGGCGGGCGGGGCCAGTCGCGACACTGGCGGCCGAGACCGGGCTGGCCGAAGTGGCCACACAGGCCGGCGGATACGAGGAGCTGCTGGCCCCCGCGGTCGGGCCGACTATCAGCCGGTCGCGGGTGCGACTCCAGCCGCCCGCGACGGCCAGGTTCGCGTCGCGAGAGAATCTGGAGACGGGAGCAGTCGCTCGGATCTACGCGGAACCGGACCGTGAGCGCCGGCTCTACCATCTCGAACCGGTCGAACACGGGTTCGGTCGGGCAGCGACCGAACGGCTGGTCACAGCCTACGACCGGCTGGCCAGCGGTGCGGTGACCGGCGGCGAGCGTGCGCCAGGTCGCGCGGTCCGGCGCGTGGTCGACGACGAGTCCGCGCTGGACGCGACCGTCGGAGAACTGGAGCGCGTCCTCGAAAAACACACACAGGGCCACGGCGTCCTCACCGATCTGTTCGCCGACGAGCGAGTCACGGACGTGTTCGTGACGGCACCAGCGGCGAGCAATCGGATCCGCGTTCGCGTCGACGGCGAGACGTTGACGACGAACGTTCGGCTCACCGAGGGCGGTATCGAGGCACTGGCCTCGCGGTTCCGACGCGAGAGCGGGCGGGCCTTCTCGCGGGCCAGTCCGGCGCTCGACGCGACGGCGACGGTCGCGGACCGACGCGTCCGGGTCGCCGGCGTCACCGAACCGGTCAGCGATGGGATCGCCTTCACCTTCCGCGCCCACGAGCGGCAAGCGTGGACGCTCCCGGCCCTGATCGACAACGGGACGCTCACCGCGAACGCGGCCGCGTTGCTCTCGCTGGCCGTCGAGCGCGATGCCGCGACCCTGCTGGCCGGGACCCGCGGTGCCGGGAAGACCACGATGCTCGGTGCCCTGCTGTGGGAACTGTCAGCCGAGATCAGGACCGTGGTCATCGAGGACACGCCGGAATTACCGGTCGGGCAGTTACAGGCCGCCGGCCGGGACGTGCAGTCGCTTCGAACCGGGGACGACGATAGCGGAGCACTCGCCCCGGCCGAAGCGCTCCGGACCGCGCTCAGACTCGGCGAGGGCGCACTGGTCGTCGGCGAGGTTCGCGGCGAGGAGGCGGGTGTCCTCTACGAGGCGATGCGGGTCGGCGCGAGCGGGAGCGCGGTGCTGGGAACGATCCACGGCGACGGCGGCGCGGCCGTCCGCGAGCGCGTCGTCACCGACCTGGGCGTCCCGGAGTCCTCCTTCGGCGCGACCGACCTGCTGGTGACGCTGGAACCCTACGAGTCACCGACCGGTCGCGCCCGGCGGGTCAAACGGATCGAGGAGGTCGTCACCGCCGACGGCGTCGGCTTCGAGACGCTGTTCGAACTTGATTCCGGAGAGCTGAGTTCGACCGGGCGAATCGAGCGCGGGAACAGCCGACTGATCGACGGGCTGGTCCGTTCGACCGAGAGCTACGCGGCCGTCCGGAACGGCCTCGATGAACGGACCGACTGGCTGGCCGACCTCGCCGACGGCGGCCGCACCGATCCGGAGACGATCCGGCAGGCTCACGCCCGACGAAGAGCGGAGCGGACAGCATGACGGTCGCCATCGAGCGAGTCGTCCGACTGCTCGCGCAGTGCTATCCGTGGCCGGCCGAGGGGAGCGCCGACCTCGATCGGGCACTCGGATTCCTCGCCTCGGATCTGTCCCCCGAGACCGTCGTCCGTGCGGGGTACGGGGCCGCGCTACTGTGTGTCCCCGTGGTCGTCCTCGCGGGCGTCGTCGCACCGGCAGGGACGGTACCGCTCGTCCTCGGCTGTGGTGGAGCGGGCGCGCTGGCCGTCGTCCACGCGGTCCACAGCGCACCCCACGCGCTCGCGACGGCTCGGCGGACACGCGCGCTCGGGGAAGCACCGGCGCTGGTGAGCCGGGCCGTCCTCCGAATGCGAGTGACGCCGGCGACTGAGACGGCAGCGGCCTTCGCGGCCGAGACCGGACAGGGGCCGCTCGCGGACAGTCTCGGCGAGCACGTGCGCCGCGCCGCCGGGTCGGCGGGCTCGGGCTTTCCCTCGTTCACGGCGGAGTGGGACGAGTGGTTCCCGGCATTGCGGCGCGCGCTCTTGCTCGTCGAATCCGCGGGCACCGCGCCCGAAGGTGAGCGCGAACGCGCCCTCGACCGCGGGATGTCGGCGGTGCTCGACGGCACCCGCGACCGGATGGCGGAGTTCGCCTCGAGCCTGCAGGGGCCGGCCACGGGGCTGTACGCCTTCGGCGTCTTGCTCCCGCTCGCGCTGGTCGCGATGTTGCCCGCGGTCCGGACGGCGGGCGCGTCCGTCCCGCTCGCGGCCGTCGTCGTACTCTACGACCTCGCACTGCCGGCCGTTCTCGTGGCCGCGAGCGCGTGGCTCCTGGTGCGCCGGCCGGTCACCTTCCCGCCGCCGTCGGTCGGACGAGATCATCCGGACGTACCGAGTCGACGGTGGCCAGCGCTGGCCGCTGGACTCGCGGTCGGCGCGACCGGGTGGGTCCTGGCCAGCAGGCTCGTCGCGTCGTGGGCGGGGCCCCTCGCGGCTGTCGGCGCTGGCTGTGGCGGGGCGCTCGTGGTCTCCTACCGACCGATCACCGCCGTCCGTGAGCGGGTTCGGGCCGTCGAGGAGGGCCTCGCCGACGCGCTCTACCAGATCGGGCGGCGCGTGGAGGAGGGGGAGGCGGTCGAGCGCGCCGTCGCGACCGCCGCCGAGGAGGTAGCCGACCCGACCGGCGCAGTTCTGCGGGCGGCCGCCCAGCGACAGCGCCGGCTCAAAGTCGGTGTCCGCGAGGCGTTCCTCGGTGAACACGGCGCGCTGGCTGACATCCCGAGTCCGCAGGTGCGGAGTACCGCCACCCTCCTGGCGCTGGCCGCCAGCGAAGGCCAGCCCGCGGGCCGCGCGATCGTTGCGATGGCCGACAACGTCGAGGAACTCGCGGCGGTCGAGCGCGACGCACGCCACGAGATCGGGACGGTAACCGGCACGCTGGCCAACACGGCCGCGCTGTTCGGGCCGCTGGTCGGGGGCGCGACCGTCGCATTGGCCGCCGGGATGGACGCGAGCGGGACGTTCGCGGTTGGGGCTGTGGGAGCCTCTGGGACGGTGGGCACAGCGGGAGCAGCGTCCGGGCCGTCGACGGCCGGCCTCGGACTCGCGGTCGGTGCGTACGCGCTCGTCCTCGCGGCGATCCTGACGACGCTCGCAACGGGGCTGGCCCACGGCCTCGACCGCGCGCTGGTCGGCTACCGCGTCGGGTGGGCGCTGCTCGTCGCGACCGCGACCTACCTGGCCGCGATCCACGCCGTGGGGCTGTTCGTCTGAACGCTTAAGTACCGAGAGGGGACCACCCCTGTCCATGTTCGATGCACCGGTCGACACCTGGTATCTCTGGCTCGGCGTCGCGACGGCGAGCGCGCTCGCGTTTGGGGTGGCGGTCGCACTCCCGACGACGGTTCCACCGGACGCCCAGCGAGCGGCGGCGACGGTCGACGCTGTGGCGACCAGTCCCCACAACGCGACTGGCGAACACGGCGTGGACGCGACGGCGGTCGAGATCGGCAGCCGTCGCATCGCCCTGCGGAACGACGGCGGCACCGCGCACGCGGCGTTCGCCTACGGTCCCGTCACACCGGTCCGGAACGGGACGGCGCTCGCGGCGGTCCTCCGTGGCGAACCGCCAGCGAAAGTGTTTCAGAACGCCACGGCGTTCCGGGCGGCTGCAGCGGAGGCACGGAACCGAACTCGCGCGTGGCGAGCGACGGCAGGCCGACTCGTCGTTCGGCGCGTCACCTGGGAGGGGGTCGATGTCACGCTCGTCGGCGCGTAGGGGACAGGTCGAGCCGGTCGCGGCCATCGCCGCGGTGTTCGCGCTCGGCGTCGGGCTGACGATCTACGCGGGCGCGGTCGACGACGCACTCCCGGGCACCGAGCCCCGGAACGTCGCCCAGCCCACACTGTCGGCCGTCGAGGACGCCGTCGAGACCAGCGGTGTGATCCGGCCGGACCGGTTGAGCCGCGTGCAATCCGCGGCACCGGCGGGACGGCGGCTGAACGTGACACTGACCGCCGGCGACCGACGGTGGACTCGGGGTGCATCGCCGCCGGAGTCTGCACAGCGAGCGAGTGCCAGAGTGAGTATTGCCCTCGGATCGGGACGGGTCCAGCCGGGGCGGCTCACAGTGAGGGTGTGGTGATGCGAGCGATCAGCACGGTACTCGACACGGCCTTCTTCCTCCTGCTCGTCGGGGTTGCGGTCGGCACCCTCGCACTCGTCACGAGTCCGGCACCGCCGGCGAGCGCCGACACGGCCGACGGCGTGGCCGACACGCTCACGACGAGTGCGGCGACGGTCCACTACACGCTCGCGCCGGGCGCACGGCACGCGTCGTCACGAGTCGTCGAGTTCCCGATAACGGAGGGTGCGGCCTTCCAGCGGACGGCCCACGGTACGCTCGCGAGCCACCTCTCGACGGCCGCGCTCGGCAGTCTCGTCGTTCGCGGCCGGCGCGTCACCCGCACACGGGCGGACTTCCAGCGGGCGGTGGCAAACGCGACCCGAAACCTGACCCGAGGACGGACTCACCTCGCACAGATTCGCGCACGCTGGGAGCCGTATCCCGGCGCGCCGATCCGGGGCGCGTACACCGTCGGTCCCGCGCCGCCACCGGCCGAGACCGTCCACGCCGAGGCGGTCGTCGTGGCGAGTGGCCTCCCGTCTGCCCGCGGCTCTGCACGGCGAGTGACGGCCGGGAACGGGACGAACGCCACCTTCGAGCGAGTGGGGGCGGTCGTGGCACAGCGGATCGTTCGGGGGCTGTTCCCGCCGGACCACACCCGGAGTGCGCTGCTGGGCGACTATCCCGTCGAGGGACTCGTTACCTACCGATACGAGCGGCTGGGGCGGTTCCTCGGCACGAGCGTGACGGCCCCGGCAGTCGCCGACAACGCCACGAAAGCCAACGACAGGCTCACGACGGCGCTGGGTGAGCGACTGGCCGCGGACATGCGCACCCGCTTCCAGTCGCCCCGGGACGCGGCTGAGTCGGTGTCGGTCGGAGAGGTCCGGATCACCGTCCGGACGTGGTCGCCGTGACCCGGAGCACCGATTTCCGGGACGACGACCGTGGATGGCTCCCGTTCGCGCTGGTCGGCGTCGTCCTGCTGGTCGGGAGCGTGGCGCTGTTCGTGGGGCTCCAGCCGGATCGACCGGCCGCGGACCCGGCGACGGATGTGGCCGTCGACCGTGTCGTCGGCGAGACACAGACGGCGATCCGGACGGCGGTCGTCGAGGCCGGTGACGCCGCGGCGCGGAACCCGGTTCTCGACCGGGCGAACACGACTGCGGGACGAGTCCTCTCCGACGAAACGCCGTTCCGGGACGCCCTGCGCATCCGGATTTACCTGCGAGCGAGGGAGCGACTGGACGAGCTGACGATCAGGCGCGGCGACGTGACGGCGACCGCCTCACTTCCGGCGACGCCGAACGCCAGCAGTCTGGCGGCGGCGACGGAGCGAGTCCACGTCGAAACGGCAAACGACAACCGGACGCGGCTGAGAGTGCGCGTCGAGAACGTGACCGTGACCACAAAGCGTGGGACCGAGACGGTCGTCCACCGGACGGTGAGCCCGACGGTCGTGGTCCGGACGCCGGTGCTCGCCGTTCACGAGCGCGTCGGTCGCTTCGACCGACGGCTGAACGCGGAGATCGGACGATCAGGCCTCACCACTCGGTTGACGACACAGCTGTACGCTTTGGTCTGGGCGCGTGGCTACGTGCAGTACAGTTCCGGCGGGGCCGCCATCGAGAACGTGCTGGCGAACCGCCACGTCGAGATCACGACCAACGGCGCGATCCTGCGCGAACAGCGCCGCCTGTTCGGCCGAAGCGACGCGGCCGGCCGTCGGGCGATGGACCGGGCGATGGTCGGCGTCGCCACGACCGACCTGCTTCGCGGTGCGGGAATCCCGGGCGGCTACGTCAAGACACTGTTCCGGGGTGGGCGGCCGGGACCGAACGTCCCCGTCGATATTCCCTCCCTCGACACGAGCACCGGGGCACCCGACCCCGGGGACCGGATGACCGTCGGCGTCAACAGCACCGCCGACCGGGGGCTGGCCCGGGCCGCCGCGCCAGTAAGCCTCCGGTCGCTCGTCCGGTCGATTTACAGCGCCGAAGTCGAGACGATCAGCGAGGTAGATCGGACCAGCGGGTCCCTGCCGAGTTGCTGGTCCATCCAGCCCGAGGGCTGGTGGCGACTCGACTACGAGAGCGTCGATGGGGGCGATCCGGTAGTAAAAGGGGCGACCGAGGCGAGTCCGTCGATTCCGGACGGCTGGCACGCGTTGGACACGTACGGGCGACGGATGAGACAGGAACGGACGAAGTTCTGCCACTGGGTCGACGGTAACGAGACGACCGTCACGGCGGTGAGCGACACGTTCCGATTCGACGTGGGGATGGCGCTGATCGGCCGCCACGCCCACACCGAATACGCACCGGCTCGCGGGGTCGAAACCGTTCACGAAGCCGGCGCGGGGCCGCTCGACGGCCCGAACCTGGCCAACGTCAGTCGGCGGGCGCGACTGCGACTCGTCGAGGGACGGGGTGGCCCGGACGAACTCGCGAAGACTGCGGTCATGGAGGGAAAAAATATCACCGGTCGCCGGACCATTCAGGGACGAGTTCCGGACGGGATTCGCCGGTGGCTACTGGCCGACCTCGCGGCCTTCCGGGACCGGGTCGCGAACGTCTCCGTGACCGTCGAGCGCGGCCGTGCCGGTGCGTTCGAGGCGAACCCGGCGGCCGAACTACACCGGAAGCTCGCCGGACTGGTGAATCCACCGAGCGAGTACGGAAGCGTCGCCGAGAAGGCACGGTTCGCCGCCCGGGGCGTGTTCGTCGAACGGACGCGGCAACTCCTCGATGAACGGGCCGACAGACAGGAGCAGCGGAGTCGGAACCTCGGTGCGGCGGTCGGGAGTGCTGGCGGGGGCTCGACGGAACTGCTCGGGGCGGCACTGGAAAACCGGAGCGGTGTCGGGACAGCGGTCGAAGCCGGTATCGACGGAGTCGACATCACCGCCGTCGAGGGGTCTCCGGCGTATCTGACCGTCGCGGAAGTCGGCCCGAAGTACGCCGACTCGTTGCCAGATGATGCGCGCATCAGTCCCCTGGCGGCGAAAAATATCAACCTGTTCGCGTCGCCACACGGCGACGTTGCGGACACCCTGCTCGGGAGCGTCGATCTCGGGTCGACGGTCAGCCTCCGGACGGCCGCCCGGACCCTCCACGCGACCCGGGCGGCCAGCGAACTGACGACCGAGAACGAGACGCTGGATCGCGCGCTCGACCGGAAATCGAGGTCACTCGACGGGGTGGTCCGGCGAACGGTCGGGGACGCCCGGAACCTGCTCGGGGATCAGCTGGCCGAGTTCGGGATCGGTGACAACGAGACCGAGCGCCGTCGCATCGTGGACGACGCGCTCGCACAGTGGGAGGGGCCGGGCGCGAAAGCGCTGGCGCTGACGAACGGGTCGGCCGCGGCGGCTATCGCCGACCGAGCGGTCGGTCACAACGAGACGCGGGAAGACAGCATCCGGGCGACGCTCCAGTTGCGCTTGCACGCGACGGCGACCGGCGAGGACACGCGGGTCTCGCGGGCGAAGATCAGCACGACCGCGGAGTTGCTCCGGCAAAAAGTCAAGCTGGGACTGGCCGCCGGCATCGAGAACGCGACCCGAGAGGGTGCGAGTCGACTCACCGACAAACTCGACGAGCGACTGACGCGGGCAGTGAGCAGAGTCCCGGCGGGTCTTCCCATCGTCCCAGTCGGCCCGGCGTGGTGGGTGACGGTGAACGCCTGGATCGTCGACGTTCGCGGTGGATACGACCGCTTCGCAGTTCGGGCGGCGACCGGTCCGGCCAGTGGCCCCGGCGGTTCGCTCACCTACGTGCGGGACGGCGGCGTCGCGAACGTCGACTACGACGGCGACGGGCGAGCCGAACGGCTCGGGCACGCCGACCGGATCTCCTTCGCGTCCCGGACCGGCATCGTCATCGCGGTCCCACCGGGCCCGCAGGGCGTCGGCGACAAGAACGGGAACGTAGACGAGCGATCCGCGAGCTGGACCGACTGGCAGGCCGTCCGCCCCGGGCGGGACAGCGGTCCGGCAGTCCCGAACACCTGGCCCGACCGTCGGTGATCGGCCCCGCGCCAGGCGACGAGACGGGAGCGCCGCTGACCCGGCATCGCGACGGTGACTGCCCCCGACTTCGCCATGTTCAAGCCGGGCGACTGCGAGGCGTGACACATGACACGCTCCGTCTGGCTGAAAGCCGACGACGAAGTCGGCGACTGGGAGACACGCAAACGCCGCATCACGGCCGGCCTGGAGGCCGGCGTCGACTGGGTGCTGGTCGACGAGTCCGACGTGGACCGTGTCCGCGAACTCGGGGAAGTGAACGTCGCGGCCTTCTCGAACGGCGACGTTCACGTGATGGAAGCCGAGGAGGACGACACGGAAGCCGACGCCGTCGTCGTCGGCAAGGACGGCGAAGGCGACGGCACCGTCGACCTGCCCACGGACTTCTCGGGCTCGGCCGATCTCTCCTCGCTGCGCTCGAACGGCGACAGCCCGCAGGGTGGCTACGTCCGCATCCTGAACGAGGACTACGAAGCCTTCGCCCAGGCGGTCGCCGAAGAAGCCGAGTACACCCTCGTCATCGGCGAGGACTGGCAGATTATTCCCCTGGAGAACCTCATCGCCCGCATCGGCGAGGAGACCGACCTGATCGCCGGCGTCCAGACCGCCGAGGAGGCCCGCACCGCCTTCGAGACGCTGGAACTGGGCTCGGACGGCGTCCTGCTCGACACCGACGACCCCGACGAGATTCGGAAGACGGTCGAGGTCCGCGACGAGAGCCAGCGCGAGTCCGTCGACCTCCAGTGGGCCGAGATCACGGCCATCGAACAGACGGGCTCCGCCGACCGGGTCTGTGTCGACACGGGCAACCTCATGGAACACGACGAGGGGATGCTCGTCGGCTCGATGTCCCGCGGTCTCTTCTTCGTCCACGCCGAGACGGCCGAATCTCCCTACGTCGCCTCCCGTCCCTTCCGGGTCAACGCCGGCGCGGTCCACGCCTACGTCCGCACGCCCGACGGCGGAACGAAGTACCTCTCGGAACTGCGCAGCGGCGACGAGGTGCAAGTCGTCGACACCGAAGGCAACACCCGCGAAGCCATCGTCGGCCGCGTGAAAATCGAGAAACGACCCATGTTCCGGGTCCAGGCCGAGACGGCGGAGGGCGACCGCATCGAGACCCTGCTCCAGAACGCAGAGACGATCAAGGTGGCCACGAGCGAGGGCCGGAAAGCCGTCACCGACCTTGAAGCCGGCGACGAACTGAAGGTGTTCTACGAGGACACCGCCCGCCACTTCGGCGAGGCCGTCGACGAGAGCATCATCGAAAAGTAGTCGATCGTTTTTCCGTGGCAGGGTTCGGATTCTAACGTTGTTTTCAGTGGGCCCGATGTAACTAACGATGTTTCCGCTACCTCTGGGTTTTTGGACTTCCGTAACGATAAGTGATTGATGGCACAGACACCACAGACCGAGCGATCCGAACCGGAGCTATCCGCGGACGCGGACTGGAACTGCCTGTACGTCGACGGGAACTGGCACGGCCCGGGCGACCGTGACACGATCTCAGTCGAGGACCCCTCCACACGCGAGGAGTGGACGCGGGTACCCGCAGGCACGACGGAGGACGTGGACGACGCCTACGCAGCGGCGAAAAGCGCCCAGGAGCGCTGGGCCGAGAAGAGCCCCGACCAGCGCGCCGAGGTCGTCCAGACGGTCTACGCGCTGATGGACGAGTACGAGGACGAACTCACCGAATTGCTCATGGCCGAGTCGGGCAGCGCCCAGCTCAAGAGCAACGTCGAACTCCAGACGGCCGCGGGCGGCGTCGCCGAGGCGGCGACCTACCCCTCACGGGCCGGCGGCGACATCCGGGATTCGACCATCGAGGGCAAGGAGAACCTCGTCAAGCGAGAACCAGCGGGCGTCGTCGCGGTCATCCCGCCGTGGAACTTCCCTTTCCACCTGGCGATCCGTGCGGTCGCGCCCGCCGTCGCGCTGGGTAACGGCGTGGTCATCAAGCCCGCCTCGGACACGCCGGTCACGAGCGGGCTGGCCATCGCCAAGCTGTTCGAGATGGCCGGGGCACCGCCGGGCCTGGTCAACTGCGTCCCCGGCAGAGGGTCCGAGATCGGTGACCGCGTGGCCGGCCACCCCGACGTGGACGTGGTTGCCTTCACCGGTTCCACCGAAGTCGGTCGCCACGTCGCGAAACAGGCCGTCGACTCGCTGGCCTTCCCCGCGATGGAACTGGGTGGGAACGGCCCCAACGTCGTCCTCGAAGACGCGGATCTGGACAACGCCCTCTCGGGGAGCGCCTTCGGCAGTTTCTCCCACCAGGGACAGGTCTGTATCTCGATCAATCGCCACCTGGTCCACGAGTCCATCTACGACGAGTTCGTCGAGGGCATGGTCGAGAAAGCCGAGATGCTCCCGGCCGGCAGCGTCCACGACGGCAACATCGTCGGCCCGATCATCAACGAGACCCAGCGCGACCAGATCCTCCAGTTCGTCGAGGAAACGGTCGAGCAGGGCGCGACGCTGGAGACGGGCGGCGACACGGTTCCCGTCGACGGTGTCGAGGACTCGCTGGTCGTCGAACCCACCGTCCTCTCGGACGCGACCAACGAGATGACCGCGGCCTGTAACGAACACTTCGGGCCGGTCGCACCGATCATCCCCTTCTCGGACGACGAGGAGGCCATCGAACTGGCCAACGACACGGAGTACGGGCTGGCGGCCTCGGTCTGGTCGGGCGACCGCAACCGCGCAGAGGACGTGGCCGACGGCATCGACGCGGGGATGGTCCACATCAACGATCAGCCGATCAACGAGGAAGCCAACGTGCCCTTCGGCGGCATGAAAGCCTCCGGCATCGGCCGGTTCCACGGCGACGCGATCATGCGGGAACTGACCGAGACGAAGTGGATCTCGGTCCAGCGCGAGCCGCGCCAGTTCCCGATGTAGGGCCGGCCGACGACTCGCCGTTCAGTTTTTTTCAGGCCCGCCGTCCAGTTCCGTCGAACACCAGTGACAGAACTCCAGATCGGAGTCGACCTCGCGCCCACAACTGGGACACTGCGTCCCGTCGGCGACGCGCTGATTGGCCTCGTTGTCCCGCGAGGCCAGGATGTACGCGTCGACCATGTTCATGCCCGTCACGGCCGAGAGCGCGACCACCGCCCGGAGCGGCATGGCGCGGGACATCTGCATCAGCGAGTCGACGGTCAGCGTCGTCGGGTAGACCCCGTCGGGGATCATGAGCGAGCCGGTGAGAATGATGAGTCCGAACCACAGGAGCGCACGCGCCCACTCCCGCAGGTAGACGTGGCCGAGTCCCGGATAGACGAGTCCCAGCACGGCGGCGAGTAGCGGCCGCTTTCGGGCGCTATCTAGCACTGTCCCGGCATTCTGTGACGGGCGGTTGTTAAGCTTCCGCCTTCGATGAACGGTGTCTCCGGCCGTTCTCGGGCGGTTCGGTGCGACGTTCGGTCAGTCTTCGGTCGGCTTCGACTCCAGCTCGGCGACGAGTCGGCGCAGGGTCGCGAGGTCGTACTGCCCGGGCGCGGTCGCCTCGGCCGGATCGACGGGCGCGTAGCCGATCTTCGACCCGTACAGCGGCGCGACCGCCCGGGAGTGACGGCCGGGTTCGCCCATCGCCATCGTCGCGACCCGGTCGCCGGCAGCCGCGGAGGCCCGGGTCGCCGCCAGCAGTTCGAGCACGTCGTCGGTCGAGCGGGCCGTCACCGCCAGTTTGCCCACGTCGCCGTACTCGCAGGCCCGGTCGAGCAACTGCCGGAGTTTGGGGGGTTCGGGCGTCTTCGCGAAGTCGTGGGTCGACACGATGACGGCGGCCCCGTGATCGCGGGCGTGGTCGATCACGCGTCCACCGTCGCCCTCGGAGGCGGTCCTGAGTTCCACGTCGACGGCTTCGACCGCGGGGTGTTCGGCGGCGGCACAGAGCGCGTCGAGGCGGGCGTCGCCGTCGTCGGCCTCCCCGCCCTCGAAGTCCGCGCGGTTGGTCACGATCAGCGGCAACTCCCCGTCGTAGTCGGCGAGTGCCGCGAGCGGGTCCGTCGCGAGGTCCATGCGGAACTCGACGGCGTCTGCGTCTTCGCGGGCGGCCGGCTCGTCCCCCAGATCGGCCGTGGCCGCCGCCAGCACGAACGATTCGAAGTCCATACCTCCGGTCAGTCCGAGTCCGAATAAAAACCTGTCCACTTGGCGGTTCGAGTCGGGTTGGGCTCCCGGCGGCCGTCAGTACGGTTCGTGGGTCGCCAGATAGCGGTGGCCGTCGTCGGGCCGCTCGCTCGCCACGTCGGCGACGGTGTACAGCTGGATCTCCCGTTCGTTTCTGGTCGTCACGGGGAACTCGTAGTTCGCGGCCTCGTAGCCCGGCGGGTCGCCCTCGGCGCGGCGGCGCTCGACGAACTCGCGGTGGGCGTCGAGGCGGTCGCTGGCGAGCCGTTCCGAGAGTTCGGGGACTCGCTCGACGCTCTCGCCGATGGCGTCGGCGAAGGCCGGATCGAGTTCGTAGCCCACGGAGTCGCGGCCGGCGACCATCGCCGCGATGGTCGTCGTCCCCGTCCCGAGGAACGGATCGAGGACCGAGTCCCCGTAGGTGGAGAACATCCGGATCAGGCGGAGCGGGATTTCGAGGGGATAGGCTGCGGACCGCTCGCGCGTCCCGTCGCCGTCGAGGTGCTGGTCCTCGCCCAGAATCTCCCAGCAGTCCGAGAACCACTCGTTGCGCTCCTCCCAGAAGTAGGCGCTCTCGTACCGCTCGTCGTCCCCCGGCGGGAACTCCCGGAGATCGCCGTTGCGAAAGACGAGGACGTGTTCGTGTTCCAGCGTCGGGTAGGCGTTCGGCGGCAGGGTGCCCGACCCCATGAACTTGCTCGGGCTGTTGGTGGGTTTCCGCCAGAGGATCTCCGGGAGGCTGGTGAACCCGTGGTCGCGCATCCGGGTGACGATCTCGGTGTGGTTGGGCCACAGCTGGAACTGGCCGTCCACGGTACGAGTCGCGTCACCGACGTTGATGCAGGCGATGCCGCCCGGAGCCAGGACGCGTTCGAGTTCGGCCCAGACGGTGTCGAGCGCGTCGTGCATCAGCTGGAAGGCGCGGTCGCCGTCACCCTCGTCGAGCGCGGTCTCGACCGCGGGGTCCAGGTCCGCGAACAGGGCGTCCCACTGCTCGACCAGGGGGTAGGGGGGCGAGGTCACGACGAGGTCGACAGCGTCGTCCTCGACGGCGGCCAGCGTGCGCGCGTCGTCGAGGACGACCCTGTGCTCGGTCTCCATGCGGGTGGCCACGAACGGCCCCCTTTCGACTCTTGTGGTCCTGTCGCTCCGGAGTCGGCGACTGCGGGAGAAAAGCGCCAGTCAGTCAGGCCATCGGGAGGTCCTGCTCGGCTTCCAGCAGTTCGTGGTAGCGGTTGCGGATGGTGACTTCGCTGATGTCTGCGACCTCGGAGACGGCGGCCTGCGTGGTCTTCTCGTTGGTCAGCAGGGCGGCCGCGTAGACGGCGGCGGCGGCGAGTCCGACCGGGGACTTCCCGGAGTGGACGCCCTTCTCCTTGGCGTTCTGGAGGAGCTGGCGGGCGCGGTGTTCGGCCTCGTCGGAGAGTTCCAGCGACGAGGCAAAGCGGGGCACGTAGCTCTCGGGGTCGGCCGGCTTCACTTCGAGGCCGAGTTCGCGCACGACGTAGCGGTACGTGCGGGCGATCTCGCTCTTCTCGACCCGCGAAACGTCCGTGATCTCGTCGAGGCTCCGGGGGACGCCGGCCTGGCGCGCGGCGGCGTAGACCGAGGCAGTGGAGACGCCTTCGATGGAGCGACCGGGGAGGAGGTCCTCGTCCAGCGCGCGGCGGTAGATGACGGAGGCGGTCTCGCGGACGTTCTCGGGCAGGCCCAGCGCAGAGGCCATGCGGTCGATCTCACCGAGGGCCTGCTTGAGGTTGCGTTCCTTGGAGTCGCGGGTCCGGAACCGCTCGTTCCACTTCCGGAGCCGCTGCATCTTCTGGCGCTGGCGACTGCCCAGGGAGTTACCGTAGGCGTCCTTGTCGCGCCAGTCGATGTTGGTCGAGAGCCCCTTGTCGTGCATCATGTTGGTTGTCGGGGCTCCGACGCGCGATTTCTCGTCTTTCTCGCTGGCGTCGAACGCGCGCCACTCGGGGCCGCGGTCGATCTCGTCTTCCTCGACGACCAGTCCGCAGTCCTCACACACCGTCTCGCCGTGTTCGTTGTCCATGACGAGGTGACCCCCACACTCCGGGCAATCTACCGCTTCGGCCTCGTCGGTCTCCTCCGCTGTCGTCTCGTCGGTCGTGCGCGTTCGCGCTCTCGTGTTCTCGCTCATTGGTACGAAGGCGGATGCTATCCGGGCAGGTGTGACCTGAAAATTCCCGGACAGTCGTAGGTAGCAAATACATTACGGCGAAACTTATTTAAATGTTTCGGTGCCGTTCGCTGTTCTCCGGGTAGCAGGTTCTACGTATCTGATTTCGACCGGATAGTTGGAGTATTAATATGTTGTTACAGTGTGACACCCCACACCCTCAGCGACCCGCTCAAAAAGCGGTCGGCCACGTCACTCGATGGCGCGTTCGACGTGGTCGACGACGTAGTCCGCGAACTCCTCGCCGGCCTGCTGGTCGAACTGACTGCGCAGGTAGCGGAAGGAGAGGTTGACTTCGCCCTGGAAGGTCGCGACGCCGATAGAGACCGGCGTGCCTCGCCAGGCCGGCGGCGAGAACCACGGCCGCTCCTCGGCGTCGGGTTCGAGCGAGGGCATCGCCGGAATCCGGCCGAGGTTCGACAGCATCGCAGTGTCGAGCAGGCGTCGCCCGGGGCCACGGAGCAGGCGCGGCAGCTGGCGTTTCAGCTCCACCGGCGTCCCCGGCGGCAACATCTCGAGGATCTTGTAGAGGGCGGCTGCCCGGTCGCGCTCGGTGAGTTCCTCGGTCTGCTCGCCGATCTCTCGGGCCGCCGTCATGTGATCCGTTCGGTCCCGGGTCCGGGTCTCGACGCTCTCGAACATCGAGTACATCCCGGCGACCTGGTAGAACCAGTCGTCTGGCCGGAGGTTGATCGGCATCATGACGCTGATCTTCCGGGCGGACTTCCCGTGGTCCTCGTTCCACTCCGCGATGGCCATGTGCAGCGCCGCCTGCAACACGTCGTTGACGGACACGCCGTCGGGCCGGTTGCCGATGAGCCGCGCCGTGAGGTCGGCGTCGAGTTTGCGCCGGGCGAACCGCCAGCCCGCCTCGTCCGTGCCGCCGACCCGTGCGATCCGGGTCGGCGAGTCGACCACGTTCTGGAGGTGCCGCGTCGCCGAATCGACCACGTTCAGCCCGTCGTCCAGCGACGAGGGGCGCAGGTCGTCGAGCATCGACCGCGACTCCCGGAAGCTCACGGAATCCTGCATCGGTTCGTCGCCGCGGTACGCCTCACAGAGCGCCTGGGCGATCCGCAGGGTACCCACGCCGTCGGCGGCGACGTGATTCATGCTCACCAGTATCCGGTCGCCGCCGTCGATCCCCGCACCTCTGACGACCAGCACCCGAAACGGCGGTTCCTCGATCAGATCGAACCGTCGGTAGTAGAGCTGATTCTGGATCTCCTCGAGGTCCCGCCCACTTCCGTCGATCGCACCGACCTCGACCTCGTACTCGTCGTCGGGAAGCTCCCACTCGAAGCGGGTCGACGAGAGGTCGCTCGGCTGCTTGCGGGCCCCGGCTATCGGATGGACCGCACAGGCCGTCGCCGCGGCCTCACCCAGCCGGTCGACATCGACCGTCACCGTCGTTTCGAGTTCGGCCTGGATGTTCCAGGGCTGGAACTCGTGTTCGATGTGATGCACCGACTCCTCGATCATCGAGAACGGAACTGTCGTGCTCACCGGTTCTCACCCCGTTTCTGACCCCACATACACGAGAGAACACCGTGGCCGCACATAAATTCACACCAAACGCTTCGATTTTTGGGACCCGGCGGCCTGAGAGCGGGGTTCGGGCACAACGCACAAGATCACCCCCGCCCCAGGGCTCGACATGCATGTCGCAGTCGGCAGCGAGAATCCGGTGAAGATGGCCGCGACCAGACGAGCGCTCCCGGAGACGGTCGCCGAACCCGTCGGCGTCGAGTCGGGCGTCCCCGAACAGCCCCGCGGACGCGACCAGACGATCGGCGGCGCACGGAACCGCGCCGAAGCCGCGCTGGCCGCGACCGACGCGGAACTCGGCGTCGGCATCGAGGGCGGCGTCGCCCGCGTCGAGGGAACCGAGGGCCTCTTTCTGATCATGTGGGCCGCGGTCACCGACGGGGAGCGCTGGGGCGTCGGCGGCGGGCCGAGCCTCCGACTCCCCGAGGACGTGGCCGCCCGCGTCGCGGACGGGGCCGAACTCGGGCCGGTGATGGACGACCTGCTCGACACAGAGGGCGTGGCCGAGCGAGAAGGTGCGGCGGGTGTCCTCACCGGCGAACGGATCGACCGCGAGTCGGCGCTTGTCCACGCCGTCGCGAGCGCCGCTGGCCCGTTCGTGACCGAGCGGTACTAGGCCGCTTCGTCACCGGCATCTGCGGCACTCGCGCTCGCCTCCTCGGTCTCGGCCACCGCAGTGGTCAGGGAGACGTTGAGCCAGGCCATCGCGGTCAGTCCGCCGGCGATGGTGACCAGGTTCTTGACCGCGTGGTCGACGATCGCGATGCCGAGCGCGACCAGCGCCGTCAGTGCGGGATTGGCGGTCAGGCCGACGACGATGATGGTGAACGCACCCTCGTACAGCCCGATCCCACCCGGCGAGAGCGGGAGGATCTTCGCGAGGTTCCCCACGCTGACCGCGAAGAAGGCCACTGCGGTCAGGTACGGCGTCACCTCGATCCCGAAGGCCGCGAACACGAGCAGCGCGGTCACCACGTCCAGCGTCCAGATGGCCAGACTCCCGAAGCCGACCCGGAGGAAGGCCCCGCGGTCGCTGACGACCCGCTCCACGTCGCCGACGAACCGCTCGATCACGCCCGCGACGTACTCGGCGTAGGAGTCGTTGCTGATGGCCCGGACGCCCCGGCGCACCAGATTCGTGTCCCGGCGCGCGTTGACGACGATGACCGCAACCGCGATGATGGCGACCAGCCCGACGCCGGCCGCGACCTGCATCGCCGTGCCGGCCGCCGCCGCGGGGTTCAGCGTCTCCCCGCCGATAGTGACCGTGCCAACGTCCGCCGCGATGGCCGCGGCGACTTCCTCGGTCCCGCCCGTGGCGACGAGCCCCAGGAGGACGCTCCCGCCCAGCACCGTGATCGCCAGCAGGTCGAACACCCGCTCGACGGCCAGCGACGCGAACCCGGTGGGGTACGGAATGGAGCGTCTGGCTTTCACCACGTAGGCCCGCACCGCGTCGCCGGCCCGCGCCGGGAACACGAGGTTGCCGGTCTGACTGATGAAGATCGCCCCGGTCAGGAACCAGATGTCGCCCTCGTAGTCGAGCCGCGACAGGATGTCCCGGTAGCGCAGGCCACGGAGGGGCCACGAGAGCAGGTAGACCACCGCCGAGACCGCGACCAGCGCCGGGTCGGCTCCGGTGATCGCGTCCAGCACGGCCGCGGGTTCCAGATAGACGAGCATGAGCGCCAGCGCGACGAACACCAGCACCGACCCGGCGGTCATGCTCACCCGCCGAGTCAGGCGTGGGCTCACGCTCAGTTGCCACCAGGTCCGGACGATCTGACTGCCCATCCCGAACACGTCCCGGACGAGGTCGACCTTCGAGTCGCCCTGTGGCGTCCACTCGACGGGAAACTCCGCGACACGGTAGCCGGCCCGCTGAGCCCGAACGAGGATTTCGGTGTCCCAGAACCAGTGGTCGTCCTCCACGTCGTCCAGCAGGTCCAGCAGGGCCCCGCGGTCGAACGCCTTGAACCCACACTGGTGATCGAGCAGATCCGAGCGGAGAAAGAGGCGCACGAGGCGGTTGTACCCCTTCGAGGGGATGCCCCGCCTGGCCGGGCGGTCGGCGTCGGCTCCCGGGACCCACCGCGAGCCGGTCGCCACGTCGTACTCGCCGGAGCGAACGCGCTCGACCAGTTCTTCGAGGTGGCGCATGTCGGTCGCGAGGTCGGTGTCGAAGTAGACGAGGGTCTGGCCCTCGGCGGCGCGGAACGCCTGTCCGAGGGCTTTCCCCCGGCCAAGGCGGTCGTCGCTGTGGTAGTGACGGACGCGGTCGTCGTCGCTTGCCAGTCGGTCGGCGATCTCGGGCGTCCGATCCGAACAGCCGTCCTCGGCGACGATGACCTCGAAGGACTCGGCGGGCAGAAAGGACTCGAGCGTCTCGAGGGTGATCTCGACCGTGTCCGCCAGGGTCGCCGCCTCGTCGTAGGCGGGGAGGACGACGCTCACCTCCCGAGTCGGACTCATTGCCCGTCTTTCCACCAGCGCGCAAAAGTACCTTCTGTTAGCCCGCGGGCCGTCGCGGCGGACGACGTCCCGGACCACCTGCCCCGCCACCGTCGCCGCCGCGGGCAGGGCCGCCGTCGTAAAAACCTACCCCGTCCGTTCTTTCGGGTCGGGAACCGCCGTCACTTTTTCACGCCCACGAGTCGCACGGTCGGGTATGAACGAGGCGTTCGTTCAACTCCTGTGTCCCGCGTGTGAGAAAGACTGGGAGGACGGGCCGACCGACCTCCCGGCGGCGGACGACGGATTCACCTGCCCGGACTGTGGCACCGAGCGCCGGACCGCCGAGTTCATGCGTACCGACCGCGATCTTGAGCTGCTCAAGGAGATGCAGACCGCCTGAGCGGCTCCTTTTTGACGCCGAACCGGTCCGTACCGTTAAGTGCGCGATCGCCCACCTGCCCCACGAGTGACATGTCCAGCGGACGGCGACGGACCGGCGCCGAGCCGAACACGGCGCTGGGGCGATTCCTGACCGACGCCGGCATCAGCGGTATCAGCGCGTTTCTCGGCATCATGGCCGTCTACCTGGTGTTGTTCGCGCTCTTTGTCCTCCAGTTGTTCGAGATCCTCACCGGCGGGACGAGGGCGGCCGGCGCGGCCGCCGGGTCGTCACCCGTCGGTGCGTTCTACGGGCTCTGGGGGTTGCTCGTCGCGCTGATTATCGGCCTGCTCGTCGGCGTCTTTCTAACCTTTTTCTTCGCCGTCTTCGTGTTCGTGAGTCTCCACAGTGTCGATATCGAGTTCGTTCTCTCTGCCACGGGATCGGTCGACCCCTTCGTCGGCCTGCTTCCGGTCTCGTCGACCGTCACGGGGACCGGTACCCTCCCGATCACGGCCGAGACGCTCGCGATACCGTTCGCCGAACTCGGCCTCGTCCTCCCGCCGCTCGTCCTCTTCTGGTACGGGGCCGTCGTCGGCGCCGGGACGCGGAGCGTGCCCGACCTGCTGGGGAAACCGGTCGCGCTCGTCCTCGGCTACGGGCTCGCGACCGCGGTCGCGACCCTCGGCGCGACGTGGCTATTCAACCTCGTCGTCGCGGACCTGTTCGTGGCGATCCTGTCCGTCTTTCCCGTCGTCCAGTCGGCGGAACTGACGGTCGTCCTCCGGGACTTCCCGCGGACTGCCCTCCGGATGTGCGTGGGCTATCCGCTGGTGTTCGGCGGTGCCGGCGCACTCGTCGGTCTCGTCAGCGACCGACTGCGTGACGACGAGGACGAGTTCGCCTGAGGGCTTCCGGTCGATCAGTCGGCGCTCTCGCGACTCCCGAGGGCCACGAACCGGTCCAGCTCCGCGTCCGGCGCGACCCCGCCGACCGACTCGTGTGGCCGGTCGACGACGATGTTCCCGGCGGTCTGATCGCCGATCCCCGGAATCTCGGTCAACTCGTCCATGGAGGCGGCGTTGAGATCCAGCGGGTAGGGTACCCCCGAGACCGAGCGGTAGCCGTGGTCGGTGACCGCCACGTCGATGGTCCGGCCGAGTTTCCGCTCGCCCGGAATCCCGACGAGCAGGGGATACGTCCCCAGTTGTCGACCGAACGTGTAGCCGTCCTCGTGATACTCCAGGTGCACGTCGGGGAGGACCGTGCCCGGCGGCGCGACCCGCTGGAGCATCGGGTTGTCGATGGTCTCGCGGACCTCGCTTTTGTACTGTTTGAACTGCTGTTTGTGGTCGTGGGCGATCTCCGCGCCGGTGTCGGCCATGTCGGTCCCCTCGAAGGCCATCACCTGCCGGATGTTCACCCGCCGGAGCATCAGCCCCTCGTCGTACACCCGCTGGAGGAACTGCTTGTTGTGCTCGAAGGTCTCGGCGCGTTCGCCCTTCAGTCCGTGGACGAGGTTGATCCCGGGCAGGAGTTTCGGGAGCCGCGGACTGGCGTCACTCCCGAAGTTGGGTGCCGTTTCGGGGTCGCCACCCGGCCGGAACCCGGCTTCCTCGTTGACGATCTTCACCGCCCGGAAACACTCCTCGGCAGTGACGTTCAGGTTGTTCTCGTCCTGCACGAGTGGGTCCGCGGATTCCAGCCCGAACGCGGCCGTGTCGCCGGGTGTGTTGTGTTCGGCGATGATCCGGATGCCCTCCCTGGACTTCTCGGGCCACTTCACCACCGTGATCGGGTTCATATTGTCCAGATGTAGGGTGTCAAGATCGGGGGCGACCTCGCGGATGCCGCTGTAGAGGGTCCGCAGTGCGTCGGGGTTCGGAGCCTCGCCGTCGCCGCCGTAGGCGAGGATGTCGGCCTGCCGGCCCAGACGGAAGTCGGACACGCCGTAGTCCGCGAGGGCGGCCACCTCGTCGACGACGCTCTCGGGCGGCCGGAAGTCCGGATCGCCGTACATCGGTTCCGTGCAGAACGAACACCGATACGGACAGCCCCGCGAGGTCTCCAGTTCCGCGAGGATGTACTCGGGGTGGTTGGGGTGTTGCTCGACGACGAACGCGCCCTGCTTCGCCCAGCGGGTCTCCTCGGGGACGCCCCGGTAGCGGTCCTCGAACCCTTCGAGTCCGTTGTGGACCAGATCGTAGGCCGCCGCCTCCACGTCGGCCATCGCGAGGAAGTCGAAGTCCAGGTCGTCGCGGGCGGTCTCGGAGGCCCCCTCGTTCGCCTCGCCGACGCCGAAGCGGACGGGGCCGCCCATCATCGAGATGCCCTCGGCGGTCCAGGCGATCCGGCGCACTTCGTCGGGTTCGGCGGGCGTCCCCCCGACGTAGTTCCCTGGGACGGTCATCCCGCCGACGTAGATCAGCAGGTCCGCGTCCTCCACGTCGCGCCACCGCGAGCCCTCTTCTCGGAGCGCGTCGATAGTGTGGTAGGTGATGCGCTCGCGGGGGACGCCGGCGTCGACCAGCGCCCCGGCGGTATAGCGGGGGTACGTCGAGATGTAGGGGGGCACGCCGAAGTGTGCCGGCTCGTCGACGTAGCCGTCGACGATGGTCACGTCGATCTCGGCCGGGTCTGTCATGCGCGACCCTTGCCCGTCGACGCGTATAACGGTGTCTGACTCGCCGCTCGCGCTCGCCACCGCCGCCGACCCCCACGCTCTTGAAACCGCCCCACGAACCTCCGGTCATGCCCGCCACGGTCTCCTGGCGGTACGACTACAGCACCGAGCCGTGGCTCCGCTGGCTCGTCCGGGCCGGAATGGCGGCCGTCTTCGGCGTCTACGCCGGCATGCTAGCACTCGGCGCGCTCGGCCTGGTCCTCGTGTTTTTCGTCGGGAGTACCGAGGTGCGCCTGCTCGTCGTCGTCCTCGCGCTGATCGGGGGCCCGTTCTCGCTGTTGTACCTCCTGCCGATGCTCACCGACCGGTCCCAGCGGAACCTCCCATTTATCGGTCGCGAGCCGACGATCCCCGGTCGGGAGCGGGTCCTGGCCGGTATCGTCGGCGGCCCGACGCTCGCGGCTGCACTGGTGATCGACCAGCGGCTGGCGGGCGGGCTGTTCGCCGTCGGCTTCCTCGCAGGTGCGGTGGGGGTGGCCTGCTCGACACACGGCGAGATCGACCCCGAATCGGGGACGGCGAGCAACGACTACCGCGAATGGGACCTCTCGCGGGTCACCGACTACAGCACCCGCCGGATCGGCCCGCTCGTGGTCGTCTCGCTGTCTGCATCCGGGCCGGGGAGTTTCGGTGCGGTCCCCTCGTGGCTCCTCGTGCCCGCGACCGTCGCCGACGACGCGACGGCCGCGCTCGATGAAATCCTCGACACGACCGAAGACGATCCGGCGCGGGACCCCAATCCTGCAGTTCGGGCCGTCGCCGGCTCGTTTGCGGTCCTGCTCGTGATCGGTGCGGTTGCACTGACCCGGCTGGGCGGCCCGGTCGGCTGGTGGGCCGCGGCGGTCACGGGACTGTTCGCCGTGGTCTTCCTCGTCGTCGCCCGCGAGGGTTAGACGTAGATGTGCCCCTCAGTCGAGTCCCACGGCCGATCCGGCTCGAAGTCGGCCTCGCGGGCCCGATACGTCGCGAGCGCGGCGACTACCGCGTCCAGCGCGTCCCCGCCCGCATCGTCGATCAACGCGGCGCGGACGCCCCGGGAGAACGCGAGGGGCGTCTCGACTTCCAGTCCCTCGACGATGGTCCGGCGGCGCTCCCGCGCAGGCTGGCCGCCGTCCTTGTACTCGGCGGCGGGGAGGTCACACCGGGCCAGCGTCGCCGCCGGGTACACCTCACAGAGGGACGTGTCGCCACCGTCCTGCATCGGGCGAACGGCCACCGCGTCGGTGCGGGAAAGCGGCGCGAGCACGTCCCGGATGCCGAAGAAGGTCTGTTTCCAGACGTGACTCCCGTAGGGACAGAGCGCGCCGACGGGGCCGTCGGTCTCCCGGCGGAGGTCGGCCCGCTCGCCGTCCGTCGCCTCTCGGGCACGAGCGCGGCACGTCGCCTGGAATCCGTCGGCGTCGGTCGCGGCCGTGGCGACCCACTCGACGCTCGCGGCCCAGCTATCGCACTGGTGGACGGTCGCGGGCACGCCGAAGGGGAAGTCCAGACCGACCGTCTCGGCGTCCCGGAGGAACGCGCTCAACTGGCCCAGACAGGGGGCACGCTCGGCGACGCCGAAGCGGTCGGCCGCCGAGTCACAGGACTCGATCCGGAGTTCGTCGTCTCTCGCCGTGGCCTCGGCGATCCAGATGTTGTGGCCGGCCTGGGCCGCGCCGCTGAAATCGACGCCGTGGAGCATACCCCGGGATGGGTGCGACGGAGGCAAAAAGCCGGGGCATTGATAGGCGAGGCCACCCTAGCGATGGATATGCCCAAAACGCTCGAAGTCACGTGTACGAGCGGGGACTGTGAGCTCGACATGTTCGAGATGCACTACACCTACGACATGCCCGACGACGTGGGGATCACGGACTTCTCGTGCCCGTACTGTGGCGAGACGGAGGGGCTGGAGGAAATCGAACTATGATCCGGGAACTCGGCCGCTCGATCGGTAACACGGTCATGGAGACCGTCGGCCGCGCGGCGAGTCGCGTCCAGGAGCGCCGGCCGCTCCCGGTCGACCTGCTCGAATCCGAGGACGCATTCCTGGCGGTGTTCGACGCGCCCGGCGCGACCAGCAGCGACGTACAGGTCCGCTTCGACGACAACGCCGTCGAGGTCCGGATCGACCGCTTCCGGGACTTCTACGAGGGGTTCGAGATGCTCGTCCCCGGCCGCGGCCTCGCGCTCGACGGCCGCGTCACCCTCCCCACCGAGGCCGCCGTCGACCCGACTGGGGCCGACGCCACCCTCCGGCGCAACGGGACGCTCGAAGTCCGCATCCCCAAGCACGAGGACGCCAGCGAGATGCACGCCGAGGAGGAGTCGACCGCGGTCGAAGACGTCGAAACCGCTGAGGAGTCGGCCGACGACACCGACGCGGCCACGGACGAACCGGACGCGAGCGACGCGTAGTCACTCGACGGTCATCCCCTCGACGACCGGGAACTGCTCGTCCCCGTCGAACCGCGTCGGATCGAACTCGCCGATCCCATCGTCGCCCAGCATCACCCCGGCAACTGTCCTCCCCAGCGCCGGCGCACGCATGAAGCCGTGGCCGTGCCACCCCGCCGCGACGAAGAAGCCCGAGTCGATCTCGCCGACCAGCGGGTCCCGATCCGGCGTGGCGGTACAGAGCCCGGCCCAGGAGCGCTCGACCGCGGATGGTCGCGTCTCCCCGGGGGCCAGCGCCGCGTCGACGCGCTCGATAGCGCTGGCGAGGAAGGGCTCGTCGGCCGTCCGGTCCCAGTCTTCGGGGTCGAAGTCGCGTTTCTCCACGCCGTCGCCGACGAGCAGGCTACCCTCGCGCGCTCTCCAGTAGAACCCCGCGGTCGCGTCGTACAGCGTCGGGACGCGCTCGCTCGCCGGAATCGGCTCGGTGACCAGCGCCTGCACCCGGTAGGCCTTGATCGGCACGGCGACGCCGGCGTCGGCCAGCAGCGAGCGCGTGTGTGCACCGGCCGCGACCAGCACCGCGTCGAATTCGACGGTGCCGTCGGGCGTCACGACCGCGGGACCGTCGGTCAAGCCGACCTCGGTCTCGGTCCGGATCGCCGCGCCGGCCTCGCGGGCCCGCTCGGCCATCACGGCAGCGTACTCGGCCGGGTCGGCACAGCCCGCGTCCCGTGCGACCGCGGCGACGGCCACATCGTCGGTCCGCAGTGCGGGAAACTCGGCGGCCAGCGCCCCCGGATCGAGCAGTTCGACGGCACGACCCCGCTCGCGCATCCGGGGCACCTGCTCCCTGATGGCCTCGGCTCGCGTCTCGTCGCCCTCGCGGGCGAGCCAGACGTAGGGCCGTTCGGCGACGGAAAACCGTGTCTCGGCCGCGAGTTCGCGAAAGCGGGCCATCGCCCGCGCGGCGACCGCGGCGTCGGTCCGGCCGGCGAAGGCGTCGTAGCAGATGCCCGCCGCACGGCCCGTGCTCTCGGCCGCGATGGCCCCGCGCTCGAACAGCGTCACGTCAACGCCGCGGTCGGCGAGGGCGCGGGCCGCGGTCACGCCCACCGCGCCGCCGCCGACAACGGCGACTGAGTCGGTCATTGGTGACGCTGGGGCGCGACCGCACTTAGCCTCGGCGTCGGCGGACGGCGTCGACCAGCCCGACCAGCGTCAGGCTCCCGAACACGGCGAGGCTCGCGTAGAAGACGGTGATCCCGTCGGGATCGACACCTGCTCGCCGCAGGACACCGCCGGCCAGCACGGCGAGGTCGTCCAGCACGACGAGGGGGAAAAACAGCGACAGGACGAGGACGCCCGCGACGCCGAAGGAGATCCGGCGGGCGGTCGCCTCGTCGACGCTCCCCCGGCGCTGGTGGTACGCCGAGTAGACGATGACCGCGAACCCGAGACAGAACACCGCGACGGCAGCGATCCGGAAGGAGACGAAGATGAACAGTTCGGCCGCCCACGCGGCTGTCGCGGCCAACCCCGGCGACGTTTCGAGGACGCCGGCCAGCAGCGTCAGGAGAAGACCGGCGACGCCGACGACGCCGGCGACGCGGGCCCGCCCGACGCTCATCGTCCGAGCGCGTCGAGGCCGCGGGCCGGGTACGCGACCACAGTGTCGGCCCCAGCCTCGGGGAGCCGTTCGACCCGATTCTCGACCGTCTCGCCGTCACCGACCAGGGCGTAATCCCTGACGGCCTGTGTGAGGACGTCTCTGGCCCGGCCGGTCGCCGTCGCGTCCGTCGCGGCGTCGTCGGGGAGTGCCGCCCTGACCGGTCCACGACGCGCCGCGTAGGCCCCGACCGCGTCGAGGATGGCGTCCTCGTCGTCGGTGACGACCGTCGGCGCGTAGACGGCCAGTTGCCCGTCGAACCCGGCCGCCCGGAGCGCGTGCAGGTCCCGCTCGGTCGACCGGGAGAGCAACTCGAGCTGCGGTCCGCCGGCTGCCAGCGCGACCCGTTCGACGCTCTCGGTGCCGACCCAGGCGTCGGGCGCGCGGTCGCGTGCCACACCGAGTCGCGGCGCGACTGCCCGCCCCTGTTCGGTCGCGGTCAGGTACATGGGGTTGCCCGCGACCAGAATCCGGCCGATACCGTCGGCCACCCAGTCCCACGACCCGTCGTCGCCGAGCGGGTCGAAGCCGTCGGCCTTGATCGGCGTCGTGGCCCGGACCTCGCGGTCGGCGGCCAGATCGGCCAGTACCTCGGCGTCGGGAAGCTGGTCCCGGCCCTCGTAGTCGACGACCGCGTCGACCGGGAGCGACGCCGCTCGTGACACGTCGATCTCCGTGGGTTTCAATCCGACCGCGTCGATGCCGGGCCTCGCCAGCACGCCCTCAGTTAACATAGTCTCCGGCCGGCCGCGTTCCCACGACCCGTTGTGCGCCAGTGTGGGAGTGGCCCGCAAAACGCTGTCGTTTCCTTGCTGGAGCGCGGTCGCTCCGGGCGGCTACATCGGGAGATCGGCGTCCGGATCCACTTCCCGATCCGCCTCCGGCGGCATCTCCCAGTCGGTCGTGAGTTCGAGCAACTGCACGAGGATGCGGGCGGTCGCACCCCAGACCGTGTAGCCGTCGACGTGGAAGAAGTGCAGGCGGATGTCGCCGTAGTGGGGGTGGTCCCGGCGCTCGGACTCGTAGTTGTCCAGGTCGGTGAGGTCCGCGACCGCGAGGACGGCGATTTCGGCGACCTCGCGCTCGTCGGGGACGTACTCCTGATCGGGGATTCTCGCGACGAACGGCCGGACGGAGTACCGGGTTACGGTGCTGATGTCGTCGAGGCGGCCGACGATGTCGGCCTGAGCGGGGTCGAGTCCGATCTCCTCGTTGGCCTCCCGGAGCGCGGTCGCCTCCAGGTCCCGGTCGCTGGGTTCGCGACCACCGCCGGGGAAGCTCATCTGACCCGGATGCTCCCCGAGGTGGTCCGCCCGCTTGGTGAACAACAGGTGTTCACCGCCGTCACGGGCGATGATCGGCGCGAGCACGGCGGCCTCGCGCTCCTCGTCGTTTATTCCGGTCGCCCGGAAGTTCCCGACCCGCTCCAGGTCCATACCCGTCATGTGGGCCCCCGCGCTCTTAATTTACCCGGGGACACCGGTGTCCGTGAGTCATGCTAGCGCGTCGTCGAGCCGGTCTCGCGCCGCCGCCAGGTCGACCGGCCCCCACACTTCGAGTTCGTAGCTCACGTCGAGCAGTTCCCGCATCCGCTCGTCGTCCCCGTCGGCGACGGCCCGGGCCGTGTCCGCACGGAAGCGTTCCTCCGCGGCCGCCCCCAGCTGCTCGCGGTCGACCGTCCGGTCGGGCACGTCGAGGATGTGGGGCAGGTCCGTCGCGTCCTCGGGGAGTTCCGGGAACGCCACCGGCCCGGGCACCAGCCACGCCTCGTCGGCCGCCGCCGGCTCGAACCCGACCAGGTGATAGGTCTCGCGGGCCGCGGCGATGTCGTCCTCGAACGCCGCCGGCGCCAGATCCTCACCCTGCCGGTAGGCCAGTTCCACCAGCGCCTGCCCGAGTTCCCCGGGCGTCAGCGCGTCGAACAGGTCGACGACCCCCGCCAACTCGTCGCCCGTCACGTCCATGCCCCGACCCGCGAGTGGCACCCCCTTTACTCTGACGGGGCCGCCGACAACTCCTCGTATCAGGGCCCAGGTTTATTATACAGTATTCCTAACTTGTAACGAACTGTGTACGCACCGACCGACGACCGGGTACAGGTGCTCCACGTCGACGACGAGGTTAGCCTCCTCGATCTGACCCAGGAGTGTCTGGAGCGGGCGTCGGACCGGCTCGACGTGGTCCGGGAGACCACCGCGGCGGCCGGACTGGACCGGCTCGCGGAGTCGGCAGTCGACTGCGTCCTCAGCGACTACGACATGCCCGGGATGGACGGGCTGGCCTTCCTCGACCGCGTCCGCGAGGAATACGACGACCTCCCGTTTATCCTCTACACCGGGAAGGGCAGCGAGGAGATCGCCAGCGAGGCCATCTCCGCGGGCGTGACCGACTACCTCCAGAAGGAGTCCGGCATCGACCACTACGACGTGCTGGCCAACAAGATCGAGACGGCCGTGGCGCGCCACCGGACCGAACGGGAACTGCGCGCGACCAAAGAGCAGTACCAGCGCCTCGTCGAACAGAACGTCGTCGGGATCTACCTCATCCAGAACGGCGAGTTCCGGTTCGTCAACGAGAAACTCGCCGCCATCCACGGCTACGACCGGTCGGAGATGATCGGCATGTCACCGCTGACGGTCGTCGCCGAGTCCGACCGCGACCGCGTCCGCCGGAACCTCCAGGTGCGACTGGCCGGCGGCCGCGAGGAACTGAACTACCGGATCGTCGGGAAGCACCGCGACGGCTCGACGCTCGACCTGGAACTCCACGGCGGCCGGATCGAGTACGAGGGTGGCCCCGCGGTGATGGGTGTCGTCGTGAACTGGTCGGAGCGGGACGGCGAGGTGTGACCGCCGGTCACCGATCGGTCGCGCGGGCAAGCCCCTGCCGGGCGGCCCGTTCGACCGTCGCGGGATCGAGGTCCGTCTCCGCCCAGGCGGGGAGTCGCGTGTCCGCCGCTGGCGGGGCGACGGCCTCGGCGTACGTGGCGACCTGCTCGCGCTCGCCGGCGGCGTCGAACGCGAACCCGTTGAACGCCGCGTCGGTTTCGTACTGTGCGACGAGGTCGTCCGCGACCGCCCGGTAGCGCTCGCGCAGCCGGTCGTAGTCGGGATCGACGCCCGCGTCCTCGACGGCGTGGAACAGTGCGGTGGCGACCTCGCGACACATGTCGCCCAGGCCCTGCGGGCCGCCGACCGCGCGGTGGTCGTGTTCGTGCCGTCCGAGGTCGACCTGTGCGGTGCCGGAGAAGCCGGCGACGTCGAAGGCGTCACCGAGCGTCCCGACTTCCAGCCCCCAGCCCCGCTGGGCGCGCAGTTGGCGAACCAGGTCGCTCGTGGCCGCGAACTCGCCGGCCAGCGCGTAGCGGAAACTCGCCAGGTAATCCACGATGGGCGCGTCGTCGTCCGCGGCGAGGGCCCGGACCAGCGGCGTGTAGAACAGTCGAAAGAGCCGGCCGTACAGCCGGTCGTTCTCGACGCGGGCGTAGTAGCCCTTCGAGAAGTCGTAGCCACGGGCGAGCGGAAAGAGGAGGCGCGGGACGTGGGCCCGCGAGTAGGTCGTCGCGTCGGCGTCGTGGACCGCGACGTACTCTTCCTGTGTGGCGAGTCCCAGCGCCAGCCACACGTCCCGCCCCTTCCCGGCGGGACCGTTCAGCCCATGCTCGCCGAGGGTATCCTGGACCTCCGGGGCGTTGCACCACAGCACGTCGGGGCCGAGTTCGAAGGAGTCGAGCCAGCGGGCGACGGTGTCGACACGCTCCTCGCTGGCCCGGAGCGCGACGATTACGCGGGCGGGGTCGACCCGATCCAGCGTCGTCAACACTCGCTCGGCCGCGAGGCTGGCGTGTTCCCGCTCGGTCAGGGGGACGACGACCGCGGCGCTCTCGGTCGGAGCCTCCGGAACGCGGTCGGCGAACGCGTGGAGCGTCGCCACCCGCTCCTGGACGTATTCCATCGACGCGTCGTACGGACTGGCCCCGAAAAAACCCGCCGTTCTCGGCCGTGTGTCGCTTGCCCGATCGGCCCCAGGACGCGCCGTCGAACGCGCGTCCGACACGTCGGCGCGGGCTTTTTAACGAGCCCACGAGTATGGCCGGCTATGGAATCCGTCCGCAAGGGACTACGCTCGGGCGACATCGAGAAAGACACTTACGAGCGACTCACCTGTGCGGCGTGTGGGGAGCAACTCGGAACCGAAAACGACCCCGACGAACTCAACACGATCAGGTTCTGTCCGAGCTGTGACCGCGAGTGGAAGAAAGTCGGCTAGTCACTCGAAGACGGCGTCGAACGCGCTCGCGCCCAGCGGTTCGAACGTGCCCGCCGCGACGTTCTCCGCGACGTGGTCGGGCGAGCCCATCCCGACCAGCGAACTCGTCACACCGGGAGCGCTCCGCGCGAAGTTGATCGCCCGCTGGGCCCGCGTCTCGCCGTCCAGTTTCGCTTCGACCGAGCCGGGCATCTCCGTGGCCAGCCGCCCCTGCATGATCGACGCGCTCGTGAACACGTCCAGCCCCGCCTCGTTCGCGAACCACAGCGCCGACTGTGGCCCCTCCGCACCGTCGTGTGATTCGACCGTGAACGCGTCGGCCATGAACACGTTGAACGGCAACTGGATCGCCCGAAGGTGAGTGGCATCGGTGCCCGCTCGATCCGACGCCGCCCGGGCACACGAGACGATCTCCGGGAGCGAGAGGTAGCTGTCCGCACCGTCGGCCACCCGGAACGACTCCCAGGAGGCCACGCCGTAGTGGCGCAGGTCTCCCTCGGCCGCCCGTTCTTCGAGTCGGGTGAACGTCTCTTCTAACTGCTCGTAGACCGCGTCCCGCGACTTCGATTCGAGTTGCGTCTCCGGATTGTGGACGTAGTACAGATCGACCGTATCGAGCCCCAGGTTCTCCAGCGACCGGTCCAGCTGTTCAGAAACGTAGTCGGGCGCGATGCAGTGTTGCCCGCGAACGAGGTCGTCGGGATCGACCAGGCCGGTGCCGAGGTACTCCTCGCGGACGAACTGTCCCGGGTCGGCGGGCCGCTCGCCGTCGAAGGGGACGAACCCGCCCTTGGTCGCGACCAGGACGGCCTCGCGGTCCACGTCCGCGTCGGCGATGGCCTCGCCGACGACGCGTTCGGATCGCTGACACCGGTAGTTGATCGCCGTGTCGACCACGTTGATGCCCGATTCGAGCGCTTCGACGATTGCCTCGCGGTAGTCCTCGTCGGCCGCGTCGGTCGGGTCGCCGAGGTACGTGCCGACGCCGACCGAGGAGACGACGCAGTTCCCGAAAGAGCGGAAGTAGGTGCGGGCGAACCGCTCGTGGTGGCGGTCGCGGTAGT
Organism: Halorientalis regularis; assembly: GCF_023698535.1. Classification (GTDB taxonomy): domain Archaea; phylum Halobacteriota; class Halobacteria; order Halobacteriales; family Haloarculaceae; genus Halorientalis; species Halorientalis regularis. The sequence goes on from NZ_JALJCL010000002.1 coordinate 188,763, forward strand.
CCCAGGTTGCCTCGCGGGTAGCCATGCGCGTGGGTAGGGGCGCGGACTGTAAAGGCGGGGCGGTCGCGGGTGGTGCGACCAGCACCAGCATCCGGCGCGCGAAGCGCGCCGGTTCCCCGACCCCGAACGAAGTGAGGGGTCGGCAGTTTTGCCCCACGTTTTTGCGACCGAGTGGTGGCCGCAGGCCACCCGAGGGAGTAAAAAGTGGGTGGGCTAAATGTCCCCGCTCATCGCGTCGAACAGCCGATCCGTCAACTCGGGCATCGTGATGCCGGTCGAGGGGCCGAGTCCCTCCATGTGATCGAGCGAGATCTGGCCGCCGCCCATGCGGGCGTGGCCGCCGGCTTCGGCCATCGGGATGTCGTCGACGGCGGCCCGGAGCGTCTTGCCCATGTGGACGCGGTCGTCTCGCGAGCGGCCCGAGAGGTGGACGGTGCCGTCTTTCTCGCCGGCGACGACGACGGCCGTGACCCCCTCAAGCCGGAGGAGTTCGTCGGCGGCCTGTGGAATGGCGTCGGCGTTGTTCACCTCGCCGACGTTGGCGAACGCGAAGGCGTTGCGGACTTCGCGGTTGGTGATGGCCCTCGCTTTGACTTCCAGCACTTCGGCGTCGACCTCGGGGTTGGCGATGCGGTCGAGCATGTCCTCGTCGACACCCTCGTAGAGGTAGCCGGCGGCACTGAATTCGTCCGCCGAACAGCCCTTGGTGAGGTGTTTCGTGTCCGACTGGATGCCGTAGATGAGGCCGGTGGCGAGGTCCGTCGGGAGTTGTTCGGGGCCGGCCTCGTCGTCGGGGTCGATGGTGTCCCAGCCGAGCGTCTGGAAGTATTCCGCGCAGATGGTGGCACAGGCACCGGTGTCGGTCCGAACGTCGGTGAACTCCGAGCCGGTGCCCTCGCCGGGGTGGTGGTCGACGACGGCGAAGGGGTCGACACTGTCCGCGCCGGAGAAGCCCCTCGGCGTGTTGTGATCGACGAGGACGACTTCCTTGGCGGTGAGTTCACTGGCGTCTTCGACGCGCTCGAACTCGAGGTCGAGGACGGTCTCGAAGGCGCGGTTTTCCTGATGGCGGATCTGACCGGTGTACTGCATCGTCGCGTCGGTGTCGGCGGATTCGGCGAGCGTCCGAACGGCCATGGCGCTGGCCATGGCGTCCGGGTCGGGGTTGGGGTGCATCAACACCGACACCTCGTCGCGGGCGGCCAAGAGTCGCTCGAGTTTCGCCCCCGTCGGTCGGCGGAAGCGGGCGACGAGCCAGGCGACGACGACGAGCGCGATCAGCGCAGCGACGGCCGCCGCCACGAGCGATGGGCCGTCCAGGGCGAACGCCGCGGTGGTATCGACGGCTGCACCGAGCCCGACGCCACCCGCGGCTGCAAGTGGCATACTCGCGTTGTGTCGCGCTGGATGAACATGAAGGTTCCCCATCGGTGCAATACTCGGAAGGCGCCACCAGCGCGCACGTACCGGTTCTGTACGGCGGAATTATCCGTAGTCGCCGCGCCGATACGCCTCGATTGCCGCCCGGTACCCCTCGCGGTAGGTCGGGAACGCGAAGTCGTAGCCCCACTCGCGGAGCCGGTCGTTCGAGCACCGCTTGCTCGTCTCGATCCGGCGGACCGCAGCGGCCGACAGCGAGTCGTCGGCTAGCCGCTCGGCTTTCGTCCGCTTGGGCGGCTCGGGGACGCCACACTCGGCGGCCAGCCAGTCCGCAAAGTCCCACTTCGGGGCCGGTTCGTCGTCCACAACGAGTACCACGTCGTCGCGGCCGCGGTCGGTCTCCAGCAGGTACCGCACCGCGCCCGCGGCGTCGTCGCGGTGGACCATGTTCAGGTACCCCTCCGTCACCGGTCCCTCGATGTATCGCTCCAGCCGGTAGCGGTCCGGGCCGTACAGGCCGGCAAAGCGGGCGACAGTGCCGTCGATGCCGTGCTCTCTGGCCACCTCGGTGGCGATCCGCTCGGCCTCGGCCAGCACTTCGGTCTTCTCGGTCGTCGGGTCGAGTGGCGTCGTCTCGTCCACCCAGTCGCCGTCGTGGTCGCCGTAGACGCCCGTGCTGGACGTGTAGACCAGTCGCTCCGGCGAGTGGTCGCGGGCAGCGAAGTGTTCGACTGCGGTCCGGAGGCCGTGGACGTAGATCTCGCGGGCCGCCTCGGCGCCGCGACCCCCCGAACTGGCCGCGAACACCACCGCGTCGGCGTCGGGGACCTCCTCCAGGTCGTCGGGGTCGGTCACGTCGGCCTGAACGGCCTCGAACCCCGCGGCCTCGATGGCCTCGACGCCCGCCTCGGAGCGGCGGATACCGACGACCTCGTGATCGGCCGATAGCTGTCGCCCCAGTTCCAGCCCGACGTAGCCACAGCCCAGAATCGCGACGCGCATGGTCACTTCTTGCTCTCGATGTACCCGTGGAGCAGCGCGTACTCGGCGATGGTCATCGGGTAGCGCCCCTCGACTTTCTGCTGGATCTCCTTGGCTTCGAGTTGGCTGTCGATCCCCGACTGGATCGCCTCCACGTCGAGGACGGCAGTGCTCATCCCCATCATGAGGATGTCGCGGGCGTCGGCCACGAGGAAGTCCGCGTCGGGCCGGTCGGGGTCGGTCGCGAGGATCGCCGCCGCCTCTTCGAGGGTCAGGTCCGGCGACTCGTCGTCGACCAGCGCCGAGAGTCGTTCCTCGTCGATCCCGGTCTCGGCGGCGACGGTCTCGATACCCTGATCGTCGATTATGTCCGTCAGCACCGCCTCGTAGGCGGCCAGCAGATCCTCGGGGTCGCGGTCCCCGACTGCCTCGAACTCGTCTCTGAGCATGCACGCTGGTAGGGTATCGTCCCCTAAATCAGTGTCAGTTCCCGCAGGCCGAGGCGGCCCGGACGATCTCACTCACCCGTCCTCGCCGTCCAGATGCATCGCGTCGAAAAAGCGATGCCGGACCCGGCGGGCGGCGAAGGGGCCCGGAGCGCGTCGGCGATGTCGACCCGAGAGTCGCTGGCCCGGGCGCTAAGCCGGACGGTCTCGTCGACCAGGCCGAACACCAGGACCGTCGTGCTCCCCTCCGGATTCAGGAGGGAGTCGGCGGCCTGTGGGATCGCGCCGCTCTCGCTCGTCCGGCCGACGGTCGCCACGAGGCTCGATCCGCGGACGGTGCGACTCCGGATCGCCTCGCCGATGGCGTCGAACATGGCGGGGGCGAAGGCCGACCCGTACATCTCCTTGACCAGCGGCACGTCGGCCTGCCGGAACACGGTGAGAGCGGCCTGGTACTCCCCGGCGGTCGGATGTCGGACGTAGCCCAGGCGCTCGCGGTGGAGGATAGTCGATGTCGGAACGCTGTTGTTGACGCCCGGGATCGGGTGGTCGAGGAAGGCGATGCAGTCGAACCCGTCGAGGTCCGTGTCGTCGAGGTGGGCCAGGTCGTCGATGCGCGAGGTCGCCGGCCGTGGAACGCTCGACTCCGACTCGCCGGCCTCCTCGTCTTGCTGTACGGGAGCTATAGTCTCGATCGGCGGTTACAGGCCTAAAAGCGTCCTCGCAGGGGAGCTACCGGCCGGTTGCGACTGGCGGACCCGGAACGAGCAGCCACGGCGTTCGCCGACGTGGTCGCATGCTGATAGAATCGAACAAGACTTTATTGTACGACGTGTTGCGTTACGTAGTGTGACGCCGGGCGGTGCCGACCAGCGGGACCGGTGCCGTCCGTGGCAGACGGGGTGAAACACCATGAGTACGCAACAGGAGGGGACGGCAGCGGACGAACTGACCTACTACGAACTACACGAGTACTTCCCGACGACGGCGTGGCTGGAGACCTACGCCGAACGGCTCTGCGAGAGCGAGGCACTCGACCGGGAGATGGACGGCTGGGGCACCGACTGGAACGGTGATTTCGTCTTCGAGATCCGCAACCTCCCCATCTTCGAGAACGCCGTCAACGACCTGCCAGAGGAACTCTGGCGCAACCTCGGCGACGCCATCCGACAGCTCCCCGACAGCACGCTCGAAGCCGTCATGCAGACCGCACCCGAACAGATCCAGGAGAACGTCGAGGCCCGAACCGGGACCCTGCAGGAGCGTGCGTCCGCCGAACTGCTCGAGACACCGCTCAACGAGTCGCCGGAGAAAGTCTGGCCCGGCCTCCGGAACATCATGCCCGATGTGCTGGACTCGCTGGTCGACGAGCTCGACGAACACGTCACCGACGAGGGCCACGTCTTCGCCTGGCTCAACATGGTCGACGGTGACTGCCGCGAGACCGCGACCATGCAGTCCGTGGACGAACGCGAGCACCGCGTCCGCCTCACCGGCGAGTACGAGGACTGGAAACGCCTGCTCTCCGGCGAACTCGGCCTCCTCGACGCCGTGATGGGCGGGACGCTGAACGTGACCGCCGACATGAAAAACACATTGCAGTACATGGACGCCCAGCTGGTGATGGTCGACGTGGCCGCGGAAACCGACAAGCGATTCCTCTTCTAGTCCCCACTCTTTCCGTCAGTGGGTCGCCGTGGGCGACCCCCCTGCGCAAAAACTTGGCAAAAAAGCGCGAGTAGCGCGGAACGCAGTTCCGCGGACCGTTCGAGCGGGCGAAGTCGTCCGAAAGGCGGAGCCTTTCGAGATGACGAGAGACGCCACGGGCGTCTCTCGAACCACCCGCGAGAAGACGCCTCCGGCGCCCGCGAAGAACCGCGCGCCCGCGGCGCGCGGATGCTCGCTGGAAGCAGACATTCCACAGTGGTTGCCGTCGGGAACCGGGGTGTTGCGGGACGGTTCGCGAGGTGGTTGGTTTCGGGACTATCGAAGGTGGACCGACTGCTCAGCGTTCGTGCGTATCGAACGGACAGCCAACGTCGGAGGCGGTAATTGAAGGGAGACGTATATCCGATAAAACTTGTGTATGGTTGCTGGTTTGGAAGTGGGCTACTGGTTTTTAATCTTTTACCGGTGAAATATGGGTTTATGAACAGAGAAATACCGCGTATTGTACGTGAGGAACTGTGGCGAAGCATTGCGTGGTTCGGTCTGGCGCTTGTCGGTTGGCCGATCCTCGTCGACGAGCTTGCGTGGCTAGAACAGAATCTGTTCACCGTGTTTGGCCTGCCCGTGGTTACGTGTGCAGTGCTTACTGCTGGGATGATCGGTATTCGAACTGTTTCGGGTGCGGAGTTACAATATCCGCTTAGTTCATCAGGCGTCTTGCTCTGGGGCGCCATACTTGGCGTTCTCACCGGGGTGTATCTGATTGCAGTTGAGGGCTATAGTCCGTTGCTGGTAGTAACCGGTGAGGTTGCTGCCGCTGCTGCTACTGTTGCTTGGTACTGGTATGCAGGGGTATTCGATTCATCGACCGAGCCAGCCGGCTGACCTCTCCGGTCTGTTGGTATCGACCGATTTGAGTCGACGATTCTCGATGTGAATTCGTGCAAGATACGCGCCCTGTGCGGAGCGGTCACAGGGATTTTACCCGTCGCCGTGAACAAGCGTCTGTGTCCCCTCGTGGACTGTCAAATCCGTGAATTCACAGCCTAACGAAGCGGGAGCCACCGACGACGACTCAGTAGCCGAGGCGGATACCGAATCGGAACATACCCCCGTCTCGCAGGAGAACGCACTGCGGGCCCAACTGCAGATCGGTCGAGAGGAGCTGACACGACCGAAGCGCGGACTCGCGCTCTCCGGTCTCTCAGCCGGGCTCGACATCGGGTTCGGCCCCCTGTTCATGACGGCACTCATAACTACTGCTGCCGGCGTCTGGAGCGAGCCGACCATACGGTTGGGGACTGGACTCGTCTATTCTCTCGGGTTCGTATTCGTCGTTCTCAGTGGCACAGAGCTGTTCACCGAACACACCACCCTCGCCGTCTTGCCGGTGTTGAACGGGGACGCGACGATTTTCGACCTCGCTCGACTGTGGGGCGTGGTCTACTGCACGAACCTCCTCGGCGGGGCCGTGTTCGCCGCTGGGATGGTCACGTTCGGTCCAGCATACGGACTAATCGCCCCGACAGCGTTCGTCCGTCTGGCCGAGCCGCTCGTCTCGCATTCTGTCGCATCGACGCTCTTCGCTGCGGTCCTGGCCGGGTGGCTGATGGGACTGCTTTCCTGGATGGTCACGTCAGTCAAAGGTTCGGCCGCTCGGATTATCCTGGTCGTCGCTATCACTACGATCATCGGGTTCGGTCACCTGCCTCACTCCATCGCCGGCAACGTCGAAGTCGTCGCTGGCTTGCTCGCGTCTCCGTCTATTACGATAGCTGACTACGGTCGTTTCCTGCTGGTTGCGACGACTGGGAACGTCGTCGGCGGCACCATCTTTGTCTCGTTGCTGAAATACGGCTACGTTACTGGCGGCATCGAAGAGTGATGGCAGTAAGCAGTGTTGCCAAACTGGGCGGGTGATCGGTGACCGATGTGCGGACGCTCTCGGCCGACCGATTGGGAGGTCCACGCGCGAATTGAGCCACTTTTGTTTGCTGATCGTGGTCTCTGTACCGAGTGGATCGGAAAACGAAAAGTGGAGGTTCTCAGGCTTCCACTGCCAGCCCGGCCTCGCGGGCGGCCTCCTCGGCGCTCTGGTCGTCGTGGAGGACACTGGCGACGCCCTGCGTAATCGCCTCGGGGTCGTCGTGCTGGAAGATCGACCGGCCCATCGAGACGCCGGCCGCACCCGCGTCCATCGCGCCCCGCACCATCTCCAGGGTCTCCTTGTCGGTGCCTTTCGCGCCGCCCGCGATGACGACGGGCAGGCTGGTCGACTCGACGACGTGCTGGAAACTCTCGGCGTCGCCGGTGTAGCCGGTCTTCACCAGATCCGCGCCGAGTTCCTCGCCCAGGCGGACGGCGTGGCCGACGGCCTGGTTGTAGTCCTCGGACTCGGGGTCGATGTCTGGCCCACGCGCGTAGGTCATCGCGAGGACGGGCATCCCGTAGCGGTCGGCCTCGCTGGTGACCGCCGCGAGTTCCTCGATCTGTTCGCGTTCATACTGTGACCCGACGTTGATGTGGAAAGAGACAGCGTCGGCCCCGGCCCGGATGGCGTCCTCGACGGTTCCGGTCGTGCGCTTGTCGTTCTCGTCCGGGCCGATAGCCGTCGAGCCGTTGAGATGACAGATGTAGCCCGCACCGTTCTTGTTCTCGTGGACGCGCCCCGCGATGCCTTTCTGTGTGAGAACCGCGTCCGCGCCGCCCCGCGTGATCGCGTCGATGGTCGATTCGATGTCCTTGAGGCCTTTGACAGCCCCCAGTGTGATACCGTGGTCCATGGGGACGATGAGGTGGCGTCCCCCTGTCCCGATCCGGGCCAGCCGCGCTGGGTTCCCCGTACTCATATTAGGTGAAGGTGTGGCAAGTACGGACATAAGCGTTGCGAGACTGCGACATCGGGGATGCCGACGAAGCAATCGCTGGCGGTGATTTCGGGACGGAGACACAGTGGGTGTACGGGCTATCGGCGATCCGTGAGGCAGGCTAGTCCCCGCCCGCCTCGGCGCGCTGTTCGGCCCCGCGCAGGGCCCCCTGCTTCAGTTCGCGGGCCTTCGCTTCGAGGCGGTTCGCGACCTCGGCGACGGGTGTGTCGTCCTCGTACCCGTCGGCCACGATGTCGACCAGCGCGGAGCCGACGATGATCCCGTCGGCCCCGGCGCGGACGATCCGCGCGGCGTGGTCGCCCTCCTTGATCCCGAAGCCGACGGCCTTGGGCACGTCCCAGTCGTCGATGCGGGCCAGGCTCTCGTCGGTCTGGTCGCTCACGTCGTCGCGCGCGCCGGTCGTCCCCAGTCGCGCCTGCACGTAAACGTACCCCGAGACCTGCTCGCGCATCCTGTCGAGTCGCTCGCCCCGTGTCGTCGGCGCGACGATGAACACGAGATCGAGGTCGAACTCGTCACAGGCCGTCCGGAGCGGGTCGGCTTCCTCCGCGGGGAGGTCCGGGACGACGAAGCCCGTGATCCCCACGTCGGCCGCTTTCTCGACGAAGGGTCGTGGTCCCTCCTCGTCGCCGTACTGGTAGATCAGGTTGTAGTAGGTCATACAGACCAGCGGCACGTCCACGGCCAGTTCTTCGACGAACTCGAAGTACCGGTCGGGGGTCATGCCCGCGTCCAGCGCGCGGACGATGGCGTCCTGAATCGTCTTGCCCTCGGCGATGGGTTCGGAGAAGGGGAGACCGAGTTCGATCACGTCCGCGCCGCCGCGGGCCAGCGCCTCGACGTACTCGATGGAGGCATCGTAGTCGGGGTCGCCCGCCGCCAGGTAGGGGACGAACGCGGGTTCGTCGCGCTCGAAGGCTGCACCGAGGTCGGGGTTGTTGGCCATCTACATCGCACCTCCGGCGGTGTCAAAGACGGACATGTCAACGTCCACGTCCAGGTCGCGCTTTTCGGTCTCCTCGATGACGGTTTCGAGGTCCTTGTCGCCCCGGCCGGAGACGTTTATCACTGTGACGTCGCCCACTGCGTCGGGATTCTCGTGCAGGTAGCCGAAGGCGTGGGCGGTTTCGAGTGCGGGGATGATCCCCTCCTCCTGTGAGAGGCGGTGGAATCCCTCCAGCGCGGCGTCGTCGTCGACGTTGGCGGGCGTGACCCGACCCGTGTCGACGAGGTGGGCCAGTTCCGGGCCGACGCCGGCGTAGTCCAGCCCCGCCGAGACGCTGTGTGACTCCATGATCTGGCCGTCGGAGTCCTGCAGGAGTTTGGTGCGTGCGCCGTGGAGGACGCCCTCGTCACCGGTCGAGAGCGTCGCGGAGTTGGGGGCGACACCTTCGTCCTCGTCGACGGCCAGCGAGGAGCCGCCGGCCTCGACGGCGATCAGGTCCACCGCGTCGTCCTCGACGAACTCGGCGAACGCACCCATCGTGTTCGATCCGCCGCCGGCACACGCGAGTACCGAGTCGGGGAGTCTGCCGAGCCGTTCGCGACTCTGCTCGCGCATCTCGTCGGAGATGACGCGGTGGAAGTCACGGACCATCCGCGGGAACGGATCTGGGCCGACGATCGAACCGATGACGTAGTGGGTGGTCTCGACGGTCGTCGCCCAGTCGCGCATCGTCTCGCTGATGGCCTCTTTGAGCGTGCCCCGGCCCACGGTCACGGGGTTCACCTCGGCCCCGTTGAGCCGCATCCGGAACACGTTGGGCCGCTGGCGGTTGATGTCCGTCCGGCCCATGTAGATCTCACAGGGCATGTCGAGGTGGGCGGCCGCCATCGCCGTCGCGGTGCCGTGCTGGCCGGCGCCAGTCTCGGCGATGATCCGCTCTTTGCCCATGTACTTCGCCAGCAGGACCTGGCCCAGGGCGTTGTTCAGTTTGTGTGCGCCCCCGTGGAGCAGGTCCTCCCGCTTGAGGTAGACATCGGTGTCGTAGCGCTCCGAGAGCTGATCGGCGTACTGCAGCGGCGTGGGTCGGCCGCCGAAGTCGCGCAGTCGCTCGCGGAACTCGTCCATGAACCCGTCCTCGTTGTCCAGCACGTACCGCTCGTAGGCGTCCGTCAGCTCCTCGATGGCCGGCATCAACGCCTCGGGCACGTACTGTCCGCCGTACTGTCCGAATTTGCCTGTCTCGCTCATGTTTGGGTTTCCCACTCGGTGTTCGTCAGCCGTGACGTGTTCTCCCCGACCGATCCGTCCATGATCGCACTGCCGATCAACAGCCCGTCCGCGCCAGCGGCGCGCATCCGGGCCACGTCGTCGGTGGTCTCGATCCCGCTCTCGGCCAGTAGCGTCACGTCGTCGGGCACGTCGGGCGCGACGCGCTCGAACGTGTCCAGATCGACGTTCAGCTGCGCGAGATCGCGGTTGTTCACACCCACGATATCGGCTCCGGCGTCAAGTGCCTGCTGGAGTTCCGCCGCGTCGTGGACCTCCACGAGGACCTGGAAACCCCGCTCCCGGGCCGCCGCGAGCAGGTCGTCCAGGTCGTCCGTGTCCGCTTCTTGCAGGAACCGGACGATCAGCAGGACGACGTCGGCCGCCACGGTGTCGAGCTGTTCCTCCCGCACGACGAAGTCCTTCCGCAGGACCGGCACGTCGACGGCTGCCCGAATGCGTCGCAGGGCCCCGGGCGACCCGCCGAAGTGGTCGGGTTCGGTCAGCACCGACAGGGCCGCCGCACCGCCGGCGACCATCTCTTCAGCGAGTGCGACGGGGTCGTCCGTCCGCTCGCCGTCGGTCGTCGGACTCGTCGGCTTCACCTCCGCGATCACGGGCACCCGGCCGTCGGCCTCGGCGGCCGCGAACGCCTCGGGTACCGACCGGGCGTCTACGGACACCCGCTCGTCGCTCCCGCCGCGCTCGCGTGCGGCCGCGAGTATCGACTCGACCGCTGGTGCTATCTCGTCACTAGCGTCCATTACTGTACATTGACGGACGGAACTGCACATAAGACTTGCGTCACGGGGACGGACAGGCTAAAGGGCGGGCACGGGTAACTACCGGGCAGAAATGACGGGCAGACGAGGGTTCCTGCGGGGAGTGGCACTCCTCGGGGCGACCGGCGCGGCCGGCTGTCTCGGTAACGGCGGCGGGGACGGGGATGGCGACCGGGCCGCGACGCCGACGACGGTGGGGCCGGGGACGTTCGAGAATAACTCCGCCGGGCCGGGCGAAGCGGAGAACGAGGGGGCGCTCCCGTCGGCACTCCGGGTCGTCTCGGCGGTCGGGACCAACGTCGCCCAGCGGCGGATCGGGACGGTCGAGGTGACCGTCGCCAAGGCCGACTGGGTCGAGGAAGTCGATCTGACCGGCGTCGCCGTGGACTGGACGACGGCCCACGACAGCTACGAATTGGCCGCGCGGTCGACCGATACGGACGCCGACGGCTACTTCGGGATCGAACCGGGCAGGGGCACGAGCGCGGACGCGACGCTGACGACGGGCGACGAGTGGCACCGACTGGTGTTCGATCTCGGCGACGACAACGAGGAGATCGACGACCGACACCGGCGACTGGACGAGGACAGCACGCACTTCGGTCGCGTGTTACGGACGGACGACGTGGTGAGCCTCCGGCTCACGACGCCCGGTGGATCGACCACGACCGCCCGACTCCTGGCCCCGACCGAGGTGAACGAGATCGAGGGGACCGTCGAGTTGACCGTCCGCTGAGTGGCCTATCGGCACTCGTCACAGGACCAACAGTTACCAGACAGGGCTGGCACAGCGGGACACATGCATCGGCGACAGGTACTCCTCGGGGCCGGCGCTACCGCCGCGACGCTGGCGGTGGCCGGTTGCAACGGGCAGGACGACTCGACCGATCCCGCGGAGACGGACGGCGAGGACGAAGAAGGCGACTCGGAGAGCACGGCCGCCGAGACCGAGGGCGATACGGCCACTGAGGAAGGGGCCGCCGGAGACGAGTCACGCGAGACCGACGACCCGCAGGTCACCGACCGGCTGAACGTGATCTCGACGGTCGGACTCGTCGCCGAAGGACAGGTCACCGCGGTCGAGTTGATCGTCGCGCTCGCGCCGGGTGCCGACCCCATCGACCTCCGCGACGTGGTGATCCAGTGGGTCGACGGCAACGGCACCGACGTCGTCGTCGCGGCGTCGAGCGACTCGACGGCCACCGGCGTCAACGGAACCTTCCGAACTACGCCGATCAAGGATGCCGACGACTCCGCGCCGGTGCTGAACGAACCGAACGACCGGCTGAAACTGTCCATGGACCTCGGCACGGACGACGACGTATCCGGCGCGGACGGGTTCGGCGAGCCGCTGGAACCCGAAGCGGACGCGACACTCCGGGTCACGACCGGAAGCGGGGCATCCTCGACAGTGCGCCTGACCGTCCCCGCCACGCTGTCGGGCGCGCGGGCCGTCACCCTGTAGCCAGTTTCAAGGCACAGTCGCCCGTCCGAACGAACATGAGCGACGTTGCGGGCATCTACGCGCGCGAATCGGCGTATCTCGACCGTTACGTGCAGGTCGGGATCGCACAGGGTCGAGTCATCTCCGTCTCCTTTCCCGAGTCGCCCGACGAGGGTGCCGAGGACGACCACGACCTCCTGGATCGAATCGGTGCCTACCTCGACGGCGTCGAGGAGACCTTCGAGGACGTACAGGTCGCGCTGACGGTCCCGACCGACCAGCGCAAAGTCCTCGAAGCCGTGCGCGAGATCCCCTACGGGCAGGACTCCTCGGTCGCACAACTCGTGCGGATGACCCCCGGACTGGACGACGAGAGCGACGACGACATCCGGGCGGTCCGGGAAGCACTCACCGAGAACCCCGCCCCTCTACTCATCCCCGACCACCGCGTGCGCGACGGCCCCGGCGCGACCCCGCCCGCCGTCGTCGACAAACTCCGCTCCGTCGAAGGGATCTGAACCCGGACCACCGACGGGCGGTATAAATTTCGATCTGTTCTACCGTGAATTTATTTATGCCTGTTTTACAGACAACAGGTCGTGACATCCTCCGCGCCGTGAACGGAGAGGGATCGAAGATCCCTCAGGCAGCCGGGCAGGGCCCGGCGACGGCGCGGCTTCCCTGCGTGGGAATACCAGCTAATCGCTGGCAGTGGGTTTCGACCCGAACTCACTGAGCGTCATCTGCTCTGGTTGGCTCTGCTCGGTGTGGGTCGTGGTGCTGTCACAGGCACTCCCATCCCGAGGCGAGTCATTGCCTGCCGGTTTCAGCGGCACGCTCTCTCCCCACGGGTCTGCCCGCTGTGCGATATTGATAGCGCCGTTTATATCGCCCTCAAACGTCGTGACGCGGCACTTGTCGTTCGTACAGTGGAACTCTCCGCCACTGTCACGATAGCCGATATGACCGCACTCGTGGCACGTCTGGGACGTGTATGCGGCGTTCACGTATTCGACCGGGATACCGGCATCTCGCGCTTTGTCCTCGATACGGTCCTGCAATCGAGCGAACGCCCAAGCGTGAAGCCGCCGGTTCATGAATTTGCCGCAGTCCAGCGACTCACGGATGTACGTTAGGTCCTCCATCACCAGCATCGGCTTCTCGAACCCACGAGCGTACTCGACAGCCTGCCGAGACGCCTTCTCGACAATATCGGTCAGTGCGTTCTGGTAGTAGTCGAATCGTTCATCTATCCGCCACTCGGCGGCGTCACGCTCTTGGAGTCGTTGCAGGGTGGTGTGCATCTCTTTGCGGAGATGCTTGGCACGGCTCCCGTCACACACAAGCGGGCGGGTCGGTGAACCGTCTCTGAGGGCACAGCCCATAATAAGCGACGATTCACCAATATCCAGACCGATGTGCGTCACGTCGTCGCTGTCGGTATCGTAGTCGGAATCCTCGACAGAATACTCGACAGAGACGTGTAGCTTCCATGATGCGCGATTCTGTATCAGTTGGAGTTGACCGGGCAACACGTTCCCGGCCAGCAGGTCAGCCCACAGTTGCTCCTGTTCGGGGTTGATGCGAAGCGGAATCCAGAAATTCGTCCCACGACCGGGTTGGGGGACTTCCCACACATAGCTGTGTGTTCGGCCTTCCGAGTAGTCGAAACTGGCGGCACGGTTGACCATCCGCGTCGGGTGGTTGGCACTCAATTCCTGTGCGTCGTCCAACGACGGCACGTAGTTTTTGAGGGCGTCTTTGACCTGATACGGCAGGTCGTAGGGCGTCACAATGTCGTTGACTGCTGACTGCGTATCAGCGCCAGCCTCGAACGATTCATGTAGTCCCTCGTGATACAGGTCGTGGAGTTGCTGTAGCTTTCGCTCTTTGTGGGCTGTCGGCGGCGCGAGTGTCGCTTCGAGCGTCTTAGTCGGCATCAGTGGCTTCTAAGCCCTTCTCGATTAGCTCGCGGTATGCTCGCGGGTGGCGAAGACCGTTCTCACGGGCATACTCTTTGACCCGTTCGTGTAGGTCGCCGTCCCGCTCCATGTCTACGTCGGTTCGCACAGGGCTATGTAAGTAGGCGTGTAACTAAACGCTTACGTGTGGTATTCAGGGGGCCAACAGTCCCAGCGGTTGTCTCTCGGAGCTTACGCGATTCCCTCCCGCCCTGTTCGCTCCTCGGTTCCGACGCGTCGGAACACTCGTCACTCACGGGAAGGGCGGGATTCCCTCGCTGTATCAAGATGGTACAGAGACGGAACCGGGACGGTCTTAGTTCCACCTCACCCGGCCGCGTCGCCGACCCACTCGACACCGAGCAATTCGTGGACCACGAACTCCAGGGCGTTCACGAGGTAGTGGGCGACGAACACCACCAGGAAGCTCCCGGTCAGAACGAACGCCGCCGCGAGGACGAACCCAAGCGACCCGGTGACGACGACTCCGGCCCGCCCCTGCGCGCCGTGGCCCAGCGCGAACGCCAGCGAAGAGACGACCGCCAGCGCCCACACCGAGGTCCCGAACCCGGCGGTGGTCGCGCCGATCACCGCCGCCCGAAAGATGAACTCCTCGACGCCCGCGATGATCGGGAGGACCACCAGCAGGAGGACGAGCCACCCGCCGGTCGAGTCCGGCGCGAGCAGCGACCGCAGGCGCTCGTCGTGTTCGACGCCCACCGCGTCGGCGCTGACCGCACCGATCTCGTTGGCGGCGTACAGCGTGACGCCAAGCGCGACACCGACCGCCAGCGCCGGGAGGCCGGTCGAGAGCCCCGCGTCGGTGACGCCGAACGCACTCGCTGGAATCCCGAAGTACCACGCGCCAGCGAGCAAGAGCCCGCCGAACAGCCCCTGGGTGAGCGCGACGTTGGCCAGCAGTGTTCCGGTCGAGAGGTCGCCGGCGGTGGAATCCGCATGCGGACCGTGTCCGTGGGGCGTCCTGGTCGCCGCGAGTTCGCCGTCCGCCCGGAGTGGTCGCTCGGCGGCGTGGGTGTCGTCGCTCGCCGGCGGGACGAACCGCGGAATCTCGTCGCTCCGTCTGCGGTCCGGTACGGAAGACGGTGCGTCGCCCGGTCCCGTTCCGTCGGCGTCGTCACCGCGGACGACCTGCTGGGAGAGACGAGCGAGCGCGAGCAAAAGGGTGCAGACGACGCCCGTCAGGCCGACGAACGCCGCCCACTGCGCCACGGTTACTGCGGGCTGGGACTACCGCCGGAGCGTCCGACTTCGCGCTGTTCCAGCGCCTTGCCGGTGATGTTCTTCAGGCGGTCGACGAGGCCGTCTTTCTCGGGTTCGCCCGCGAGGGCGACCTCCAGGACCTCGCTGATGTGGGAGACGGGGATGATCTCGATCATCTCCTCGTACTCCTCTTCGATCATCACGTCCTGCTCGTTGGCCTTCGGGATGATGACCTTGTCGAGGCCGGACTTGGCCGCGGCCTCGATCTTGTGCGTGACACCGCCGACGGGCAACACGTCGCCCCGGACCGACAGCGAACCGGTCATCGCCATGTTCTGCTCGACGGGCACGTCCTCCAGCGCGGAGATCACCGCGGTCGCCACGGTGATCGAGGCGGAGTCGCCGTCGACGCCGCCTTCACCGGCCTGGACGAACTGGATGTGAACGTCCCGTTCGGTGATGTCTTCGTCGCTGAACTTCTTGATGATCGCCGAGACGTTCTGGACGGCCTCTTGGGCCATCTCCTTGAGCTGGCCCGTGGCGATCACTTCGCCCGGCCCCTGCGAGGGCGTGACTTCGGCCATGACGGGGAGGACGATGCCGGAGTCCTCGCCCATGACGGCCAGGCCGTTGACACGGCCGATCACGTCGCCCTGGTTGACGGTGAGCTCGTAGTCTTTCCGGCGCTCGATGTAGTTGTCCGCGAGCTGTTGCTCGATGGAGCGGCTGCGGCGTTTGGCCTGCAACACGTCCTCGCGCTCGGTGTACTCCTTGTCCTCGGCGCGGGCGATGTCGCCGGCGACCCGCACCAGTCCACCGAGGTCGCGCAGTTTCAGGGTGAGGTGACCCTTCCGACCGGCGCGGCGGCGGGCTTCGAGGATGACCTCCTCGACGGCCTCCCGATCGAAGTGGGGAAGCCGTCCGTCTTTCTCGACTTCCTGGGCGATGAATCGGGTGTACTTCCGGCGCATCTCGGCCTCGTCCTCGATGGTGTCGTCCATGTACACCTCGTACCCGTAGCCCTTGATCCGCGAGCGCAGGGCGGGGTGCATGTTCTCCATCGCGTCGAGGTTCCCGGCCGCGATCATGATGAAGTCACACGGGACGGGCTCGGTCTGGACCATCGCGCCCGAGGAGCGCTCGGACTGGCCCGTGATCGAGAACTTGCCCTCCTGGATCGCCGTCATCAGCTTCTGCTGACTCCGGATGTCCAGGGTGTTGATCTCGTCCACGAACAGGACGCCCTTGTTGGCCTTGTGGATCGCGCCGGGTTCGACGCGGTCGTGGCTGGGCGTCTCCATGCCGCCGGACTGGAACGGGTCGTGGCGAACGTCGCCCAGCAGGGCACCGGCGTGGGCACCGGTCGCGTCCTCGAAGGGCGCGGTGTTCTGCTCGGCGTTGTTGACGAGCAGGTTCGGGATCATCGCGTCGTTGCCCCGCGAGCCGTAGCGGAACGCGAGGTAGATGACACCGGCCGCCAGGATGCCCAGCAGGGGTTGCTGGACGATCAGCAGCGCGTAGCCGATGACGATGGCGATGATGATCCACATGAGGAAGCTGCGCATCTGGTTGCGCTTGCGGGCTTCCTCCTTGTGGGCGTCGACGATCTGGTCCCCTTTGCCGGCGGGGACGGTCCGAACTTTCGGCTCGTTACCGTCGTCGGGGTTGTGGTAAACGAGGACGTCCTGCAGTTCCTCCTTGGGAAGCAACTGGCTCATCGCCTTGGCGAGCATCGACTTCCCGGTCCCGGGGGAGCCGATCATCATGACGTGGCGGCGCTGCTTCGCAGCCTTCTTCACCACGTCGCGGGCGTGGTCCTGGCCGATTACCTGATCGACCAGTCGGTCCGGAACCTCGATATCGTGGGTAGAGTCGATCTTGAGACCGCCCAAGATGTCGTCCTCGGCGTTTTCCTCGTCGACCGGGGCGTCGATCTCGACTTCACTGCCCAGGTCGTCGATGGTGCCCTCGTTGCCGTCGGGAACACCCGACTCGTCGTCGTCCCCATCGCGGACGCTCTCGATGCCGTCGACGTCGTCGATGTCGTCGACTGCGTCCTCGAACGCTGCCGGGGACTCCTCGGCGGAGTCAGGTCCCCCGTCTTCGGGGTCGTCGTCGGTGTCCATATCGTTGCTCATAGAACCGTTGCTGTTAGCGAAAAGGAAGGGCTGTCGACTGATATACTTTCTCCCCTATTCCGACCAGTGAGAACAGAAAACCGCAAGACTGCGGCAGTATGTCCGCGGCGTCGGGGGACCGCCGTCGACTCGCGGATTTTATGAAAGTGCCCGCGTACGTACTCGTATGACACGGGGGTTCTACATCGGCCGGTTCCAGCCGTTCCACGACGGCCACCGGGAGATGACCGACCGTATCGCCGAGGAGGTCGACGAGGTGGTCGTCGGCATCGGCAGCGCCGGCGCCAGCCACACCGTCCGGAATCCGTTCACCGCGGGCGAGCGCATCATGATGCTGACGCGCGTCCTCGACGAACTCGACAAACAGACGTACGTCGTTCCAATCGAAGACATCGACCGCAATTCCGTCTGGGTGGGCCACATCCAGAGCATGGCACCGGCGTTCGACGTGGCCTACTCGAACAACCCGCTCGTGGTCCGCCTGTTCGAGGAAGCCGGCATCGAGGTCCGCCAGTCCGAGATGTACAACCGCGGGGATCTGAAGGGATCGCGCATCCGGTCACGGATGATCGAGGGAAAAGAGTGGGAACCGCTCGTTCCCGACGCCGTCGCCGACGTGATCGACGAAATCGACGGGCTGGAGCGACTCCGACGGATCGCGGGCGACGACGGCGACGACGCAACCGAGAACGACCACTGACCAGCGCGCCGACCCACAAACCAAATGATCACGCTCGCCTCCGACTTCGGCAGTCCCTACCCGGCCGCGATGAAAGGCGTCATCCTCCAAGAATCGGACGCCCGCCTCGTCGACGTGGCTCACGACTTCCCCCGCCAGGACGTGCGGACCGCAGCCTTCTGGTTGCGGGAGGTGCTCCCCTGGTTCCCGCCGGCCGTCCACCTGGTCGTCGTCGACCCCGGCGTGGGCACCGACCGGGCCGCCGTCGTGGTTCGCGCCGGCGACCACGCGCTCGTCGGCCCTGACAACGGTGTTTGCCTGCCGGCCGCCCGCGAGCTGGCAGGCGAGGCGGGGATCGAGATCTTCGAGATCGACCTGGGCGACCCCGCGAGTTCGACGTTTCACGGGCGAGACGTGTTCGCGCCCGCGGCCGCGCTGGTCCACGAGGCCGGCGTCGGGGGGTTCGAGACACGCGAGGAGTTCGAACCAGTCGACTCGGTGGTCGACCTGACGTTCCCGGAGCCGACGGTCGAGGACGACCGCGCCGAGGGCGAGGTGCTGGTCGTCGACGGGTTCGGCAACGCGATCACGAACCTTCCCGGCGCGGTCCTCGACGGCCGCTACGGCGGGCGAGTCACCGTGAACGGCGAGCGCGCGCCGGTCGAACCGACCTACGCCGCCGTCGAGGCGGGCCAGCGACTCGTCACCGTCGGGAGCCACGAGAACGTCGAACTGGCGGTCAACCGGGGCCGCGGCGAGGCGGCCTTCGACGTGGCCGTCGGCGATGCAGTGTCACTGGGCTTCGATCAGTCCTGAATCCGGTCGAGCAGATCCGAGAGGGCCTGTCTGGCCACCCGTTCTTTGACTTCCGTTCGGGACCCGTCGAACTGGTAGCGCTCGACGGTGGTCGTCGACTCGCCGCTGCCCCACGGCGCTGCGCGCGCGACGCCGACGAAGACGGTGCCGACCGGGTGGTCCGCGCGGTCTCGCTCGGGTCCGGCCACACCGGTCGTCGAGACGCCCCACGTCGCGTCGGCGGTGTCGCGCGCTCCCGTGGCCATCTGCCGGCCGACCCGTTCCGAGACCGCGCTCGCCTCGTCGAGGGCTTCACGGGAGACACCGAGGATCTGCTGTTTCGCGTCGTAACTGTAGGTCACGTACGACCGGTCGAAGTACTCGCTGGACCCCGGCACGTCCGTCACGAGCGAGGCGACCAGCCCGCCAGAACAGGACTCGGCGGCCGCCAGTGTCTCGCCACGCTCCGTCAGCGCCTCGCCGACCCGCGTCTCGATCAGTGGCTCCTCCGAAAACTCGTGCATGGACCTGGCCACAACGCCGACGGATTTGAATCCCACGAATGGGCCGAACATGTTCTCTACCGGACTTATTCGGCTCTTTTTGGCTCGCCTAAACTTCGACGGAGTTAAGTATAGATTAGGCTAGCCTAAAAATATGCGACCGAACAGGAGACAGGTGCTCCGGACGGCCACTGCGGTGGCCGCCGGACTGGGATTCGCAGGGTGTAGCGGTGGTTCACAGAACGGCACGCCGACGGATACGGCGACGGACGTGCCCACGGACACGCCGGCGTCGACAGAGGACGACACCGAGGCGGAAACCTCGTCGAGCGTCGGCGCAGAGGCGGCCGTCGCCGCCGAGTGGACGGCGATGCGAGCGCGACTCGACGACGCGCTCGCCCTCGGCGTCGCGGGCCACGGCGACGCGGGCGCGAGCGTCGGACAAAGCGTCTTCGCCCGCTTCGAGGGCGCAAACGGCGAGTACGGCGCACACGAGTTCCTCGAAGCCACCAGCGAGGCCAACTACAGCGGCTTCGAGGAGGACGGACTGGTCGTCATGAACGAGGGGCTGAACGCGGGAGATGTCGAGGCCGCCCGCGACGGCTGGCGGACGGCCAACACGAACCTCCGGGAAGCGACGATCACCCGCATCGGCGAGACCGGCGCGAACGCGCTTGCGGTGCTCCGGTTCGGCGCGGCCGTCAACAACGTCGAACTGCTCGCCGCCGCCGGCGACACCGAGGGCGCGACCGCGGTCGGCCGGGAAGTGCTCGGCTGGTGGGAGACCTCGCCCGCCCACGACGCAGTCGAGAGCGCCGACAGCGAGGCCTACGAACGCCTCGAAGGCGCGATGGAGGCCGCCATCTCGGCCGCACAGTCCGGAAACGTGGAGAACCTCCGGAGCGCGACGACCACGGCACTGAGCGCGTCGGCCACCGGAGCCTACGCCGTCGCAGCCAGCGAGCAGGTCGCCGGCGCGGGGCAACTCGCCGCCTACCAGGCACAGGGCTGGGACGCCGCGACGCTCGCCTCCATGGGCGGTGCCGGCGAGGCACAGGCCCACGCTGCCGTCCTCACGACGTATCGCGCACGCGTTCACGACGCGCACTGGGTCGGCACCCGCGGCGAAACCGACACCGCCCAGACGATGGCCCAGGACGTGTTCGCCCACTTCGAGGGCGCGACGGCCCACGACGCGCTTGAGGCGGCCGACGCCGAGGCATACGAGGGCTTCGAGAGCGGCCTGGACTCGCTGATCTCGGCCATCGGCGACGGGAACTCCTCGGGCATCGACGACGCGCTCGCGACGGTCGACGACAACCTCGTCGCCGGTATCGAGGCGCTGGTCGGCCCCAGCGGGGCCGCGGTTCTGGAAGCCGAGTTCTTCCGGACACGGGTTCAGGACGCCTGGGAGATCTACCGGCTCGGCGACAACGACACCGCCGCCGGGATCGCCCAGTCGCTGTTCCAGACGTTCGAGGGGAACGAACTGGGCTTCCACGAGGCCTTCGAGGACGCGGACGCCGAGGCCTACGAGTCCTTCGAGTCACACCTGGGCTCCCTGCGGACGGCCTTCGAGAACACGAACGACAGCGGCGTCGAGACCCACGCGACGGCCGTGCTCGACGAACTGCTCGGCTTCGAGACGACCGCCGGATCGACCGGCCGGGTCGGTGCCGGCGAGGCAGCGTACATGGCCGCCCGGATCTTCGACGCCACGGGTGTCGCCGCACTCGGCAAACCGGCACGCGCAAACAGCATCGTGCAGGAGACGTTCGCCGGCTTCGAGGCGGGCGCCGGCGGCTTCCACAAAGCGCTGGAGGAAGCCGATTCGGAACTGTACGAGACCTTCGAGAGCGACCTCTCGGCGGTCGGCTCCGCGGCCAGCAACGGCGGCGACGTGTACGGCACCGCCAAGATGTTCTACGGGAAGGCCGTCGACGCCGCCTACGCAGTGGTCGGATCGGGCGGCACCAGCGTCGCGGCCAGCGCCATCACGCCGGTGATGCAGGACGTCTTCGCCGACTTCGAGGGGGCCACGGTCCACGAGATGCTCGAAGACGCCGATCAGGGAGCGTACGAGGGTTACGAGGCCGCGCTGGACGAGTACATCAGCGCGCTCGAATCCGGGTCGGGCGTCGAGAGCGCCGCGACGGCGTACGCCGACGCCTCGATCCGTGCGCAGTTCGCCGTCGTCGGCGCCGTCGACGAGGCCCCCGTCGGTGACGGGAGCGGCGAATCCGGCGGTGGAGGCGAGGAGACGAGTCTCCAGGGCGGTCCCAACGTCCAGGACGGCGTGCCCGAGGACGCCGACCACGTCGTGGACATGGAGGCCGTCGCCTTCGAACCGAAAGAGCTCACGGTAAAGAAGGGCGACACGGTCGCCTGGAAGCACGCCGGTGGCGAAGCCCACTCGGTCACGGCCTACGAGGGGAAGATCCCCGAGGGCGCGGAGTACTGGGCCTCCGGTGGCTTCGAGTCCCAGTCCGCCGCCGAGACCGGGTGGGAGAACGGCAAGGGCGCCGTCCAGTCCGGCCAGTCGTACTCCCACACGTTCGAGACGACAGGCACACACGAGTATTTCTGCATCCCCCACGAGATGGCGGGGATGAAAGGCAAGCTCGTCGTCGAGGGGTGACGCGGTTCAGATTCACGTTCGGTCCCCGTTGCCCGGCCCGCCTTCGGTCCGCATCGGCCGTCAGCCCGACGAGTTACCGACGGGCACCTCCTCGAACGGCACCACTTCCGCCGCGATGTCGTCGCGCTCGAAGTAGAGCAGTTCCACGGTGACGACCAGCACCGCGATGACGACGACCATGTAGAAGGTGTTGGGCTCACGGTTCGCGAGGTTCCACAGCATCAGCGGAAAGAAGCCGGCAGCCCCGACGACCCCGACCAGCGGCGGAACGGGATTGACCGCCTCCTGGTCGCGGTGGCGAAAGGCCAGATAGCTCATCGCGCCGAAGACGATCATAAAGGAGAGGGAGGCGAAGGAGGTGATCGCGCCGAGACCACCGACCGCGGTGAACGCGGCCGTGACGGCCCCGATGAGGACGACGACCCGCGCCGGCACGCCGTCGGCGTCGGCCGACCCGATCCGGTCGGGGAGCAGGTCGTCGCTCAACATCCCCTTCGCGAAGTGGGCCGCCGAGAACAGCGTGGCGTTGATGGCGCTCCCCGTCGAGAACAGCGCCGACAGGGCCAGCACCGTCCCGCCAAGCGCCGCCAGTCCGTAGGGGCGTAGCATCAGGCTGGCCGCGTCCTTCAGCGCGACGTGGGGATGGGTCTGGAGCGCCCCTGGCACCAGATTCACCGTCACGACCCCGACGAGGACGTAGATCAGGACCGCGACCGGGATGGCGACGTAGACGGCTCTCCGGATCGTCGTGACGGGGTCGCTGATCGAGTCCTGGTCGTAGAACAGCAGTTGCCAGCCCTGGAACGCGACGAAGGAGATAGCCGCCGCGACGATGGGGCCGAACTGCGTGAGGTGCCCGACGCCGAACTGGAGGGTACCACTGCCGCCGTACCCGAAGGCGTACGCCAGCCCGAGGACGCCGAACGCCAGCAGGATAGCCACCTTCGCGGCCACGAGGACGTTCTCGACGGTGCCGGTCGTCCGCGCACCCAGCACGTTCAGGCCGACGAAACCCGCGACCGCCAGCACGGAGAGCAGCGGGCGAGCGGGCAGGCCAACGACCTCGGCGGGCACGGCCTCGAACGCGACCGCGAACTCGCCGAACGCGAAGGCGTACATCGCCATCGAACCGATGTAGCCAACGAGGAGCGTCCAGCCGGTCATCCCCGCCAGCGTCGTGTTGCCAGTGAAACATTGCACGAAGGTGACCGATCCCCCGTTGCTGTCGCTGAGGCGGTTCAGAGCGTTGTAAGAGTACCCGGCCGCCAGCGCGACGACACCCGCGAGGACGAACGCCGCCCAGGTCGCGTATGTCGTAATCCCCGCGACGACACCCATCACGGCGTAGATGCCGCCGCCGATCATGCCACCTAGTGCCATCGAGACGGCTTCGGTCAGGCCGAGTCGTTCGTCACTCATCGTACAGGCCGGAGATCGATCGGGACGAAAGAAAGTACGTGGTTCAGTTCCGGTGGGCGGGGCGGCGCGACAGGCCCCGACTGGGGGATCGCCGTTGCCGGTAGTCCGGCAGCGTCTCACCCGATCACTCGGCGGAGATGACGTCGTCGATGCGGACGATCATCGTGGAGGCCTCGGTCGCGGACTCGACGGCCTCCTCCTTGACCGCAGCGGGGTCGAGGACGCCGTACTCGACGGGGTCGCCGATGATGCCCGTCTGGCCCTCGGAGATGATGCCGGCGCGACCCTCACTGTCGAACTCCGAACGGAGGTCGACCAGCGCGTCGATCGGGTCCATGCCGGTGTTGGCCGCCAGCGTGCGCGGGAGCACGTCGACGGCGTCGGCGAAGGCCTCGACGGCCAGCTGTTTGCGGCCCTCGATGCTGGCTGCCTCGTCGCGGATGTGGGCCGCGATGGCGATCTCGGCGGCACCGGCGCCGGGGACGACGCCGCCCTGATCGAGCGCGGCGGTCACGACGTCGAGCGCGTCGGTGAGCGCGCGTTCGAGTTCGTCGGTGACGTGGTCGGTGCCACCGCGGGCGAAGACGGTGACGGCGTCGGCGGCCGCGCCGCCCTCGATGAAGGCCACGTCGTCGTCGTCGAACTTCTCGACGCGGACCTCGTCGGCCTCGCCGAGGTCGTCGGCTTCGAGGTCGTCGACGGAGCCGGCACGCGAGCCGCCCGTCGCGGAGGCGATGGACTTGGCGTCGTCGTCGCCGACGCTCTCGAAGGCGAGGATGCCACGCTTGGCGAGGAAGGCCTTCGCGCGGTCGGCGATGTCGCCGGTGGCGAACACGACCTTCGCGCCCACGTCCTCGATCTTGTCGACGTAGCCGCGCAGCTCCGTCTCCTCGGCCTCGATGGCCTGGTCGAGCTGGTCGACCTCGGTGATGTTGTACTCGGCGTCGATGCTCGACTCCTTGAGGTCGATGTCGTTGTCGAGGACGGCGATGGCCGCGTCGTCGACGGAGCGGGGCATGTTCTCGTGGCCCGGTTCCTCGTCGACGATGACGCCCTCGACGAGTTCGGTCGCGGAGGAGGAGGCACCGGTCTGGGTCCGGACGGTGATGTTGTCGCGGACGACGCCGGCGTCGGTGTCGACGTGCTGGACGGCCTCGACGACCGTCTCGGCCAGGCCGGCGGCGTTCACGTCGCCGGTGCCCTTGCCGGTCATCGAGGACTCGGCGACCGAGAGCAGGGTCTCCTCGTCCACGTCGGCGTCGAGCGTCTCGGCGTCGATGGATTCCTGGGCCAACTGTGCGGCCTCGTGGTACCCCTCGACGATGGTCGTCGGATGCACGTCGTCGTCGAGCAGATCCTCGGCCTGCTTGAGGAGTTCGCCCGCGAGAACGGAGGCGGTCGTCGTCCCGTCACCAACCTCCTCCTCCTGGGTCTCGGCGACCTCGACGATCATCTGAGCCGCAGGGTGTTCGATCTCCATCTCGTCGAGGATCGTGGCCCCGTCGTTGGTGATGACCACGTCGCCGGAATCGGAGACGAGCATCTTGTCCATCCCGCGAGGGCCCAGGGTCGTCCGTACCGCCTCAGAGATGGCCTTCCCCGCGGCGATGTTGGATGTCTGTGCGTCTTCCCCTTCTGTCCGCTGGGAATCCTCGTTGAGAATGAACATGGGCTGGCCGCCCATCCGTCGCTGTTGAGACATAGTCAATAATGAGGTGGTCAGCGGTTCTATATAAAAGTTACTATCGGGAGAAAGTGAGCGACGGCGAGCGAATATCGGGACCGACCACAGTCTGGGAGGCGGAGAGTCGGATCCGCCGACGGAGTCGACCTCGGGCGGGCAACCGTTATTACAGGGCCGTTCGTTACCACGGTGGATGCTGGAGCTGGAACACGAGTTCCGCGTCGTCGACGTTCACGTCCGTCTGGAACCCGAGGAGTCGCGACGAGCCGACGCCCGCACGGGCGATCCCGAGACCATCGAGCGGGAGATGCACCAGGCCGGGGTCGTCCGGTCGGTCGTGTTCCCGGGGCCCCGGGACGGCAGCTACCTCAAGGTCAACAACGCGGTGGCCCGGATGAGCGTCGGGCGCTCGTTCGTCGCGCTCGCCCGGATCAACGGCGCTCGCGACGCCGGATCGAGTCCGGGCGCGCGCCTGCGAAACCTCGCCAGTTCGCGCGAGGAGCACCACACCTCACCCGAGGACGTGGAACAGTACGCCTACGACGACCGCTTCGCCGGGTTCAAGCTCCACCCCGCGGCCGACGGCCTCCCCGACGAGGAGGTGCTGGCACAACTCGCCGACGTGAGTCTCCCGGTGCTGGTCCACGCCGGCCGAGAGTTCCCGCCCCGGGCCGTCGCCGACCACCTGCTGGAATACGAGTTCCCCGTGATCGTCGAGCACTTCGGCGGCTACCCGCTCGACCGGGAGTTGATCGCGGACGGCATCGCGCTGCTCGACCGGTGGGAATCCTGCTATCTCGACACGAGTTTCGCCCGCTTTCGCACGCCGCTGGAACGGGCGATCATGGAACACCCCGACCGGATCTGCTTCGGCAGCGGCGCGCCGGCCACCCACCCGGACGTGGGCGTCATGGAGATCCTGACACTGGACGTGCCCGAGGACGCGATGGTGAAGGTGTTCTCGAAGAACCCCTCGCGCGTGATCCCGGAGCTGTCCCCCTCGGGCGGGGACTGAGCTATATAGCGCTCCGTACGTCTCGTAGTCTTTATGACCGACACCGGCAGAGAGTGGGACTGTGGGTGGGAGTATCGACTGGCGGAACCGCTACGTGCTAGCCCTGGCTGGGGTCGTTCTCCTCGGAGCCGCCCTGCGGCTGTACGGCCTCGGGGTCGAGAGCATCTGGGTCGACGAGGCGATCACCCTCCGGTTCGTCGAGAACCACGGCCCCCTCGAACTCCTGTGGGTCATCCCGAGCGAGCAACCCCACCTCCCGCCGTACTACGTGCTCCTGGACGTCTGGACCGAACTCGTCGGCACGAGCGCGACCGCCGTCCGCTTCCCGTCCGCGGTCTTTGGCATCCTCACCCTGCCCCTGCTGTACCTGCTAGGCCGTGAGCTGTTCGATCCGAAAACGGGGCTGGTCGCGACGCTCGTGTTCGCCGTCGCTCCGTTCCAGCTCTACTACGCCCAGGAGACGCGGATGTACAGTCTGTGGACGCTGTTGACACTGCTCTCTTTCCTCGCCTTCCTCTGGCTCCGACGCCGCCCGACCCGTCGCCTGGCCGCGAGCTACGTCGTCGCGACGCTTTCGACCGCCGCGGTCCACCCGTTCGGCCTGCTCGTCGTCGTCACTCAGGGGGTCGTCCTCGTGATCGACCGTCTGCTGGCCGGTGACGGCAGCGCACTCGACGGACCGACGACACGCGAACGGACCCAGGCCGCCTGCTGGGCGCTTCTGGCACCGATTCTGGTTGTCGGCCTCCTGAAACTCGAGTCGGCCGTCGCCGGCTTCAACTTCATCTCGCCGCCGGGCCTCGAACGGGTCGCCGGCACCGTCGTCGAGTACTTTACGACCGCGAGCGGAGCGGCCGAGCTCGTCGTCGGACTGCTCGTCACCGTCGGCGTCGCCCTCGCGCTTCGATCACGGCCGCTCGGGCGCGAACGTCGCCTCCTGCTGGTCTGGGCGCTCGTGCCGATAGTCGGACTGGTCGCGGTCTCGTACCTGGTGACGCCGCTGTTCTGGGATCGGTACACCATCACCGCCGCCCCGGCGTGGGCCCTGCTCGCGGCCCGCGGGTTGACGAGCCTCGACCGTGACCGATTCGGCCTCGGCCTCGAACGCCGCCACGTCGGCTACGCACTGGCCGGCCTGCTGGTCGTCTCTATTCTGCCGGCGACCGTTCACTACCACACGACCGATCAGAAGGAACAGTGGGACGAGGCCGTTCCGGCCCTCGAAGCGGCGGCGGAGTCGGACGATCTGGTCCTCGTGATCGACCGGGCGGGGCTGTCGGCGTTCGAGTACTACCGGACGCGAAGTGACATCACTGTTCGACCGATTCAAGCCGGGTGGGGGTCGAACGGGAGCTACGTCACGCCGAACGCGACGCTCCGGAACGTGACCGCCGGCCACGGCCGGGTGTGGCTCGTCCTGACACACCTCTGGTTCCTGCCGGGCGAACGGCAGCGGATGCTCGACGTGGCGAGCAAGGGGCGGCAGGTGGTTCGTCACCGGGAGTACGAGAGCATCGAGGTCTACCTGCTGGCCCGCGGTCAGCGCCAGTCGTAGACCGAGACGGCGCGGTCGGTGCGGTCGGCCCGGCCGTTGGGGTTGCGCGCGGGCGTCCGGTCCCGCCAGCGCGCCTGGACGCCGTCTTTGAGGCCGACCGCGAGTCCCGCGAGTACGTCTCGGCCGTTGCCGAACCACTGTGAGGGTTCGATGGAACCACCGGCGACAGCCCGGAGCCCACCGCCCGCGTCGCGGACGGCGTGGCCGACGAGGCGGCGGACGACGGTCGGCCGGAGGCCGTAGTTCTTCGCCAGCCGGTAGGCCAGCGAGCGGTACTTCCAGCGCCAGTCCGTGTCGGTCACGCCGCCGTCGGTGCCGTACTCGCCCCGGACGGACATGTCCCCACGCCAGGTCACCTCGTAGTCCCGTCCGGCCAGGCGGTGGGCCACGTCGCGCGCGCCGCCGGTGCGGAGGTACTCGTCGAACCCGTCGATGGCGTCCAGTGCCGTCCGGGTGAAGGCGGTGTTGTCGCCGTTGAAGTACGTGACCGTCCGGCTCTTGATGCTCGTGGACTCGACGCTCTCGGTCGTCATACCAGCCTTGAGTTCCTGGTGGGTCGGGCCGGTGACCACGTCGGCGGTCTCGATGCCGGCTTCCAGGGCCGACTGCCAGTCGGGTTCGACGGCGAGTTCGTGGTTGACGAAGGCGACGACACCGCCGCTGGCCCGGTCGAGGCCGGCGTTGCGCGCCACGTTGAGCCGGCGGTCGGCGATCTCGACCAGCAGGTCCACGTCGTCGCGCTCCCGAACCATCCCCGTCGTCCCATCGGAGGACGGGCCGTTGACGACGACGACCTCGGCGTCGGACGCGTGCTCGGCGAGGGCGTCTAAACAGCCCGCCAGCCGCTCGCGTCCGTTGAGTGTCGGGACGACCACCGAGAGATCCATACTCTCCATTCTCCGCCGGACCCCTAAAAACTCGCGCCGTCAGGGGACCCGGGTGTGCCAGTACGAGACCGACGCCAGACGCTTGCCCAGCGGCGAACTGATCAGCGTGGTGTCGATGTCCCGGAACACGCTGGCCAGCTCGTTGGGTATCTCACGGTAGAGCCCGTACGGGAACGCGAAGTCGTGATCGTCGTCCACGAGGTGGAGCCCGGCGCTGTCGAGCAACCGGGACACCTCCCAGCGCGAGTAGAGCCGCGACCCCATCGGGAGCGCCCAGTTGTACAGCGAGCGCGTGGTGAAGCGGTTGAACGTATCGAAAAAGACCTGGTTGCGCGAGACCCGCCGCATCTCGCTCAGGAAGGATGCGGGCTGGTCGGCCAGATGGAAGAATCGCATCGCGATCACCGAGTCGAAACTGTCGTCGGGGAACGGAAGCCGTCCGGCGTCGCCCCGCATCAGGTCCATGTTCTCCGCGACGCCTGCCCGTTTGGCCTTCTCACGGCCCTGCTGGAGCATCGGCCCCGAGATGTCGAGGCCGACGACGTTGGCCCCGCGCTCGGCCAGCATGACCGTGAACCGGCCGGTCCCGCAGGCGATCTCCAGCACGTCCCTGTCCTCGACCGGGCCGATGGCGTCCAGCACGGCCTGTTTCTCCCGCCGATCGATGAGCCGTCCCCCCCGAGAGAACCGCTTTTCCTCGTACTCCTCGGCGATGTCGTCTTCCTGATACCACTCCTGTCCCTTCACGGTTTGTGCCTGAATGCAACTCGCAGTCCATAAAACGATACTGAAACACATCGCTCGACGGCGCCGAAAACCGCCCAATGATACCTATTCGAATACTTCTGCCCCAGAATAGGAATCTGACGACTGGAACCGATAGACGAAGATACGGTATCGGTTCCGGCAATTTGTGTCGGCAGACTTTGTATAAGGTTGCATAATACGCACTTATTTGTTCCTATTGTTTTGTCATACATATAGCCAAGTTTTACCCGTCGTGTTCGGCCACGTGCAGGTATGAGTACGACGCCGGACGAAAGTACCCATACCGAGAACAGTGAAGAGAGCCCACTTGCAGACCCGGATTTCCGCGAGCGGTTGCGCGAACTCCCGCCCAGCGCCAAGCTCGTCGCGAAGGTGCTGGAGGGTGACGCGCCCCTCTCGCAGGGGCAGCTCGCCGAGGAGTCGCTGCTGCCCGACAGAACCGTACGCTACGCGCTGAACCGCCTGGAGGAGTCCGATCTCGTGGGGTCACGGTACAGCTTCCACGACGCACGCAAGCAGGTCTACTACCTGAGTCACTGACCGCAGGCTCTTTTACCCGGCGTACCTCAGGGGTGGGGTATGGACGTTTCCCGGGTCCCCGTCGACACCGCCACGCGCGGCCCCGGCGGTGCGACGAACGCGTATATCCTCGGCAGCGACAGCGCCGTCCTTATCGATCCGGCTGCCCGGACGGACGACCTCGACGACGCCGTCGACGCGACCAGCGTGGACCACGTCGCGGTGACACACCACCACCCCGACCACGTCGGCGCAGTCGCGGAGTACGCCGACGCCTGCGCCGCGACCCTGTGGGCACGCGCCGGCCGCGTCGACGCCTTCGAGCGCGCTACCGGCGTCGCGCCCGACCGGACGTTTCGGCCGAGCGACCGCATCGCGACGGGCGACGGCCACGTCGAGATCGTCGACACGCCCGGTCACGCACAGGAACACGTCGCGTTCACGTGGGATCGGGGCGCGGTCGTCGGCGACCTCGCGGTCGCGGTCGGCAGCGTCGTCATCGGCCCACCGGACGGCGACATACGGGCGTACCTGACGAGTCTCCGCCGGCTTCGCGCCCGCGGCTTCGAGTTGATCTATCCGGGCCACGGTCCCGTGATCGAGGACCCCGACGCGACGCTCGCCAGACTGATCGACCACCGGCTCGACCGCGAGCGGACGGTCCGTCGCGCTGTGGCCGAGGGTGCCCGGACCGTCGACGAGATCCTCGACGAGGCCTACGACAAGGACCTCACGGGCGTTCGCGACCTCGCGCGTGCGACCGTGCGCGCTCACCTTCACAAGCTGGCCGTCGAAGGGGACCTCGACTTCGACGGCGAGCGGGCCGACCCCTAAACTGTCGGCACCGGAATCTCGTCGAGAATCTCCCGGACGATGCGCGCCGTCTGCACGTCGTCGACGCGCGCGTCGGGCGTGAGGACCAGCCGGTGGGCGAGCGTCGGTTGGGCGACCCACTTCACGTCGTCGGGCGTGACGAACTCGCGGCCCTCGATCACGGCGCGGGCGCGGGCGGTCTCGAACAACCGCTGAGTCCCGCGGGGTGAGACGCCGACTTCGACGCGGCGGTCCTCACGGGTCGCGCGGGCGATGGCCGCCATGTAGTCGAGCAGGTCGTCCTCGACGCGGACGGCCTCGGGCGCTTGCCGGACGGCCTCCACGTCACCGGGGGCCAGCACGGACTCGACGGTCGGACTGAGCGCGTCCCGGCCGCGGCGGCGCTTCAGCAGTTCCACTTCGCCGTCCTCGTCGGGGTAGCCGATGGCGGTCTTGACGGCGAAGCGGTCGACCTGCGCTTCGGGCAACTCGAAGGTTCCCTCCATCTCGACGGGGTTCTGGGTCGCCATGACGAAGAACGGCTTGGGGAGCTGGTGGGTCTCGCCGTCGACGGTGACCTGCCCTTCTTCCATGGCCTCTAGCAGCGCCGACTGGGTCTTCGGTGGCGCACGGTTGATCTCGTCGGCCAGCACGACGTTGGCGAAAATCGGGCCGTCGGCGAACTCGAAGGTCCGGTCGCGCTCGTTGTACACGTTCGTGCCGGTCACGTCCGAGGGGAGGAGGTCGGGCGTGAACTGGACGCGGGAAAAAGAGAGGCCAAGCGCCGTGGCGACGCTGCGGGCGGTGAGGGTCTTGCCGGTGCCGGGCACGTCTTCCATGAGGACGTGACCGCGGGCGACGATGCCGAGGAGGACTGTTTCGAGGAACTCGTCGTCGGCGACGACGGCCGACCCGACCTCCTCGCGAACCGATTCCAGGGCGGCACTCGCATCGGGGATCTCCATGTCCTGTCCATCCACGTCTCTGCATTTAGCCGTTGGGTCGCTGAAAGGTCGCTACGTCTTCCGAATCGAAACGGATAAAGACCAACCGGTGGAACGTTTGGGTGAGCCGAGGTAGCCTAGCCTGGCCAAGGCGGTTGCTTCGAGAGCAACTGTCCTCACGGACTCAGGAGTTCAAATCTCCTCCTCGGCGCTTCTGCCGACACAACCCGACGAGCGCCGCGAGTCGGTACTGTCGGCAGAGCGGCGAGTGGAGTTTGAATCAGGGAGTGGAGCGAAGCGGAACGACTGTGGTTCAAATCTCCTCCTCGGCGTTCTCCACGAGCCAACACGGCGAGTGGAGACGCTGTACGGAGATTTGAATGAGAGAACACGCACGCTCGACCGAAGGGAGAGATCGTGTTCGCGTGGTTCAAATCTCCTCCTCGGCGTTCTCCGGCGAGCTATCCGCGAGCGACCGCAGAGCGGTCGCTCGCATCACCGAAGCCGGAACGCAACTGGAGATTTGAAGTAGAGCAGTCGCAACCCGCGCAACGAGCGAAGCGAGTTAGCAGGACCGTCTGCGCGTGGTTCAAATCTCCTCCTCGGCGTTCTCCACGAGCCAACACGGCGAGTGGAGACGCTGTACGGAGATTTGAATGAGAGAACACGCACGCTCGACCGGAGGGAGAGACCGTGTTCGCGTGGTTCAAATCTCCTCCTCGGCGTCATATTCGCGGCGCAATACGGTGAGCGAAGCGAACCGTCAGCGCCGCGAATGACCCGCAGGAGATTTGAGCAGACGAGTCGCAGCCCCGGACCGGCCGAGCGAAGCGAGGGCGCACGCCCGGAACGTCTCGGCGAGTTCAAATCTCCGCCTCGGCGCTTCTGCCGACACAACCCGACGAGCGCCGCGAGTCGGTACTGTCGGCGTTCTCCGGCGAGCCATTCGCGTCACCGCTTTTCAAAAACCCACGAAGGAAGGCGGTGTAATCAAGAGGCGGCGAGTGTATGTGAGAGCATGGCAGAGACAGATGCGGGCGGCCCGGAGGGGCCGGACGGCTGGCCGGTCGTCGGGAACACCTTCCAGTTCGCGCGCGATCCGTTCGCGTTCTACGAGCGGTGTGCGGAGTTGGGGGACGTGGTGCCCTACGAGGTTGGCGGAATGACCTTTTACCTCGTCACGCATCCCGACGATATCGAGCGGATTCTCTCGACGGAACACCGGAAGTTCGAGAAGGGGGCTTTCCAGCGCGAGCAGTTGAGCGGGGTCCTCGGCGAGGGGTTGCTGACCAGCGAGGGCGAGCGGTGGCGCGAGCAGCGCCAGCGCATCCAGCCGACGTTCGGGCCGGAGAAGATCGACTCCTACGTCGAGATTATGACCGACTGCGCCCAGGGGGCCGGCAGGCGGTGGTGGGACGGGCGGCAGGTCGCGGTCGACGAGGAGATGCGCCGCATCACCGTCCAGATCCTCGCGCGGTCGCTGTTCGGGACCGACATCGGCGACCACGTCGAGACCATCGCCGACGCGATGGGGGATATCGGGGCCCAGGCCGAGGCCCCGGCGGCGACGGCCCTGCTCCCGGAGTGGGTGCCGACGCCGTGGGATCGCCGGGCCCAGCGCGGCGTCGACGCCATCGACGGCGTGATCGCGGACCTGATCGAGCGGCGTCGGGGCGACGCCGAGGGGCGCGACGACCTGCTCTCGACGCTGCTGGTGGCTCACGACGAGGGGGAGATTAGCCGGGGGACGCTCCGGGACCAGCTCGTCACGTTCCTGCTGGCTGGCCACGAGACCACCTCACTGGCGCTGACCTACACCTGGTATCTGCTGGCGGAGAATCCGGACGTGCGGGAGCGACTGCACGCGGAAATCGACGACGTGCTGGGTGATGGGGTGCCGACGATGGCCGATCTCGGAAACCTCTCGTATACCGAGCAGGTCGTGACCGAGGCGATGCGGTACTACCCGCCGGTCCACCGGGTCGTCCGCGAGGCCAGCGAGGACGTGCAGTTACGCGGTCGGAACGTCGAGCAGGGGGCGATCCTCACGATGCCCCAGTGGATCGTCCACCGGGACGCGCGGTGGTACGACGACCCGCTGGAGTTCCGACCCGAGCGGTGGGCCGCGGACCGTGACCGCCCGGACTACGCCTACTTCCCGTTCGGCGGCGGGCCGCGGCGCTGTATCGGGATGCGCTTCGCGAAACTGGAGGCCCAGCTCATCCTCGCGACGCTGGCCAGGAACTTTCGACTCGAACTGGTCGGCGACGGCGGGCCGCTTGACCTCACCTCCGGCGTGACGGCCTCACCGACCGAGCCCGTCGAGATGGTGCCCCGGGTCCGCTGAGGACGCTCACTTCGTTCGCTCGACATCGCCCTGCCCGCGGGTCGGCTCCGCCTCCCCGCTCGCTCGTTCCGAGGCCTCACTCTGTTCGGCCTCGCCCTGCTTCACGGCTCCTCTC
The DNA here is from genome assembly GCF_023698535.1 of Halorientalis regularis. Lineage (GTDB taxonomy): Archaea > Halobacteriota > Halobacteria > Halobacteriales > Haloarculaceae > Halorientalis > Halorientalis regularis. Next base: position 222,565 of record NZ_JALJCL010000002.1, read on the forward strand.
GTCGCCGTTTCGCTTCGCTGTCTCGCTCACTTCGTTCGCTCGACATCGCCGTTCACATCACCAGTCCGATCCGCCGCGAACCCGGTCCGGAAGGCGATGTAGGCGAGGACGCAGATGAACAGGATCGGGGGCAGGATCATGAAGCCCCAGAGTCCGTCGAGTCCCCATCCGAGGAGGAGGATTACGTCTGCAATCCCGAGCGCGAGAAAGGGCAAGATCCAGAGTGCCGCCCGCTTGCGACTGACCCCTCCCTCGTCGTCGGAGAGCAGTTCGTCCATACCACACGTTCGGCTTTCGAGGTAAAAAGCACCGCGTTGTCTACCCCAGCCGACCCCCCAGTTTGTTAATCGTATCGACTTCGGTTATTAAGGAAAGGCAGTACGGGACGGGGTAGTAACAGCGCCATTAATAAGTCCAGTGTGGCTACGTTTTCGTAATGACCGACGGCACAGTGGACGGCGACCGGGACGCGGGCGACGGGGTTCGGCTCCGGCTGGAAGTGCCGGAGATGGACTGTCCGTCGTGTGCCGGGAAAGTCGAGAACGCGCTCGACGGCGTCGACGGCGTGACCGGGACGGAGTTCAGCCCGGCGACGGGCGTGGTCACGCTGACGGCGGCGTCGAGCGAGGGCCGGGAGGCGGCCGTCGAGGCAGTCGAAGCGGCCGGCTACGAGGTGACCAACGCGTCCGAGGCCGGTTCGGAGCGTGCGGTACCCGCGGCTGCGGAACCGGTCTGGCAGACGACGCGAGCCAGGAAGACCGCCGCCAGCGGCGTGTTGTTGCTGGCTGGCCTTCTGCTCCGGTTCCTGCCGCTGGGGCTGGACGTGGCGGTCGCCCGTCCCTTCGGCCATCCGCTGTTCGCCGCCGACGGACTCTTGCTGGTGGCCGTCGCGGTCGGCGGCGAGGTGATCGTGCGGAGCGGCTACTACTCGGCGCGGAACCTGAGCCTGGACATCGACTTCCTGATGACTGTCGCGATACTCGGCGCGACGGCGGTGTCGCTGTTCACGCCCGAGCGGTTGCTGATCGAGGCGGCCTCGCTGGCAGTCCTGTTCAACGTCGCCGAGTTGCTGGAACGGCACGCCGTCGACCGGGCGCGGAACTCCCTGACCGAGCTTCTGGAACTCGCGCCCGAGCGTGCGCTGGTGCGCCGGGACGGCGAACTGACGGAGGTTCCCGCTGGCGAGGTCGCGGTGGGCGAGACGGTCGTCGTCGAACCCGGCGAGAAGGTGCCCCTGGACGGCGACGTGATCGAGGGCGAGAGTGCGGTCAACGAGGCCCCGATCACCGGCGAGAGCGTGCCCGTCGACAAGACCGTCGGCGACGAGGTGTACGCCGGGTCGATCAACGAGAGCGGCTACCTCGAATTCGAGGTGACTGCCGGGGCCGAGGACACCACGCTGTCCCGGGTGATCGACCTCGTAGAAGGAGCCCAGGAGCGCAAGACCGACCGCGAGCAGTTCGTCGACCGCTTCGCCAGTTACTACACGCCAATCGTGGTCGCCGCCGCCATCCTCACGGCGACCATCCCGCCGCTGGTGCTGGGCTGGCCCGGGATCGAGTGGCTCGTCAACGGCATCACGTTCCTCGTGATCGCCTGCCCCTGTGCCTTCGTCATCTCGACGCCAGTCACGGTGGTCTCGGGCGTAACGAGCGCGGCCCGCAACGGCGTCCTCGTGAAGGGCGGCGACCACCTCGAGGCAATGGGCGAGGTCGACGCCGTCGCCGTCGACAAGACGGGGACGCTGACGACCGGCGATCTGGGTGTCACCGATGTCGTTCCCCTCAACGGGAACGACGAGGCCGGCGTACTCCGCTGTGCCTGGGGCCTCGAAGCCCGGAGCGAACACCCCATCGCCGCGGCTATCGTCGGCCACGCCAGCGCCGAGGGCGTCGCGGACGGCGACCGCGAGGTCGCGGACTTCGAGAGCCTGACCGGGCAGGGCGTCCGGGCGGAGCTGGGCGGCGCGACCCACTACGCCGGCAAGCCCGCCCTGTTCGAGGACCTGGGCTTCGACCTCGGCCACGTCCACTTCACGACCGACGCCGGCGAGTTGCCCGCCGACGCCCGCGACCAGTGTGCGCGCGCGGGCTGTCTCGACCTCGTCGAGGACACCATCCCGCGACTCCAGTCCGAGGGCAAGACCGTGATCCTCGTCGGCACGGACGAAGAAGTCGAGGGGCTGATCGCCGTCTCCGACACGATCCGGCCGAACGCGGCCCGCACCGTCGCGGCCCTGCGCGAGCAGGGACTGACGACGGTGATGCTCACCGGCGACAACGAGGGGACCGCCCGTGCCGTCGCCGAGGAGGTCGGCGTCGACGACTTCCGGGCCGGCCTGCTCCCCGCGGACAAGGTGTCGGCCGTCGAGTCCCTGCAGGCCGAGTACGGCGAGGTCGCGATGGTCGGCGACGGCATCAACGACGCGCCCGCCCTCGCCACGGCCGACGTGGGCGTCGCGATGGGCGCGGCCGGCTCGGACACGGCCATCGAGACCGCCGACGTGGCACTCCTGGGCGACGACCTCTCGCGACTGCCCTACCTCTCGAAACTCGCCAGCCGGGCCAACGGTGTCATCCGCCAGAACATCTGGGGCTCGCTGGGCGTGAAGGCCGTCCTCGCACTCGGGATTCCGTTCGGCCTCGTCGGCGTCATCCACGCCGTCCTGATCGGCGACGTGGGGATGACCAGCGCCATCACCGGCAACGCGATGCGGCTGGCGCGACTGGAGCCCGAGGACCTCTAACTCACTCCCCCTCGAACTCGGGCTCTCGGTCCTCCAGCATCGCCGCGAACCCCTCGCGGTGGTCGTGGCTGTCCCAGACCTCCCGTGACCGTTCGTACTCCATGTCCAGCCCCTCCGCCAGCGTCACGTCGAAGGCGCTGTTGAGGCACTCCTTGGCGCGGGTCATCCCCATCGGAGCCCGCGTCGCGAGTTCGTCGGCGTACGCGCGGGTCGCCTCGCCGACCGTCCCCGGTTCGACGACCTCGTTGACCAGGCCGAGCCGCTCGGCCTCTTCGGGGTCGATCGTATCCGATTTCATCACCAGTTCCTTCGCTTTCGCGAGCCCGATCAGCCGGGGGAGTCGCTGGGTGCCGCCGCCGAACGGGAAGATCCCGAGTTTGGTCTCCTTGAGGCCGTAGGCGGCGTCGGCACCGATGATCCGGAAGTCGAAGGGCAGGGTCAACTCGAAGGCCCCGGCGATGGCCGCTTTCTCGATGCCGACGACGGTGGGCACCGACAGGTCGGCGATACCGTCGAAGACGCCCCGCAGGCCGTCGTAGATCTCCTGGTGGCCGTCCATGTCGGCCTCGGCCATGAGCTCCAGATCCATCCCGGCCGAGAAGACGGGACCGTTCCCGAGCAGCGTCATCACGCGCACGTCCTCGCGGTCGTCGACGGTCTCGACGGCCGCCCGGAGGTCGTCGAGGACCGTCAGGTCCATCGCGTTGCGCTTCTCGGGCCGGTCCAGCAGGACGTCGGCGCGGTGGTCCTCGAACGAGACGGCGACCGTTCCTGCTCCGATGGATTGCATGGAGGCATTCACTGCCGAGACGGGTAAAAAAGCTCGCCCGCGTCACTCGCGCGGGACGCTGAGATCGGCAATCACACAGCCACACTCCGGACAGGTCTGGGGCTGGCGGTCCGCCTGCATGCGAAGCCGACAGCCCACGCACTCGTAGACGAACGGTCGGACGGGGGAGTAGGGGTCACCACGAGGGATGTGTGCTAGTTCGTGTCACACTTGCTTGAATACGGACCGACGTTCACGGCCGGTGACAGTGGTCGGGAACGGAGGGCGGGGACGACGTGACCCGCGCCACCGGGCGCGGGATATCTTTTCATACCCACCGGTCGTACTGTAGGTATGAACGAGGCCACCGTCGAGGGCGTCGGTGTCGGCGTCGGCGACGAAGGCTCGGGCGCGCCGGTCGTCGTCCTCCGTGCGCGGGACGAACTCCTGCCGATCTTCGTCAGCAGTGACCAGGCCCAGTCGATGCAACTGGCCATCGAGGGCGAGCCGTTCGACCGACCGCTCACACACGACCTGTTCGTGGAGGTGGTCGCCGAGTTCGGTGGCGCTATCGACAAGGTGCGCATCGACGACCTCGCCGACGGAACCTTCTACGCCAAGATCGACGCCGAGCAGTACCACGGCGGCGAGCGCAAGGAACTGGTCTTCGACGCCCGCCCCAGCGACGGCATCGCCCTCGGTCTCCGGGTGGACTGCCCGATCATGGTCTCCGACGAAGTCCTCGACGCCGCCGGCCGCCCGCCCGAGGAGTTCGACGTCGAGGGCACCTGACGGGACGGTACTCCCAGCGACTGAGAGACGGCGACCGTCTTTTTTACCGCACGGCGAGAACCTCGAAACGAACCCATGGGAGACCGCGACTACGACACGATTCTGGTGCCGACCGACGGGAGCGACGGTGCGCTGGCAGCGGCCGAACACGCTATCGGGCTGGCCGAGCGCTACGACGCGACGATCCACGTCCTCGCAGTGGTCGACGTGGACGACGTGGCCCTGACCACGCCGACCGACACCGATCTGGGCGACCTGAAGTCGACGCTACGGACACAGGCACAGGCCGACATCGACGAGATCGTGAGCTTGGCCGGGGCCGAGGGACGCGAGACCGAGGAGGCCACCGTCCCCGACACCGAAGAAGCGATCCTCGTCGGCGTCCCCCACCGGGCCATCGTCGACTACGTCGAGGACGAGGGGATCGACCTGGTCGTGATGGGAACGCACGGACGGCAGGGCCTCCAGCGCGTTCTGCTCGGCAGCGTCGCCGAGCGCGTCGTCCGGACCTCCCCGGCCCCCGTCATGACGATCCGCCCCACCGACGGGGCGGAGTAGTCAGTCCCGGACGTGGCCGTGTTCGTCGATTTCGCCACGGACGATGCGCGTCGAGGAGATGCGCTCGCCGTCCGCGGCGAGGACGTAGGGCGCGACGATTCCCTCGATGGGCTCGAACCCCCTCTCGCGCCGGCCGTCGTTGATCGCCGCCAGTTCCGGGGCCGTCTCGGGTGAGACGACCAGCGCGTCGATCTCCGGCTCGTCGCTGACGATGCCGTGTTCGTCGGTCAGCTTTCGTATTTCCACGTCGCGGCCCCACTCGTCGAGATCCGCGATTGCGGCCTCCAGCGCGGCCCGTCGCCGTTCGAACGGCGGGACCGCACGCGTCCGCGACGCCTGCGCGAACGCGTCGCTGGTCAGGCCGACGATCAACCCCTCGTCCCCGTACTTCAGCGCCGTCCGCAGGAGGTTCCGGTGGCCGTCGTGGAGCGGACCGAAGGTTCCGGCGACGGCGACGCGAGTTCCGGTCACAGCCAGCCTTCGCGCGCCAGGTACTTCAACGGCGACGACCGGGAGTCAGTGGGTCGGGCGCGATCACAGCCCGACGAGGTCGTCCAGTTCCACGTCGTCGAGACGGCCCCCACAGACCGCACACTCGCCGACGTGTTCGGGTGCCGATCCGCCTTCCATGTGCAGGTTCCCGCAGTCGGTACACACCTCGAACTCTGCCTGAAGCATACGCTCGGGTGTGGCGTCGCCCGTCGGATGTGTTTTGTGGCGGTCCGATCGCTCCCGGGTGCTCGACACGCCGAACAGCCGGCGTCGGTATCAACGCCCGGAGACCAGCGGCGTCGGTCTTATCCGTCGCGGAGCCGAAGTAGTCGGGTATGAGCTGGGACCTGGAGGCGCGACTCGACGAGACGTTCGACGGGGACGTACCGGACAGCGTCGACGAGGCGGCGCTCGACCGGCTCAAGGCCGTCGCCTACGTGATGGACGAGAGCGTCCGCGTCCCGGGCACGGAGGTCCGGATCGGACTCGACCCGCTGGTGAGCGCGGTCCCCGTGGTGGGTGACGTGATCAGCGGCGGCCTCTCGCTGTACATCGTCGTCGAGTCCGCGTATCTCGGCGTCTCGTACGCCACGCTGGCGCGCATGCTCGCCAACATCGCCATCGACGTGGGTGGCGGTGCCATCCCGTTCGTCGGGACCGTCTTCGACGCGTTCTGGAAGTCCAACAAGCGCAACGTCGAGCTCCTGCTCGACGAGTTGGGTGAGACGGACCAGCCGGATGCGGTCACGGAGACGAGTGAGCCCGAACCGGTGATGATCGAGGTCGACGAACCGGCCGACTGAGGCGGCCCTCTCCCGACACTTATATTCTCGCGCCGACAGGCTGAGCCATGAAACTGCAGGCCCGGGAGATCGACATCGGCACCCGGACGCCGACGGTGATCCTCAACGGCGACGACGCCGCCGAACTCGGTGCCCACCCGCTCGACCGTGTCGAGATCGACCACGACGGCGGCACGGTCGTCGGGATCGTCGAGTTGACCGACGAACTCGTCGCCGAGGGCGAACTGGCGGTGACGCGCCCGCTCGGCCACATCGAGGGCGAGGTCACGGTGACCATCGCGCCCAACCCCAGTTCGGCGTCGTTCGTCCGGAAGAAGCTGGACGACATCGAACTCGAAGCCGGAGAGATCGAGGCCATCGTCACGGACATCAAGTACGACCGGCTCAGTGACGTCGAGTTGAGCGCGTTCGTCACGAGCATCTACACGAACGGCCTCTCACGGGCCGAGATCGTCAACCTCACAGAGAGCATGGTCGCCGCCGGCGAGACCATGACCTGGGATCGGGACCGCGTGGCGGACAAGCACTCAATCGGGGGCGTCGCAGGCAACCGCGTGACACCCGTCGTCGTCCCCATCGTCGCCGCGGCGGGCGTGACGATCCCCAAAACGTCCTCGCGGGCGGTCACCTCCGCCGCCGGCACCGCCGACACCATGGAAGTGTTCTGTGACGTGGAGTTCGGTCTCGACGAGATTCGCGGGGTCGTCGCCGAGACCGACGGCTGTATGGTCTGGGGCGGCGGCGTCAACCTCTCCCCGGTCGACGACAAGATCATCCGCGTCGAGACGCCGCTCTCGCTGGACCCGCCGGGACAGATGATCGCCTCCGTGCTCTCGAAGAAAAAGAGTGCTGGCTCGACCGAAATCGTCATCGACATCCCCTACGGCGAGGGCTCGAAGGTGCCCAGTCTCGACGCCGCCCGCGAGATGGCCGAGGACTTCGACCGCGTCGGTGACGCGCTCGACATGCAGATCGACTGCGCGATCACCCGGGGCAACCAGCCCATCGGGGCCGGCATCGGCTGTGGCCTCGAAGCCCGGGACGTGCTCGCCGTCCTCCAGGGCGAGGGTCCCGAAGACCTCCGGTCGAAAAGCGTCACCCTCGCAGACATCCTCCTGTCGTCGTGCGGTTGCGACGAGTCGGCCGCCGCCATCCTCGACGACGGCCGCGCGCTCGCAACCTTCCGCGAGATCGTCGCCGCCCAGAACGGCGATCCGGACGTGACGACCGACGACCTCCCCATCGGCAGCCACACGGCGACGGTCGAAGCCCGACGCGACGGTCGCGTTAGCCACGCCAACAACCGGCTCGTGAACGAGTGTGCGCGCCGCGCTGGCGCACCGAAGGACAAAGGTGCGGGGGTGGACCTCACCGCGAGGGTCGGGGACACCGTCGCAGCGGGGGAGGCGCTGTTCACGATCCACGCCGAGACCGCCGAGAAACGCGACGCGGCCGTCCGGTACGCCCGCGAGAACCAGCCCGTCCGCGTGAGCCCGCCCGACGAGGCGCTGGTCGAACGGTACGGGTGACTCGCAGTCGGCTCAGTCGGCCGCCGTATTACACCGACCGCAATCTGTCCCGTAACTGTCGAGGCCAGCGTGCGAGATACAGAGGTTCAATCTTGCACGAAGGTACCTGGAAATGATAAGGAAGAAAGATATCGACAGGATACGACCTAAAGTATCCAGCCACGCCGCAAAAGTGGTCGTTCGTTCAGGTGGACCTCAGGAGTTCCACGACGAATACCGCGCCCATCGGATCGTTGTCCTCGGCGTAAACGCTGCCGCCGTAGCGGTCAACCAGCGTCTCGACGAGGTACAGTCCAAGTCCAGTGCCTTCGCTGTCGAGTCCCATCTCTCCCTGCTGGAAGATTTTCTCTTTGCGCTCATCAGAGATACCCGGCCCGTTGTCAGCGATACGTACAGCAACGATGTCGTCTTCTTGTGTCGCGGAGACGCTCACTTCTGGAACCTCCTTGTCGTTGTGCTGGATGGCGTTTTTCAGCAAGTTCCGGAACACCGACTTCAGCATCCCGTCACCCAGCACTTCGATGTCTGGAATTGTTCCATCGATGCGAACCAGCCCCTCCTCGTAGTTCGACCGAACGTTGTCTACCTCACTTTCGAGTGCTGGCCGGAGTCGAACCGGTGTCAGGTCGACATCTGACTGGAGCATCACTCTCGTCACATCCCGTGCTGTCGTGGTGATGTCGATTGCGTCCCGCGTCGCATCGAGGACCTGTTCGACGTACTCGTCACCCTCGGGGTCAACGCAGGTGGCCAGCATTTCCGCGTAGGCTAACACGAGCTGGAGGTCGTTGCGGATGTCGTGGCGCACGACCTGATTGAGGATTTCGAGGTTGTCCCGTTGACTCTCGAGTTTGTGCTGGTACTCTGTGAGATCTGTCACATCGCGAGCGTATCCCAGAACCGCGTCTTCTCCGCTCTCGGGGACCTGATACGGAATCTTCGTCGTCTGGAGAATACGCGTCTCGCCGTCGGCTGTCGTCAGTTCCTCCTCGGGGACGAACTTGGCTTCGCCGGATTCGATTACTTCGATGTCGTCCTGTCGGAACTCCTCGGAGTCCTCAACTGACGGAATGACCTCCGTCTCGTGGCGTCCTTCTACGTCTTCGGGTTCCATCCCGTAGAACTTGGCCGTCGTCTCGTTGGCCAGCAGATACTCGCCCTCTCTGTTCTTGACGAATATCAGGTCCGGCACGAGGTCGATTATCTTTCTGAGTTTCTCCTGGGTCGCTTCGAGAGCTTCCTCGTACTCTTTGCGCTCGGTAATGTCCTGTGCGACGGCCACGAGCTTTTGCGGTTCGCCGTCACTGTCGGTAATCGGTGAGATTGTCTGGTAAAGGACTATCTCCTCACCATCAGCTCGCTTGTCGACTATTTCCCTTTCCCAGTGGTTTCCGCCACCCACAGTTTCCCAGAGTTCTTCGTAGAAGGCGTCCTCGTGTTCGCCTGATTTGAGCAGTCGGGGTGTGTCACCGATCACTTCGTCCTCGCTGTACCCGGTGATCTCCTCGAACGCCGAGTTGATGTACTCGACGCTCCCGTTCGTGTCGGTTATGTACACCGCGTGGCCGGTCTGTTCGACGGCCTCGCGGAACTGCTCGAGTTTCCGCTCTCGGCGCTTGCGCTCGGTGATGTCCTGGAACGTCCCGTGGACGGCAGCGATTTCGTCATCCGCGTAGCGCGGCTCTCCACGCGTGCGAACCCAGCGGACCTCGTCGTTATCTGCTCGTATAATCCGCAGTTCGAGGTCGTATGGTTCACCCTCAGTCGTGAGCCGGTTGAACGCTTCCCTGATCGTGTCTCTATCCTCTGGGTGATAGAACTCGATCGCGTCTTCGGGCGTCGGGTTCGCATCCAGCGGTAGTCCGTGAATACGATGCACTTGTTCGGACCACCGCAACGTCTCAGATTGCAGGCCGACTTCCCAGCCACCGATGCTGGCGACTTCCTGTGAGTCTTGCAGAAACTGGCTAGTCCGCTCGAGTTCCTGTTCGCGTTGCTGACGTGTGAGTTCCATCCCGATCCACTGTGCCATAATCCGAACGAACGACTCCTCGGCGTCTGTGATTGGCGTCTCACGCGATTCTGGACGGGAGAAATTCAGGGTTCCGTACCGTCGGTCATCGACGAAGACTGGTACCCCAACATAGGCCTCCATTCCCCGATTCTGATACGCTGGGTGGTCTTTGACACTACCAGCATCTGCGCTGTGAAACACAACTGGTCCGTCCGCGTCGTAGACGAGTGAACAATACGTATCGGTGAGATCGAACGTATCTCCGGGTTCGACGGCATCGCCAGCGGCCACGACATTTCGGACTGTGTACTCGGAGCCGTCGATCTCTGAGAGGATTCCGATATCGAGATCGAGATACGACGCTCCCAGATCGAGCAGGTCAGTTATCTGCTGATCGACTGTTCGCTCGGCATCAGTTACTATTTCGGTGAACGATTCCAGGGCGTTGTTCTGTTCTGTAATCTGTTCTCTGCTCTCTTTGAGTTCTTGCTCTCGGCGCTTGCGCTCGTCGATGTCGAGATGGATGCCGACGGCACGGACCGGGTCGCCATTGTCGTCACGCTCGACGACCTCTCCGATGTCACGAATCCACTTCCAGTTCCCGTCGACTGTCTTCATCCGGTGTTCGCTATCGTAGTACTCGGTTTCGCCGGCCAGGTGACTCTCCAGTGTGGCCTCGACTTCAGAGATGTCATCGGGGTGGACTCGTTTCTCCCATGCGTCGAGGTGGTCGCCGATGTTCGCCGGGTCGTACCCCAGCATCTCGGCCCACTGGTCGTTGAACTCCACCTCGTCGGTTTTGACGTTCCAGTCCCACACGCCCAGTTCGGCGCCCTCGACTGCGAGTTCCAGCCGGTCTTTGAGTTCCTGTATCTGGCGCTCGCGCTCTTTCCGCTCGGTGATATCTCGTCCGAGCGCGAGATATTGTGGCTCGCCCAGAACTTCGATTTTCGACACCCAGACCTCGGTCGGAAATGTCGAACCGTCCTTGCGCTGGTGTGTTCCTTCTAGCTTGAGCGTCTCTCCGATGTCCATCGCTGCCCACGTCTCCTGTGCCGTTTCCGGGTCGAGTCCAACCTCGAAGTCCGTGACGTTCATTTCGAGTAGTTCGTCGCGAGTATATCCGAGATTCTCGACGTTTTGATCGTTGACATCCAGAATATTGCCGTCCGCGTCGTGAATAGCAATGGCGTCCGGAGCCTCGTCGAGCAACGCTTGGAGCCGCGTTTTGGCCTGTTCGAGTTCCCGTTCTCGGTTTTTGAGTTCGGTAATCTCACGTCCGGACCCGACGATGCGCTCGACCGTCCCGTCGACGACCACCGGCGTCAACTTGGTCTGCCAGATTGTCGTCTCGTCGGTGAGGTCGAGTTCCTCCTCGTAGACGAGTGTTTCCCGACGTTCGATACACTCTCTATAGTTGGCCGCCAGTTCCGACCCGATTTCGTCGCCGAATACCTCGGTCGGCGTCTTCCCGCGGACTTCCTCGATGGACTTGCCGGTAAACGCTTCCTCGCGTTCGTTGAACCGCTGGAAGCGAACAGTTCCGTCGTCGTCAACATCGAGCAAAAAGAGTGCGTCCTGTACGTGATCAAAGACTGATTCGTACTCCCGTTTGAGATCGTTCAGGGTCGCTTCTCGTTCATTTTGCTCGGTGATCTCACGACAGAATGCGACGACTGCGGCTTCCCCATTGTAGGATATCTGATTTACAGAGAACTCGATTGGAACTCGATCACCCGACTTGGTTTCGAGAGTGACCTCGTACTGATCCGGGGCGTCTTCGCCGCTCGTCCGAGCACTGTGATACTGCTCAACGAGGGCTGCATCGTCGTCTGTGACAAGCATCGTTTTCGGTGCGCCCACGAGCGTTGCCTCCGCGTATCCTGTCATTTCCTGCAGAAGTTCGTTCGCGTAGACGATTTCGCCGTTTTGAGCAACGAGGATGCCGTCGTTACTCTCTTCAACGATTGACTCGTAGGGGACATCGTCCATCGTCGAATTCATGTTCGCGTGACGTTCGGATAAATGTTCGAAGGGTATGTCAGTTCGATTAGGAGATTTCACTGTCTCTAGTGGCGTTTTTCCACCGTGTCAGCTACAGAATTGATGGTTTTACTCTTCCTTCCCCACCCGACAGGAAGTGACAATGGGGCAACACTGACACCATCGTCCGTGGCAGTTGATCCATCGGAGGAGACTCAAAGCGATGGTGAGTTGTTGCACACCGCTGTACCAGCCGATTATGTCGTGCTAACCTAATATCTGTGGTACGAGAGACGCGCTGTGTATCTTGCACTGCTGCTTCTGATGAGTTCGAATCCCGTCAGAACGCACGTGACCGACTCAGAGGTTGGAGTCAGCCGACAGCTAGGCCTGTTTCGGGCTCTTCGATTCCGAATGTAATACTCACAGGTGAAGAGTGAAACATTCGGAGATCGACTACGTCGCAGTCAATGTTTGCTTGATTACGACCGAGTTTGTCGGCGTGTGAACGACGCGAACTGTAATGCTCTCACCACTATCGAGTTCGCATTCGGAACTGGCTAATCTAAACGTCGCTGTTTCGCCTGCCTGCCACTGACCGCCTGCTTCACCAATCGGTCCGCTCACTGAATTATATGAGTTGTCGAAAATATCGTCGCCACGAACGTACTCGCTCGTCGGTACCGGGTCGCCTCCACTTGCCGGTAAGTTCACCAGTCGACCGGATTTCCCACAGGCTTCCTGTGCATCAACAGCGATCTCGAGGTTAGAAGCTGACAGAGTGTCTCCTGCGATATGCGTGATGTTAACTTTCCCGCCATCGTTCCCATCTTGTGTTACAAGTTCACCGCTTGATTGACCAACGATAGGGCCGGGTTGATTGGCTTCGTCAGTAAACCCAAGCGCTAAGACAGAGATTATCGCGGCCAGTATCACCACGATAGCAACCATCAAAATGTTAGCTATGACTGGTGAAGCGGCCCGTGACGAAGATATCACCACCGTGTGTACTAAGCCATAGGGGCACTAATCAATTCGTATTATTTGTCTGAGAGTGCTGCACACGCGCCCTCTATTCAGTAGCGTCACCCGAATACCATCGGAATCTGGAAGGAGCTGCAGCGATCCGTTGGATATTTCAGCTAACTGGTGTTGGCGGAGTATGGTTAGCATCCGCGCGCCCTCGGCGCGCGGTTCACGAGACTCGCGCCGCCGGCGCGAGTCCCGTAGTTTTTCCCCAGAGTTTTGCAATGGTGAGGGAGCTTTGCTCCCTCGTACCATGCGAACGGGCGGCTTCGCCGCCCGTGAGCAGACGGGGGGTTCGCCGTCGGCGAACCCCCCGCAGTAAAAAGTGGGTGCTAGTCGTCGGCGAGCACCTGCTCGGGTTCGTTCTCGATCAGGCGGTCGATGGCTTCGACCATGGCCTCGACCGAGGCCCGCGTGATGTCGGCGTCGGAGACGGCGACGGTGACGGAGTTGTCGCCGCGGGACATCTCCACTTCGACGGTGACGACGGCGTCGGTGCCGCCGGTGATGGCGTCGACGTGGTAGGAATCGAGCGAGGCGTCGGCGGCGTGGCCGAGCGCCTGCTGGACGGCGGAGACGGCGGCGTCGACGGGGCCGTCGCCGTGGCCCGACGCGACGCGTTCCTCGCCGTCGACCTCGACCCGCACGGAGGCGGTCGGGGTGCCCGACCCGCTCGCGGCGGTCATCTCCAGGAGCTTGACACGGCGCTCGCGGTCCTTGCCGACGACCTCCTCGGCGATGGTGAGCAGGTCGGCGTCGGTGACGCGCTTGCCGCGGTCGCCGATGGCCTTGACGCGTTCGACGACTTCGTCGATCTCGTCGTCGTCGGCGTCGATGCCGTGTTCGGCGAGGGCGGCCTCGACGCCGGCGTGGCCGGCGTGTTTGCCGAGGACGAGCCGGCGCTCCCGACCGACCTTCTCGGGCGGGTAGGGTTCGTACATGGCGTCGTCCTTCAGCGTGCCGTCGGTGTGGATGCCGCTCTCGTGAGTGAAGGCGTTCTCGCCGATGACGGCCTTGTTCGGGGCCAGCGGGACGCCCGTCGAGCGGGAGATCAACTGTGCGAGGTCGTACACCTCGGTCAGGTCCATCGGCTCGACGCCGTAGCCGTGATCCAGCGCGATGGCGACCTCTTCGAGGGCGACGTTGCCAGCCCGTTCGCCGATGCCGTTGATCGTGCCGTGGACGAGGTCCGCACCCGCGGCAATCGAGACCAGCGCGTTCGTCACGGCCAGTCCGAGGTCGTCGTGGGTGTGGGTGCTCGTCGGGCCGAGTTCGGTCATCGGCTCGATCCGTTCGAGCGTGTCGTCGGGCGTGGCGTGGCCCACCGTGTCCGCGTAACAGATGCGGTCGGCCCCGGCGTCCATCGACGCGCTCATGAGTTTTTCGAGGTAGTCGACGCGCGCACGGGAGCCGTCCTCCGCGATGACTTCGACCCAGAGGTCGTGGTCTTTGGCGTAGGCGACCAGTTCCTCCGTGTTCTGGACGTTCTCCTCGTGGGTCGTCCCGACTTTCGTCTCGATGTGCTTGTCGCTGCCCGGGACCACGATGGTCACGCCGTCCACGTCGCAGTCCAGCGCGAGGTCGACGTCGTTTTCGATCCCGCGACAGAAACTCGTGACCGTCGCGTCGAGGTCGAGGTCGGTCACGCGTCTGATCGTCTCGCGCTCGCCCGGCCCGGTGCAGGCGCTGCCGGCCTCGATGAAGTCGATCTCTGCTCGATCGAGTCCACGGGCGATGCGCGCTTTCTCCTCGGGCGTCAGCGACACGCCCGGCGCTTGCTCGCCGTCGCGAAGCGTCGTATCGAGGAACTGTACGTCGTCGACGTCACTCAGGTCCCGGAGCTGTGGGTGGCTCCCGAAGAAGCTACTCTCTGTCACAGTGTGTCCACCATCAGGCAGAACCGAGAATTTCGCGCCCAGCCGCCTTGCGGCGACTTCCTCTACCTCCGTCGGTGTATGGTCCGACATTGTACCCGGGAGTAGGCCGATGCTCGCGCTTTAATCTATTGGATTCGACACAGCGGCCGACCGCGCGACTCACTCGGTCGCGTCGGCGGCCGGTTCGTCTTCGGCCGACTGCTCGTCGTCGGTCGGTTCCCCGTCGTCGGGCGACGCCTCGCGCTCGACGACCACGCGGTCACCGACCGCGACGCCCTCGGCGCTACCGGCGGCGAGTTCGACGATGGTGTCGGCCTTGGCGACGCCGATGCCCGTCCAGGGCGAGAGCGTCGCCGCCTTCACCACTTCCTCGTCCCGCAGCCAGAGAACGTCGAGGGGGGTCCGGACGAACAGCATGTGTATCACGCGCCGGGGTATCGTGTCGAGCAACCGGTAGACGAACCCGGGATCGCCGAACTCGAAGACCAGCGCGTAGTCGTCCGACACCGTGGACTGGCCCATCAACCCGACGGTCTGTGAGACGAACGAATCGGCGAGGTCGACGGTCGTCGCCAGCGCTCGCCGCTCGCCCGCGGCCTCGTGCACGACGCGCATACCCCTCGCTCGCCCGGTGCCGACAAAACGTTTTGGTCCGTTTCCACGTGCGGACGCAGCCCCGACCGAAAGCCGTCCCATCGCCCGGCCACGGGCTGGGAGACACGACCCTCGCACACAAGGGCAAAGTTTCAAGCGTGAGAACTGGAGCGGATAGTTAAAACTGGAGTATACAAAAAGCGAACCATGGCCAGTGAACTCTCCGGCGTGGTCCTGGCGTATCTCGGACTCCCGCCAGTGGCGGTGCTGCTGCACGTCGGACTGGGCTACTGGATCTACCGGAATCACTGGGACAAGCGCGGCACGAGGTGGTTCGTGGGGATGCTCGCGCTCGGCGGCGTCTACACCGCGGTCACGTCCGTCCAGCTGTTTCTCTTCTCACAGGAAGCGAAGGCCCTCTTCACGACGGTGGGCGGATTCTTCGGCCTGACGTCATACGTCGCCTTCGCTGGCTTCGCGGGGACGTACACGGAGACGCAGTACCACCGGCATCCAGTGGTCGTCGTCATCCTGGCGAGCATTCCGGTGGGCTACCTCGTGATGGCCCCCTTCCAGACGGTCGGGAATATCTGGATTACCGACGTCTGGATCGAGACCGAGCCGTTCCGGTATCTGGCCTTCGAACCGGGACCGGGACTCCTGTTCATCATATTCCTGTCGTACGTGGTCGGCTTCTACAACCTGTACAAACTGGTCGTGTATCTGCTGTCGACCTCGAAGCGCGCCACGAAACAACTCGCCCTGCTGATGGCTGGTTCGCTCAGTATCTTCGTCATCGCGACAGTGAGTAACCTGGGGTGGTTCCCCGCGGAACACTTCTACCACGGCGCCTACGCCACGATTCCGTTCATCCTGTTGACCACACTGGCTCTGTTCCGATTCGATCTGCTGAACGTCCAGCCGGTTGCGCGCAACGCCGTCGTCGAGAACCTCCGGGACCCCGTCCTCGTCCTCGACGACGAGGGCCGGCTCGTCGACTACAACGCGGCCAGCACCCGCATCTGGCCCGACCTCGACGGCCACGTCGGCGAGCCCTTCGAGGCCGCCTGCCCCACGCTCGCCGGGAAAGTCGATCCGGCCGACGAGGACGAGGAAGCGAACCGACTCACCCTCCCGACCGACGGCCGCGACCGCCACTATTCGGTCACCGTCTCACGCGTCGCCCGGCGCGACGGCGACGACGAGTGGCTCTCGGTTCTCCTGCGGGACGTGACGGCACTCGAACAGTCCCGGTGGCAACTCCAGACACAGAACGAACGCCTCGATCAGGTCGCTTCGACCATCTCCCACGACCTGCGCAACCCCATCAACGTCGCCGACGGCTACACCGAGATCATCCAGCGCATGATCGACGCGGACGGTCTCGACGCCGAAGAGGGGGAGCAGGCGCTGGACCACCTCGGCGAGATCCAGACCAGCCACGACCGGATGGAGGCGATCATCGACGACATCCTCACCATCGCCCGCGAGGGCAAGACCGTCGAAGACACCGACACCGTCTCGCTGGCCACCGCCGCCCAGGACGCCTGGGCCAACGTCGACACGAGAGACGCTACCCTGACCGTCGACGGTGACCGCACCCTCCAGGCCGACCGCTCGAAGTTCCTCTCGATCCTCGAAAACCTGTTCCGGAACGCGCTCGACCACGGCCCCGACGACGTGACCGTCGAGGTCGATGCGACCGCGGACGGCTTCTCCGTCGCGGACGACGGCCCCGGCATCCCCGCGGAACACGCCGACAGCGTCTTCGAGTACGGCTACACCACCACCGACGAGGGCACTGGACTCGGCCTGTCTATCGTCGAGACCATGGCCGAGTCCCACGGCTGGACCGTCGAGTACGACGCCGACTCCGAGCAGGGAGCACGCTTCGTGTTCGGCGACGCCAGCAGCGAACCCGTGACCGAGACGGCGTCGCCCGTCGTCGAGTGAGCGTCACGGGTGTCACACACCGGCCGACCGCTTTCGGGACCTGTAACTGGACGGGACTCTATATTTGTCGATTGCTATCTACCGACATGGGCGTCTCGGCGGTCTATCTGGCGTACGTCGGCCTGCCGGTCCTGACGGCCGTCATCGGCGTCGGCTTGATCTACTGGATCTACCGGTTACAGTGGGATCGGCCCGGCGCGAAGACGTTCGTCCTGCTCTTGCTCGTCGGGAAGGTGTGGGTGCTATCGCTGGTCGCACACATCGTCGTGTCCGATCCGACACTGCAGTGGACGGCCGCAATGGTCGAGACGAGCGCCGCCTTCGGCTCGTACGGCCTCTTCGCGGTGTTCGTCTCCCAGTACACCGGGTCGGGATTCCACCGGCACCCGGTCGTACAGGTCGCGCTCGCCGTCCTCGTCGGCGGGGTCACCGTCCTCTCTTTCACCAACTGGGCGCACGGACTGCTCTACCAGCGACTCGTTCCCCACCGGACGCCCTTCACGTACTACGAGTTCGTCTACGAGCCCGGCTTCATCGTGTTCATCGTCCTGCTGGCGGTGGTGATCGGCTACGCCTGGTCGGTACTGGTGAAGTACCTGCTCTCGACCTCCCAGCGGTCGGAGGTGCAGCTGGTTCTCCTGCTCGCAGGCGGGCTCGCCATCGCCGTCGCGCAGGTGCTCGGGAAGACCGGCGTCTTCCCGGCCGAGGGGCTGGCCCACGCCGCCTACGGGGCGCTCCCGTTCAACGTCCTGACGACGGTGGCGCTCTTTCGGCTCCGCCTGTTCGACATCCAGCCGGTGGCGCGCAACGCCGTCGTCGAGAACCTCCGGGATCCCGTCCTCGTCCTCGACGAGGACGGCCGGCTCGTCGACTTCAACGAAGCTAGCACCCGCGTCTGGGACGGCCTCGACGCTCACGTCGGCGACCGGTTCGGCGTGGCCTGTCCGGAGCTGGCCGAGGCGGTCTCGTTCCCCGAGGCGGGCGAGGAGACCGCCGGGCGGCTCACGCTCCAGGTCGCGGACGCGGAACGGCATTACTCGGTCAACGTCTCGCAGGTCGGCCGCGGCCGCGACGACCGGCGCTGGTACTCCGTCCTGTTGCGGGACGTGACCGCACTGGAGCGATCTCGCTGGCAACTCCAGACACAGAACGAACGCCTCGATCAGGTCGCTTCGACCATCTCCCACGACCTCCGCAACCCCATCCAGGTGGCAGACGGGTACGTGGAGATGCTGGACGACATGGTCGACGCGGACGGGCTGGACGCCGCCGACGCCGACGAAGCAACGGAGTGTCTGCGAAAGACGAGCGAGACCCACGGCCGCATGGAGGCGATCATCGACGACGTACTCACCATCGCCCGCGAGGGCAAAACCGTCGAATCGACCGAACGGGTCGCCCTCTCGACCGTCGCCCGCGACGCCTGGGCCAACGTCGATACCGGCGCGGCGACCCTGACCGTCGCCGAGGACCGCCGGCTCCAGGCCGACCGCTCGAAACTGCTGACGATCTTCGAGAACCTTCTCCGGAACGCACTGGATCACGGTCCCGACGACGTGACCGTCGAGGTCGGGGCGATCGACGACGGCTTCTACGTGGCAGACGACGGCCCCGGCATCCCCGCGGAACACGCCGACAGCGTCTTCGAGTACGGCTACACCACCACCGACGACGGCACCGGCCTCGGCCTGTCTATCGTCGAGACCATGGCCGAGTCCCACGGCTGGACCGTCGAACTGGAGCCACCGGACGGCGAGGCGGCGTCCACTGGCACCCGCTTCGTCTTCACCGGTGTCGGCGGTGGCCCGGTCGTCGACGACCGGGAGTCACAACCCACCACCTGATTCGGTCAGTCGTCGGCGGGGCGGGACGTGCTACCGGTGGCGGCCGCGTCGGGTTGGAGGGACGCGTCCGGCAGCTGGAACCGGCCCAGGAGATCGGTCAGATCGGTCGCTTCGGTCGACAGGGATTCGGTCTGGTCGGCGACCGTCGAGACCGACGCGGTCTGCTGGCGGGCGGCCGCGGCGACGGTCTCGGCCTCTGCGGCGGTCTCCTCGCTGATCGAGGCCACTTCGTCGACCATGTCGACGACTTCCTGGGTGGTCTCGGCCTGATCGTCGGTCGCCGTCGAGATCTCCGCGACGCTCGTGTGTAACTCGCCGACGACCGCGACGATGTCCTCGAAGTTCGACAGCGTTCCCTCGACCGTCGCGATGCTGTCGGTCACCTGTTCGTTCATCTCGCGAGCGGTCGCGGCGGTGTCGTCGGCCTCGCGCTGGACCTCGGCGATGAGTTCGGACATTTCGTCGGCGGAGTCGCGAGCCTCGTCGGCCAGTGCCTTCACCTCGTCGGCGACGACGGCGAACCCCTCGCTGTCCTGGCCGGCCCGGGCGGCCTCGATGGAGGCGTTCAGCGCGAGCAGGTTCGTCTCCTCGGCGATGGCCTCCACGTCGGCGACGATCTCGTCGATCCGGCCGATCTTGGTCGCGAGTCCGGCCACGTCCTCGGCGGTGCGGTCGATGCGTTCCTCGACGCGGTCGAGTTCGTCGATGGCGTCCGCGGCGGCCTCCCGGCCAGAGCGCCCCCGCTGAGCGGCTTCCTCGGCGGTCTCGGCGACCTCGTCGGCCGAGGCCGCGATCTCCTCGACCGTCGCGGAGAGCGTGTTCATCTCCGTCGCGATCTCCTGGAGCCGGTCGCTCTGTGTGGCCGCCCCCTGGGAGATCTCCTCGGTCGAGCCGGCGATCTCGTCGCTGGCGCGGTCGATCTCGGCGACGGAGGACTGCAGGTCGTCGCTCGTGTCCGCGACCGCGCCCGCGAACGCCGCCACGTCGCCGATGGTGTCGGCCAGCGTCCCCAGGAGCTCGTTGTAGTTCTCGACGACGGCCGCGTGGCCCTCGTCGTCGGTCTCCAGTTCGACCGTCGCGGTCAGGTCACCCTCGCGGGCCTGCTCGGTCGCGTCGGCGAAGGCCGCGGCCATCTCCTCCAAGTTCGCCGACCGTGCCTGGAGTTCGGCGGTCATCTCTTCCAGTTCCGTCGTGTAGCCGTCGAGTTCCTCGGCCATCGTCGACAGCGACTCGCCGAACTCACCGGGAACGTCCTCGTCCAGCGCCGGCGCGTCGAACTCCTGGTGAGCCAGGGCGTCGGCCTGCCGGGAGACCGTGGTGAGGTACTCGCTCATGTCGGCGACGGCGTTGGTGAGCGACCCTACCTCGTCGGGCTGGTCCGAGCGAGTGGCAGTCACGTCGAGGTCGCCGGCCGCCACGGCCGCGACCGTCCGTTCGAGGGCTTTGATCGGCGCGACGAGATCCTCGCGGGTGATCAGAAGTGTGTTCAGGAAGGCGACGACGGCCGCGGCGACCAGCGCGCCGACCAGCGCGACGCGAACCAGCCCGGAGACCAGAAACGGGAGGACGGCCTGGGCCAGCGAGATCGAAAACTGGATCGCCACCGCGGCGACGACCTTCCGCTCGACGGAGCCGGTCACACCGAGCCGATCCATAGAACCCCACAGCAGGGACCGATACCTGTCGAGAACTGCGTCCATGTGTCTCGAAGATCAGCGTGGGCACGGTTTAACCGCCCGCCAATTCTCAGAATGTGAAATTTTCGCCTTTTCGTGCTATTTGCTTCCTCTTGAGTGTCTTGAAGCCGAATTCAAATATTCAGATATGATTTCGTTGCGTCACGGGTCGTCGGTACACGAGCCGAACCGGTGTGACGATCGGGCGATTGAAGCCGTCGTGGGCCCAGGGACGGGGTATGGAGAAGACGCCGACCGGGACCGCCGTCGGGGTCGACGACCCCTACGTCCACGTCGACCGGTGTGACCACCTCACGGACGCGGGAAAGTGTCGCTTCGCCGTCGAGCAGGGCGACCGCGACCCGGCTTTCGCCGACGCCCGCAGCGCCGAGGATTTTCAGTGTCCCGTGGCTGGCGACCTCGACGAGGAGGGACTGACCGGCCCGTGGGAGTGGGCCGACTGCCCCCACTTCCGGTGTCGTGACCACGAACGTGAGTGCGCCCGCTGTGGACTGGAAGCCCGACGGCTGGCCCACTCAGACGAGCGGCCCCTGCTGGAGGAACACCACCTCTCTTACACCGATTCGGCCGAGGAGGACGGCGATCCGAGCCACGAGATCGCCGTCGTCCTCTGTCGCTGGTGTCACGCGAAGGTCCACGACTCGTGGGCGCGCATCGACGACGACGTAAATCCCGACGCGGAGGCCATCGCCGAGGCCGAATCCCGGCGCGCCCGGGAACAGGACGAACTGAGCTTTTCGTCGGCGGCCGAACGATTCGACCGCGACGGCTGAGTTTCGGGCGACTTATCCGTCCCGTCGGTCTCTATCCTCGCAATGACGCGTATCGACGTGGTCGACAACCACGGTCAGTTCACCCACCTGGAACACCGCGCGCTCCGTGACCTGGGCGTGGACGTGGAACTCATCGACAACACCACCCCGCCGGCGGCGGTGGACGCCGACGGCCTCGTCCTCTCGGGCGGCCCGGACATCGACGATATCGGCAACTGTCCCGACTACCTCGACCTGGACGTGCCGGTGCTGGGCATCTGTCTCGGCATGCAGATCATCGCGGACGAACTCGGCGGCCGGGTCGACGCCGGCGACTACGGCGGCTACGCCGACGTGACCGTCGAGATCACCGGCGACACCGATCCCCTGATCGGCTCGCTCGCACCCGAAACGCGGGTGTGGGCCAGTCACGCCGACGAGGTAAAGGAGGTCCCCGACGGGTTCACCCGAACCGCAAAAAGCGACGTGTGCGGCGTCGAGGCAATGAGCGACGCCGAGCGGGACCTCTACGGCGTCCAGTGGCACCCCGAGGTCTCCCACACCGAGGAGGGGGAAGCCGTCTTCGAGAACTTCCTCGAAATCTGCGAGTGAGCGGTCTCGGGGCCGTCGATCCGCCATTTGTTGCCATAGCGGGCCTGAGAGGTCTCATTTCCGACCCGCATGTGAACAATTCCCTACAGTCAAGAAGGCATCAAGAACTATAGCGGAGGGGCATCGAACCAGCAACAATGACCCAGACCCAGGGCGATCTCGCCGGGCTCTCGCGGTTCATCTTCCGCGCGCCCAACTGGTACTCGACCATGACGTTCGCCCTCGTGATCGCCGCCGTCACCGGTGTGGCCGTGTTCGACGGCCGGTACGTCCTCGGCGACGCGTGGGAAGGGATCTTCTTCGTCGGCCTGCCGACCATCGCCGCGAGCGTCCTCACGCCGTACGTCGACGGCCGACTCGGCGGGCAGTTGACGCCCAACCGCGCGTCACTGCTGGCGCTGACCTGTGAACTCGTGACCGTCGCGGTGCTGATGGTCGCGGGCCTGCTCGTCCTCGTCACGGGGCCAGTCCAGAACCTGGTACTCACAGAGCCCGCCGTCGGCGCGCTCGGCCAGCAGTTCGTCTTCGACGCGCTCTTGCTGGCGCTGGCCTCGATCTTCGCCATCCGGCTGTTCGTGATCGTCGCCGTCTCCAGACACTCCCTGCCGGTCGCGGCGATCCCCGCCAGCATCCAGACCGTCGCTGCTGCCGTCCTCCTGTTCATCTACAGCGGCACGCTCCGGTTCCTGGAGGTCGGTGGCCCGATCATGAACTCCTATCTCTCCCGGCCACAGGCGGCCCCGCCGGAACTGACGGTGGTCATCCCGCGGGACTTCGTGTTGCTGGGCATCGTCTGTCTCGTCTACGGCGGCGGCGTGGCGCTTTTCCTCCGGGCTATCGACTCCCCGTGGCGGCGCAGTCTCGACGTGTCCGTGCTGGATTTCGTCCGCGGGTTCATCGGCCACATCGCCGAGGGCACCCGGGAACTGGAGGACTTCTTCGAGGAGATTGGCGAGGAGGCGATGGTCCCGGTCACCGTCCTCGTCTTCCGGACCGAGAACGGCGCGGAGAAAGCCCGCTTCGTCCTGCCGATGATCCACCCCGGTCCGATGGGCGATATCGGCGGCGGCAACCTCCCCGAGCGCGTCGCCCGTGGGGCCGAGGGACTCGCCTTCCCGCCCCACGCGACCGCCGGCCACGACTTCAACCTCGTGACCGAACGGGAGGTCGACACCATCCTCGAGGCCGCCGACAGCGCCATCGGGGAGATCGAGTTCACCGACGAGGCCACCGTCTCCGTCCGGGCCAGCGAGGGGGACGCGAAACTGGTCGGCCAGGCCTTCGGCGACGACGCCCTGACCGTGGCGACCTACGCCCCCGAGTTCGCCGACGACGTGGAGTACGCAGTCGGTCTCTCGGCGGCCGCCGAAGCCCGCTCGGCCGGCCTCGACGACGTGATGCTCGTCGACGCCCACAACAGCAACAACGGCCTCGAAGGCGAGGATCTGGGCCACGTCACGCCCGGGAGCAGGCGCTCGTTCGACATGATCACCGGGGCCGGCGCGGTCGGGGAGCGACTCGTCGACGCCGAGCGGGGCCAGCCGAACCTGGGCGTCGCCTGGGACGAGACGCCCTGGGAACCCGAAGACGGGATCGGCCCGCTCGGGGTCCGAGTGGCCGTCCTCGAAGTCGGCGACCACCGCACAGCATACGTTCTGGTCGACGGCAACAACATGGAACCGGGCCTGCGCGGGACACTCGTCGACGCCATCGAGGGCGTCGACCACGCCGAGGTGATGACGACTGATACCCACATCGTCAACACCGTCGAGGCCGACAACCAGGTCGGTGCGGCCATCGACGACGACGAACTCGTCGCCATCGTCACCGAACTGGTCGATCAGGCCGCCGACGACCTCGAACCGGTCGAGGCGGGCATGGCCTCCGAGCGGGCCGCGGTCACCGTCTTCGGCAACGACCGGACCGAGACGCTCGCCTCCCACGCCAACGCGATGATCTCGATGGGCGCGACGCTGGCCGCCGCCGTCATCGTCGCCGTCCTCGCCATCTCGGTGTTCCTCTTTGCCCTCGCGTAGTTACCGAATCTGATAACCCGACGGGACGTTTTAAGCCGCGGCCAGTCCGAGCGTCGGGAAACGGCGGGCGACCGCCGGGGATCCGACGATGCAACTGCCACTGGCACCGGAGAACACGAGCACCGCGACCAGCCGACCGGCGCGCTGGGTGGTCTACGGTGTCTGCCTGTGGCTGTGTCTGCTCGCGGTCTCGGGACCGGCCGCGGCGGCAGGTGTCGACACCGGTTCGGCCGCCACGAGCGTCGCGCCGCCCGCGACCACGCTGGCCCAGGAGGACTGTTTCGGACCGGACACGTTCGAGGCTGTGGCCGGCGACACCGTGCAGATCTCGACCAGTTGCAGCGGCTACCTCCTCGTCGGCGGCGACAAGACGGTGGAATCCTCGTCGAACCGGAACTTTCTGGACCTGCTGTACGTCTCCGGTGGGACGACGTTCACCGTCAACACGCGCCTGCTGGGCACCGACCAGTCGGCCTACTCCGGGGGCGTCGTCAGCTACGCCCAGCAGTACGGCGCGGACACCGCACCCGAAGACACCACGGAGTTCGACGGGTTCGAGTTCGTGAACGAGGACGGCGAGGAAATCGCCGACACCCTCGAAGAGTTCAACGAACAGGTGGGCATCAGGCGACTCCCGCGACCGGTCCAGCCCGCCCGCTACCGGTTGCTGGCGGGAGCCAACGAGACGCTCGTCCTCGGCGACGACGGCGTCCCCTACCTGGAGGAGCCACTCGACCGGTCGAACCTCAGGCTGACCGAACCGAGTTTCGAGGGCGACCTCGAACGGAGCGTCGCGCCCGAAGGCGGGGCCGACGAGGACTTCACGCCCGCGACCGACCGGGGCCGGGTCGCGGCCGGCGACCGCGTGCGGATCAGCGGCTTCTCGACCGCCGGCTACCGGGGGACGCTCACGGCCATCGACGCCGACGGGCTCGATCAACTCCGCACCCTGCTCGACTACCCCGAGGGCGTCAACGTCACCATCGAACACCTGAATCCCGGGACAAACCAGGAGCCCGAACAGGTCACGTTCGACAGCGCGGACGCCCAGGACCTGTTCGTGGACTTCGCCGACGGCGAGTCGTCGTTCTCGATGGTCCTCGACACCTCGGGGGGCACCTGGTTCGGTCAGCGGTCGGCCCCCGGGGATCGGTTCCGGGTGACCTACGAGTTCGAGGGGACGGTCGGCGAGGAGTATCGCTTCCCCGGCGGAAGCGGGTTGCCGGGACCGTTCACGGCCCAGTCGACCGCCGATCCGGACCGCAGCGAACAGTACCCCTACTTCGATATCGAGGAGACGACCGTCGAGTCGACGACGACGTTCACCGTCGTCGAACCCCGGATCGAGTACAGCCGGGACCAGTTGACGAGCGACGGCGCGCTGATCGTCGGTGAGAGCGGACAGTACCGGCTCACCGGGACGACGACGTACGCGCCCGGGACCGACATCGAGATCCAGCTCATCTCCCGGGACGACCCGCCACCGACGAAGATCCGGATCGACGACGTGTCCATCGCGGCCGACGGCGACTTCCGGACGCCAGCCGTCAGCTTCGCCGAACTCGACCCCGAGTACCCGGTCGAAGCGGAGCTGTTCTTGCGCGACCGGCTGGTCGACCGTCGGCCGGTCGTCATCGCCGACGATCCCGACAACCCGGCCGAACTCGCGCTGGTCAGGGCCACCTCGTCGGTGACGATCACCGAGGGCGAGTCGCTGTCGGCACTCAGCGCCACGGTCGAGAACACCGGCGTCGCAAACGGGAACGCCAACGTCAGACTCCGGATCGACGGCGACCTCTGGGGCAACCGGACGGTCACCGTCACACCGGACGGGAACCGAACCCTCAGGTTCGACAGCTCCTACCCCGCGTTCCCCCCTGGAGAGTACCCCTACACCGTCAGACTGGCCAGCAAGGACCGGACGCTCTCGGGCACGCTCGTGATCGAACCGCGGGCGACCCCCGAGCCGACGGCCACCGCTGAACCCGACACGCCGAGTACGGCTCGGCCACCGATCACGACAGCGGACGACACGCCACAGTCACCGCCGACTCGAACCGTGACCGCGACGGCGACACCCGGCCCGACGACCTCCGTCGCGACGAACGCCTCCGCGCCGAGTGAGGACGGGGGGTCACTGCTCGGCGGACTCGTCGGCTACGTCACGTCGGTCGTCCCCTACACGCTGGGCTCGACGGTGTTCGTGATCCTCGCGTACGTGGTCGCGCGGGCGGTCGTCGCCCGGCGCGGCGGCAGCGAGAGCGCGTCCTGAAAAATTACTCGAACAGGTCGTCGACGGCGGATCGCGCGGTCAGCGCCGCGTCGTCGGCGACCTGTTCGGGGTCGCGCGTGTCCGAAGGTGCGTTGAGGTATACGTCCACTTCGAGGACCCCGTCCTCGAAGGTGACGGTCACGTCGAGATCGGTGACCTCGGACTGTTTGTACCGTTCGAACACGACCCCCTCAGCCGCATCGGCGGCCGTCTCCACGACTTCCTCGTCGGTGGGCTCGCCCATCCTATGCGCCGCCTGCACCGGGACCCATCGGGCCGCCACCGCCGCCGGCACCGCCGAGCATCTGCTGAAGCTCCTGCTGGAGTTCCTCGAACTGCTCTTGGACGCGCTCTTCCTGCTTTTCGAGCGTGTCGACGCGCACTTCGAGGCTCTCGACGGACTCCTCGAGGTCGTCTTTGGCTTCGGCGTACTCGGTCTTGACGAGCAGTTCGCCGACCTCGCGGTACATCGTGGTGTCCTCGTCAACGTCGTCGAGTTCTTCGAGTGCGTTCTGGGACTCGGTCAGCTGTGTCTCGGCCTGCTGTTTCTGGGCGGCGACCTGCTGTGCCGTCTCCTGAAGATCCTGTAGCTCCTCGATTTTCTCCTGTGCTTCCGGCGGCAGATTACCCTGCATACCCAGACCCTCGGCATCCGGAGTGAAAAACCCACGCATCTCACCCCTCTGGCAACGGCGACGGCGGACCCGCCGATCGGGGGCCGAGCGGCAGCGAGGAACGGAGGGCAGCGGGGTCGGGCGGCGAGCGGGCGGCCGAGCGATCAGGATTCGACCTGCCGACCCTCGTCGACGGCCTCAATGTGTTCGGCCCACTTCTCGACGGTCGGCTGGCCCCAGTAGCGTGCGGTGTTGCTCCGCGGGTCGTAGTCGACGATGCCCGCTTCGTCGAGTTTCGGCAGATGCCGATGGTGGAGGTTGATCGCGAGCCGGTCGCGTTCCTCGTCGCTCGCGTCCGGTGCGAGCGCGTCGACGAGGTCCGAAAGCGTCGCCACCTCGATGCCCGTCCGCCGCAGGAACAGGCAGACGCGGCGTCGGCAGTCGTTCGAGAGCAACTCGAACACGTCGTCGATCGGTGGTGTCACTACCGCACGGTTCGTGCCCAGCGGGTTCGTCGCGTTCTGGGGCCGAACTGATCGTTCGGGCTGTTTGTCGTCTCTCATGGAGACTACACACGTACTCGTACGTCCAGCCGCATGAGATAAGTACCTAGCTGTCTAGGTTCGGCCGTCGTCGAAGTACGTGGAGAGCAGTTTCCGCTCGGCGTGCCGGAGGTGCTGATGGAAGGTCGGCGACGAGATGTCCAGCGACTCGGCCACGTCCTCGGCGGTGCTGTCGCGCGGCCAGTCGAAGTACCCGCCGAAGTACGCCGCCGACAGCGCCGCCCGCTGCCGGTCGGTGAGCTTGTCGTCGACGCCTTCACACGGTGCCTCGGTGGCGGCCGGCCAGCCGTCGCCCTCGCGTTTGGCCGCGAGCGTGACGCCGCCGAACCGTTCGTCCAGCCGCTCGGTCAACGCCCGGAGGTCGAACCCGCGGGGGGCGGCCGCCTCGACTGTCACTTCGCCGCCCTCGGCCTCGACCGCGACGGGTTTGGCGCCGGACTCGAGCAGGACGGACGTGATCGACGGCCTGACCCGCGCCTCGAAGACGGCGTGGTCGTCGGTCTCCGTCACCAGCCGGAGCGAGTCGGGCCCCGGTGTCCCCGACTCGTCGGCCAGCGCGCGCACCTCGTCGGGCGGTGCGGTGACGGCGACGTAGTGGAGGCGGCCGTCGCCGGACGCTTTCGCCGACCCGAGCAGTCGGCAAGCGCAGTCCAGGTTCGCCGAGGCGGTCCCGAAGAACGTCTCGGGTTCGTCGAGTTCGAGCGTCATCTCGATGGGCACGTCGGACTCGATGAGCTGGCGGTTCTGCGTGGCGCTGATCGCGAATCCGACCATCTCGCCCAGCACCTCGAAGGCCTTGCGTTCGCGGTCGCTGAACGCGCCGGGTCGGTCCGCGTACACCGCCAGCATTCCGTGGGTCACCGTCCGGTGGGTGAACGGAATGACCGCGACCGACCGGAACCCGTGATCCAGCGCCGGTTCCCGGAACGGCTCGAACAGCGGGTCCGACTCCACGTCGTTTGTGACCGTCACCTCGCCAGTCTCGAAGGTCTTGGCGGCCGGTCCTGCATCCTCGTGATCCGCCTCGGTCGGAATCTCGACTGCCTCCAGGTACTGGGCCCCCTCACCGGCCCAGGCCTTCGGCTCGACGAACGGTGTGCCCGGACGACGCACACCCGTGAAGGCAAAGCGATACAGCGACGACCCACCCAGCCGCTCACAGACCGTCTCCTCGATCTCCTCGGCCGTCGCCGCCGACGCGAGCGCTCCGATGGTCTCCTGGACGAGTTCGTTGATCCGGTTGAGCGTCTCCAGTTCGTCGCGCTGGGTCCGGAGTCGCCGCTCGCTCTCCTTGCGTTCGGTGATGTCGCGGACGACGCCGACGGTCCCGGCGAACTCCCCGTCGTCCAGGGGCAGCAGGGAGAACCGGTTCTCGACGGGGATCTCCTCCCCCTCGGCCGTCCGGAGCGATCCCTCGACCGTCCCGACCGAGCGCTCGCCGTCGAGCATCGCTTCGCGTTGCTCGCGGGCGTTCGTGACGACGCCGTCGGAACCGAACCACCGCGCGTCCAGTCCACCGAAGGCCGCGGGATCGAACCCGAGTTTCGCCTCGGCCGCCCCGTTGACCATCCGCACGTCGTGGTTCTCGTCGGTCATGTAGACCCCGTCGCTCATCGTCTCGACCAGCGTCTCGTAGCGCTGGAGTTCCTCGGTCCGCTCCCGGAGTTTCTCCTCGCGGTCGGCCCGCCGAAAGGCCGACTCCACGTCCGCCGCGAACAGCCGCCCGAGTTCGCGGTGGGTCTCGTCGAAGGCCGACGGCTCCGTCGCCCCGATGCTGATCATGCCGTACCCCTCGATGGGGAGCAAGAGCGCGCTTCGGGCCGGGTCGTAGTCGAAGTCGGTGTCGAGGTCGCGCATGTCGTCGACGACGACCGGTTCGCCGGCCTCGTAGGCCTCACCGACGAACCCCTCGCCGACCGCGCAGGTCGGGGGCATCTCGTCCAGCCTGTCGTCGTCGGTCGCCACCGCGATAGGTTCGAGGCGGCCGTCGTCGGTCACCATTCTGACGCCCGTCGTCGCGAACGCGAAGTGACGCTGTGAGACTTCGGCGGCCGTCTCGGCGACCTCGCGGTGGGTCTCGGCGGCCATCAGGTCCCGGGTCCCGCAGTGGAGCTGTTCGAGCAACTCCGCGCGTTCCCGGCGGTCGCTCACGTCACGGGCCGTCCCGGCGAGCCCCCAGACCTCGTCGTCCTCGTACAGCGGCGCGGCCGTGACTTCGTGTGGAATCTCCCGCCCGTCCGCTGTTTCGAGGTGGAACGCCTCGGTCACCTCCTCGCCCGCCGCGACGCGGCCGAGCGCATCCACCGCCCGCTCGCGGTCACTGTCCGCGACCAGCGTCAGCGGGTCCATCTCGGCGAGTTCGTCCTCGGAGTACCCCAGGACCGTCTCGAACGTTTCGTTCCAGTCGACGAGGCGACCCGACCGGTCGAACACGTAGTACAGGTCCGTCAGCGTGTCGAGGATCGCCCCCGACGCGTCCTCGGGATCCGGCCACTCGCTGCGACTGTCCGGATCGACCCACCAGTCGCCCTGGTGTCCCAGTGCCCGACTCATCCGTGCCCCCCTCCCCAGACGAGCGTCGCCAGCCCTGGTAGCGACGGCTGTTCGATCATACTCCGGTCTAGTCGAAGCGTCTGATAAGCGTATCGCCGGTGTCAGAGACTGCCACAGCCGGCCGCGTCGGCCGCTTCGCCGACCGAGACGAGCGTCGACCAGGTGTTGATCCCGGCCCGGAGCGCGACCAGATCGTCGGCCTCGACGGTCACCGTCACGGTCGCGGCCTCGCGGTCCAGTGTCGCCGTGGTCCGGTCGCCGGCGATGGCACCGACCTCGGGGCGGACGCTTCGCTCGACGGTTCGGGCACGACGCTCGTCTTCGAAGGTGAACGAAAGAACGGCGTCGTGGGCACGCGCCACGCTAGTTGACGTCGACTTCCTTCACGTCGCGGCTGCGCTCTTTCAGCAGGACGCGGTGGCCACAGTACGGACAGCGGACGCCGCCGTACTCGTCCAGTTCCACGTCGCGCTTACAGCGGGAACACTTGTAGCTCATTACTCGTCGTCTTCGGACAGGGCCGCGCGGATCGAGCGCGTGACGGTCTTGCCACCGGGCGTCTCGGGGCGGTACGTGCCACCCGCGAACTTGTAGTCACAGTAGCCACACTGCCAGATACCGGTGCCCTGGCGCTCGACGGCCTCCTTGCCGCACTCCGGACACTCGTGGTCGTCGTTCATGTCGTCCTCGATGTCCGCGACGCGGCGTCGTGCGACGCGGCCGTAGCGAGCGCCGAACCGGCCGGCGCTCCCCGTCCGTGCCTTGTCTTTGGCCATAGTACCGTTGTATCGGCACAGGCCGCTGATAAACCCTGCGTGTTCGACCGACGACGCTTTGCCGATCGCTCCGTTCCACTGGACGTGGCCACTCGCCTCGACCACTCCCTCCCGACCACGGGCCGCGTCGGCGAACGGGGCCTGCTCCGGCTCGGCGCGGCACTCGGGCTCGTCGGCTGGACTGGCACCGCGATTCTCGCTCGACTCGACGCGCCAGCGGCCGGTCACCTCGCACTCGGCTGGTGGACACTCCCCGTCGCCGGAATGGTGTACGCCATCGGCCGTCACGCTGCGAACCCTGTGCGGTTCTCGACACCCCTGTTCGGCTGGGGCGTCCTCAACGGCACGGCGACGACCGTGACGCTATGGGCGGTCGCGGTCGACGCACCGACGGGAACAATCCCCCTCGTCTGGCTCGCCGACCTCGCACTCGGCTACGCCTGGACCGCGGTCGCGCTGGGACGGGCCGGACAGCCGGGCCGAACTCGGGGGTACGCGACCGCGGCGCTCGCCTGTGCCGTCGCAGTCGGCCTCGGCTACACTGGCGTCACCGGCGGAGACGTGGGCGGGTACCCGGTCGTCGCGACGCTCCACGTCGTCCCACTGGCACTCGACGCACGCGGCCTGGGGCGACGCCGGGCGTGACCGCGACACTCACTCCCGCAACCCGACCTCGTCCAGCGCGTCGTTCAGGTCCGCCCGAACCTGCTCGCCCAACTCGCGGTCGCCCGCGGTCGTGACGACGCGATTCTCCTGCACGCTGGACCCGTCCCGGATCAAAAGCCGAACGTTCCCGTTGGCGTCGGCCCGCGTGGCCTTCGCCCGGACGCCGCCCCGCGAGCCCGACCCGCTCGCGTCGATGGGGCCCGGGATGATCTTCTTGACGTGCGGGTGGCCCGCGACGGTCTCGATTGCCTGTTTGCCCGCACGCTCGCCGATCAGCGTCGTGTGCGATCCGCCGAGGATGTCGGCCGTCGACGTCTCCACGACCTCCAGCGCCGGCCGCCCCTTCCGCTCGATCACCGCCGTCACGGGGTCCTCGCCGGTCACGCGATAGAACTCGTAGTGGACCTGCCCGCGAACGGCCCGGAGGACCTCGCGGTCGCCCGTCGCGTACACCTCCTCCGGCCGCTTGCGCCTGATCTCGTCGGCGATCAGCCCGGCGAAGTTGCGCAACTCGATCACGTCGGCCTCGCCGTCGGGGTCCTCGGGCGTCGTGGTGATCGTCCGCCGGCTGACGGTCTCGTCGTCCAGTAACGTCGTGACCGTCGCGCGGTCGCGTTCGAGGTCCAGCACGACGGTGTCGGCGTTGGCCGTTCGACAGACCAGGCAGTAATCGCCGGGTCGGTCGAGTTCGCTGGCACACTGCCGACACTCCATGTCACTGTGTCGGTGATTCGACGGGATAAGGGAGACGGTTCGAGTCGTCCGGCGGCCGCGGTTCACCGGCTACCCCAGGTCCGCCGGATCGGCCTTCAGATACTCCCGCAACAGGACCGTCGCGTAGCTCCCCTTCGGCAGGGCGAACGAAAACGAGAGCGGGTCGCGCCCGACTGTCAGGTCCGTCCGCACCAGCACCGCCCGCCGGGTCCCCGTCGAGTGGAACTCACCCGGCAGGTCGAAGTCCGCAGGCTCGATGCCCACGTCGGAAAGAATCTCGCGCTCGATCTCGCCGGGTTCGTCGTCGCCGAACTCCGTCTCGGTCCCGACCAGCGGCGCGGTGACGAACGCCCGCCCGCGCTCGCAGTGACGGGTCACGGTGTCGACCCGATCCGCGTCGACGCGCTGGCGGCGGTCGGTGTCGGGCACCGTCACCTCGGGCGGCGCGTCGCTGTCGGTGAAACAGACCACGTCGCCCGCGACCGGTCGGTCGAAGGGCAGGCCGCGCGCCAGTCGCTCCGAGAGAACGCGGTTGAACACGTACGACTGGGCGGCGTTGACCACGAGTTGCTGGAGATTGCTCGGCATCGTCTCCAGGGCCGCCCGGAAGTCCTCGGGTTCGTCGGCGTCGCGGTCGACCAGTTCGTGCAACATCGCCCGCTCGTAGTTCAGATAGCCCGGCAAGGCGTCGAGGGCGGCCTGCCAGTCCCGTGAGCCCGCTGCGACCTCTTCGACGCGTGCACGGGCCGCCTGCGTCTCCTCGGGTTCGCGCTCGGAAGGCCTACCCACGTAGGCAAGAACTGCGTCCTCCCAGTTCTCGCGGACGACTTCGAGGCCGACCTCGTGGGTGATCGGCCGGTGGCTCCCGAAGCGTTGCTGGCCGAAGTAGTTCGGCACGCCGACGGTGACTGGGTCGTCCGCGGGCGTGTCGTCGCCCTCGTTGGCTCCAGCCGCACCCGCGAACGCCCGGAGGTCGTCGGTGATGGCGTCGACCAGCTCCGGTCGCTCGGGATCGCGAACGGTGACCTCGAAGGCGTTGCCCGCCAGATCGCCGAAGAAGATGGGGCGGCCCGTCCGGCCCAGCACGTCGATGTCGGCGTCCGAGAAGGTCACATCGGCGACGGTCTCGGGGTCGGCGTCGGCGACCGAGAACAGCTGGGTCGTGACGGCGTGTTTGTCCTTCGTGCCGGCCCAGGAGATGCGTTCGCGGCTGGATTCCAGCGCGTTCGAGAGGGCGCTCGCGAAGTCGTTGGTGTCCCAGCCGGTGAGTGTGGCCCGCAGGAGGACGTGCGGGTACGCGCCGGGGTCGGCGTCGACCGGTTCGGGCTCGAACGCCTCGATCTCGGTGACCCGGAAATCTTCGGGCTCGGCGCGCAACCGGCCGCCGACGCCCGCGGCGTCGCTCACGTAGTACTCCATCCCGACGGCGCGCTCGACGGGCTCGGCCTCGCGCATCAGCCACCCACCCGGAAATCGGTCGTCATTGCTCCGGGGTTGGACCCGCCCCGACAAAAGCCTGGAGATCCGCGGCGGTCGACCAGCCTCGACCGCTCACGCCGCCGCGCCGTCCCGGTCGAGATAGGTCAGCGCCTCCTCGTCGGGGACCCGCCGAAAGTCCCGGTAGTGCTGGCCTACGGCGCGGAACTGTTGGGGCGTCTCCAGACAGAGCACCCGGTCGGCTTCGTCCCGCAGGGCCTCGATGGTATCTGGCGGCCCGACGGGGACGGCGAAGACGAGGGGGTCGGCCCCGGCTTCGCGCACCTGTCGCAGGCAGGCCCGGGCGGTCGACCCCGTCGCGACGCCGTCGTCGACCACGACGACCGCCTGGCTGTCGAGGTCACCGAGTCGTTCGCCCTGTCGGTAGGTCGCCGCCTTCTGTCGCGCGGCGACGGTCTGTGCTTGCCACTCCTCGCGGACGTACGCGCCACGCACGCCGAGGCGGTCGATGGTGTCCTCGTTGTACCAGGTGCTCCCGTCGCTGGCGACGGCACCGATGGCGAATTCCTCGTTGCCGGGTGCGCCGAGTTTCTTCGCGACCACCACGTCCAGCGGGGCGTCGAGCGCGTCCGCGACCGCGCGTCCCAGCGGCAGCCCACCCCGCGGAATCGCCAGCACGAGATCGGCGGCCACCTCCTCGCTCGCGAGTCGGTCGGCGAGTCGCTCGCCCGCGTCGCTCCTGTCGGCGAACATACTCGGAGCAATGGCGGGCGACACGCAAAGGCGTCCGTGCCAACTATCCGTGGATCCTTGCGAGAGAAGTTCCACGTACACAGCACGTCGAGAATTCGGCCGCGGTAGTGACCCTAGACGAGTTCGACCGCGAGTCCGTCGACCCGAGTGAGATCGCCGTCGTTAGTCACGACCGGCTCGTTGTACTGGAGTCCCGTCGCGGCGACGATGGCATCGCCGGGGCCGAGTTCGGGTTTCTCGTCACTGACCGCGTGTCGTCCTTCCAGCGCGCCGGCCTGACGCGCAATGTTTCCGTCGATCTCCACGACCGGCTTGTTCGCCACGAGTGCCCCGTACTGCCGGGCGTTCTCGAACGACTGCGAACCTGCGCCAACCCCGACGTAGAGTTCCTGAACCACAATCGTGGGCACTCGTAGCGGCACGTCCGCTGACTCCAGTTCGGCCGCTCTCTCTATCGCGTTCTGATTCCGGTTGTCGAGTTCGATCAGGAATTCGGTGTCGAGGATCATCCGTCGTCCTCGGCACCCATGCGCTCCAGTCTGTCCCGCGTGTCTTCGATGCCCCGCTTTTTGGATTGAGCCAGTGCCTCCCGGTGAGTCGCTGCATCCACGACCGGCTCACCGTCGGCGAAATCCAGCAGCGTCCACTCGCTCGTCAGCCGTTCGATCGCCTCGCTGAACGTCTCGTCACTCCGTTTTCGACTCTTAATTCGCTCGTATACGTCGTCGTCGAGGCGGACCTGATGGCTCATGCTAATACGTCGTTGACAGCGGAGGTTAGGCGTTTCCCCGCCTCAGAACAGCGAGAGATCGCCGGTCACGCGGTCGACGGCGTCCTCGTCGCCCGGCCCGACCGCCAGCGCGGTGACCGTCCCGGGTTCCAGCTGGGTGTGCCCGGCGTCCCGGACGACGGCGTTGGGCAACCCCTCGCGTTCGGCCTTGTCGGCCAACTCGAACAGTTGCTGTTCGCTCTCGCCTTTCAGGACGACCTTCTTCTGGCCGCCGCCTTTCCACTCCTTGCGGGTCCGGTCGGGTGTGTCCTCGTAGGCCGACAGCGACGCGTGGGCGACCTGCGCGGCGAGTTTGCCCTTGCCCATCCCCACGTCCGCGCGTGCGACGATTGCCTGTTTCATATCTTGGGGGAGCGGGGCGGCGACAATAGGTCTGACCGTTGGCCGTCGCGGACCCCCATGACTTTAGACGACCGACTCCGCTGGTAGGGACATGATCCTCTCGGACACGAACATTCTCGACCGGCTCGCCGAGGGCGACCTCGTCATCGAGCCGCTGGAAGACGTGGACCTGCAGGTCCAGCCCGCGAGCGTCGACCTCCGGCTGGGCCGGGAGTTCCTGGAGTTCCAGCACGCCAACATCCCCTGTATCCACCCCAACAGCGAACAGGAGGTCGAAGAGTACGTCGACGAGACACACGTCGAGGAGGGCGACGAGTTCATCCTCCATCCCGGCGACTTCGTCCTCGGGACGACCGTCGAGCGCGTCGAGATTCCGCCGGACCTGATCGCTCACGTCGAAGGCCGCTCGTCGCTCGGTCGGCTGGCCATCGTGGTGCACGCGACAGCGGGTCTGTGCGATCCGGGGTACCAGGGCCAGATAACCCTGGAACTGTCGAATCTCGGGACCGCGCCCGTCGCGCTGACGCCGGGGATGCGCATCTCCCAGTTGACTTTCACCGAACTGAAGACGGCCGCGGATCGGCCCTACGGGGAGGAGCGGGGCTCGAAGTACCAGGACCAGTCGGGACCGCAGGCATCGAAGATTCAGGGGGACGACGAGTTCGGAGGCGACCAGGTCTGAGCGCGAACCCTGTTCTGCGTCGCGCTCAGGCGTCGTCGCCGAGAACGAGGAGCGTGAGGAGGCGACCAGGTCTGAGCGCGAACCCTGTTCCGCGTCGATTTTCTTCGGCGAGAAAGCGTTCGGAGCGGGATCCGGTTCCGTCAAGCGAGTGAATCGACCAGCACGGTTTTTATGCCAGTCGGTCCCGGAGGGAGGAGCAATGAGATTCATCGAGGAGGTGGTAGTCGAGGAGTTCCTCCCGACCTTCAGGTCGATGCTGGCCGAGGAGTTACGGGAGCGGGGGCTGACCCAGAGCGAGGTGGCCGACCTCCTCGGGATCAGCCAGAGCGCCGTCTCGAAGTACGTCCACGGTGAGGTGGCGCGCAACGAGCGGCTCCTGACCGACGAGCGGGTGGTGGATCTGGTCGAGCGCCTGGGCGACGGCCTGACCGACGGTGCGATGAGTCCCGTGCAGGCACTCGTCGAGACCGAGGTCGTCATCCGGCAACTCGAACAGGGGGACGTGCTGGCCCAGTTGCACCAGGAGGCGGTACCCGAACTGGCCGACTACGGCGGCGCGTTCGACGTGCACGACCCGGACAGCGACGTGCGCATCGCCGAGCAGGCACTGGCGTCGGTCCGCCGGGGGCTGACGGTGATCGAGAACACGACGGACTTCGCCCCACACATCCCGGCAGTAGGGACGAACGTCGTCGAAGCCCTGCCCGACGCCACGGGCATCGAGGACGTGGTAGCAGTTCCGGGCCGGATCATCGACCTGAAGGGTCGCCCGGAGATCCCAGCCGAACCCGAGTTCGGCGTCAGCGAGTACGTCGCCAGCGTCCTCCTGACCGCCCGCGAACACGGCAGCGACGCCCGCGCCGCGATCAACGTCCGGTACGACCCGACCATCGTCGACGCGCTCGAATCCAACGGACACACGCCCGTCGAGTTCGACGCCGAAGCCGGCATCGACGACGCCATCCCGACCGCACTGGCGGCGAATCCCGACGCCGAGGTCCTCTACCAGACCGGTGGCTTCGGCATCGAACCCGTGATCTACGTCCTCGGCCCCGACGCGCCGACGGTCGCGGGCCGGCTCCGGGACTGCACCTGATGTCCGACCGCGACCGCGTGCGGGAGTTCTACGGCCAGTGGGCTCACATCTACGACAGACTGGCGAGTGCACCCGGCGTGCGGTCCTGGCGACGCCGGGCCGCCGCCGCACTCGATCTCTCGCCGGGCGACACCGTCGTCGAGATGGGGTGTGGCACCGGCGCGAACGTCCCGTTCCTGCGCGAACAGGTCGGCCCGGACGGTCTGATCGTCGGTATCGACGTGACCCGCCCGTTGCTCGACCGTGCCCGCGCTCGCACGACGGGCCGGGGCTGGACGAACGCACACTTCTGTACCGGCGACGCGACCCAGCCACCGGTCTCGGGGCCGGTCGACGCCGTCCTCGGAACCTTCGTGCTCGGACTGTTCCGGGACCCCGCGGCGGTCGTCGAGGACTGGGTGGACCTGTGTCGGCCGGGCGGGCGCGTCGCCGTCCTGAACTTCCAGCGCAGCGATCGCCCGCTTGCCGCCCCGATCAACCTCGCGTTCGCGGCGTTCCTCTGGGCTGGCTCGCCCGGTTGGAGGGTGCCGGACGAACCCGTGACGGCGGCCTTCGAGCGACGGGTCGACGCCGGCCGGACCGCGCTCGCCACCCGCACCGACGACCGCCGCTACGAGACGTTCGGCGGCGGCTACCTCGGCCTGCTCTCCGGCCGCGTTTAGGAACGCTTTTTTCGGACGTTTCAGTGTGTACGAATATGCTGTCCGCCCAGCGACTCGCGCCGCTCGCGGTCGCCCTCCTCCTGGTGTTGGCGGGATGTGGGGCCGGCCCGAGCGACGGCACGACGACGGCACCGTCCGAAACCGACGCGTCGACGGCGACTGACACACCGGCGTCGACCGACACCCCGACGCCCGGAGAGACGGGGACATCCGACCAGGAACCACCGGACACGCCCGCGGACACGACACCCGACGAGGGGACACCGAGCAACGAAACCGACGACAGTGGGGAGAGGACGGCGTACGACATTCAGGTCAAGAACGGAACGCTCCCGTTCGACGTGAACCGGACCTTCGCCCGCGTGCAGGGGTTGATCGGTACTGACGTGGACCCACGGCCGGTCGAGATCAGGAATCTGAGCGAGTGGCGAGGAAGTCTCCCCCGGGTCGCGGCGAGTCCGCTCAACGCGGCGCTCGGGTACGAGAACGTCTCGGTCAACTGGAGCGAGCCGTCGGGCGTGACGCGGCTCACCGGCTACGTCTACGTCCATCCGGGTGCGGGGTCGGCCGCGGCCGTCGAGCGCGTGCTGGCCCACGAGTTCGCACACACGATCCAGTACCAGGCGAACATGCTCCCCTGGCTCGACCGGTTGCGGACCCGGCGGATCGAGACCGACCAGGCGAAGGTCTATCGCTCGCTTCAGGAGGGCGGTGCCGTGTACGTGGCCGACGCCTACACCGAACGCTACCTCGACACCGAGACGAACTCGGCGTTCGTCCGCCACCAGTACGAGCAGGGCGGCGCGACCTACCGGTCGGCGCTCGCTCCGTACCTGTTCGGCACGCAATACGTGGCCCACGTGATCGACTCGCCGGCGAACCTCTCGACGGTCTACCGGACGTATCCGCGAACGACCGAACAACTGATCCACAACGTCACCCGGGCCGAGGAGCCGGAGGCGAACCTGTCGGTCGCGGCGAGCGCGCCCGCGACGGACTGGCGGTACCGTGGAGACGATACGCTCGGCGAGATGACGACCCGCCACTCGCTGGGGACCGAACTGTCGCCGGACCGGGCCGCCGCCGCAGCCACCGGCTGGGGGTCGGACACGCTCACCGTGTTCCAGCGGTCCGACGAGACGGGCGGCTGGGTCTGGGTCCACCGCTGGGACAACAGTAGCGAGGCCGACGAGGCGTTCGCCGCGCTGGAGGACTACCAGGTGGCGCGACAGGCCGACGGCGACCGCGACTTCCGGACGGTCCGGATCAGCGACGAGACGACCGCGCTGGTGATCGGCCCCGAATCCTTGGTCGACGCCGCCTCGGTCGAGGGCACGACCGCGAACGTGACCGTGCAGGTCGGATCTTAGGCCTCGTACCGCGGGGCGTGCTCCTCGCAGAACTCGGGTTCGCACAACTGGGCCTCGACTACGCCGGGCTGACGGTGCGGGTTCGCCAGCCGACAGCCCTCGGTCGCACAGAAGTCCTCCCCGGTCGCCAGATAGTGGTAGGCCTGGAGAACGTACCCCTTGATCACCTCGGTCGTCCGGGGGTCGTCTTGCACCAGAAACTCGCCGTCGACCTGTTCTTCGAGGACTTCCCGCGGGGGCGTGTCGCCGCTGAGCATCGCCGTGCGCTGTTTCTCCTTGTAGTACTGTTCGGGCTTTGCCGGCGCT
Organism: Halorientalis regularis; assembly: GCF_023698535.1. Classification (GTDB taxonomy): domain Archaea; phylum Halobacteriota; class Halobacteria; order Halobacteriales; family Haloarculaceae; genus Halorientalis; species Halorientalis regularis. Next base: position 262,238 of record NZ_JALJCL010000002.1, read on the forward strand.
TCGTAGAGACCGGGCACCGAGATCGGCGCAGGCTGGCCGAGGACGTTCACGCGCTTGTGCCAGCGGCCGTCGTGGTCGCCCCAGGTCCCCAGCACGCGGTCCAGCAGTGGCACGTGCAGGTGGTCGAGCGAGCGTTCGTCGGCGGGCAGACGCTCACGTAGGGCCTCCTGGACGGCCAGCCCGTCGTAGATGACGCCGCCGGCGCGCTCGGGATGGTCGAGGGCGCGCTCCTCGTAGCGGACGATGCCCAGCATGGTGTTGCCCGTCTCGGGTTCGTAGGGGCTGAGGACTCTGGCTTCGGCGAAGGCTTCGGCGAGGCCGTCGTCCTCGCGGTCGAGAAACCGATCCCGCACCGCGACGGTCGCGGGGACGCGCTCGGCGAGCCAGTCGGCCACGGCGTCGGCGTCGGCCGGCGTCGTCGGCGCGCGATAGAGAGTGACTCGGTCGGGCATACCAGACAGTCCGCCGTCGCCCCAGTTACGGGTTTTGGGTCCCGGTGAGCAGCCTCGCTATCCGCCGTGACGGCGGGCGGCGAGTACGCCGAGAATCACCGTGAGAACGGCGACGGAGACACCGAACCCGGCACCGTCCGCGGCGGTTCCGGTGGCCGCCCCATCTCGTTCCGTCGGCGGTGCGTCGACCCGCACCGTCGCCGTGGCGTTGCCGAGGCGGAACCGATGGACACCGACGGCGGGTGACGTGACGGACGCGATTTCCCGCTCGCTTCCGGGCCGGACGACGACTTCCCGGGTCGACACCGCCGTCTCGTTCCGATACAGCGTGAGCGTTCCGGCGGCCGGGACGGCCGCGTCGTTACGGAGCCGTGCCGTAAGTTCGAGTGCATCGCCGGCGGTCACGCGGGACGCGTTCGGCCGCAGGTCGGCGACGGCCGGCGGCGACGGCCGCTGGACCGTGACCGTGATCGAACGGGTGCCGGCCGTGAGGGTGTACGTTCCTGGGCTGTCGAAGGTGTGCGCGAACGTGAGTCGCCGCTGTTCGCCGGGGTCGAGCGAGCCGGACCGGTCGTCGAGGCGGCGGTCGTCGACCGCGAAGGCGGCGTCGAACTCGCCGGCCGCGTCGCCCGTGTTCTCGACGAGCACGTCGAGCGAGAGGCGTTCGCCGGTCGCGAGTTCGACTGGCTGGCCGGCGTCGAGCGTGCCGTTGCGGTAGGGGCCGGTGACGCGGTAACGGTCGGCGGCCGGTGCGAGCCCGTACTCGATGCGCGGGGCCGCGCCCTCGAAGGCGCGCAGGTGTTCGGTCCGGGTCCACATCGAGGGGACGGCGTCGGTCGTGGTGTAACGGTCCGCGAGTTGCCCGACCTCGGGGCCGACAACGTCGGCCACGATGGACTGGAAGGCCGGTGCCGTCAGCGGGCCGTCGGCCGCGTTCATCCGCTGGAAGACCCGCTGGAGCGTCCGGCCGTCGGTCGCCAGCCGAATCTGCCGGTCGAGTTCGCCCGCCACGAGCGCACCCTTCAGGTACGGCGTCCGGCCGGTCCAGGTCGATGGGACCGCCAGTATCTCGCCGGGGTTCGAGCGGATGTCGCCGGCTTCGAGCCGTGTGCTGAACGCCGGGAAGGCGATCCGGTCCTGTTCGAGCGACAGCAAGGCGGCGTAGTACGTGGCGCTGGCCTCGGTGAACCAGCGCGTCCCGTCGTTGCGGTCGTAGGCCTGTCGCGTGTGGACGTACTCGTGAACCCAGACGTTGTCGGGCACGTCGAGCCGCTGGGTGTCCCGCACCCAGAAGGAGTTCCCGCCGGTCTGGAGGCCCCGGACGGACCACTCGACGGTCGTCGTCGGCCCGGCGATCATGAAGACGCTCGCGTCGCGGTCGCCCACCCGCATCGCGTCCGAAGCTGCCGTCACCGATTCGAAGATTTCACGCCGGGGCTCGGCCAGCGTCGCCGCCGCCGGCACGACCAGCTGAAACTGCTGGCCGTGGGCTCGCCGCGTGTACTCGGCGTGCGGGCCGAGAAACAGCATGGCGTCGCTGGCGACACCCTCGCCGACGACCCGCGTTTGCCGGTCGAGCGTGACGTTCTCGCCGCGCCAGCTCCAGGAGACGCCGACCCGGGGCGTCCGGACGAGCGCCCACGGCCCCGCGTCGACGAAGGTGTAGTCGCCCCGTCCGGCCAGCGGCCCCTCCGTCTCGCGCGTCTCGTTGACCGACAGCCGGTAAGTCAGGCTCGGCGCGTCCGTCGAGCCGTCCCAGGCGAACTGCCCACCCGATTCCGAGAACCCGTCGGTCTCGATCACCGTCGTCCGGGCGGGCAGTTCCGTCTCCAGTTCGACCAGATTGTCCGGTTCCGAAAACTTCGCCGTGACCTCGATCTCGCCGGGTCGGTCGGGCGTCAGGCGCACGCGTTTCGTGAGTTGCAACGTCCCGCCGTCCTGAGTGGTCGTCGTCACGTTCGCGGCGGACACGTTCGCGGTCTCGGCAGTCGCCGGCCCGGGCAGACCGACACCGAGAGCGAGCACGGCCAGCAGAGAGAATACCAGCACGCGTCGTCGTCGCATCGGTCACAGCGAGGGCCAGCGCGAACTTAGTTCCGGTGGCGGGTTGCGGTGCGGTAGCTGTGCGGGTGTCGGTCCGGTACGAGCATCCGCGCCGCTCCGCGGCGCGGTTCTTCGCGAGCGGCGGAGCCGCTCGCGCCTTTTTTCGCCCACGTTTTTGGCGAGGGGGTCGCCAGCGGCGACCCCCTCGCGAAAAAGGTGGTTAGTCGTCAGCGGGACTCGCCCGCGTGGTCATGTCCACGTCCTCGGCGTCGACGCCGAGTTCGTCGATGGCGGCCTGGGCGGCCCGTTTCCCGGAGAGGAGCATCGCGCCGAAGGTCGGGCCCATCCGCGGGAGGCCGTAGGTGGTCGCGGTGGCCATGCCGGTGACGACGAGCCCGTCGTGGGCGAGGCCGGTGTGTTCGACGACGGCGTCCTCGCTTTTGCCGACCCACATGGAGTCGTGGCCGGGCGAGTCGTGGCCGGGTGCGCCGTAGGAGTCGTCGCCGGTCTGGTCCATGCCGCTGGCCTCGTCTTCGAGACCGGGCGCGTTCAGGACGCCACGTTCGTCGAGTTTCTTCACGGCCATGGCGTCGTGGCCGGTCGCGTCGATGACGAGGTCGGCTTCGACGGCGATGGGGTCGACACAGGTGATCTCGCGGGGCAGGGCGTGGACGGGCGTCCAGTTCATCACGATGCCGCCGACGCGGTGGTCCTCGCGGATGACGATGTCGGTGAACTCCGTCATGTTCTGCATCTTCGCGCCGGCGTCACAGGCGGCCTTGATCAGGCCGGAACACGCCTCGGGGCCATTGGCGACGAACAGCCCCTCGCTGTCCTGGGACTCCTTGTATTCCACGTCGAGGTCGTCGAGGACGTGGTGAGCCGGCCCCCGAACGGTGACCTTGTTCATCAGGAAGCCACCGAGCCAGAAGCCGCCACCGAGGTAGTTGTTCTTCTCGACGACCATCGTCTGGACGCCACGCTCTGAGAGTTCCTTGGCAGCCATCAGGCCGGAGGGACCCCCGCCGACGATGATCACGTCGCTGTCGGAGAAGTCCATGAACTCCTCGGTCCACTCCTGGCCGATGGCACGGGTCACTTCCGCCTCGCCCACGTCGCTGAACTGCTCGAAATCGGACATAGTAACCACTACTACCACCCGGTGATACAAAGGGGTTCTGATCGGCGGAGTCGCGAGGCTGTGGGCCCCGAACCAGCCGTCGGATCGGCGTCCGGCGTCGAAATAGCGAAAACTCATAAGCCATCGGCCGGACAACACATCGCAACTCCGGAATGACCTGGCAGTACACCCCGTTTCTCACCCTCACACTCATCGCAGCCGTGGTGGTGGGCGTCGCCGCGCTCTACGTGGTCCGCCAGCAGCGGGCCTACGAGCCAGTTCCGGGTGGGTACACGGCGGTGATTCTGTCGGTGGCGATCTGCTGGGTGCTCGTCACGTACGCGCTCCAGATCGGGAGCGTCGAACTCCCACAGAAGTTGTTCTGGTACAGGCTGGGCTACATCGGGTTCATGCCCGTTCCCGTGCTCCTCTTGTTCTTTACCTTGCAGTACACGGGCCGCGACGAGTGGATCACGTGGTGGAGCATCGGGCTCTTGCTCCTGATCCCGCTGGCGATGATCGGACTGGTGTTCACGAACGAAACCCATCAACTGGTCTGGACGGACCCGATGACCATCGACAATGAGGCGTTCGTCGCGTTGCGACCCGAGTACGGTCGGGCGATCGTCGCGTACGTGGCGATCAGCGTCCTGCTGGGCGGTGTCAGTATCGCCCTCCTGTCCTTGCGGGCGTACACGTCGGCCGGGATCTACCGCCGGCAGGCGGTGTTGCTGGTCACCGGGACGGTGGTCCCCGTCGTCGCCGCGGGCGTTTACTTCTCCGGGGGCAACCCCCTGCCCGGTCTCGAAGTCATGACGATTGCGCTGGCCGTGACCGGCGGGTCGTTCTGCTGGGCGGTCGCCCGCCACGGCCTGTTCACGCTGATCCCCATCGCCAGTCAAGCCGCCGTCGAACAGATGGACGACGCGGTCGTCGTCATCGACATCCGCGGGCTCGTCGTCAACGTGAACGAGCAGGCCGAGCCGTTCCTGACCGTCGACTCCGACGAGGCCATCGGCGGGTCCGTCGGCGAAACCCTCCGCCCGTTCGCGGTGCCACCCGCGCCCCGGTCGGGCGACCCCGGGAGCGACCGCGAGGTCGTGACCAACCCCGAGAGCGGTCGCTCCTACCAGCGGACCGGAACGCCCCTGACCGACAGCGACGGCGTCGTGATGGGCCAGCTGGTCGTCCTGCAGGACATCACCGAGCGAGTCCGCCGCGAACGTCGGCTCCGCCAGCAGAACGAACAGTTAGAGGAGTTCGCCAGCGTCGTCTCCCACGACCTGCGCAACCCGCTGAACGTCATCAGCGCACGGTCGCAACTGGCCCGCGAGACCGGCGAGGTCGAACACTTCGACGCGCTGGACCGGGCGGCCGACCGGATGGACCGACTGATCGACGACCTGCTCCAGCTCGCCCGGCAGGGCCAGACCGTCGACGAGACCGAACGCGTGTCGCTCCGTCAGGTGGCCGACGACGCCTGGTCGCTGGTGAACGCACCCGAGGCCGACCTGCAGGTCGAGAGCGACATGTACGTCGAGGCCGACCGCGACCGCCTCCAGCAGGCCTTCGAGAACCTCTTTCGCAACGCCGTCGATCACGTCGGCGACGACGTCTCGCTGATCGTCGAACCCCTGGAGTACGACGCGGAACTCGGCGTGGCGTCGGGTTCGGCCGACGCGAACGGCGACGGTGACGGGAGCGGCGACGAGGACTCGGATCGCACCCGTGCGGGCTTCGCCGTCGAGGACGACGGCCCCGGCATCCCGGCCGAAGAGCGGGACAACGTCTTCGACTACGGACACACGACCGAAGAGGACGGGACGGGCTTCGGGCTGGCCATCGTCAAGGAAATCGTCGAGGCCCACGGCTGGGAGATCCGGTCTGTCGACGGCGAACTCGCCAGCACCCACGAGGAAGGCGAGTACGGCGGCGCACGCTTCGAGATCACCGGCGTCACCACCGCACAGGGGCTGGCGCTCGGCGAGACGGACGTGGGCTTCGATTTCAGTTAGCCCAGCCGTCGAGGCTCGACGTGGTCCGCTCGACGGCCCCCGTCAGGTGGTCGGTGTCGATGTGTGCGTCGGCCCGCATCGCCGTTCGCGCGGCGTTCTCCGCGACGAGTTCGAGGTCGCTGGCCGCGTACTCCTCGGTCCGCTCGACGACCGTCGACCAGTCGAGGTCGTCGGCCAGCGGCCGGTCCCGGAGGTGGACAGCGAGAATCTCGCGGCGCGCCTCGGCGTCCGGCGGCGGCACCTCGACGCGCTCGTCGAACCGGCCCGACCGCCGGATCGCGCCGTCGATATCTTCGAGCAGGTTGGTCGCGCCGACGACGACCACGTCCTCGCCCACATCTTCCAGTTCGGCGAGCAACTGGTTGACCATCTGCTGTTCGCTGGTGTTCATCCCGCCGGTTCGGTTGCCCGCGATGGCGTCGATCTCGTCGATGAAGAGGACACAGGGGGCGTTGGCCGCGGCGATGGCGAACAGGTCCGCGACGTTCTGTGCCGGCTTGCCCATCCACTTGCTCGTGAGGTCCGCCGGCGTCACGTCGAGGAAACTGTGGCCGAGTTCGCCGGCCAGTGCGGTCGCCATGTACGTCTTCCCACAACCCGGCGGCCCGTGGAGCAGGAGTCCGTTCAGCACGTCCAGCCCGTAGTCCTCGAACCGGTCGGGGTCGTCGAGCGGGTCGATCACCGTCTCTTCGAGGCGGGCCTTCAGGTCGGCCATGCCGCCCACGTCGTCGAAGTCGATGCCGGGATCGGGGTCGACCAGCGAGCGGGCGTTCAGATCCGCGCTGTCGGGCTGTTCGACGTGATCCTCGGCGTCGGTCGGTCCGCTCCAGTCCGGGATCGAGGAGTCGAGTTCCTCGGCGGCCGCGAGCAGGTGTGACTCGTCGATCTCCTCGCCGGCGCGCAGCGCTTTCCGGGCGGCGTTCTCCGCGATCAGTTCCAGGTCGCTGGCCGCGTAGCCCGCCGTCGCCGCGACGACGCCCTCCAGGTCGATTGCCTCGGCCGTCGGACGGCCCGCAAGGTGAACTTCGACGATCTCGCGGCGGGCGTCGGTGTCCGGCGGCGGCACTTCGACGCGCTCGTCGAACCGGCCCGACCGCCGGATCGCACCGTCCACGTCGTCGACGAGGTTGGTCGCGCCCATCACGACCACGTCGTCCTCGCTGGCGTCCTCCAGTTCGGTCAGCAACTGGTTGACCATCTGCTGTTCGCTGGAGTTCATGTTCGCGTCGCCGTCGCGCGTCCCCGCGATGGCGTCGATCTCGTCGATGAAGAGCAGGCAGGGCTGGTTGGCGCGAGCGATCTCGAACAGCTCTTTGACCTTCTGGGCGGGTTCGCCCATGTACTTGCTCGTCAGGTCGGCGGGGCCGATCTCGACGAAGTCGTGACCCACCTCGCCCGCCAGCGCTTCCGCGATGTAGGTCTTCCCACAGCCCGGCGGGCCGTGCAGGAGGACGCCGTTGACGACGCCGATGCCGTACTCCTCGAAGGCCGCGGGGTCTTCGAGCGGGCGGATCACCTTGTGCCGGAGCGTCTCCTTGAGGTCGTCCATCCCACCCACGTCGCCGAAGCCGCGTTCGACCTGCTTCGTGACCAGCGACCCGGCGTCCATCTCGACGCCGTCGGGCTGAACGACCTCGTCCTCGCCGGCCGTATCCTCGCCGCCGAACGACCGGTCGGGCGAGCGATCCGTGGTGCCGCTGGCACCGCGTTCGTCGCGTCCGGCCCGCCCCTCGTCGTCCGAGAGCTGTTTCTGGACCCGGTCCAGCGAGAGGTCGTAGCCGTACTCGGCCAGTCGGGTCGGGTCGTCGGCGATGAACTCGGAGAGCCAGCCGTGGCGCTTGAACTCCGCCTCCGTGGCGTCGGGGTCGCGGAAGGCGAGCATGATCGAGTGATCGCCCGTCTCGCCGCGGTACTCCGCCAGCCAAAAGGGAAGGTACACGCGCGTGACTTCGGTCACCTCGTCGAACCCGGCGGGATCGAACTCGCCGGGGAGGCCGTAGTTCTCGCGGAGTTTCCGGAGGAACACGTCGGCCTGATCGCCCCGGCCGGCGTCGCGCTGGCGCGCCCAGTCCGCGACCCGCTCGGGGATGAGGTCGCCGGCGGTGTCGTTGTCCACCTGAAACTGGAGCAACACGGCGGGACCGAGGCCGGGGCCCTCACCGAAGTCGTAATCGCCGGTCGCGACGTTCAGCAACGTCCCGGCGTCCTCGGCGTACCGGGAGACGTGGGCGTCGTTGTCCGCCCACAGGCCGTCGAGGAAGACGGTGTCTTCGCGTTGCTCGCTCCCGAACCACTGGCCCTCGTCGGACTCGTACCGGACAGTGACCCGGAACACGGGATAGAACACGCGGTGGAGGCGTTCGAGGCGTTCGTCCTCGTCGAACGGCGTGAGCGTCCGGTCGTCCAGCACGTCCCGCACCTTGTCGGCGTCGGGGAGCCGGTGGTCCACGTAGATGTACGGCGGCAGCGACATCACAGATCACCGCTTCGGATAGCGTCCTCGGCCGCCGACAGCGCCGCCTCGCGGTCGAACTCCTCGGTGATCCGCTCGAGTTCCTCGCGGGATGCGTCGGTGAGGGCCCTGGCGTGTTCGGTGATGCCCGGCACCGCGCGGATGATGTTGTCGACGATGGGGACCGTCGCGGTCTGGGCCGACCGGGAGAGCGGGTTCAGGTCGATCACGAGTTCGGTCTTGCCCATCGCCGCGAGTGCTTCGGCGCGGTCGCCGTCTTCGAGGGGGACCAGCACCACGTCGGCGTCGCCGATGCCGTCGGCGTCGACCTTCGCGCGCTCGTGGTCGAGACCCGGAATCCGACCGTCGGCGTCGAGGCCCTTCACCTCCTCGGCCCCGTGCTCGCGGAGGTGGTCGGCGATGCGTTCCATGCGTTCGGCGGTGCGGTTGAACAGGTTGACCTCCAGATCCGCGCCGGTCGCGGCCGCCAGTTCGACCAGTTCGCCGGGCACGAGGGCGGCGGCGTTGCCGTTGACCGAGAGGACCGGATGGTCGGCGCGCAGGAGGTGGGCGGCGGCGGCGCGCTCGGCCCGGTCGGCGCTCTCGGTGGTGCGTTCCCCGAGCAGGTAGTCGTAGGCCTCACCCCGGCCCTGTGCGATCAGTCCCTGCCGAGAGGTGATCCCCAGATCGACCCCGTGTTCGATCCGGTGTCGCGTCAGCAGCGACTCGTAGCGGGGGTGGCTCTCCGGCACGTCGATCTCGTCCATACTCGATCACGTTGTCGCTGGTGTGAAAAATCGCCCGGTGCGCCGGCGAAATCAACCGTTCCTCGCCGCCCGCCCCGACTCAGGCCTGGGTCTCGGTGGCGGCGTCGGGCCCGAACTCCCGGAGCCCGCCCAGTGCCTCCCGGGCCTCACGGCGGGTCGGGTAGGTCCGCTTGCTCTCGGCGACGGTACTCCCGTCGGTGTCGACGAGTCGCCAGCGCCAGCCGTCCTCCCCATCATCCTCGTGGAGTTCGAAGGCCGGCGACCCGATCTCCAGCAGGCTCGCCGTCGTCAACACGTCCCGGACCGACGCGAGCGCGCGCTCGGCCCCACTCCGGGACTCGAACGTCGGACCGCTGATACCGACGGTGTTGCCAGCGGTGTCGACGAATCGCCAGATCCAGCCGTCCTGGCGTTCGGTGACCTCGAAGGCTGCCAGATCGAAATCCAGCAGGCCCGCGCCGCCAGCGAGTTCGCGGGCCCGCGAGAGGTCCACCCGCGCGCTCTCGCGGCTCTCGTGAGTCCGAGCCCCCACGGCCAGCGTGTTCCGGTCGGGATCGACCAGCCGCCAGCGCCACCTCTCGGTCCCGCTGTCCTCGTCGGTGACCGTTTCGAGTCGAAACGCGGCGGGGTCGACCGCGAAGACGCTCGCGCCACCGGCGTTGTCCCGGACGAGTCGTGCGGTCGTCGCCACCGCGTCCCGGGACGGGAACTGTTCGGTGCCGACCGCCAGGGGCTCGCGCTCGCGGTCGACGATCTCCCACTCCCAGGCCTCGCCCTCCTCGCCCTCGATGACCGAAAAGCGGATCGCGATGTCTTCGACGGTGTGGACGGCCGCGTCGGCGGCGAAGTCGGCGACCGACTCGGCGGCCTCGGTGGCGCTCTCCCGGTCGGTGAAGCCGCCGAGACTCCGGGCGATGGTGCTGCCGTCGGGGTGGATCAACCGCCAGCACCACTGCCGGCGCTCGCCCTCGCCGACGTACACCTGAAACAGAGCGGCGTCCATCTGCCGGGTCTCGGCCTCGGGGGCCAGCAGTGAGAGCGCGTCCATCGCTTCGCGGGCTGTCTCGTCGCTGTCGTAGCGGCCGGGACTGGTCGCCAGCGTGTCCCCGCTGGCGTCGACCAGTCGCCAGTGCCACTCGGATTCGGCCTCGTACAGCTCCAGCGCGGCGCTGCCGATCTCCACCAGATCGGCCTCTGGCGCGTGCTGTTTCATCGTGTTCATGGCCGCCGCGGCATCCTCGCGGGAGGCGTGTTCCTGCCCGCTGTCGGAGACGACGCTCCCGTCGGCGTCGACCAGCCGCCAGTTCCAGCCGCCCTCGTCGGCCTCGTAGAGGTGGAACGCGGCGCTATCGAACTCGATCCGGTCGGCGGTCTCGATCTCCTCGCGCAACTGCTCGACGGCCGCCGCCGCCGCCTCGGGGTCCGCGAAGGTCGCGCTGGCCGGACTGCGCGCGACGGTCTCGCGGTCCTCGGTGACCAGTCGCCAGGCCCACTGGTCGCCCTCGGGGTAGATCTCGTACTCGGCATCGTCGAGTTCGACGACCGGCGCGTCCGCGACGACCTCCTTGACGCGGCCGACGACCGAGCGACCGCTCTCCTCGGAGGGCACTGCACCCTCACTGCGGGCGACGACCGCGTCGTCTGCGTCGACCAGCCGCCACCGCCAGCCGCCCTCGTCGCCCTCGACGACCTCGTAGGCAGGCGAGCCGGATTCGAGGAACGGCATGTCGATGGCCCCCTCCATGATCCGCCGGACGGACCCCTCGACCGCCTCCCGACTGTCGAACTCGTCGCTGGACTGGGCGATGGTCTCGTCGTCGGCGTCGAGCAGCTCCCAGCGCCAGGTGCCATCGGCCTCGATCAGCTCGACGCCCACCTGTTCGACGTCCATCACCGGCGACTCGCGGGCGGCCTCCCGGATCGACCGAACGGAGGCCTCGGCGTCGTCGCGGTCCTCGTAGGCCTGTGGGCCGTCGCCGAGGACGCCCCGGTTCTCGTCGACCAGCCGCCAGCGCCAGTCCGAGCCATCGCCGTAGACCTCGAAGGCCCCGTCCTCCACGTCGAGCAGGGAGGCGCCGGGGCCGTGTTCTTTCAGCAGGTTCACGGCGCTCTCGGCTTTCTCGCGGTCGGCGTAGCGGCCGTCGCTGTCGGCCAGCACGACGCCGTCCTCGTCGACGAGCGTCCAGCGGGCCGTCGACTCGCCGTCCTCCCCCGCCTCGCGGTACAGCCGGAAGGCGGCGTGGTTGATCTCCAGCAGACTCGCGCCAGCCACTTTCGCCTTGATCTCCTCCAGCGCCGCCTCGGCGTCGGTCTGGCTGTCGTAGGCTCGGGTCCCGTCGGCGACGGCCGCTTGCTCGACGAACCACCAGTGCCAGCCCGACTCACCAGGGAAGACCGCGAACACGCCGTCGCGGTCGGCCTCGCCGACCAGCACGTCCGAGACGCGTGCTTCCGTCTCGTCTTCGACGACCCACCCCATCGCGGCCGCGTCCTCGTCGGCCAGGAGGTAGCTCCGTCGTCCGGTCACCACGGGCACCAGTGCGGCGACCAGCGCCAGGAGTGCCAATCCGCTGCCGTAGCCGGCGAGGAAGAGTTGCCCCTGGGTCTTCCCGACCCCCCACTGCCCCGGATAGATCTGCAGGAAGTACCCGACCGCGGCGACGGAGACGAGCGCACCCAGCACCGCCACCGGGACCGCCCGCCTGCGGAGGGGCAACTGGAGGACGGTCCCGAGCAGGAACACGGGGAATCCGGCCGCGGCGAGTATGAGCGTGAGTTCCGTGAGCGCCGCAGGCGAGAGGCCGAGTAGACCCGTGCGACCGGCCGCGAACACCCCCGCAGCGGCGAGTATCGCCACCAGCCCGAGCACCAGTATCCAGTAGCCGTACACCTCCGGTTTCGTCTGCGCTTCCCCCATGTACTCGTCGTAGAATCCGTAGAAAGCGCTGTCCGGTTGCGATCCCGTTGCCATTGGTACAGTTCGACGTTGGACCACTCGGTACCTTAAACGTGGGGTTGGTTCACACGCCTCTCGGGGACCGAAAAGACGGCTAATCGAGCAACTGCGCGCCCGTCGGGTCGATCCGGCAGATCGAGGGGTCGTAGCCGGCCGCCGAGAGCCCGCCGTCGATGGAGAACACGGTTTTGCCGAGCATCGCCATCGACGCGTCGCCGCCGGCCTCGTTCACGTCCAGGATTACGTCCCGAACGTCGGGGGTGAGCAGTTCCGCCTCGCGGGCGAACTGCCGGGACGCACGCATGAACGACGAGAGCGTGGGCTCCTCGACGACCCGGGAGAGGCCTCGCTTGCCGGCCTGATCCAGCAGGTCGGTGTCGCCGGAGATGACTTCCGCCGTCGAGAGTTCGCCCAGGGTGTGGTACTCGACGGGCCCGCGTGCCGGAATGGCGTCCAGCAGATTGTCCTGTGGGCCGCCGGGTTCCAGCCGGATCGGGACGCCGCCACGGGCCTGGGCCACCACGTCGCCGAGGCCCGTCCCGGCCTGGACTTCCGCGCCGTGGGCGATGGTGACGAGTTCGTTCTCGGAGAGTCGGCGGTCGAACACGTCGTTGACCGCCAGCGCGGTGCCCAGCGCCATCGCGCCGGAGACGCCGAATCCCGAGCCGATGGGGAGGGGGGTCTGGCCGTCGACCCGAGCGGTCGCCTGCAGGGTGTCGAGGACCGTCTCGACGGCGTCCATCTCGACCGGCACGTCGTTACAGCGCACGCTCGTCTCCTCGGCCGGCCGGACGGTGACGGTCACGCCGTCGGTCAGGGTCAGCCCCGCGCCCTGGGAGCCCGCTTTCGTCGGATCGTCGTCCCGGTGAATGGTGAAAAAGCCGGTCACGTGGCCCGGGACGAACGCTTCGGCTTCGGTCATGCCTCTCGGTCGGGCCCCCGTGTGAATAAAAGGTGGTCGTCGCGGTCGGATCCGATTCGGCCCCGTCGGATCCGACGGTCGACACCGCTTTCACCCCAGCCTCGCAGGTCCAGAGCGATGGCCGACAGTCCCCAGGTCGTCGTCGACCCCGCTCGCCCGCTGGTCGACGAGCGGTTCGCGGTCCGCCTCGCTGGCTTTCCCCCGCAACGACGGGTGACCGTTCGCGCCCGGATGCCCCTCGACGGCGGGCTCTGGGAGTCCCGCGCGACAGTCGGGACCGACGGCGACGGGACCGCCGACCTCGACAGCCAGCGACCGCTCGCCGGCACGTACGACGCCGCCGACGCCATGGGACTCGTCTGGTCGGCCGAACGGATCGGCGACCGTCCCGCGCCCCGCGAGCGCACGCGAACCGACGGCAACGTCTCGCTCACCGCGACGGTCGGCGGCGAGCGCGTCGCCAGTGCCACCGTCGAACGACGCTTCCAGCGCGAGGGCGTCACCGTCGCGACGGTCGATCACTCCCATCTCGTCGGGCGCCTGTACGAGCCACCCGGCGAGTCCGCTGACGACAGACAGTACCCCGGTATTCTCCTCCTCGGTGGCTCCAGCGGCGGCTTCCCGTCCCGGCGAGTCGCCTCGTTGCTGGCCTCGCGTGGCTTCGCTGTGCTGGCGCTGGCCTACTTCGGCCGTGACGGCCTCCCGAATCGACTCGTCGAGGTCCCGCTGGAGTACGTCGAATCGGCCGTCGAGTGGCTCGCCGATCGCGACCGCGTCCGACCCGACCCGCTGGGGGTCGTCGGCTGGTCGCGCGGCGGCGAACTCGCCCTGCTCGCGGCGACCCGCTGTGACCGCCTCCGGACCGCCGTCGGCTACGCGCCGAGCCCGATTACCTTCCAGGGAAACAAACTGCTGTCTGATCCCGGGCCGGCCTGGACGGCCGACGGGGAGGGCCGACCGTACGTCCCCCTCGCGGGACCAGTCGGGTTTCGATCACGGATCGTCGCCCGGTGGCTCCGGGGCCGACCGCTCTCGGTTCGGCCGCTGTTCGAACGCGGACTGGCCCGCGCGGGCGAAAAGCGGGTCCGGGCGGCGACGATTCCCGTCGAGGAGATCGGCGGCCCCGTGTTGCTCGTGACCGGCGGCGACGACCGCGTCTGGCCGGCCGACACGCTCGCCACGCGGGCGATGGCACGGCTGGATGGGCGGTCGTACTCACACACCTGCGACCACCTCAGCGTTCCCGGCGCTGGTCACGACATCAAGGTCCCGTATCACCCGACGACCGAGCGTGCGACGCGACCGTTTCCGCTACCCGGTCGCTCGCTGATGCTGGACATGGGCGGCACGCCAGCAGGGTACGCTCGCGCCGACGCGCAGGCGTGGGCGCGGACACTTGAAATGTTAGACGAGGGGTTGCGACCCTAGTCTTCGGTCGCGTCAGCGGTGTCGGGAGCGGCGGCCGCGTCGGGACCGTCGGCCCCCGCCTCGGAGAGACGGTCGAGCAGTGCCGCTCGCTGATTCCGGGACAGGTCGTCGGCGAGGCACTCGACGAACGACGCCACGAGGTCCTCCCGGACACGGAGGTCGACGTGTTCCATCCGACCGTCGACGACGACGGCGTCGAGTTCCCACTCGCCTTCCTCGAGATCGGTCATCCGGATGTCTACCCACTCGTCTGTGGTCGGGTCGGTGGACTCTAACGTTGACATAACGACTGTACTACGACCGGATCCGACATAGCTGTATCCGACGCGGGCTGATAGCAGTCGACACCCACCGAACCGCGACACGGCCGTCGATAGCTCTTTGTATGCGTAGTATTACCACGTAAACATGCCGACGATCAGCGCGCGGCTGTCGGAGGACGAGCAGGCGGAACTGGAGCGAGTCGCGGAGCTACTGGACGACGACCGAAGTACGACGATCAGGAAGGCCCTCGAAGAGGGGCTGTCGGAGTTGCGGATTCGCGAGGCGGTCGGGCGCTACCAGCAGGGTGACGTGGCCGTCACCGAGGCGTCCCGGATCGCCGGCCTCTCGGTCGCGGAGTGGCTGGAAGTCGCCCGGGAGCGCAACCTCACTACCCAGTTGAGCGCAGCCGACCTCCGGCGGGATGCCGACGACGCGAGGGAGCTGTGAGCCGTATCTACGTCGACGCGACCGTGTTGACCGCCCTGGGAGCGGTCGGCGAACTCGACCTGCTCGGTGCCTTCGACGGCACTATCGCCGTCCCGGACGCCGTTCGGGCGGAAGTGACGACAGAGCCGGCTCGCACGAACCTCGACCGGTTCGTCGACGACAACGATATCGTGACCGGCCCGGTCGAAACCGACTGGTCCGACGACGCCATACGCGTACTGGACGCCGCCGAGACGACGAGCGACGTGCGCGTGGTCGAAGGCATCCTCGACGCGACGGACGGAGCAGAAACGGCGAGCGGAGACGGAGCTGCGGCTCCGACCGTCGGCCTGCTCTCCGACGACCGGCTGCTTCGGACCGTCGCTGAAGGATTCGGCGCGACCGTGACCGGGACGTTCGGCGTCGTCGTCCGGGCGGCAGTCTCGGACAAGTACTTCTCCCAGTCACAGGCCAAACGCGTCGTCCGCCGGATCGACAGCCACGGCCTCCACCTGACCGGCGAGTTGCGCGAACAGGCCGTCGGAGAAGCGGAGTAAGCCGCGTCGCTCACGGCGACAGGCGCTGGCGATCTGACGAGAGTCGCGTCGTTCACGGCTTCGCCGTTCGCGTCTCCGAGGTGCTCCCGTCGGTCGCACCTCGCACCCTCGTCTCGTTGGCCCCCAACGTCTTCGTCAGGGACTGAGTCGCTACCGGTCTGACGAGACTCGTTGCACTCGTCTCGTGGGCTCCCAACGTCGTCGCCCTACGGGCTCAGACGTTGGCGATCCCGCGGGAACACGGTCACAGCAGAGCTGTTCCCTGCTCCCGCTCGACAGGGTCACCGTCGCCTACGGCGACAGGCGCTGCCTGTCTCGCGGGAAGAGGACGGCCTCCCGGATGTTGCCCAGTCCGAGCATCGTCATGATGAGGCGCTCGCCGCCGAGCCCCCAGCCGGCGTGGGGCGGCATGCCGTACTTGAACATCTTGGTGTAGTACTCGAAGGCCTCGGGGTCGAGTCCCTGCTGTTCGAAGCCGTCGACCAGCTTGTCGTAGCGGTGTTCACGCTGGCCACCACTGACCAGCTCCATCGACGGGTGCATCATGTCGAAGCCCGTGGAAACCTCCGCGTCGTCGTCGTGATCCTTGATGTAGAACGGCTTGATCTCGCTGGGCCAGTCGGTGATGAAGTAGTGTTCGCCCACCTCGTCGCCGAGGACGTGTTCGGCCTCCGTCGAGAGGTCGTCGCCCCACACGAGCACCTCGTCGAGTTCGCCCGTCGCGTTGATCTTCTCGAGGGCCTCCTCGTAGGTGAGCCGCGGGAAGTCACCGTCGGGGACCTCGAACTCCTCGGTCATGTCCAGCGCTTCGAGCTGGTCCTGACAGTTCTCGGCGACGCCCTCGTAGGCGGCCTTCACGATGGTCTCGCAGGCGTCCATCGCCTCACGGTGGTCGTAGAAGGCCGACTCGAAGTCGATGGAGGTCGCCTCGTTGAGGTGTCGCGGCGTGTTGTGTTCCTCCGCGCGGAAGATCGGGCCGATCTCGAAGACGCGTTCGAGGCCGGAGCCGACCATCAGCTGTTTGAACAGCTGGGGGCTCTGGTTCATGAAGGCCTCCTGCCCGAAGTACGTGATCGGGAACAGCTCGGTGCCGCCCTCGGTCCCCGTGGCGACGATCTTGGGCGTGTTGATCTCCGTACAGCCCAGGTCGCGGAACGCGTCCCGGACCGCTTCCAGGGCCGCAGCGCGGATCTCGAAGATGGCCTTGACCTCGGGCTTGCGGAGGTCTAGCGTCCGGTTGTCCAGTCGGGTCGGGAGTTCGGCGTCGACCTTCCCGGAGGGGTCAAGCGGCAGTTCGGGGTCAGCCTCGGCGATCACGTCGAGGGAGTCGGGGACGATCTCGACGCCGGTCGGCGCGCGCTCTTCGTCCTCCACGTCGCCGGTCACGGCGACGACGCTCTCGCGGTGTGCGTTCAGCCCGGTCTCGACGAGGTCGTCGTCCATCTCGTCTTTCTCGAACTTGACCTGGATCTTGCCGGTCGTGTCCCGGATGATGATGAACGCGATACCACCCAGGTCTCGGATCTCGTGGACCCAGCCGGCGACGGTGACCGTGTCGCCCGGCTCGGCGTCTGCGGTGTAGGTGCGGTCGTCCATGCTGTCCGATATCGGCGGCCGGGACTTAAGCCCCCTCGTTTCCCGTCAGGCAGGGACGGGGACGGAGCGACTCGAACGCCCGGCGACGGTACACTTTTTGTCGGGTGCCCAGTCCACTCGCTATGAGCGACAGAGACGATATCGTCGAACTCGACGCGCTGGATCGGCACATCATCTATCGGCTCCAGCACGACGCGCGCAACACGTCCGCGAGTACGATCGCCGACGAGATGGACGTCGCCGCCAGCACCGTCCGCAACCGGATCAACCGGCTGGAAGAGCAAGGCGTCATCAAGGGCTACTATCTGGACGTGGACTACGAACGGGCCGGGTTCCAGCTGCATACCCTCATCGTCTGTAACGCGGAGATTCCGGATCGAGAGAAGCTTTCGAGACAGGCCCTCGAGATCGAAGGTGTGGTCGCCGTCCGGGAAGTGATGACCGGCAGCGAGAACGTCCACGTCGAGGTCGTCGGTCGGGACGGCGACGACCTCAGCCGGATCGGGCAGGAACTCGACGCGCTCGGCCTGGAGGTCGTCGACGAGGACATCATCCGTAACGAGTACGTCCACGCGTACGAGGGGTTTTCGCCGGAGAGTTGACCGGATACAGCGATATCCTGTGACGCCCCCACACAATCAATAGGTTTCTATTACTTTTTCCGCAGAATAACCGGTCAGTTTATGCGGATGAAGCAAGTACTAGCGATCACCAGGCGGGAAAGCCCAGGAATCCGGGTCGCATTGCCACCCGAACAGCCACGGCCTTCTCGCTGGAGGAAAACAATGATATCCAATCAAAAGCGGCCAAAAGCTGTTCTCTCGGCCGATACGCCGTCGATCGTCGTCGTCGGTGGTGACGGCGGGCGAGGGCTCGCATCGAACCTTGACGAATCCGCAACTGTTCGTTTCGTCAGCGACGACGGGACCCACGTCCGCCGGGCGGCGGACGCGGGACTGGACGCACACTGTGTGGACGTGACCGACGCGAGCAGTCTCTATCCGGTCGTCGAGGAGTTCGAGACGGCAATCGTGACCGTCGGCCCGGACCGGAGAGCACTGTTCACCGCGCAGTTACTGCGTGCCTGTTGCGGTATCGAGACCGTGATCGCCTGCGTCACCGAGGCGGCCTACCGCGACGCGTTCGCGGAGACGGGCATCCGATTCGTGGATCCGCCGTCGTTGCTGGCCGGAGTCGTCCGCGAGCGACTGACCGAACCCGAGTCCGGCGCCTGACGCCACGATTTCTCTATTATACAATGCCAAAAGAACTCGAACGTGACCTCGGACTGCCTGCGGTGATCGCGATCAGCGTCGGTGCGATGGTCGGGAGCGGCATCTTCATCCTGCCCGGCCTCGCGCTGAAGACGGCCGGCCCGGCGGTCATCCTGGCGTATCTGGTCGCCGGAATCCTCGTCTTGCCCGCCGCCCTGAGCAAAGCCGAGATGGCGACGGCGATGCCCGAGGCCGGCGGGACGTACATCTACATCGAGCGTGGCATGGGGCCCCTCCTCGGCACCATCGCCGGCGTCGGGACGTGGTTCTCGCTGGCGTTCAAAGGCGCGTTCGCGCTCATCGGCGGCGTCCCGTACCTGCTGTACCTGTTCGATCTCCCGATCAAACCGGTCGCGCTCGCGCTGGCGGCGCTCCTGATCGTCGTCAACCTCGTCGGCGCGAAACAGACCGGCCGGCTCCAGATCGGCATCGTCGTCGTGATGCTCCTGGCGATGGTGTGGTTCGTCGTCTCCGGCCTGCCGAGTACGACCGGGAGGTACTACGGCGGATTCTTCGAGAAAGGGACCGGCGGGTTGCTCGCCGCGACCGGACTGGTGTTCGTCTCCTACGCCGGGGTGACCAAGGTGGCGAGTATCGCCGAGGAGATCGAGGACCCCGACCGGAACATCCCGCTGGGAATCCTCGTCTCGCTCGGGTTCACGACGCTGTTGTACGTCCTCATCGTCGTCGTCATGGTCGGCGTGACGCCGCCGAACGTGCTGAGCGATTCGGCGGTGCCGATGATCAACGCGGCCGAGGCGACGCTGGCGTTCCCCGGCGTGGTCGCCGTCATCGTCGCAGCCGTCCTCGCGCTCATCAGTACCGCCAACGCTGGCATTCTCTCTTCGTCGCGATACCCCTTCGCGATGGCCCGGGACAAACTCGCACCGCCGTCGCTGACCGAGATCCACGAGTCGTGGGGGACCCCCTCGAAGGCGATCACGCTCACCGGGGTCGTCATGCTCGTGCTCATCGCGTTCGTCCCCATCGAGGAGATCGCGAAACTGGCGAGTGCCTTCCAGATCGTCGTCTTTGCCCTGGTCAACGGTGCGGTCGTGGCCTTCCGCGAGGGCGACGTGGGCGAGTACGACCCCAGTTTCGAGTCGCCGCTGTACCCCTGGACCCAGATCGCCGGGATCGCCGGCGGCCTCGCGCTCATCGGCTTCATGGGAACGGTTCCGCTGATCGGAGCGGTCGTCATCACCGTCGGGTCGATCCTGTGGTACTTCTACTACGCCCGCGAGCGGGTAGAGCGTGAGGGAGCGGCGACGGACGTGCTCCGCCGGGCGATCGGACAGGAGGCCATCGAACGCACGAAGTCGACCTTCGAGGAGATCGAGGGGTACGAGGTGCTGGTCGCGATCACCGAGGACACGAGCGCGGACCGCGAGCGCTCGCTGGTCCGGATCGCCGCCGACATCGCCCGGAAGAACGACGGGAGCGTCACCGTCGTCCAGTTCGACGAGGTGCCCGACCAGGCCCCACTCGGCCACGCCTCCGAGACGATGTCGGCGTCGGACGAGGACTTCGAGCGACGCACGGCCGAACTCACCGAGGAGTTCGACGTGCCGATCCAGTACGGCGAGATCGTCAGCCACGACGCCGAGCGCGCGGTCGTCAACTTCGCCGAGGACGAGAACGCCGACTTCCTCCTGCTCGAGCGCGAGGACGACCCGCTGTACGCGTCGGTCTTCGGCACGGGCGTCGAGTGGGTCACGCGAAACGCCCCCTGTGACGTGTTGCTGATCGAAGAGCGCGACCTCGCGGACATCCACTCGATCACCGTCGTGACGGATCGGGGCCCGTTCGACCCCCAGAAGATCGCCATCGCCAACGCCCTGGCGAGCGAGACCGGATCGCGCATCGACCTGCGCTATCCCGTGGACGGGAGCGCGACCGAGACCCAGCGCGAGACGCTCGACGAGTACCTCGCGGAACTGGAGGAACTCTGTTCGGTCCCGGTGTATCGCTCGGTCGTGGAGAGCGACGACCCCACGCGGGACTTCGTGTCCGCGACCGACCCCACCGACGTGCTGGTCATCGGGACCGACGGCGGTCGCCTCCGAAGCAACCTGTTCGGCCGACCGGCCGACTGGATCGTCGACAGCGTCGACTGCACGGCCGTCCAGATCCAGCCCGCCCGGTCCGAGCGGCCCGGCGTCTTCCGTCGAACGATCGAGCGCATCGTCTTCTGAGCCGAAACGTCCGGCCATCGCCCCCGTCCGGCCGGCCCGATTGCGGCCGCCGACCCGCCGACCGCCCGGGAGTGACCGGACGCGGTTGGTCCCCGGTCGCCCGACCGTGTTTTAGGCGAACCGAAACCACTAAACCAGTGTTTAGGTATGCCTAAAACGAGATGGCGGCCAAATCAACTGTGGCGACACCCTCGCCGATGAGACCCGAGAGACCACCGGGATCGACGGGCCACGGTCGGGGGGGTGACCGTCCCCGATGACCGAAGACGAACGGGCGAGCGAGGACGGGACTCGGAGTCTCACCGAGCGGCTGACGCCGTGGCGAGCGCGCGAGACTGGCGCGAACGCCGGCCTCACGGGCCGGCTCGTCCGACGGTTCGCGTGGCTCGACGCCTCGTTGCTCGCCCTGATCTTCGGGAGTACGGCCATCGTCGTCGGCGCGGGACTCGTCCAGGTCAGTCTGGGCGCCTACGAGATGACCATCGGGCAGGCCTGGGCGGCGGTGGTCAACCCGAACGTCCTGTTCGATCCGCAGGCCTGGGACGCGTTCCTGCTGGGCGAGGCCGTCCCCGAGATGCGCACCGAGAGTCTGATCGTCTGGAACATCCGTCTCCCCCGGGTGCTGGTCGCGGTTCTGGTCGGCATGAACCTCGCAGTCTCGGGCGCGGTCTTCCAGGCGGTGACCCGGAACGAACTCGCGAGCCCGTTCATCCTCGGCGTGTCCTCGGGCGCGGGGCTGGCGATCCTGCTGACACTCGTGGCCTTCGCCGGCGTCACACTGGTCGTGCCGCTGGTCGTCACCGAGATCACGCTGGGGCTGTCCGCGCTCCTGCCCGTGATCGCCGCGGTCGGCGGGATCGCCGCCTTCCTGCTGGTCTACGCCATCGCCTGGAAGAACGGGACCTCGCCCGTACGGCTGGTCCTCGCGGGCGTCATCGTCAGCACCGTCTTCGGCTCACTCCAGACCGCGATGTTCTTCTTCGCCGACAACATCGGCGTGGTCCAGTCGGCCATCCAGTGGACGACGGGCTCGCTGACCGGCGTCGACTGGGAACAGGTCCGGATCGCGATTCCCTGGACCGTCTTCGGGCTGGCGCTTGCGATCGCGAGCGCCAGACAGCTGAACGTCCTCCTGCTGGGCGAGAGCACGGCGAAGTCCCTGGGGATGCGCGTCGAACGGATGCGGTTTGGCCTGTCGGCCGTCGCGGTCCTGCTGGCCGCGGCGAGCATCGCCGTCGCCGGCATCGTCAGCTTCGTCGGCCTGATCGTGCCCCACGTCGTCCGCAACGTCGTCGGCAGCGACTACCGGAAGCTGCTGATCGGCTGTCTGTTCGCCGGCCCCGCGCTGCTGGTCGCCGCCGACGTGGGCGCGCGACTCGCGCTGAGCCCCGCGCAGATCCCCGTCGGCATCGTCACCGGCCTCGTTGGCGGCCCGTACTTCCTCTACCTGATGCGCAGGCAGGAGAGCCTGGGTGAGATCTGATGGGTGAGCGCGGCTTCGCCACGGACGGCGGCGTGGGCTCGATCCTCGGCCGGGACGACGACAGCACAGCGGACGACGATGCGGACGACAGCCCCGCGAACGCCAGCGACGGGACCGGTGCGAGCGAGTTCAGCGGCGACGACCTCGTGATCGGCTATCCCAACACCGACGAGCCGGTGATCGACGGGGAGTCGATCCGCGTCCCGCCGGGCGAGGTGACCGCGCTGGTCGGCCCGAACGGCAGCGGCAAGAGTACCCTGCTGAAGGGGCTGGCCGACCAGTTGTCGCTTGATCGGGGCACCGTCCGGGTCGACGGCGCGGCGGTCCACGAACTCGGGACGAAGCGGCTCGCCCGGAAACTCGGCTTGCTCTCCCAGGACAGCACCGCGCCCAACAGCATCACCGTCGAGAAACTGGTCGCACACGGTCGCTACCCCCACCGCGGCGCGTTCGAGGCGCTGACCGACGCGGACTGGGACGCCATCGACCGCGCCATCTCGCTGGCCGGTGTCGATCACCTCCGGGACCGCGAGGTCGGCCAGTTAAGCGGCGGCCAACAGCAGTTGGCCTGGATCGCGATGGCGCTGGCCCAGGAGACCGACGTCCTCCTGCTCGACGAACCGACGACGTTCCTCGACCTGCGCCACCAGTTGCAGGTGATGGCAATCGTCGAACGCCTCCGCGACGAGAGCGAGACGACCGTGGTGCTCGTGCTCCACGATATCGAGCAGGCGGCCCAGTACGCCGATCACGTCGTCGCGCTCGAAGACGGGTCGGTCTCCGCCCGCGGTCCGCCGGAGGCGGTCGTCACCGAAGAGTTGCTGGCCGACGTGTTCGGCGTCGACGCCGCGGTCGCGACGACCGACCACGGCCCGCAGGTGACGCCGTTACGGCCGCTCGATGACGGCGACGACGGGGACGAAACGGGCGGGCCGGACGGAGAGCGAGGATGATCAGTTCGCGTCTCGCGCGCCTTCGACGGTCTCGCGGACGGCGCCGACACCCTCGTCGTGGACGAGATCGCCCACGATCACCACGTCTGCCTCCTGGGCCATCTGGTGGGCCGAGTCGTAGTCGTGGATGCCGCCGCCGTAGAACAGCGTGGCCTCGTCCAGCGCCTCGCTGGCCGCCCGGACCTTCGAGGGGTCGCCCAGCGTGCCGGAGTACTCGACGTAGACGATCTCCTGGCCGAACATCTGCTCGGCGACCTCGGCGTAGGCGGCCACGTCGTCGGCGTCCTGCTCGCAGTTGGCCCCGGTGTAGGTCGCCACGGAGGCTTCGGGGTTGAGGACGATGTACGCTTCCGTCCAGGTACGCGACCAGTCGATGTCGTCGTCCAGTCGGACCCACTCCTTGTGCGCGCCGGTCGTCCACGTCACGTCGCCGGCGTTCAGCACGATTGGGACGAGATAGCCGTCGTGGGCGTCGCTGTGGACGACCGAAGACGGGTTGGACGGCTCGATGTACAGCGGGATGTCGTACTTCCCGCAGGCCTCGACGACCCGCTGCATCTTCTCTTCGGTCATCCCGGTAGTGCCGCCCACCTCGATGGCGTCGGTCCCGGTCGCCGCCACGTCCTCGAACGTCTCACCGTCGACCAGCGACTTGTCCGGGTCGATCTTCAAAACGTGATCCCACTCCGTCCATGGCCCGCTCATACCGGGGCATTCCGACCGACCGTGAAAACTACTTCGGAAAAGCAGTCAGTCCGCGGCTTCCGCGCCCGCCTGCTGTTGCCACTCCCGGATCTGGTCGGCGCTGACCCCCTGCACCGTCGTCGCGACCTCGTCGGGGTCGACGGTCTCCAGGTCCGCCAGCGTCTCGATGTCGGCCTCGGCCAGTTTCTCGGCCGTGCGCTCGCCCAGTCCGTCCAGATCCACCAGATCGTCGACCGCCTGCCGGGCCTGGTACTCCTGGTAGTTACAGATCGGACAGCCCAGTTCCCACGGGTCGTCGCCGTTGTGGACGATCAACTCGGGCAGGTCGTGCTCGTCACAGCGCTCGTCGGTCACCTCGATCTCGCCCCGGCGCGGGAGCGGCAGGGAGTACTCACAGTCGGGGTAGCGCGTACACCCGACCAGCCGCGAGCCGTTGCGGAGCTGTTTGATCGCCAGGTCGCCTCCTTCGTCAGCACCGCATTCGGGACAGTCACCGATCACTTCGTCCTCGCTCTCGTCGGCCTCGTCGGCCGCACACTGGGGACAACCGTGGACGAACGTGTCCCGCCCCGCGAGCATCTTGACGTGCCGGAGCCCGTGTTCCTCACACTCCTCGTCCAGCACCTGTGGCTGGCCCGTACTCGGCAGGGGGAGGGTGTATCGACAGTCCGGGAAGCCGTCACAGCCCACGAAGTGGGAGCCGTGGCGACTCTGCCGGATCAACAGGTCGTGGTCGCTCTCCGGGCAGGGGCCCAGCGTGCGGTCGGCCTTCAGCGACTGCTGGAGGTGGTCGCCGACCTCCTCGCGGGACTCGTGGAGTTCCTCGAACACGCGTTCGAGCATCTCCCGTGACTCCTCGGTCACGTCGTCCAGCGTCGCCTCGCCGCTGGCGATGGCCGCCATGTCGGCTTCGAGTTCGGCGGTCATCTCCTCGCTGACGACGTGGTCGGCGAACTCCTCGGCGGCCTCGACGACGGCTTTGGCCAGCGTCGTCGGCCGCGGCGGATCCTGCTCGATGTAGCCCCGGTCGTACAGCTTCTCGATCGTGTTGTGTCGCGTCGACTTCGTTCCGAGGCCGAGATCCTCCATGCGCTCGATCAGCCGTGACTGGCCGTAGCGACGGGGCGGCTGGGTCTGCTTGGCCGCCAGTTCCACGTCGGAGACGGCGAGTTCCGCGCCCTCCTCCACGTCGGGCACGAAGTTCTCGCTCGCGCTGGAGTAGGGGTAGACCGCGTGATAGCCCGGTTCGACGAGGCGCTTGCCGTTGGCCTTCAACTGGCAGCCGTTGGCGTCGGCGACCACACGCAGGTGTTCCCAGGTGGCCGGTTCCGCGACGGTCGCGAAGAACCGGCGGACGATCAGTTCGTAGACCTCCCACTCGTCATCGTCGAGTTCGCTCCGGTTGGGGAGTTCGCCCGTCGGGTGGATCGGCGGGTGGTCGGTCGTCTCCTCGTCGCCCCGCGTGGGCTCGATCTCGTCGAGGTTGAGCAGACCGGCCGCGTCCTCGCCGAAGGCACCGGTATCGGTGAACGCGCCCAGCAGTTCCTCGGGGTCCAGATCCTCGGGGTACACCGTGTTGTCCGTGCGCGGGTACGTGATGTAGCCCGCGGTGTACAGCTCCTCGGCGATGCTCATCGCGCGCTGGGCGGAGTAGCCCAGCGAACCCGCGGCGCTGATGAACGCCGTGGTGTTGAACGGCGCGGGCGGGTCGTCGGTCCGGGTGCGCCGTCGGACTTCGGTGACGGTCGCGCTTTTCGCCGCCAGCAACCGCTCGTGGGCGTCCTCGGCGGCGTCCTCGTCCCAGACGCGTTCGGCCTCTTTGCCGTCGTCGTCGTAGAAGTACTGGGCCTCGAAGGACTGGCTGTCCTCCGTGAGGTCGGCGAACAGTTCCCAGTAGTCGTCGGGCTCGAAGGCCTCGATCTCGCGCTCGCGGTCGACGATCAGCTTCAGCGTCGGCGACTGCACCCGCCCGACGGAAATGAAGTCGTCACCCAGTTGCCGGGCCGACAGCGAGAGGAATCGGGTGAGCGCCGCGCCCCAGATCAGGTCGATGATCTGGCGGGCCTCGCCCGCCGCCGCCAGGTCGAAGTCCAGATCGTCGGGCTCGGCGAAGGCGTCTTTGACTTCGCGCTCGGTGATCGAGGAGAACCGGACCCGCTTGATCGGCACGTCGGTCTCGTCGCGGATGATCTCGTAGGCTTCCTTGCCGATCAACTCGCCCTCGCGGTCGTAGTCGGTCGCGATGACGGCCTCGTCGGCCCGGCCCGCGAGCTGGCGGAGCGTGCGGACGATGTTCTCCTTGGTCGCGGACTTGGTGATCTCGGCGTCGATCAACTCGACGGGTTCCACGTCGCGCCAATCCGAGTACTCCGGCGGGAAGTCGACGCCGACGACGTGGCCCGACAGCCCGACGACACGCTTGTCGCCCCAGCGGTAGACGTTGACGCCGTTCCGGCGGTCGACCTCGGCGCTGTCCTCGCTGAGGATTTCGGCGATGCGCCGCGCGGCGTTGTCCTTCTCCGTGATTATCAACTCCACGGCGGCCCACCTCCCGGTGCGTGGGTGGTCATTCGCCAGGCTCTAAGCGCACACAGGCTTTGAAGCTTTCGTCCCAGTGAGCCGGGAAATCGCTGGACTGCGCGGGTACGCGCGTTCGCGCGCCGGCGAGCGGGCAGGTTCAACGCTTATCCGTTCTCGGCCGCCAGAGTAGACCGATGCTCCGCCGCCTGCTGTCGTGGCTGGGATCGGACGATGACAGACCGGCCGATCCCGAGACCCGGGCCGACCGCCTCCGTGAGATCGGGCGCGATCCGCTGGCTCACGGCCACGACGCGACCGAGGACGTCCTCGCGGCACTCGACGACGAGTCCCCGCTCGTGCGGACCACCGCCGCGGAAGTGCTGGGCTCGGTCGAGGTCTACCACGAACTCGTCGCCGCCGACCCGCTGATCGAGTGTCTGGACGACCCCGAGCGGTCGGTCCGGCTCGCGGCCGCAGAGGCGCTGACGGTCACGACCGACGCGACGGTCGTCGACGACGTACTCCCCTACGCGCTCGCCGACGACCCCGGCGTCCGCGCCGCCGGCGCAGTCGGCCTCTATCACGCGCTCGGGCGGATCACCTACGAGTTCGCGCCGGCACAGGTCGAGGCACTGTTCGACGCCGTCGCTGCCACGAACGAGGGCGACGCGGGGACCGAGGACGACGAGTTGGCCCGGGAGTACCTCCTCTCGGCGATCTCCCGGGGTGTGGCGACGCGTGATCTGGCGTCCCTCGACGCGGCCCGGACGGACATTCTCGTGACCGCGCTCGACGACGACGCGATCTCCGTCAGCGGGCAGGCCGCCGCCCTGCTCGGCCACGTCGACAACGAGACGGCGCGCGCTGGTCTCCGGAAGGCCAGCGAGCGTCACGCCGACGAACGAGTGCGGGACGCCGCAACCGAGGCCCTGACCGACGGTGCCGAGTGAGAGTTCTGGCGAACCAGCCGACTCGGCTCTCCGGACCTCGTCGGTCCTACCCCTCTAGCTCTTCCCGCAACAACTGGTTCACGTCGCCCGGGTCGGCACTGCCACCAGTCTTCTGCATCACCTGGCCGACGAGGAAGTTGATGGCGTTGTCGTCCCCGTCGTGATAGTCCTCGACTGCACCGGGATTCTCGTCGATAGCCGCGGTGACCGCGGCGGCCACCTCGTCGCCGCTGGTCTTGCCCAGGTCCGCGTCCTCGACGACGGTATCGGGAGCGTTCCCCTCGTCGAGCATCGTCCGGAGGACCGTCTCGCGGGCGTTCTTGGCGGTGATCTCGTCCTCGGCGACGAGTTCGACCAGGCGCATGACCTCGTCGAAGCGGTCGTCGATGTCCGTGATCGCCATGTCGCGGTAGTTCAGTTCGCCCAGCAGGTTGTCCGCGACCCACGTCGCCGCGAGGTCGGGATCGAACTCCTCGGCCACGTCCTCGAAGAAGTCCGCGACCTGCTTCGTGCTGGTGAGTTTCGAGGCCGCCTCGTCGCTGAGGCCGTACTCGGCCGCGAAGCGCTCGCGGCGGGCGTCGGGCAGTTCGGGGATGGCGATTCGCTCCTTCCAGTCGGCCACCTGGAGCGGCGGGAGGTCGGCCTCCCGGAAGTACCGGTAGTCTTTCTCCTCTTCCTTCGAGCGCATCGAGACCGTGTTGCCGTGGGTCTCGTTGAAGTGGCGCGTCTCCTGCTCGACCGCGCGGCCCGACTCGACGAGTTTCTTCTGCCGGGACTTCTCGAAGGCCAGGGCCTTCTCCGCGCCCTTGTGGCTGGAGATGTTCTTGACCTCCGTGCGGTTGGCGGCTTCCAGCACGTCCTCGGGAATCTCGCCGTCCTCGTCGACTTCCTCGGCGGGGACCATCGAGAGGTTGGCGTCGATCCGGAGCGACCCGTCACGGCCGGGATCGAACACGCCGAGGTACTCGAGGACTTCTTCGAGTTTTTCGAGGAACTTCCGGACCTCGGCGGGGTCCCGGAAGTCCGGTTCGGTGACGACCTCCATCAGCGGCGTGCCGGCGCGGTTGTAGTCGATCAGGGTGTAGTCGGCACGCTCGATGGAGACGGTGCGGCTCTCCAGCCCCTCCGTGCCCTCGCGGACGTGCTTGATGCTCCCGGGATCCTCTTCGAGGTGGGCCCGCCGGATGTCGACGCTCCGGCGACGGCCGTCGACGCTGAACTCCAGTGCCCCGTTCTGACAGATCGGCGCGTCGTACTGGGTGATCTGGAAGTTCTTGGGCAGGTCCGGGTAGTAGTAGTTCTTCCGGTGGAACGTCGTTTCCTCGGGAATCTCGGCGTCGATGGCCTTCCCCACCTTGACCGCGGCCTCGACGGCCCCCTCGTTGAGGACCGGCAGGGCACCGGGGAGACCGAGACAGACGGGGCAGGTGTGGGTGTTCGGCTCGTCGTCGCCCACGTCGGTCGAACAGCCACAGAAGATCTTCGTCGCCGTCTCCAGCTGGACGTGGACTTCCAGCCCGATGACGGCGACGAGATCCCCCGTTTCGGCAGCCTGTGCAGTCATTACTCGCGGTTCGTGAGCGGACGGCTAAAGGCTAACGACCCGGGCGAGTGCTGGCGTCGCCGCGCCGCGGACGGCCGGAGACGCACCTTTCTTGTCCGTCCTCGCCCACGTACCGGTATGGTCACCGAGAAACTGCGCCGCCTGAGTTACGGCTGGCTGCTCGTCCAGGGCCTGCTGGCCGCCGCCAGCCCGAAACGGAGTATCCAGCTCAACGCCAAGCTGTGGGGCCTGGCCTTCGAGAACACCGGCGAACTGAAGCCGAAACCGTGGTACGTCCGCTCGGTCCGCGCCGCTGGGGTCGGGATGCTCGCGGCCGGCGGTGTCGGCCTCCTGCTGGAAGATCGAGCTAGCGAGGACGAGGAGGCCGAGGCAGCCGAGGAGCCGGACGAACCGATCACCGTCGAGACCGACGACGATTGACGGACACGCCTGCCGACCCGTGCCGACCGTTTTCACCAGGCCCGTTCTTATCAGAAGCTATGTGAATGTCTGACGTAACTTTATGCCGGCGGGGACGGGCTATGTCTCTATGGCGAGCGGCAATCGCGTCGAGGAACTCGAATCGCGCGTAAACGAGCTTGAGGCGACGGTCGACGGCCTGACCGACGAACTCGTCGAGTGCAAGGTCCGTATTCGCGAGCTAGAGAACGTCGTCGACGACCAGGTCGGACTGGACACCATCGACGGGAGCGGCGTCGGGTCGTCGACGGCCCCGGCGGAACGCGAGGCCGACGACGCGGCGGCCGAGTCGGAGCCGGAACCGGAGCCCGAGCCGGCCGCGGACGCGGAGCCGGCCGACACGCCTAAATCCGAGGCCGCCGAGGCGGAAGACGAGACGGAGTCAGAGGGCAGCGACATCATCGTCGCCTGACGGGCTCCGGCCACGAGCACCCCCATGCACATCAAAGAGCTCGTCCTCGACAATTTCAAGAGTTTCGGCCGGAAGACGCGAATCCCGTTTTACGAGGATTTCACCACCGTGAGCGGCCCGAACGGATCGGGCAAATCCAACATCATCGACTCGATTCTGTTCGCGCTGGGCCTGGCTCGCACGTCGGGCATCCGCGCGGAGAAGCTGACCGACCTCATTTACAATCCCGGTCACCAGGACGGCGAGCGTGAGGGCGACGAGGAACGCGAAGCGAGCGTCGAAGTCATCCTCGACAACGCCGACGGGACCCTCGAACGGGGGACCGTCGTCAACGCCGCCGGCACCGAGGACGTGGGCGACTGTTCGGAGATTTCCATCAAGCGCCGCGTCAAAGAGACCGAGGACAACTACTACTCCTATTACTACATCAACGGCCGTTCGGTCAACCTCTCGGACATCCAGGACCTGCTGGCCCAGGCCGGCGTCACGCCCGAGGGGTACAACGTCGTCATGCAGGGCGACGTGACCGAAATCATCAACATGACCCCGCACGCGCGCAGGGAGATCATCGACGAGATCGCCGGGGTCGCCCAGTTCGACGCCAAGAAGGAAGACGCCTTCGAGGAACTGGAGGTCGTCGAGGAACGCATCGAGGAGGCCCAGCTCCGCATCGAGGAGAAACGCGATCGGCTGAGCCAGCTCGAAGACGAACGTGAGACCGCCCTCGAGTATCAGGAGCTCCGCGACGAGAAGGAAGAGTACGAATCCTACCGGAAGGCCGCCGAACTGGAGGACAAACGGGCAGAACTCGACGCGGTCCGAGAGGAGATCGAGGAACTGGAGGACGAACTGGAGACCCTCCAGCGCGAACTCGACGAGCGCCAGGGGACGGTCGTCCGCCTCGAAGAGGACCTCGAAGACCTCAACGCCGAGATCGAGCGCAAAGGCGAGGACGAGCAGTTACGGATCAAACGCGAGATCGAGGAGGTCAAAGGCGAGATCTCTCGGCTGGAAGACGCCGTCGAGAGCGCCGAAGAAAAGATCGAGGACGCCGAGAACGAGCGCCGGCAGGCGTTCGTCCAGATCGACCGGAAACAGGAGGAGATCGACGACCTGGAGGGCGACATCCGCGAAACCAAGGTCGCCAAGTCCGGCGTCAAAGCCGACATCCAGGAGAAAGAGGACGAACTCGCCGGACTGGAAGAACAGATCGAGGAGGTCGGCGCGGAGTTCGAGGAGGTCAAAGACGAACTCGACGAGAAACGGGCCGCCCTCGAGGACGAAAAGAGCGAGAAAAACGACCTCCAGCGCGAGCAGGACCGGCTGCTGGACGAGGCGCGCCGGCGCTCGAACCAGCAACGCGAGAAAGAGGCGGCCATCGAGGAGGCCGAGGCCCGACTCCCCGAGATCGACGCCGAGATCACCGATCTGGAGGACGAACTCGAGAAGGCCGCGGAGAACCGGTCGACCATCTCGGGCGTCGTCGAGGACCTCAAACAGGAGAAACGCGAGTTGCAGTCCGATCTCGACGACATCGAGGACGAGATCTCGGCCAAACAGCAGGAGTACGCCGAACTCGAAGCGAAGGCGGGACAGGACGGCGATTCCTCGTACGGCCGGGCGGTGACGACGATCCTCAACGGCGGGATCGACGGCGTTCACGGCACGGTCGGCCAGTTGGGCGGCGTCGATCCCGAGTACGCGACGGCGTGTGAGACGGCCGCGGGCGGGCGACTGGCACACGTCGTCGTCGACGACGACGGCATCGGACAGCACTGTATCGAGTACCTGAAGTCTCGCAACGCGGGGCGGGCGACGTTCCTGCCGATCACGAAGATGCAGCAGCGGTCGCTGTCGAGCCTGCCGAGCCACGACGGCGTGATCGACTTCGCCTACAACTTGGTCGACTTCGACAGCGAGTACGCGGGCATCTTCTCGTACGTGCTCGGCGACACGCTGATCGTCGACGAGATGGACACCGCCCGCGACCTGATGGGCGACTATCGGATGGTTACCCTCGAAGGAGATTTGGTCGAGAAGTCGGGTGCAATGACCGGCGGCTCCTCGAAGGGGACGCGCTACTCATTCTCGGGCGGGCAGGGCCAGCTCGAACGCGTCGCCGCGCGGATCAACGACCTCGAAGACGAGCGCAAGTCGATCCGGTCGGACCTGCGGGACGTGGAGAACCGGCTGGACGACGCCCGCGACCGGAAATCAGACGCGGCGGATCAGGTCCGGGAGATCGAGAGCGAGATCGAAGCCCTCGAAACCGAACGCGAGGAGACCGAGGAGCGGATCGAACGGCTGGAGGCCGAACTCGACGAAATCGAAAAAGACCGCGAAGAAGTCTCCGACCGGATGGACGAACTCGAAGGCGAGATCGAGGAACGGACCGCGGAGATCGAGGCCATCGAGGACGAGATCGTCGAGTTGGAGAGCGAGATCGAGGACTCGGAACTGCCGAAGCTGACGAACCAGGCCGACGAGGTGCGCGAGGCAATCGCCGACCTCGAAGCCCGGCGCGACGATCTCGACGGCGACCTGAACGAACTCCAACTCGAAAAGCAGTACGCCGAGGACGCCATCGAGGAACTCCACGACGACATCGAGGCGGCCCAGAACCGCAAGGCCGAGCAGGAAGAGCGGATCGAGGAACTCGAGGCCGAGATCGCCGAGCAGGAGGAACTGCTCGAAGAGAAAGAGGCGGCGGTCGCCGACCTCGAAGAAGAGCTGGCAGACCTCAAAGCGGAGCGTGAGGAGCTGAAAGACGACCTCAAGGAGGCAAAGCAGGTTCGTGACGAACAGCAGTCGAAGGTCACCAGCGTCGAGGACGACCTCGCGGACTGTCGCGAGGAGGAAGACCGACTGGAGTGGGAGGTCGACGAACTCGAAGGACAGGTCGGGGACTACGACCCGGAGGACGTGCCCGACCACGACGAGGTCGAACGCGAGATCGACCGCCTCGAGACCGAGATGGAGAAGCTCGAACCGGTGAACATGCTCGCCATCGAGGAGTACGACGAGGTGAAGGCGGACCTCGACGACCTCGAGGACAAGAAGGGGACGCTCGTCGAGGAGGCCGACGGCATCCGCGACCGGATCGAGACCTACGAGGCCCGGAAGAAGGAGACGTTCATGGATGCCTACGAGGGCATCAACGAGCAGTTCGAGGACATCTTCGAGCGGCTCTCGAACGGGACTGGGACCCTGCACCTCGAAGACGAGGACGACCCCTTCGACGGCGGGCTGACGATGAAAGCCCAGCCCAAGGACAAACCGATCCAGCGGCTGGCGGCGATGTCCGGCGGGGAGAAGTCCCTGACTGCGCTGGCGTTCATCTTCGCCATCCAGCGGTACAACCCCGCGCCGTTCTACGCGCTGGACGAGGTGGACGCCTTCCTCGACGCGGCCAACGCCGAGATGGTCGGCGAGATGGTCGACGAACTCGCGGGTGACGCGCAGTTCGTCGTGGTCTCGCACCGCTCGGCGCTGCTGGAACGCTCGGAGCGAGCTATCGGCGTCACGATGCAGGAGGACAACATCTCCGCCGTGACCGGCATCGACCTG
The DNA here is from genome assembly GCF_023698535.1 of Halorientalis regularis. Taxonomy (GTDB): domain Archaea; phylum Halobacteriota; class Halobacteria; order Halobacteriales; family Haloarculaceae; genus Halorientalis; species Halorientalis regularis. Next base: position 295,318 of record NZ_JALJCL010000002.1, read on the forward strand.
AGCGAGGTCGGTGGCGACGGCGACGAGGAGGTGCCGGCGGATGACTAGCGGGGACGAGCGGGGCGAGGACGACGACATTCCGCTGAACATCGCTGGTCACGAGGACCGGGAGCCGCCCAGCGGCTCCGACAGCGCGAGCGGGGAGCGGAGCGACCCGCGAGCGGGCGAGAAACCAGACGGTGCGTCGTCGATGCGCGGCAGTGACGACGGAGGCGGGGACGCGGACGGTGACGCGGCCGAAGCCCACGCCGTCGACCGACCGAAACCGCCGGGCGAGGACGACGAGGACGACGTGCAACCCGTCGAAGTGCTGGTCCAGCTCGCCAAGGACGACGAGATCGAGCCCTGGGACATCGACATCGTGACCGTGACGGACAAGTTCCTCGACCGACTGGACGAGGCCGACCTCCGGACGTCGGGTCGCGCGCTGTTCTACGCGAGCGTCCTCCTGCGGATGAAAAGCGACGCGATGCTGAGCGACGACGAGGACGAAGAGGAGGAACCCGAGCCCTGGGAGGCGGCGGCGATGGGCGAGGACACGCCGCTGGACTCGGACGCCGATCCCTTCGCCTCACTGGAGAAGGAGATGGATCGGCGGCTCGACCGGAAACGGGCCCGCGGGATGCCACAGACACTGGACGAACTGGTCCGGGACCTCCGGGAAGCCGAACGGGACACCTGGTGGAAGGAGTCCAGGGAGTACGACACGAGCGACAGTCCCAGCACGTACCAGCGCGGGACACAGGAACTCGACTACCGGAGCGGCGACGAGTTCCGGATGGACGACGAGCCGACGGCCGCGGACGTGACCGGGACCGCCCACGGCGAGGACATCGACGCGATCATCGACGACGTGTACGGGGCCTGCCTCGAGCAGTGGGAAGCGGGCCGTGAGGAAGTCCTTTACGCCGAAATCGAGAACGCGGGCGGCTCCCGGGTCGAGACGTTCCTCGGCCTGCTCTTTCTCTCCCACCGCGGGCAGGTGTACCTCCAGCAAGACGACCTGTTCGGCGACCTCTGGATTCAGGATCCGAACGCGGCCCAGGGTTCCGAAGAGGCCATCGCGGACTAGTTCTCGCGGCGCGGCATCCAGAGGCCATAGAGGAGACAGAGGAGTCCGACGACCGTACTCCCGTCGGCGGCCAGCGACAGCGCGACGTCGACGGTCGTCCGCATCCCGGGTGCGAACGAGCCGACGCGGTCGAGGACGAGATAGACGCCGAGCAGGAAGCCACGGGTCCAGAAGGTGAGCAGGAAGCCGGTCGCGACGAACAGCATCGGCAGGCTCTCGTTGCGCCGGTACCCCCGGAAGGCGATGTAGCCGACGAGCAGACCGAGGACCGCGATGGCGACGGTAAAGGTCGACGAGACGGGGTCGCTCGTCCGGGCCGCGAACTGGAGTACTGGGTCAGTCATCGGAGGTCCTCCACGAACTGGGTGAAGCGGTCGGCCATGCGGTCCCGTCGGGACAGTCGGATCGTGAGGCCGTCCGCGGAGAGATCGACGACGACGCGGTCGAGGGTGGCGGTGTAGACTTTGTAGTGGTGGCCGTCGGCGTCCGCGCGGGTCTGTTCGGTGACCAGATCGTGTACCCGGAGGTCCTCGAGGCGGCGGTAGACCGTCGGCGTCGACACGCCACAGCGGTCGCTGAGCTCGTCGGCCGACAGGGGTTGCGCGGCGGTCGCTTCGAGGATCGTCCGCGCGCAGTCGTCGGCCAGCAGCGTCGCGATGGCCTCGACATCGCTGTCTGCATCCACAGTACCACCACTCGGTGACCGAGTATCAACGCGGTTGCACGACTTCACTCGCTGAAACCGAGGCTGGCGGCTTATATTCATGGCCCGCCTCCCTCCGAGCATGGTCCCAATCAACGAAACGACCCTCGGACTGACCTTCGCCGTTCTCGGCGTGGTCTTCTCGGTCGCGTGGCTGGTCCTGGGCCTGTACGGTATCAACAGCCTCCGGGAGATCAAAGCGAAGCTGGACGAGCACGAGGGCGAAAACGAACTGTAGCCGACCGGTCGTCCCGCCGGACTCTCGGCAATCGTTGTTCGTCGCGCTCGTCGTCTCAACCCGCCAAGAACGGGTAGTTAACGGTCTCGACGTGGTAGCCCCGAGCGGGATGGCAGCACACGATTTCGGCCCGTTCGGTTCCCGGCGAAAGAGCTATGATCTTTCGTGTTGTATGGTAACGGTGAACATGACGCCGACCAGATTCCAGGAGCGACTGGCCGAGACCGAGGGCCGGGTCGACACCGAGCAGTTCCTCCAGGCGCTCCAGTACGTCCGGGACGACGGACACCGGTGATCCCCCCGGCCGGTCGCGCGGGGCGGCAAGCGGCTGGTCGGTGTGTGGCGGGGAACCACTCGAATCGTATCTTTCGACGATCCGTCCGGAGCGGCCGCTGTCGACCTCTAGACCAGAGGGACGGACGCTACTGGAAGCGCTCGCGGCCGCCGGAGACGCGATGGACCGACGGCGTAGGACGGCCTCCCGCACCGCCGGTAGCTTGATCCGACCCCTCTCCGAACCCGGAGGCATGGACACGCGACAGGCGCTTCTGGTCGACGCGTTCACCGACGAGCCCCTGGCGGGCAACCCCGCGGGCGTCGTGCCCGACGGCGACGGCCTCGACGACGAACAGATGCAGGCCATCGCGTCGGAGCTGGGCGCGAGCGAGACCGCATTCCTCCGGTCCTCCGAAGATGCAGACCGGGCGGTTCGCTACTTCACGCCCAGGACCGAGGTCGACATGTGCGGGCACGCGACCATCGCGAGCCACGCGTACCTCTACGAGCGCGACGAGATCGAGGCCGGCGACCACACGCTCGAAACCGAGGCCGGCGTGCTGGATATCGAGGTCACCGAGGATGGCGGCGTCTGGATGACCCAGAACCAGCCCGAGATCCGACGCGTCGATCTCGACTACGACCGCATGGCCGACGCGCTCGGCGTCGACGTGGCGGCGCTGGAAGACGTGGGCGCGGACCTCCCGCTGGCGCGCAGTACGACTGGTCTTCCCTTCCTGGTGATCCCGGTAAACTTCCTAGAACACCTGAGCAACCTCGACCCGGACATGGCGGCCATCGCCGAGTTGAGCCGCGAGGTCGACACCGCGGGCGTCTACGCCTTCACTTTCGACACGCTCGAACAGGAGTCGACGCTACACGGGCGGATGTTCGCGCCGAAGGCGGGTGTGCCCGAGGACCCCGTGACGGGGACCGCAAGCGGCGCAGTCGGGGCCTACCTGCGGGAGTTCCAGGCCTTCGACGATCTGCCCGACGAGCTGGTCTTCGAGCAAGGGCACTTCGTCGACCGCCCGGGGACGGTGTACGTCCGGGTCGGCGCGGAGATCGCGGTCGGCGGGTGGGCGGTGACGGCGCTGGACGGCGATCTGGTGGTTCCGGAGACCGAAGACGACGACATCATCGAGGTCTAAATTCCGTCGCGCTGGGGTTTCTGGACTCTGTTTCGCCCGTCCGCGGGTGGCAAGCGTTGCACCCAAGCCGCGGTTCGGAACCTTCTTTATCGGTGTTCTGTACTTCCCAGGTGAGGACATGGCTGTACTCTGGCTGGACGAAATCGGGGCAGACGACCTCGAGTCGGTCGGCGGGAAGGCGGCCTCGTTAGGGGAACTGACGGCCGCAGGCCTGCCGGTTCCCCCGGGGTTCGTCGTCACAGCGGGGACCTACCGACGATTCATCGAGGAGACAGGAATCGACGAAGAACTGTTCGAGGCGGTCGACGTGGACGCCGAGGACTCGAAGGCGCTGGCCGAAGCCGAGGCCCGCGCACAGGAACTCATTCTGGAGACGGAGATGCCCGAGGACCTGCGCGAGGAGATTCTGGCCTCCTACGAGGAGATCGGCGACGACGAGGCGTTCGTCGCGGTGCGTTCCTCGGCGACCGCCGAGGACCTGCCCGACGCTTCGTTCGCGGGCCAGCAAGAGACGTTCCTGAACGTCACCGGGCAGGACCTGCTCGACCGGGTCAAGCGTTGCTGGGCCTCCCTGTTCACCCAGCGGGCCACCTACTACCGGCAGGAGCAGGGCTTCGCCCACGACAAGGTCGACATCGCGGTCGTCGTCCAGCAGATGGTCGAGGCCGAGAAGTCGGGCGTGATGTTCACGTCCCACCCCTCGACCGGCGAACCCAAGGTCATCATCGAGGCCGCCTGGGGCCTGGGCGAGGGCGTCGTCTCCGGCTCGGTCACGCCGGACAACTACGTGATCGACCGGGAGAGCGACGCGGTGACCGACGTGGAGGTCGCCGACAAGAAGACGATGTACGCCAAAGACCCCGAGACCGGCGAGACCAACGAACGGCCCGTGCCCGACGAGAAGCGCAACGAACGGGTCATCGACGAGGCCGAGATCGAACGCCTCGTCGAACTCGGCGAGCGCGTCGAGGACCACTACGACACCCCACAGGACGTGGAGTGGGCCATCTTCGAGGGCGAGGTCTACATGCTGCAGTCCCGGCCGATCACCACGATCGCCGAGGACGGCGAGTCGGCCGCCACCGCCGACGGCTCCGGCGCGGCCGCGGCCCAGGCCGAGGAAGAAGACGTGTTGCTCTCGGGTCTGGGCGCGAGCCCGGGAATCGCCTCGGGCGCAGTCCGGATCGTCGACAAGCTCGACCAGCTCGACAAGGTCGGCGAGGGCGACATCATCGTCACCGAGATGACGACGCCGGACATGGTGCCCGCGATGAAGCGGGCGGCCGGCATCGTCACCAGCGAAGGGGGGATGACCTCCCACGCCGCCATCGTCGCGCGCGAACTCGGCGCGCCCGCCGTCGTCGGGACCGGTGGAGCGACCGACACGCTCGAAGACGATCAGCTGGTCACCCTGGACGGTGACAAGGGGACCATCCGCGAGGGCGTCGAGACCGAGGACGAGACCGAACCCGTCGAGGAAGTCCGGCCGCAGGCCCCCGTCAAGCCCATGACTGCGACGGAGGTCAAGGTCAACGTCTCGATCCCGGAGGCGGCCGAACGCGCCGCGGCGACCGGTGCCGACGGCGTCGGCCTGCTCCGGATCGAGCACATGATCCTCTCGACGAACAAGACGCCCGAGCGCTACATCGAGGACCACGGCGAACGCGCCTACATCCAGGAGATCGTCGACGGCGTCCGCGGGGTCGCAGACGAGTTCTACCCGCGCCCCGTCCGGGTTCGCACGCTCGACGCGCCGACCGACGAGTTCAGACAGCTCGAAGGCGGCGAGAACGAGCCCGAGGAACACAACCCAATGTTGGGCTACCGGGGCATCCGCCGGAGCCTCGACACGCCGGAGGTCTTCAAGCACGAGCTCGAAGCCTTCCGCCAGCTGTTCGAGATGGGCTACGACAACGTCGAGATCATGTTCCCCCTCGTCAACGACGCCGAGGACGTGCTTCGGGCCAGGAACCTGATGGAAGAGGCGGGCATCGACCCCGAGAAACGCTCCTGGGGCGTCATGATCGAGACGCCCGCCGCGGCGCTGGGCGTCGAGAAGATGGCCGAAGCCGGCATCGACTTCGCCTCCTTCGGCACCAACGACCTGACCCAGTACACGCTGGCGGTCGACCGCAACAACGGCAACGTCGCCGACCGGTTCGACGAACTCCACCCCGCCGTCCTCGATCTCATCAGCCAGACCATCGAGACCTGCCGCGACCACGACGTGAACACCTCGATCTGTGGCCAGGCCGGCTCCAAGCCCCGGATGGTCAAACACCTCGTCAACGAGGGAGCCACGTCCATCTCGGCCAACATCGACGCCGTTCGCGACGTCCAGCACGAAGTCAAGCGCGTCGAGCAGAAACTCCTGCTCGACTCGGTGCGGTAACAGCCAGCCGCGAACTCGCGTTGCGCCCGGTTTTCAGAACATCTCGAACTTGTCCCGCCGGTAGAGGTCGATCTCCGCGGCCATCGAGGGCGACTGTTTCGCCGCGAAGACGATGGCCTCGGCGATCTCGGCGGGTTCGCTGGCCTCGCCCTCGTCGAACCGCTCTTCGAACGGCGTGCCTTCCTCGTAGCCGAACTCCGTGCGCACTTCCGCGGGGTTGACGACCGTCACCGCGAAGTCGTCGCCGACCTGGGCCGAGAGGCTCTTGGCGAACCCGCGAGTCCACCACTTGCTCGCGGCATAGACGGGGTTGGAGGGGCGCGGGTACTCGCCGGCGAAACTCCCCAGGAAGACCAGCGTCCCGCCCGAGTCCCGGAGGTGGGGGATGGCGGCCCGGGCGGCGAAGAACATCCCGTCGACGTTCGTGTCCATCATCGTCCGGTACTGCTCGGTGGACATGTCTTCGATGGGGCCGCCCCGAGCCAACCCGGCGTTGTTGACCAGCACGTCGAGGCCGCCGAACTCCTCGACCGTGGCGTCGATCAAGGCCGCCACGGCGTCTTCGTCGGTCACGTCCGTCGGAACGACCAGGGCCGCGGTGTCGTACTCATCGCGGACGGTCGCGGCGATGTCGTCGAGTCTGTCCTCGCTCCGGGCAGCGAGGACGACGTTCGCGCCTTCCCGTGCGAGCGCGTGCGCAGTCGCGCGGCCGATGCCCGCGCTCGCCCCAGTGACGACCGCTGTGTCGCCGTCGAGTGAACTCCGTAGCATCGCTCCCGGCTACGGCGGGACAGTTGTTAACGGTTCGTGCCGTCGCGGCAAACAGCGTATATACAGGGGTGGCGGCGAGTGAACAGAGCGCAATCCCTAAGCCGTTGCCATCACTTGGATGGAGTATGCAGCGGGTCGAACCGCAGGACTTCAGCCGCGTTCTCTCCTCGATGTGTACCAAGCCACATCCAGCGGCCCGCGAGGCCGCCGAGGAGTTTCTGGCGACGAATCCCGGCGACCCGGGCACCTACGAGACGGTCTCGGAACTGGAGCAAGAAGCCGTCGACATGCTCGGGACGGTCACCGGCCTGCCCAATCCCGCGGGGTACGTCACCTCCGGCGGGACGGAGGCCAACATCCAGGCGGTTCGCATCGCGCGCAACCGGGCCGACACCGACCGGCCGAACATGGTCGCGCCCGACAGCGCCCACTTCTCGTTCAACAAGGCTGCCGACATCCTCAACGTCGAGTTGCGGACGACGCCGACCGACGAGGACCACCGCGCCGATCCCGACGCCGTCGCCCGGGCCGTCGACGAGGACACGGCCGTCGTGGTCGGCGTCGCCGGCTCGACGGAGTACGGCCGCGTCGATCCCATCCCGGAACTGGCCGATATCGCCAACGAGGTCGACGCGCTCTGTCACGTCGACGCGGCCTGGGGTGGGTTCGTCCTGCCCTTCACCGATCACCGGTGGCACTTCGGCCACGCGGACGTCGACACGATGACTATCGACCCGCACAAGATGGGGCAGGCCGCCATCCCGTCGGGCGGGCTGGTCACCCACTCGAAGTCGCTGCTCGACGAACTCGCCGTCGAGACGCCGTATCTGGAGTCCAAATCACAGGCGACGCTGACCGGGACCCGGAGCGGGGCGGGCGTCGCCAGCGCCGTCGCCGCGATGGACGCGCTGTGGCCCGTCGGCTACCGCGAGCAGTACCACGAGTCGATGGCCAACGCCGAGTGGCTGGCCGACCGGTTGGCCGCCCGGGGCCACGACGTGGTCGAACCCGAACTGCCCATCGTCGCCGCCGACATGTCGATGCCCGTCACGGAGGATCTGCGCCGCCGCGGCTGGCGGGTCACCAAGACCGGCGCGGGCGAGATGCGTGTGGTCTGTATGCCCCACGTCACCCGGTCGATGCTGCGCTCGTTCGTCGCCGAACTCGACTGGTTCTGACAGGGCGATCCGACTGCCCGGTTCCGGAGACCTCGGGAACACAAATATGAAGGCTTACAGCAACGGCAGAAAAAACGCCGCGTAGTGCCCGCCGCCACCCTCGCGGTTCTGGAGTGGTTCCTCCAACTCGAGGTCGTCGAACAGGCGATCCGGACAGCGACCGGTCCCGCGGGGCTGGGCATCATCGCCGTCTACTCGTTTCTGATCGCCTTCATCCTCCCGCTGCCCAGCGAGGTCGTCCTCGCGACGCCGCTCAACCTCGGCCTCCCACACTCGGCCGAGATCGGCCTCATCGTCCTCGTCAGTGGCCTCGGGAAGGCGGCCGGGAGCGTCTTCGCGTTCCACATCGGTCAGGAGGCCAAACAGTCCGGCCCGGTGATCCGGTTCCTGCGCCGGTCGCGGTTCGACGTGGTGGAGTGGTCCGAGAGCAAGACCGTCCAGCTCGCCCAGAAGTGGGGGTACGTGGGGCTGGCGCTGGCCCTCTGTGTCCCCGGGTTCCCCGACACGCTCTCTATCTACGCCTTCACCGTGCTGGAGGAGGACTACGTCAGGTTCGCGCTGGCGACGTTCGCGGGCAGTGTCGGCCGACTGCTCGTGACCATCTCCTTCGGGGCGGCCGCGTTCGCCATCATCTGACTTTGGTTCGTGCCGAACCGACCGAAAGCTATTCCAGCGTCCCCGTAGAAATGACAACCAGATCGGGGGATGGAATCACAGTCCACAGCCCAGTCGGTCAGGAATCGTCCGCGGGCGCTCGTGCTGGCGTCGTCGGCCGACGTGGCAGCGAACGACCTCTGTGTCGACCTGCTTTCGAGTGCCAGTCCCGAGCGTCAGCGCGTGCTGTCGCTGTCCTACACGCGCCGGCCGACACGGCTCGTCGACCACTGGCGAGCGACCCACGACGCCCTGCCGGCGTCGATGGCCATCGTCTGCCCGGAGTCCCACGCCGACGGGGAGTCGCCGGACGGCGTCCACACGACTCACGTCCCGGCCAGCGACCTCACGGGCGCGAGCATCGCCATCTCGCGGTATCTGGACCGCTGGGACGGCGACGGCGAACCGATCACGGTCTGTCTGAACTCGCTGACCTCGTTGCTCCAGTACGCCGACCGCGACCGGGTGTTTCGCTTCCTGCACACGATCACCAGCCGGTGTCTGGCGGTCGACGCGTCCGTCCACGCCCACCTCGACCCCGCGACACAGGACGAGCAGACGGTGGCGACCATCGCGACGCTGTTCGATACGGTCGTCCGCCGCGAGGACGACGAGGGCTGGACCGTCCAGCAGTAGTGACCCCGCCCGCGAACCGGCGGGTTTTAGGCCGTTTGTCGGGACCGTAGGGATATGAGTCACGAGGCATTCCCCACCGACAATCCCGCGGTGGTGACCGTCGGGTTGCCCTACGCCAACGGCGACCTGCACGTCGGCCACCTCCGGGGCTACGTCACCGGTGACACGGTCGCCCGCGCGCTCCGGCGCGTCGGCCAGCAGACGGCCTTCGTCTGCGGGTCGGACATGCACGGGACACCCATCGCCGTCAACGCCGCCGAGGCGGGCGTCTCCCCCGAGGCGTTCGCGATGGAGTACCACGAGGAGTACGCCGAGACCTTCCCGAAGTTCAACGTCGAGTTCGACAACTACGGGCACACCCACGACGAGACGAACGTGGAGACGACCCGGGAGTTCGTCCGCTCGTGGATCGACGACGACCACGTCTTCGAGAAGGAAATCCAGGTCGCCTACGACCCCGACGCCGACCAGTGGCTCCCGGACCGACTGGTCGAGGGGACCTGCCCCTACTGTGGCGAACACGCCCGCGGCGACGAGTGCGACGAGGGGTGCCAGCGCCACCTCGAACCCGGCGAGGTCGAGGACCCCGTCTCGACGCTCACCGGCAACTCCGCCGAGTACCGCGAGCGCGACCACAAGTTCCTGCGGCTCTCGAACTTCCAGGACTACCTGCAGGACTTCATCGACCGCGTCGAGGGCACCGACAACGCGAAGAACCAGCCCCGCGAGTGGATCGAGGGCGAATTGCAGGACCTCTGTATCACCCGGGACATGGACTGGGGGATCGACTACCCCGGTGAGGGTGAGGAGGAGCTCGTGCTGTACGTCTGGGTCGACGCCCCCATCGAGTACGTCTCCTCGACCAAGCAGTACACCGAGCGCGTGGGGAAAGCGGAGTACGACTGGGAAGACGTCTGGAAAGTCGAGGACGAGTCTGAGTTGACCGGCGCGGACAACGGTGAAATCGTCCACGTCATCGGCCGGGACATCATCCAGCACCACGCCGTCTTCTGGCCCGCCATGCTCCGGGGCGCGGGCTACAACGAGCCCCGGGCGATCCTGGCGACGGGGTTCGTCGGGATCGACGGGAAGGCCCTCTCGACCTCGCGCAATCGCGCGGTCTGGGCCGACGAGTACCTCGACGAGGGGTTCCACCCCGACCTGTTCCGCTACTACATGATCGACGGGAGCGGGATGGAGACCGACGTGGACTTCTCCTGGGACCGCTTCGCCGAGCGGGTCAACGGGGAACTGGTCGGGAACCTCGGGAACTTCGCGTACCGGTCGCTGCTCTTCGCCCACCGCAACTACGACGGGACGCCAGACGTGGCCGTGAGCGACGACGTGCGCGACCGAATCGAGGAGTCAATCGAGGCGTTCGAGGCGGCGCTCAACGACTACCGCATCCGCGACGTGGGCGCGGCGGCAGTCGAGCTGGCCGACTTCGGTAACGAGTACATCCAGCGCAACGAGCCCTGGAAGCTCACCGACGACGACCCCGAGCAGGCCGCCCAGGTCATCCGGGACTGCGTGCAACTCGCGAAGGCCTGTGCCGTGTTGATGCAACCGGTCATGCCCGAGAAGGCCGCCGAGCTCTGGACCCAGCTGGGAGAGGACGGCTCCGTCCACGAGACGGCGCTCGACGACGCGCTGGCCACGCCGCCGGCCGAGTTCGGCGAGCCCGGCGAACTGTTCGCCAAGATCGAGGACGAGCGCATCGACGAGTTGAACGAGAAACTGCAGGAGCGCGTCGAGGAAGCGACCGAGGACGACGAGGCCGACGGCGACACTGCTGCCTTCGAGCCCGAGGCGCTGGCAGACGAGCGGATCGGCTTCGAGGACTTCGGCGCCCTCGACATGCGCGTCGGGCGGATCGAGGTGGCCGAGCCCATCGAGGGGGCCGACGACCTCGCGCGCCTGGAGGTCGACATCGGCGTCGAGACCAGACAGGTCGTCGCCGGCATCAAGCAACTCCACGACCTCGACGAGTTGCCGGGCGAGCGGTGTATCCTGCTGGCGAACATGGAGCAGGCGGAGCTGTTCGGCGTCGAGTCCGACGGGATGATCCTGGCGGCCGGCGACGAGGCCGACCTGTTGACGACCCACGACGACGCGCCGCTGGGGTCGAAGGTGCAGTAGCGCGGTCGGCGGATCGACCGCGGACGCGGACCGTGTGCTTTTGGTCGTGAGGCCAGTACAGTCCCGTATGTCCGAGGCGGACGACGAGGGCGGCTGGAAGTTCGAACTGGAGGACCTGCCCGAGGACGGGGGCGAGGCGGCGGCAGGGCCCGACAGCGGCGGGGACGAAGACGGCGAGGCGGGCGACGAGGAGGGCAACGTCGCCGGCGCGATGGTCCTCGACCAGCCGCTCGAACCAGGGTCGCCCTCGATGGAGAACACGGTGTTCGTCCTGCTCGGCGCACTGTGTACCGTCCTGTTTTTCATGGCGGTCCTGGGCGTGATCTGACCCGCCGACCCCGAAGCTTAACCCCGGGGCAGCCCTACTCACGGGTATGGTATTCTGGTTGCTCGCACAGGCCTCGGTGCTGGGACAGGACCTCGCCTTGCTCCTCGTGGTCGCCGGAGCGGGGCTGGTCATCGCCGAGGCGCTGGCCCCCGGTGCCCACTTCATCGTCCTGGGCGTCGCCCTCCTGGTCGCCGGCATCGCCGGGCTCCTGTTGCCGACGAGTATCGGCATCTTCGCGCCGCTCGTCCTCGCCGCGCTGGTGCTGGTCGTCGGCGGGATCACGCTCTATGGCTACCGGCAGTTCGACTTCTACGGCGGGAAAGGCACCGGCCAGACGAGTTCCTCGGACGACCTGCGGGGTCAGACCGGCCGCGTCACCGAGCGGGTCACCGAGACGGGCGGCGAAGTGAAACTCGACGACGGCGGGTTCAACCCGCTCTACCGGGCCCGCTCCGTCGACGGCGAGATCGCCGAGGGCACCCAGGTCATCGTCATCGACCCTGGCGGCGGCAACGTCGTCACGGTCGAAGCCATCGACGACATCTCGGACGACATCGACCGTGAACTCGCACAGGAGGCCAGCAAACGCGACGCGGAGGCGAGCGAACCGGACGCGGACCCGGACGCGGCCTGACCGACTGCGAACAGCCGCCCAGTTTCGTCCCGGCGATATCGACGTGATTCTTCGGTCCACGTCCAAACCCGAGATACATCCACACGATTGTTTGCTTTCGTCGGATATACCCGACGTGACCAAACACTAATAATCGATATTACTTTCCTTATACCCAATCTTTATTACCTTCCTCAGACATACGTGTAGATGTAATGTTCAGCCGACGACGGGCGTACAGGAAACGCAGGTGCGCCGCACGTTCGTGCAGTTCCCGTGCGGCGAGAGGGGTCGCCGGCGCGACCGGCACCGGGAGGTGGTCAGCCAGGTAGTCACGCTCCACAGTGCGCTGTCAGCGACTACGTGGCTGGTCACCACTGGTGTCAGTGGTTCCGTTGTCCACGAGCATGGCGAGCTCCCACGTCGGCTCGCTGCTCTCCGGTTTCGCTCCCCCCAACCCAACCAACACGGAGCCACTAACCCGACCGTACCGAACCCTTTTGTGTCCCTGTCCGGTGTCGTTCGCGTCCGAGAGTCCCGACGAGACCACTGGCCCCACGGGACCGAACCCTTTTCTGTTGTTCGTCCGAAATTGAAGTAATGTTCCCCGCGACAGTACTGCAACTCGGCGGTGGCACCATCAGCATCGTCCTGATGCTGGTGTTGGTACTCGCTGTGGTCACGGTCTACCAGATGGTCGAGATCGTCGACGCGACCGAGAAGCGCGCGTTGACGGTCTTCGGTGAGTACCGCAAACTGCTCGAACCGGGCATCAGTTTCGTCCCGCCCTTCGTCTCGCGAACCCACACGTTCGACATGCGGACGCAGACGCTGGACGTGCCCCGGCAGGAAGCGATCACCCGCGACAACTCGCCGGTGACCGCCGACGCCGTGGTCTACATCAAGGTGATGGACGCCAAGAAGGCCTACCTCGAAGTCGACGACTACAAACGCGCCGTCTCGAACCTCGCCCAGACCACCCTCCGTGCCGTGCTGGGGGACATGGAACTGGACGACACCCTGAACAAACGCCAGGAGATCAACGCCAAGATCCGCCGCGAACTCGACGAACCCACCGACGAGTGGGGGATCCGCGTCGAGTCCGTCGAGGTCCGCGAGGTCAACCCCTCCCAGGACGTCCAGCAAGCCATGGAACAGCAGACCTCCGCCGAGCGCCGCCGCCGCGCGATGATCCTCGAAGCGCAGGGTGAACGCCGTTCCGCCGTCGAGAAGGCGGAAGGTGACAAGCAGTCCAACATCATCCGCGCACAGGGGGAAAAGCAGAGCCAGATCCTCGAAGCGCAGGGTGACGCGATTTCGACCGTGCTGCGCGCCAAATCCGCCGAGTCGATGGGCGAACGCGCCGTCATCGAGAAGGGCATGGAGACACTGGAGAACATCGGTCAGGGTGAGTCGAACACCTTCGTCCTGCCCCAGGAACTGACCTCGATGGTCGGCCGCTACGGCAAACACCTCTCCGGCAGCGACGTCCAGACCAACGGCGAGGGAACCCTCGACAGCCTGGAGTTCGACAGCGAGACCCGCGAGATGCTTGGCCTCGACAACATCGAGGAGATCCTCGGCCAGATCGACCAGGAAGCCGAGGTCGACGTGGAGGCCATGGAGGAACAGGCCAAAGCCGTCAAACAGGGCGACAATCCCGCCGAAATCAAAGATCCCGACGACGTCATCGACGAGATGGACGACGAGTTCGAGACTGGCGGTGGCGGCGGGACGAGCGTCGAGGACACCGACGGCGAGGCCGACGGCAAGTAGCGACGCAACGGCCCCGCAACCGACGCGCACGGCCAGCGCACTCGTTCGTCAGCGAATCGGCCGGGATGACTAGTCGAAGGCGTTTTATCATCGTCTTACCAACCCATAGCTATGCCTGAGGAGGGGGTGGACGAGTCCAAGCGGTCGACACTGCGCCGGTTCGCAGCCATCGGCGCGGCCAGCCCCCTCGCTCGCTTCCAGTCCGACGGGACGAGTGACAGCGACGCCCCCGACGCCATCGCGGGCTACGTCGCCGCGACTCCCGGCGCGCACTTCTCGAAGCTCCGCGACGACCTACAGCTGGGCACCGGCGAGGCCCAGCACCATCTCCGCCGACTGGTCCGTGCAGGTGTCGTCGAGAGCCGGAAGGACGGCGACTACCGCCGGTACTTCCCGGCCGACCGCTTTTCGGAGTTCGAACAGGTAGCCCTGGGTTACCTGCGCCGGGAGACGCCGCGGGGGATGCTCGTGGCGCTGTTGCGCGATCCGGCGTTGACCGCGGGCGGCCTCGCCGACCGGCTGGGCGTCTCGACGCCGACGATCAGCAAGTACGGGAGCGAACTCGAGACGGCAGGCCTGCTCTCGCGGGCGGACGGCTACGCCGTCGAACGACCGGAGACGATCATGCTCTTGCTCGTGCGGTACGCCGATTCGTTCGGCTCCGACGCCGCGGCGCTGGCGGCCGAGGCCGACACGCTACTCAGTTACGACGGCTGAAGAAAACGAGCGAACGCGAACGTGGGTTTCAGGAGGTGACTTTCCAGGTCGTCGAGGAGGAGTACCCCCACTTCTCCACGTCGACCTCGAAGTCGCCGTTCTCGATGGCGGGCATGTTGGTGCCGACTTCCTTGGCGGACATGTCCAGCGCATCGCCGATGAGGCGTGACTTGAAGTAGGTCTGTGTGTCGGCGTTCTCCCGGAGGTACTCAAGGATGCGGGACTGCTTTTCCGAGAGGCTGGTCTGTGCCTGGGCCGTCGCGGTCGCGGTTGCGCTCATACAAACGTGTACGGTAAGGGTCCCTTTAGCGGGTTTGGTACAGACGGTTAACCGGCCGCAGTCGTGCGGTTTTTCGGACTGGTCGGAGGGAGAACGGGTCGGGAACGAAGCCGAGACGGGTACGTTGGTACAGGTGGGTAACGCTCAGATGTCCTCTTCGATGATCTCGCCGACCGCGAAGTTGGACTTGACTTCGGTGATCTCGACTTTCACGCGTTCCCCGATCTCGGCCCCGGGGACGATGATGACGTAGCCGCGTTCGACGCGGGCGATCCCGTCACCCTGTTTGCCGATGTCCTCGATCTCGACGTAGCGGATCTCGCCGGCCTCGACCGGGGGCTGGGGCTCCGAGGATGGCGTTTCGGGTTCGTCCTCGGACACTTCCTCGCGCTCGCTCTCGATGAGCGCCACCCGGTAGGTGTCGCCGGCCTCGACCGAGCCGGTATCGAGTTCGCGCTGTGGTACCTCGATCACGTACCCGTCCTCACTCCGCTCGACTTCGGCGCTGAACAAACACAGGAGTTTATCAGATATCTCCAAGGTTAGACCTCCATGGGCATGTGGTAGGCCTATAGTAAAGAACTTGCCCGTGACTCGGCCCCTGACGGACGCTCCGCCCTCAGTCCAGCGGCGTCCCATCGGGTCGCTTCTGGCCCTCGGAATCGTGGACGACTATCTCGCCCGGCCCCGTCTCGACCGGTTCGTACGCGTCCCGGACCGCGATGGCCTCTTCGATCTCCCGGATCGCTCGTTCTTTCAGCGCCGCGGCCAGCTCCTCGGCCTCGGCCCGCGAGATGTCCCGACCCAGCCCCTCACACTCGTGGGCCCGGACCATGCCCTCTTCGTCGACGGCCTCCCCCATCGGCTGGCTGGTGCCCCCGAGTGCGACGGAGAACGGGTAGGTCCGACAGATCAGCGGCCGATCCTCGTGGACCGTACAGGCCCCGGTCCCTGACTCGTCCTCCGAATAGAAGGTACAGTCCCCGCAGTCGTCGGTCTGGAGCGCCCACTCGAAGGTCTCGCCCTCCGGACCCTCCGGGCCGTCTTCGAGACCGTAGGGCATCGGACGGGCCGCGTCCCGGAAGTCGTACTCCTGGTCGCCGGCGTCCTGCACCCGCCGAATCTCGTCCGGGAAGACCGTCGCCGTGTGGGGTTCAGAATCGGATTCAGCGTCGTCGCTCGCTTCGTTTCCGCAGGTTTCGGCCTTGCAACAGGCACCACAGCGGGTACACTCGAAACCGATCTCGACGATGGCGTCGGCGAGGGTGGCCACGTCGAGGTCACGCGCTCGGTCGAGTTCGGCTTCGAGGGTGTCCATACCGATCGAAAGCGATGGAAGCGCAAAAGCTGCGTGGCTTCGCGACGATCGTCGGTCGGGCGAAAGAGACTCACGTTGGGGCGTCCGATCGGCTGTAGATGGCTTCTCCCGACGACGTTGCACTCGCTGAGCTATCTTGGCCGGACGTCGAATCGGCGCTCGAACGTGGAACGCGGACGGCGGTCGTCGCGGTCGGGTCGATCGAACAGCACGGTCCCCACCTGCCACTGAACATGGACACGCTGGACGGCGACGAACTCGCGACGCGTATCGCGACGCGACTGGGCGACGCACTGGCCGCACCCACGATCCGCCCCGGGTGTTCGGGCCACCACATGGAGTTCCCGGGTACGATCACGGTCCCGCCGGAGACACTGATGGATCTCGTCCGGGCGTACTGCCGTTCGCTCTCGGCCCACGGCTTCGAGCACGTGGTGCTCGTGCCGACCCACGGCGGCAACTTCGCGCCGGTCGAGACCGTCGCTCCGGACGTGGCCCGCGAGGTCGACGCGAACGTGATCGCGCTGACCGACCTCGACGAACACATGGAACTGCTGAACGAGGGGTTGAGCGAGGCAGGGGTCGACTACGACCAGTCGGTGATCCACGCCGGGGCCGCCGAGACCGCGATGGTACTAGCCATCGACGAGGGACTCGTCGAAACCGACGACCTCGCCCCCGGCCACGAGGGCGATATTTCGACCGCGCGGCTTCTCAGCGAGGGCTTTGCGTCGATCACGAAGAACGGCGTCCTCGGCGACCCACGCGAGGCGACCGCCGAAGCCGGCGAGGCCATCTTCGAGCGCGTCACCGAGGCCTACGTCGAGCACATCGAGGCCGAGCGGGACGCGGTCTGAGACGGGGGCGCGGCTTCGCCTTCAGTTCCCATCGTCGGATTCGTCGGCCTCGGCCAGCGCGGTGAAGACGAATCGGTGACCCGCTGGTTCGTCTCGACGTTGCCCCCGACGACGGCCGCTGGCCGTCTCGGGTTCAACGATGACCCTTCGGGTGCCGTCACCGTCACCGGCTCGTAACAGCCGTGGTTCGACGGGATGTCCAGGTCCGTAATACATCGTATGACGTAGTATACGGTGCCTGTCGCGACGATCCTGCCACCGTTCACCTTTATTACTTGTCTAATTAATGGTACACGTATGAGTTCGGACGACGATCCGACGGGGCAAGACGAGGGTGGACAGGCAGGTCAGGGCGGCCAGACCGGCGGCCAGCCCGGGCAGGCCGGACAGGCCCAGCCCGGACAGGGGCGTGCACAGCAGGTCCAGACCGGGCCGAGCGCGACCGACGTGCTGAGTCGGCCGGCTGGCCAGTCGGTCATCAAGTACGTGGTCGGAATCTTCGCCATCGTCAGCGTGGGCATCGGTCTCACCGCCCTCCTCGCCGATTCGCTTCTCGGGGGTGGGGGCACCACCGGCGCCGCGGGTTTCATCAGCCTCGGCATCACGCTGATGGCGTTCGGCGTTGCGATCTTCGGCGGGAGCATCCTGGCGGCAGTCATCGGACTCCAGGACTTCCTCCAGATCGGCGAGGTCGACACCCAGACGTACGTCCTCGCGTTCGTCAGCAACGCCGCGGGCTTTCTCGTGATGGGGATTCTGGTGGCGATTTTCATCTCCATCGGCGCTGGCGGCGGTGCGGGCGGTGGCGGCGGTGGCGGCCTCGGTGACTTCATCGTCGGCTCCGTCGTCATGGCGATTCCCGCCGGGCTCGTCGGCGCCGGCGTCACCCGGCTCCGCGACTGGCGGCCCGGTATCGCCAAGAACTGATCGACCGCCGAATGCTCCGTTATCGACCGAACGCCGACAGCGACGCGTCCGCCCGATCCGCGAGGTAGTCCTCGATGCCGCCGCGACGCCAGCCCAGCGGCGCGCAGACGCTCTCGGCGGCCCGGAGGAGCCGATCGGCGTAGAATTCGGCGTCGTACTCCGTGGGAGACTCGCGTGCCAGTCGGACCCGCTCGCGGGAGTCACGCCCGTCGTCGGTAACGACGTAGCGCACGCTCTGGCCGGGTTCGCGGCCGAGTCCGGTGTCGGCGAGTCGATCCAGCGCGGCGACCGAACGCGTCCGCTGGCTGTAGGCCTCGCGCTCGTTCGAGACGCGCTTTTCGACGACCAGTTCCGCGGGGTCGACCGCGCCAGATCGGAGGGTCTGCAGTTGGCCGGCGAGCCGATCACAGACCGCTTCGGGGTCGCGGTGGGTGTCGAACGTCCGGATCAACTCGCGCTGGCAGTCGGCGACGAACGGTGGCGTGCTGTCCTGCCGGCACTCGATCCCGCGGTAGGTGTGGGCGTCGTCGGAGGGGGCGGGATCGGCGACCCTCCCGAAGTACTTCGTCAGCGCGCCGGCGTCGCTGTCGGCCCGGGGCACGAACGCGATCCAGTCGTAGGCCGCCTCGTACTCCAGGGGGACGCGAGCCTGCTCGGTGATCCGCTCGGCCAGTTCGGCGAGCGGCGTCCGCTCGCGGTCGGGTACGTCCGGCGCGGCGGTCACCCAGAGGCTGTCGACGATGCCGTGAAGCACGCGCCAGCCGCCCGCTTCGAGTTCGGCTTTCGCGTCCAGCAAGATTTCGCGGGCGTGAGCGTTGATCGCCTCGTGGCACTCGATCCGGCCGAACTTGGCGTTGGAGAAGCCCTGGTAACCGAACGAGGAGACGAGAATCCACTTGATAGCCTCGATACGCCGGTCGAGTGCACGCCGGCGCTCGGGGTCGTCGGTCGCCGCCCGCTCGCGTTTCATCGCCCGCCGATCCGTCACGAGCGGACCGAGCACGTCCGGGAGGTAGCCCCGGTCGTCACAGACGCTGTAGCCCAGGCCGGGCACGTCCGCGCGGTCGTGGCAGTCACAGCGGACCGTCTCGGGGCTCAGGTTGTACTCGATCATGATCGACGGGTAGAGGCTCCCGAAGTCGAGTTCGTGCACGTCTTCGTGGACGCCCACCGCGGGTTCGAGGGTGTGGCCGCCGCGGTCGGCGTCGGCGAGCGTGCGAGCGGACTTGAACCGCTCGTGGCGGTACGAGCGCCAGGGCACCAGCACGCCCCGGTCGCGGGCCTCGCGGATCTGGATCGCCGTCAGCACGTTGCCGATGGAGGCCCAGGCGAGTTCCTGCAGGGGTTTCCAGGATCGCTCGACCAGATCGAGACAGCCGTCGAGGCCGGCCTGCCGGTAGAAGAAGGTGTTCGAGCGGTCGACGACCGCCCGCCCGGGCACCGTGTACCGCGCGGGCGAGTGGTGGACCTGCCCGTAGCTCTCGTAGGTCGATTCCCCGGCCAGCCGCTTCCAGCCCGGCCGACGCCCCAGCTGCAGGGTCCGGCCGGCCGTCGCGGCCGCCTCGTACAGCGTCGGGATCGTCGCGCCCGCATCGAGGACCAGCACGTCGGGGTCGACCTCGGCCACGGTATCGGCGACCCGAGCCACGAGACCCCCAGTATTTCCCTCGAAGGTATCTCCGTCGACGGTCACCGAATCGAGCGGGTCACCGTTGCGGGCCGCCTCGGTCGTCCCGAGTTCGAGCGTCCGCAACTCGCGGTCGGGCACCGGCGACAGCCCCCGGTCCAGACAGTATCGGAAGCCCGGCGAGAGGTCCACGCCGTAACAGCGGTACTCGCCGGGTCGGCCGAGGTCGGTGAGCTTGGTCGCCACGGGCCGTATTCGGTCCACCCGGTCGACGGTGACCCGGAGGGCGGATTCGGGGTCGGCGCGCCACTCGCGACGGCGGCGCTCGACGGTCGCGCCCCGCACGTCGACCATGCCGGCGACGGTCTCGCGGACGGCCGCGACGGGACCGCCCTCGCGGGTGACCCACACCGTCGGCGCGTAGTCGGTGTCCCGGGTCGCCGTCGCGCCGTCGTCGGTACACTCCCATACCACGGGGTCGCCGTCGCCGGACCGCGTCCGGCTGCGAGCGGCGCTTCGCGTCTCGCTGTCCTCGAAATCGACGGTCAGGGTCATTCGTCGCCCGCGCCCGGCCAGGGGCGCTCGATCACGGTCTGGCAGGCGTCGACCTGGCGATCGCTGTCGCCCTCGGCGGCCTCCAGCGCGGCGATCCGCTCCTCGAGGGCGTCGATGGTCGCCTGCTGTTCCAGCGCCACCGACAGCAGGACGGGGACGATGGGCGAGTCGTGGTTCAGGTAGCCACAGGCGTCGGCGTGAGCGCGGGCGTACTCGAACAGCCGGTCGAAGTGTGGCTCGTCGCGTCGGCGGAGCGCCCGCCGGTAGTCGCTCCAGTCGGCGCGCAGTCGCTCCAGTCGGTCCCGGAAGGTCGGGTTAGTACGCCCCATCGACGGTCACCTCCGCAGGGGTGGGGTGATCGTCGTGACCACTCTCGCTGCCGGCGGCCGGCGCTCTGGCAGCCAGCACGCGCCGCCAGAACGCGAGCGTCGTCTGGACGATCCCGTCCCCCTGCGGGTAGACCTGCGTCTCGAAGTCGTCGGTGACGAACCGCGGCCCCTGTGGCGTCTGGCGGCACTCCACGGTGCGGTCGGCGGCCGCCGCGAGCGGTTCGCCGAGGCCCTCGGGATCGGTCCGGGTCACCAGCACCGGGACCGCGTGGTCGCGGGCGACTCGGGCGACGGTGGCGAGACTCCGGAGCAGGAGGGCACGACCCCGGGACACGTCGTCGGCCCGGTAGGGTGCGTCCATCGCCGGCAGGACGACCAGCGCGGTGTCGTCGGTCACCACGTCTGGCAGTCGGCGCACCAGCGCGACGTGCTGATGCGCGGTGAACCCGCGAGCGATCCGGATGCGGTCGAGCGCCCGCGGGTCCGGGGCGAGTCGGGCCAGCCGGTCGGTGCGCGCGTACCCGCGGCTGTCGACCCAGCGGACCTGCCCGCCGCCGCCGAGCGCGTGGTCGAGGACGAGCGCACGGAGCGGTTCGCCGGCCCGCTGGCCGTCAATCGCCAGCAACTGGACGCCGGGGTCGAGCGTCGGGAGTTCGGGGAGTCGAGTGCGATCCATACCCGGACCGAGTGGAGCCATCGAAAAGGGCGCTGGCGCGTCGTTTCCGGAAGTTCCGGAAAGCCCGGTCCCGGTCACGAACGGATGTTCTCGGCCCTGAACGGCAGGTTTCGCGGGTTTCCAGAAGAGTTGTCACGGTGCGGGGTCGCCGTCGCGGTCGCCGGTGGCTCAGGCGTGTGTGGCCGCGAGCACGTCGACCTCCTCGATCTGGGGGTCTTCGGCGAGCAGGTCGTCGGCCTGCTCCAGCAGCGCGGCGGCGATCTCGCCGTCGAGGTGGGCCTGCCGGCCGTCCTCGTCGGGGAACGTGTCGAAGATGCCGAACGTCGACTCGCCCATCCGGAGGGCGAACCAGGTCGTCGTGTCGGGTTCGTCTTCGGCCATCGGGAGCGCCGACTCCAGGAACTCCTGGACCTCGGCTTCTTTGCCGTCCTTGGCTTCGAGTCGTGCCAGCAACGCGTACTCGGAGTCACTCATGGGAGCGCGTTCTAGTTGGGCGAGAGCGAAATAAACCTGTCCGTGGCGGAAATCGGTCTGTGGCGCCGGCGTCAGCCCTCGTCGGCCGCGGGCTCGACGACCCGATATGTGCGGTCGCGGCTCGTGCCCTCCGCGACCAGCAGGTCGTACTGGACCATCTTCCCGAGATAGTTCCGGACCGTGCGGTCGGTCTTGGGGTCGTCCACGGCCTCGCGGTAGCGCCGGTACAGCGTCGAGGGGTCGATCCGACGGGCGTCCGCGACGATCTCGTAGACGGCCCGCTGGTGGGGCGTGAGGGTGTCGAGGGTGCGCCGGTGGACCGCCGACCGGCCGGCCGGGACCGCCGCCGTTACGATTTCGTCGGTGATCGTCGCAGCTGTCGTCCGCTGGGCGCGCCGGGCGGCGTTCCGGAGGATGCTGATGGCCACGCGGGCGTCCCCCGCGGCGGCGTCGGCGATATCGCGCAACTGGTCGGTCGCCACGGCGTCCTCGGTCAGCCCCCAGCGGGCACGCGCCTGCAGGATCGACGTGAGCTGATCGATCCCGTAGCGGTCGAAGCCGATCCGCTCGCTCCCCCGGAGGCGACTGCGCAGTCGGTCGTCGGCCCCGGCGAACAGGTCCGCCTCGCGGTTGGCGATCAACACCAGCGAAAAGGAAGATAACGCGTGCAGGTCGTAGAGCACGTCCGCCGACTCCAGCTGGTCGGCCTCGTCCAGCACGACCACACAGGGCGGGCCGTCGTACTGCCGGAGCCGTTCGAGGAGTTCGTCGTGCGGTGTCGACTGCCGGTGGATGTCGACGGTCTTGCCCAGCCCTTCGAGGACGCGATAGAGCGCGCGAAAGCGCGAGTAGTTCTGCCAGCAGTTGACGTACTGGGAGGCCACGTCCAGATGCTGTTCGCGCAACTGCTCGACGGTGTAGCGAGCCACACAGGTCTTGCCCACCCCCGACGGCCCGGTGATGATGGCCGGCCCCGCGGGCTCGCCCCGCGTCACCGGTTCGAGGACCTGTGACAGGTGTGTCACCTCACCGTCCCGGTGTTCGAGTTCGTGCGGGACGAACTCCGCACGCAACACACGGGCGTCCTCGATCATGTCAGCCCCCTGTGGTGCCAGTGGCTTAACTGGTGGCGTGTCGCTTCCGGAATTTCCAGAAGGGTTCACACACCGATCACTCGTCGCTCACAGCACCGCGTCCTCGTCGACGTCACCGGGATCGGCAGCGACCAGTCGTCCCTCGACGGCACGGGCCTCGACCAGCACGTCTTCCACGTCGCCGAGGTGGACGGGCGCGCGTTCGTGGTAGGCCCGTTCGTCCACGCCGTCGGCGACGGCCGATGGACCGGCGACGAGGACGTCCTCGGTGTCATCGGCGGTCACCGCCGGGACGCGTGCGTCGGACTCGATGCGCACGTCCTCGGCGCGTTCGACCCGCACAGAGTCTCCGTGGCCGACGCCGCCCCGGAGGTAGACGTCGTCGACGGCGTCGAGAACGACGGCGTCGGTGACGGCGGTGAACACGTCGTCGATGGTGTTCTCGATCACGAGGTCGCCGTCGACCGCGCCGCGTGTGATCAGCACGTCCTCGCAGGTCTCGATCCGGGTGTCGTCACCCCCGGAGACGACACAATCGCGGTACGGGTCCGCGATATCCTCGTTCGAGTCGGTCAGGTACACGTCCCCGACGGAGTCGATGCGACACTCGCCGGCGACGGCGCGGCGCTCGACGAACACGTCCTGGGGGTTCGAGAGGACCAGATCGTCGGCGTCCTCGACCACCACGTCCTCGACGTCTTCGTAGGAATCGCTCCCCAGCCCGAACATACCTGTCCGATGACACTCCACTTACCTAACCCTTCGGGGTATCGTCGTCGAACGGGCTGCCAGCGTGTTGCGGCACGTCGCCGGGCAGGTACGGCTTCCGGTGAAAGCCAGTGCCGGACGGTTTCACGCAGCGACCGACGGGACGACCGGCTCCAGTTACTCGAACGGCAACTCCACGTCTTCGGCCTGCCGGAGGTTCTTGAGGTCCGTCACCGTCGAGCGGATGGTCATCCGGGACACGTCGGCCAGGTCGGCCGCCCGGGTCTGAGTCACCTCGACGCCGTGGTCGTAAGCTGCCTTGTAGAGGCAGGCGGCCGCGACGCCGCTGGGGTTCTTCCCGCCCAGACGACCGGTCTCGACGAGCAGGACGGCGTACTCCCGCGCCCCGCTCTCCACGTCGGCCTCCAGGTCCAGTTCCGAAGCGTACCGTGGCAGGTAGTCCCTCGGGTCGATGGGGCCGACGGGCAGGCCGAGTTCGCGGTTCAGGGCGTCGTAGGCGGCCTTGAGTTCGCTCCGGTCGGCGCGGGCAACGTCGACCACCTCGTCCATCGTCCGGGCGATGGAGTTGGTCCGACAGGTCGCGTACACGCCCGCCGCCGCGAACCCTTCGAGCGAGCGGCCACAGAGCAGGTCCTCCGACTGAGCCGACTCGAACAGCGAACACGCCTGCTCGCGGATCGTCGTCGGCAGTCCCAGGACCGACACGATCCGTCTGATCTCGGTGAAGGCGTACAGCCGGTTGCGCTCCCGTTTCGAGGAGAGCCGTGCCCGGTTGTGCTGGCGACGCATCCGGACGAGCTGGCGCTGTCGCCGGCCCGAGACCTCGGCTCCCGTCCCGTAGCCAATCTCGGTCGACAGCCCCTTGTCGTGACGCGCCCGCGTCAACGGCGCACCGGTCCGGCGCTCGTCGTTCTCCGCGTCGAGCGAGCCCCACTCCGGTCCGCGGTCGATCGCGTCCTCGTCGACGACTAGCCCACAGTCGTCACAGACTGTCTCCGTGCCCGTACGCCGTACCGATCCGCCACACTCGGTGCAGGAAACACCGTCGTTTACACCACCCATTTGTAGTCCACCGAATCGCGACATATCCATAGCGGGAGATTTGAAGTATAAAAGTTACTACTTGTCCTGGGAACAGAATATCAGACTCGATTTAATAAAGCGTGTATAACCGGGTGATGGCAGGTAGGTAAAACAGCGTATTTCAGTCTTTATCGGCTTCGACAGCCGTCTCTGGACGAACCCGACCGTCAACCGATGACTGGCGGTCCCGCGCAGATTCGAACAGTATATCAGAGTTCATTCATTACTGCGAGCAGGGACGATACCGATCTAATTTCACTCTTGGTTTCGATGTAAAGTCTTTCATACCAGATCGTGGAATCTTCCCGGCCCTGGCCAGTCGAGTATTTCATCCTGCTCCACGAGGCACCAGCCCTTTCCGTCCGGTATCGACGGCTGTGAGCGGATCAGCCGAACTGCGCCTCGGGAAGAGCGGCGAGCACCATCTCAAAGCCGCGCTGGAGCGACTCGGCCTCCGATTTCAGACAACGCGTCACGGAAATCCGAATGCCGTCGAACGTGTCTTCCGTGAGGTGAAACGACGCACCTCTTCGTTTTCAAATACGTTCAGTAACGTAGAGCCACCGACGGCAGAATCGTGGCTACAGGCCTTGGCCGTCTGGTGGAATCAATGCCAAAGTTAGCACGATGGTGGCGATGCCCGTCGCCGTTCTTCAGTCGTCTCCGGCCACCGCCCCGCTGTCGACCACCACGTCGCTGGCGTTGGGACTGTCCCCGCCGTGGGGCGTGTCCCGCCGCCGGACCTGTGCCGCGTGAACAGTCTCCGTCGAGTCGTCGATGATGACGACTTCACCCGTCTCTGTGGGCATCCGATCCTCGTCGGCCAGCGACGAGTTCAGGTAGGTCGGCTGGGCCGCCTGCAGGGCGTCGAGGTCAGCCTCCGAGGTCAGCCGATGGGAGAGCAGCACGTCCGACTGGGAGATCCCGACCTCCGGCACCGCGCTCGGTCGCTGGGTTGCCATGACGATGCTGACACCGGGTGCGCGCCCCCGCGTGAGGATCGTCTCCAGCGTCGACTCGGCGACCCCCTGGAAGAGCGTGTGGGCCTCGTCGATCAACAGCCAGGGGAGCCGGTCGATGGTCTCGGTCTCGCGGGCCCGGTACAGCGCCTCGCCGATGCCTCGCGCCACGGCGTTCATCGGGTCGGTGTCCATCCCCGCGACGTTGATAACCGTGATTTCGGGGCCGGCAAGGTCCCGGGCCGTCAGCCCCTCGGCGTCGAACACGCCCCACGCCTCGGCCATGTCGACGTGGTTGATCGCCGCCCGCGTGTCCGTGTCCGGCGCGTCCGTCGCGTCGATCTCGTCGCGCATCCCGTCGAGCGTGTCGGCCTCGCCCGCGGCCTGCCAGAGGAGGCTCCCGGCACCGCTCTCGGCCGGGAGTCCCAGCAGCGCACACCACGACCGCGGGTCCAGCGCTGAGGGCGCGACGGCCGGGTCCTCCAACACGTCGGCCAGCACCGGGTCCGCGTCGCCCCGCGCCGGCTGATCGAGCGTCGTGAACACGTCCATCGGATCGATAACGACGGGCGCGACGCCACGGGCCCGCGCCAGCGACTCCGCGATGACCCCCAGCGTGTAGGACTTCCCGTAGCCACGTTTCCCGACGATCAGCATGGCGTGGGGACCATCGAGATCCAGATACACCGGTGCCCCCTCGCTCCCGTCCAGCGCCCGGTAGGCACCCAGCCGGCCCGACGGGCCAGCGTCGAGGTCCTTCCCGCGCCCGATGACGAACTCCTGGCCTGTCACACCCCGGTCTGGCCCGGCCTTCGTATTTCAACCCTCCCACGGTGTCACGCCGTTCCCCCCGGTGAGCCGACCGAAAGGTACGTCCTTCGGGGGGCCGAGGGTTCGGACGTGCTTCCGACCACGCTCTGGCCTGTGGTCGGCTCGTTCGGTGCGGCCGCCGGCACGCTCGCGCTCGGCTACTACCTGTGGTCGGTCCGTGACCGCCCGGGCGCGACGTGGCTCCTGGTCGTACTCGGCGTCCAGTTCGCGCTGACGGCCGGCTACGGCGTCGGCTACCTCGTCTCCGGCTACTGGCTCCGCTGGGCCGTCGAGGCGCTGTTCTGGGTGGCCTACATCTGGCTCGGCGCGCTCTTTATCGCCTTCGCGCTGGCCTACACCGGCCGGGGCCACGTCATCCGCTCGCCGTGGTTCACACTGCTGGCCGGACTCACCGTCCTGCTGACCCTGCTGGTCGTCACCAATCCGGTCCACGAACTCGTCTGGGCGGACTTCGCGGTCCGGTCGACCTGGGGACTGTCGACGGCGTCGTTCACCCGCCGCGGCGGCGCGTTCCTGATCCTGGGCGTCACCAGCATCGGCACCGCCGTCGGGACGCTCCTGCTCGTGGACACGATCATCAGCTACGGCGACCTCTACCGGGGCGAAGCGCTGGCCGTCGCGCTCTCCCCGCTCCCGCCGGGCATCGGCCTGATCGCCTGGACGTTCGGCGTCGTCCCCGCGCCGGGGATCAACGTCGCGCCCGTCCTCTTTCTCGCCCACGTCGCCTTCGACGCTTACGCCTTCGTCGGCAGTGGGATGTTCGACTTCCACCCGGCGACGCGGCGGGCGGGCAACCGGGCGGCCATCGCCGACCTCGGGAACCCGGTCGTGATCGTCGACGAACGCCACCGGGTCGTCAACTACAACCCCGCCGCCGAGTCGACGCTCGGGCTGGCGGCCCGTGACGTGCTGACCGAACCGTTCACCGCCTGCTACGAGGGCGACGAGATCGACCCCACCGAAACCGAGCAGGACGCCACGATCCGGACCGACGCTGGCAGGCGGACGTTCAAGGTCACCTCGACGGATCTCGACGACGGGACCGGCGCGCACCTGGGCTACACGCTCGTCTTCCAGGACATCACCGCCGAGCGCCAGCGCGAACAGCGCCTGGCCGTCCTGAACCGCGTCCTCCGGCACAACCTCCGTAACGATCTGACCGTCGTGGACATGAACCTGGACGCCGCCGCCGACCGCGCCGACGACGACGTGGCCGAGTTGCTCGAACCCGCCCGCGAGAAGACCCAGGGACTGGTCTCGCTCAGCGAGAAGGCCCGTAGCTTCGAGCGCGTCATCGAGGACGACACCGAGTCGCTGGTGGCCGCCCGGGACGTGGTGGGCGAAGTGGTGGCCGAACTCCGCGAGGAGTTCCCCGAGGCGACCGTCGACATCGAGGGGACCGACGCCGCCCTGCTCCGGATCAACCCCGCCTTGCTCCAGGTCGTCGTCCGCAACCTCGTCGAGAACGCGCTGGAACACGGGCGGATCGGCGAGGGCACCGCGGCGAGCGACGGCGGCGACGCGGACGGCACCGCGCCGGACGTGACCGTCTCGGTGGGGGCCGAGGACGACACGGTGACGGTGACCGTCCGCGACCGCGGACCGGGGGTGCCCGACCACGAACTGGCCGTCATCGAGGACGGCGACGAGACCGACCTCCAACACGGGAGCGGCCTCGGCCTCTGGCTCGTCACCTGGAGCGTCAGCGCGGCTGGCGGCGACGTCGACTTCGACGTGACCGACGCAGGGACGACCGCGACCGTCCGGTTCCCCGTCGTCGGCGTCGACAGTGCGGCGTACGAGGCGACCGGTGACGCAAATCCCCGTTAAACTTTCCACGAGGCTTATAGTACCCGTCCCACAAGAGAAGCGTGACTGCAGTGGTCCCTCCAACACATGGCGCTCGGTGACGTCTTCGCCGCCCCGCTCGGCCTGGCCGCCCTCGCCGCCCTGGTCCCGCTCGTCGTGCTGTACCTCATCCAGCCGGATCCGCGGGAACTCCCCCTGCCGACGGTCGCGTTTCTCCAGTCCGACCCGGACGAAGGGGGCTCGAACCCGGTGCTAGAGCGACTGCGCCGCAACCTCCTGCTCCTGTTGCAGGTCCTCGCCATCGTTCTGCTCGCGGTCGGACTGGCCGCCCCCTACGTGACGACGACCCGCGAGGTCAGCGCCCAGCCCACGGTGCTGGTCGTCGACGCCTCCGCGAGCATGGCCACCGAGACCGGCGACGGGACCCGCTTCGCCGAGGCCGTCGCCGCCGCCAGAGCGGCCGTCGGGACGCCGACGACCGTCGTCGTCGCCGGCGGGTCCGTCCGGACGCCCGTCACGGAGGCCGACCCCGAGGACGCGCGGTCGGCGCTCGACGAACTCCGCGTCGCGCACGCGCCCGGCGACCTCCGCGGGGCCATCGAGCGCGCCCGCGAACTCGCCGGTTCCGAGAGCCGCGTCCTCGTGTTCAGCGACTTCGCGGGCGGGTCGGGCGGCGGCGAGGCGGGCTGGAAGCAGGCCGCCGACGCGGTGCGAGCCAGCGGCGCGACGCTGACCCTCCGGCAGTTCGGCAGCGGGACGACCGAGAACGTCGGCATCGTCGGCCGGTCGTTCGAGAACCGCAACGTCGTCCTCCGCGTCGCCAACACGGGCGCGACGGCGGCCGAGCGGACCCTGACCGTCGCCGGCCAGTCACGGACGGTGTCGCTCCAGCCGGGCGACCGGCGCTCGGTCGTCTTCCCGCTCCCCGCGGCGTCGGCGACCGCCCGGTTAGCGGGGAGCGACGCGTTCCCGGTCGACGACAGCGTGCCCGTCGCGGTCCCCGACGAGCAGGCCGAAGACACCCTGCTGTTGACCAACGGGAACAACCGGAACCTCCGGACCGCACTCGACGTGATCCCGACGGTGAACGTGACCGTGAAGCGACCCCCGGTCTCGACGACCGGCGACTACGACGCCGTGGTGTTCGCCGACGTGGTCGCCGAGCGCGTACTGGGGTCGACCGTCGAGACCGCCCAGAGGACGGTCGACGACGGCGGCGGTGTCCTGCTCCAGGGCCAGCGCAACGTCGGCGAGGTCGGCTACGGCGACCTCCTCCCGGTCACGCCGGGCGGGATCGAACAGTCCGGCGGCATCGACAACGTCACCAGCCACCCCGTGACCACCGGCTTCGACTTCCCGGCCCCGGACTACCACCTCGGGGCCACGGCGACCGGGACGGCACTGGTGACGCTCTCGGACGGATCGCCACTGCTGGCCACCGACGGGCGGGCGGGCGGCCGAACGATGTACTACGGCTACCTCCCCAACCAGACCGCCTTCCGCTACGACTACCGCTATCCCGTGTTCTGGAAGCGGGCGATCCACTGGCTGGCCGACCGCCCCTCGCTGTCGGACCTGAACCGCGAGACGGGAACGACGCTCCAGCTGGCCAACGAGACGACCGTCGAGACACCGACGGGCCGGCGGACGACCGCGGCAGTCCAGCTAGATCGGGTAGGCACCTACCGGACGACGGACCGGCGGACCAGCGCCGCCCTGCTCTCGCCCGCCGAGTCGAACGTGAGCGCCGCCCCGGTCGACGCCAGTGGTGCGGGAGCCGGCGACGGCGGTCCCACGACGGGCCAGCAGGTGCGACAGGACCTCACGCCGCTGGTCCTGCTCGGCCTGCTCGGCCTGCTCGGGGCCGAGTTGGGGTATCTCCGCCGGCGAGGTGACATCTGATGCCCGTCGAAACCACGCTGGCGGGGCTCCGGATCGGCCTCCAGCGCCCGCTCGTGCTGGTCGCGCTGCCGGTCGCGGCGGTCCTGGTGGGCCTCGCCTTCCGCCGGCGCGAGCGGGCGGTGTTCACGGGACGCTCGCGGGCGCTGTTCCTGACCTCGCGACTCCTGCTCGTGACGTTGTTGGTGGTGGCGGCCGCCGGCCCGTACACGCTGGCGACGACGGATTCGACGGGCAAACCCACGGTAACGATGCTCGTGGACCGCTCGGCTAGCATGGCGACGACCGACGCCGCGCCCGGCGACCTCGCGGCCGCCATCGAGAACGAGGGGGTCGCCGTCAGGACCCGGACGGTCGGTAGCGAAACGGACTCGCCGGTCGGGGACGCGGTGACGAGCGCGCTCGCCCCGAACGGGAGCGTCCTGCTCGTCTCGGACGGGCGCGTGACGAGCGGGCGCTCGCTGGACGCGGCCGCGGGCGTCGCCGAACGGGTCGGTGCCTCGATCCACGCCGTCTCGCTCGACTCGAACCGGACCGAGCGGGCCGTCACGGTCAGCGGCCCGGCCAAGACCAGCACCGGCGTCGCGAACCAGTTCCGCGTGACCGTCGACGGGACGGCGCTTTCCGGGACCGAGACGACCCTGACCGTCAGCATCGACGGCCAGCAGATCCGCCAGGAGACCGTCGCGGAGGCGGGCGGGCTGACGTTCACGTACAACTTCAGTTCGACCGGGAGCCACCGGGTGACCGCCCGGATCGAGGGCGGCGACGTGTACGACCGCAACGACGTGTTCCGCAAGACCGTGCGGGTCGTCGAACCGCCGAAGATCCTCTACGTCTCGCGGGGCGACTACGCCTTCGAGGGGTTCCTCCGTGACGTGTACGACGTGGACACCGTCGAGTCGATCCCGGCGAACCTCTCGGGGTACTACGCCGTCGTGGTCCAGAACGTCGCCGCGGGCGACCTGGGCAACGTGAGCGCGCTCCAGCGGGCCGTCATCGACGGCACGGGACTGGTCACCGTCGGTGGCCCCAGCGCCTTCGAGCGGGGCGACTACCGCGAGTCGCTGCTGACCGACCTCCTGCCGGTCACTATCGGCGAGGGCGGCGAGACCTCGCGGGTGGTCGTCGCGGTCGACATCTCCGGCAGTACGAGCGGGTCGATGTCGGCCCAGCAGGCGCTGGCGCTGGACGTGCTGAACCAACTGGGCGACGAGAACCGGGTCGGTATCGTCGCCTTCAACAATCAGGTCTACCGGATCGCCGGCCTCACCGGGCTGGGGAACTCCCGATCCTTCCTCGAAGACCGCATCCGCCGGCTGGAGAGTACGGGGAGTACCGACGTGAGCGCGGGCATCGAGGGCGCGACCCGGATGCTCGGGGGAAGCGGGACAGTTATCCTGCTGACCGACGGGCGCGCATACACCGGGGACGCCCCAGCCGCGGCGGCCCGGGCCAGCGAGCGTGGCATCGAGGTGATCCCCGTCGGCGTCGGCAACGAAGTCGCCGTCGACTACCTCCAGCAGGTGGCCGACGCCGGCGAGGGCGTCTTCCTCCGGGCCGACGAGTCCAGCAAGCTCCGGATCGAGTTCGGCGGCGAGACCCGGGAGTTCCAGGGGAGCGGCCTCACGGTGCTGGACCGGACCCACTTCATCACGAGCGGCGTCGAGTTCACCGCCCGGCCGGCCCGGACCCACTCGGTCGCCGCGGCCAGAGGGGCGGACCTGCTGGTCGCGGGATCGGACGGTGCGCCGGCGATCACGGCCTGGCGGTACGGGCTGGGGCGCACCGTCGCGATCACCGCATACGGCGAGAACGGCGGCCTGGACGGCCTGCTCTCGGCCCCGGACTCGCTGGGCATCACCAAGTCCGTCAACTGGGCCATCGGCGACCCCGAGCGGCTGGCGACCGGCATCACGTCGACCCCGGACGCCCGCGTGGGCAGTCCCGCGACGGCCACCTACGAGGGGGCCAACCGGCCGTCGGCCGACGGCTACCGGTTCGTCCAGGTCGACACCGGCGAGTACGAGACGACGTTCGTGCCGGCATCGGCGGGCTACCAGTCGTTGCTGGCCGCCGAGTTCGCCGTGAACTACCCCCGGGAGTTCGCGGCCTTCGGCCAGTCGCGGGCCGTCAGGACCGCCGTCGAGCGCTCGGGCGGGGGCGTGTTCGAGCCGGGTCAGGCCGCGGCCATCGCCGAGCAGGTCCGCCAGGAGGCCAGCACCGTGGAGACCGTCACCAGGGAGTGGACGTGGCTCGTCCTCGTCGTCGCACTCGTGCTGTACCTCGTCGAGGTCGGCACGCGGCGACTCGTTCGCATCAGACACCTATGATCGGAACCAGACTCAACGTCGTCTTGCTCGCCGTGGTCGGACTGACAGTCCTCGGCGTCGGCGGCGTCACCGTCTACTACGAGTACAGCGTCGGCGACGTGACCGACCGCGCGGAACGGCTCGCCCAGCAGAAAGCGACCGCCGAAGAAGAACTCGCGACCGTTCGCAGCGAACTCGAAGAGACCCGGGAGCGGCTCGAACGGATCAACGAGAGCCTCGAAACCCGACAGACGGACGTACGGGACCTCACCGATCAGCTGGAGGCCGCCGAGCGCAACCTCTCTGCCGCCCGCGACCGGATCGACCGGCTCGAAAACGACAAGCAGGCACTCCAGAGCGAGATCGACGACCTCCTGAACGAGCGGGCGGACCTCAGGGATCGGGTGGCCGAACTCGAAGAACGCCGGGACGAACTGCTTCGGGAGAACACCGAGCTCCGGGAGCGAAACACGAATCTCGAAGACCTGACCGACGAGTTGAACAGCACCATCGACGACAAGGACGACCGGATCGACGGCCTGAAAGACGACAGGGACGCCCTGCAGAGCGATCTGGACGACCTCTGTGGAAAGATCGACAACAGTTCGCAGTATCCGGAGTGTGATTGAGATGAGCGAGGAACCCGAACCCAGCGAGGAACGCACCGGGATCGAGCGCGCGGTCCGGGCGATCAGGCGCGAGGGGTACAAGGCGGCCGCCCTCCACGCAGTGGTCGACGCCGTGGCCGTCTTCCTCGTCGTGAACTTGCTGACGCGGGTCGTCGCGGCCCCCTTGCCGGCGGTCGGGCCGGTCCGGGGCGGGACGGTCGCGGCTATCGGCGTCGCCCTGCTGGCCGGCGGCATCGAGTTCGGTCTCCGGGTCCGCTACTACACGGTCGAGCGGTTCGAGGCAGCCAACCCGGTCGTCGCGGACGCGCTCCGGACCGCCCGCGACGCCGCGGCCGACGGGGCCGAGACGCAGATGGCCCGGCGGCTCTACCGGGAGGTCACAGACCGGCTCTCCGAGACCAGCGCCGGCGGCTTCCTCCACACCCGCTGGCTGTCGGTCAGCGCCGTCGTGGTCGTCCTGGCGAGTGCCCTGACGGTCCAGGCGGCCGTCGTGGGCGTCACGTTCGCGCCGACGACGAACACGACCGAGGAACAGCGAAGCCCGGAGTCGTTCGGCGGGCCTGACAACGGCGTGTCCGAACTCCGGAACCCCGACGACGTGCTCGGCGAGCGCAAGGCGGCCGCCGGCGGTCGGGAGGCGATCGACGTGAACTTCTCACGGAGTAGCGGCGGCGGGGCCGGCGAGCAGGTCGACAGCTACGAGGACAGCGGGCTGTCGGCCAGCGGCGACGCCGTGGCGGCCCGGCAGGCCGGCTTCGCCGCCGAACGGAACCTCGAAGACGCGGATCTGGTGCGGGAATACAACCTGCGCGTCCAGCGTGATACCGATGACTGACGACACACTCGACG
The DNA here is from genome assembly GCF_023698535.1 of Halorientalis regularis. GTDB lineage: Archaea > Halobacteriota > Halobacteria > Halobacteriales > Haloarculaceae > Halorientalis > Halorientalis regularis. The sequence goes on from NZ_JALJCL010000002.1 coordinate 329,199, forward strand.
ACGACGAGGTGGACAGGATTCAGGACCGACTCGCGGCGGTGCGGACGGAGGTGCGAAAGCGCCTCGTCGGCCAGGAGGCCGTCCTGGATCAGGTACTGGCCTGCCTGCTCGCCGACGGGAACGCACTGCTAGAGAGCGTCCCCGGGCTGGGCAAGACGATGCTCGTTCGGACCATCGCGGAAGTCACCGACTGCTCGTTCTCGCGGGTCCAGAACACGCCGGACCTGATGCCCTCCGACATCACGGGCACCGAGATCATCCGCGAGACCCGCGACGGCCGGGAGTTCACCTTCGAGCCCGGGCCGATCTTCGCCAACGTCGTGCTGGCCGACGAGATCAACCGTGCGACGCCCAAGACCCAGGCCGCACTGCTGGAGGCGATGCAGGAGCGACAGGTCACCGCCGGCGGCGAGACCCGGCACCTGCCCGACCCCTTCTTCGTGCTGGCGACACAGAACCCGGTCGAACAGGAGGGGGTGTACCCGCTACCCGAGGCACAGAAGGACCGCTTCCTGGCGAAAGTCCTCGTCGACTACCCCGACGAGGCGTCCGAGCGGGAGATCGTCGACCGCTACACCGGCCGACTGGACGACACCATCCCGGTCGAACAGCAGTTGGCGAGCGGGGACCTCCTGCGCGCCCAGGAACTCGTCCGTCAGGTACCCATCGCCGAGGACATCCGGGACCGCGTGGTCGAACTGGTGCGGGCGACCCGGACGGCCGACCGGTTGGAGTACGGGGCGAGTCCGCGGGCGAGCATGGGGCTGGTCGTGCTGTCGAAGGCCCGCGCGTTCATGGCCGGCCGGGCCCACGTCACCGGCGAGGACGTGGAAGCGATGGCGCGTCCGGTCCTCAGACACCGTGTCGTCGTGGACTTCCGGGCCGAACGGGACGGCGTGACGGCCGACGACGTGATCGGAGACCTGCTGTGATCGAACCCACCTTCCTCGACGAACTGGCGCGGTTCGACCCCTCCGTCCAGCGGCGGGTCGACGCCGTCAGGCAGGGCGAACAGCGCTCCACGGAGGTCGGGGAAGGGCTGACCTTCAGCGACCACCGCAAGTACACGCCCGGCGACGACACCCGACTGGTCGACTGGCGCGTCTACGCCCGCACCGAGGAACTGTACGTCAAGCAGTACGAGGCCGAACGCAACCTCACCGTCCACGTCCTGCTCGACGCCAGCACGTCGATGGACTTCGGCGGCGACAGGACCGTGTCGGCGACCCCCCACAAGTTCGAGTCCGCGGCCAAACTGGGCCTGGGCTTCGCCGCACTCGCGGCGGCCGAAAGGAACGCTTTCCGATTCGCACTGCTCGGCGAGACCTTCGAGCGGATCGACCGCAACCGCTCGACACAGGGGGAGGTGCTGCGACTGATCGAACAGTTGAACGAGACCGACCCCGACGGGGAGACGGACTTCCGGACGGCCTGTGAAGACTACGCCGCGACCATCGACTCGAAGTCGCTGGTCCTCGTAGCGAGTGACTTCCTCGACGACCCCGCCGAGATCGAGGCGGGACTGGCCGCCCTCCAGCGCAACGACCTGACGCTGGCGCACGTCCTCGCCCCCGACGAGCGGGACCCGCCGGCGCGTGGCGACACGATCTTCCGCGATCCGGAGGCCGACACGACACTGCGGACGTACTTCGGTGCGAACGTCGAACGCCGCTACCGCGACCGCCTCCAGTCCCACATCGACGAGATCGAGGCTGTCGGGGACCGCCTGGGCGCGCGCCACGTCGCCGTCGACAGCGGCGCGGACTTCTTCGACACCTTCGGCGAGGTCTGGGTGGAGTGACCGGCGCGTTCGACAGTCCTCACCCGTGGAGTGCTCCGGCAGACACCGAAATCGGGTCGTGATTCTCACCAAAGTATTTTATTACACCGATATGTCGGAGACGAGTACAATGGCATTTCAGGCGACACCGTACACGATCCCCCTGGCGCTTTCGGCCGTGATCGTCGGCGCGTTGCTGGCGATCACGATGATGAAACGCCAGCAGAAAGGGGCCTATCTCATGATCGCGTTGTTCACACCTATCGTCGTGTGGTCGGTCAGTTACGCGCTCCAGTTGGCGAGTACGACCCTCGACCAAGCGTTGCTGTGGAACACGGTCCGGTTCATCGGTCCCGCGTTCGCGTCGCTTGCCTTCCTGCTCTTTGCCTTCCAGTTCACGGATCGGTCGGATCTGTTGACACGGCGTAACGTCGCCTTGCTGGCGGCGATTCCGACGCTCACCATCGTCCTCGTGTGGACGAACCACTTCGGCTTGCACGAGTTGATCCGCGTCGACGCCGAGATGGTCACGCAGGGCGGTATCGAGCGGCTCTCGGTCACGTACGGTCCGTGGTACTACATCCACGCGCTCTACTCGCTGGGTGTGTCGTTCGTCGCCGCGGGATTGTTCGCCGCCCAGTGGCCGAAGGTCTCGGGCCGGCGACTCCGTCAGACCCAGCTGTTCCTGTTCGGCGGCATCCTGCCGACCTTCGGTAGTCTGCTGTACGCCGCCGACCTGACCGCCATCGACTGGGGGCCGGTCACCTACATCGTGACCGCGATCACGCTCACCACCGCCATCTTCTACTACTGACGGGTTCCACTCGGAAATCCGGGTACGGACCGAGGGAGGAACGTTTTCACGCGGCGGCGAGACGAGAGATCCATGCCCGATATCGTCGTCCACGACGCGACCCTCCTCACGGTCGACGAACGGAATCGCCTCTTCGAGCGTGGAACACTCGTCGTCGAAGACGGCACGATCACCGAGGTACGGTCCACGGGCCCCGACGACACGGCGCTGGACGCGGACCACGTGATCGACGGCGACGGCGCACTGGTGATGCCAGGGCTGGTCAACGCCCACACGCATCTCGAACTGACACCACTGCTGGGCGCGTTCAGCGACCTCGACCTGCTGGAGATGATGGGAAGCATGACGGCCGTCTACACCCAGTTCGCCGACGGCGAGTTCGACTACCTGATCGAGGCGGGGTACGAACTCGCCGCCTACAACGGTCTGGCCGGCGGCATCACGACGGTCAACTCGATGGACGTGCGTCCCGGTGTCGGCGCCGAGACGGTCGGTGCGGCCGGACTGCGCGGCTTCCTGGGTCCCGCGATCAGCGACCTGTTCTGGGACCGTCCCGTCGACGAGCAGTTCGACCGGGCTCGCGAATTCGTCGAAACCCACCACGACACCTACGGCGGGCGGATCCGCGCGACGATCTGTCCGCACGACGACTGGTCGTGTACCCGAGAGTTGTGGGAGCGGACTGCCGATCTCGCCGCCGAGTATCCCGACCTCCTCGTCCACACGCACCTGCTCGAACTCGACGAGAGCGACAGTATGGCACGGGCCAACGGCGGCGCGGACTCGACCGCACTCCTGTCGGACGTGGGGCTACTCGACGATCGACTGGTCGCCGCTCACTTCCGGATCGCCGACGAGGACGACATCCGGCGCACTGCCGAGGCAGGTGCGGGCGTCGCCCACTGCCCCTCCGTCTTCTGTTACTGGAACCCCGATCCGTCGACGCAGTGGACGCCAGTGCCCGAACTCCGGGCGGCCGGCGTCGACGTAGGGCTGGGACTCGACGATCACTACTGGCACGACTCGTACAACCTGTTCGGCGAGGCCCGACAGGCACGTCTCGCAGCCAACCTCGAACGCGGGCGCGGACAGTTCCAGTCGATGGAGTTGCTCCGGATGCTCACCGTCGACGGTGCGCGGGCGCTGAACGTCGGCGACGAAATCGGGAGCCTCGAACCCGGCAAACGGGCGGACTTCCTCGTCCTCGACGTGGACGCACCGAAGTTCGCACCGCGGACGAACCTCCCCGCGCAGGTCGTCAACCAGGCCGCGCCGGCCGACGTGGAGACAGTCGTCGTCGACGGCGAGATCGTGGTCGAGGACGGGACGCCGACACGGCTCGACGGCGACGCGATCCAGCAGCGCGCCGAGGCGGCCGTCGAGCGGTTCGTCGAGGAAACCGACTGGGATCTCGACGTGGGTGGCGGCGATCCACCGAGTGCGGTCGCGACCGCCCGCGAGATCGATAAACGCGGGCCTGCTCGCCTGCTCTCCCGGCTTGCGATCCAGTCGGCGAGAGATCGGTTCTCGCTCTGAGCGAGATCGATCACGCGGACGTGGCCGAACGGGTCGGTCCCGCACCGACGGCTGCCGGCGAAGGTTGCCGGAAGATCGAGGCTCGTGTGTTCGGCCCGCTCGTACGCTGATGCCCGCCGTTCGAGCCGACTGCCGGTAGGACGTGTGGACTGTCAACACTCGCCGGGAAACGAACGGTTTTGTTCGCGGGGACGGTGTGAAACCTATGCCCGAGACTGCAGTCAGCGAAATCATGACGACGCCGGTGTTGACTGTCGCCCCGGACGAGACTCTGTCCGACGTCGCGTGGGCGATGCGCGACACCGAAATCAAGTCCGTCGCGGTCATCGACGCGGACTGTGACCCGGTGGGTATCCTCACGTCGACGGACTTCGTGCAGGTGGCCGCCGACGACGCGAACCCGACCGAGACAACCGTCGAAGAACGCATGACGGCTCCCGTCGAGACTATCACGCCCGACGCGACGGTCACCGAGGCGTCCGCGCACCTGCTGGACAGCGGGTTCAACCACATCCCGGTCGTCGACGACGACGTGGTGGGGATGTTGACCACGACGGACATCCTGCGTCACACGGCCGAGACAGCGACGGCCTGAGTGCAGGCCGGGATTTATGAGCATCCAGTCCCTGGAACGCGTGTATGTGTCACGGACTCGCTCCCGGGTTCATCCTGCGCGACGAGATCGCCGAAGAACTGCTTGAAGAGGCGAGAGAAGACGCCGAAACCGAGACGACGGCCGACGAAACGCCCACCTTCGCGAGCGACGACGCGCCGGCGGGCGACGCCATCACCGGCGGTGCGACGGATCGCGACCGGCCGACCGGCGGCCCGAAGTGAGCAGCGCGGTCGCACCCCCCACTCACTCCGGCGGGGGCTCGTAGTCCGGGCCCACCCGTAGATGTAGTTCCCGCGGTCGAATCGCCATCGTCACGGTCTCGTGTGTGCTGACCTCGCCGTCCCGACTGAACGTGATCGGACCGTCACGGCCGGTGACGGTGATCTGTGCGGCCTGGATGTGGGTGACGCCCTCGGTCCCCTGGCCGAGGACGCGGTGGCGGATCGCTTCCGACATCAGGTCGCCCGTCGGCATGTTCTCGACGACCGCCACGTCGAACAGCCCGTCGGCCACGTCAGCCTGGCTCCCTTCCTCGACGAACCGGCGCGCGTTGCCCACGAGCAGGCACAGGGCTTCCCCCTCCCAGGTCTCGGTTTCGAGGCGCACGTCCAGCCCGTCGAAGGATCGGGCCTGTTGGGCACCGGTGAGCAGGAAGGCCAGCGTCCCGAACCGGGCGTTCAGTTCGCTGGAGGTCGCGACGCTGGCCTCCGCGGGAAAGCCCGCGATACAGGAGGCCAGGAACGGCTCGTCGCCGGCCATCCCCACGTCCACGGTCGCGACCTCGCCGGTGTCCGCGATGTCGACGGCGTCTTCGACCCCCTCGATCCCGACGGTCCGGGCGAGGATATTGGTCGTCCCGGCCGGGATCACCGACAGCGTCACGTCGGCGAGGTGGTCGGCGGCGTCGAGTCCCCGGAGGACCTCGTTGATCGTCCCGTCGCCGCCACAGACTGCAAGTTCGGACACGCCCGCCGTGCCGGCCTCGCGGGCCAGCGCCAGCGCGTCACCCTCGTCCTCGGTGCGGTCGACCTCGAACCCGCGATCCCGGTGCAGGCGCGTGACGTACTCGCCGTAATCGCCCGTCCCGCTCACGGGGTCGAGGGTGCACCGGTGTGACCCGACCTGCGTACTGTTACCGAGGGTCGCCGCGTATTTTAATCGGCTGGACCGAGAGGGGCGGCCCGACGGGTCGACGGTCGAACTGGCCCGAATCTTCAAGCCGTCAGCGACGCGACCAGTCGTCGTTCGATGCGAACCGACTACGACGCGATCATGGACGACTTCGGGAGCCGGGCCGGGATCGACAACATGGCCACCGCCGAGCGGGCCGCCATCGAGACCCTGCTCACGCTCGGGGAGTCGATCCCGACGGCCGAGGCCGACGCACTCGGCGTCCGCCTCCCGGGCGCACTCGGTGACGCGATCACCGAACACCGCGACACCCACGAGGAACGGACCGCCGACGAGTTCGTCGTCCTGGTCGCCGACCGCGAGGGCATCGGCGTCAGCCCCGAAGACGCCGTGATCCACACGCGGGCGACCATCGCCACCATCGCCGCTCACGGCGGCGACGACGAACTCCGACGCGTCCACGACCACCTCCCCGAGAGCTTCGACCCCCTGTTCGAGACCGCCGAACTCGCGGGCTGAGTCGGGCAGGCGTGTGACCCCTCCGCACGATCCACCGACACACTCATGACTTTCTGTCTTTTTCTCTCCGACACGATGATGCTCCCGACCCACGCTCTGGCAGGGATGGTGCTCGCGCTCCCGGTCGTGTTCGTGGCCCCGGAGTTCGCGCCCGTCGCGCTCGCGGCAGGGTTCGCTGGCGGCGTCCTCCCGGACCTCGACATGTACCTCGGTCACCGGAAGACGCTGCACTATCCCGTGTACTTCTCCGCGCTCGCGGCCGGGGCGATCGCGCTCGCGCTGGCAGTGCCGACCGCGCTCACCGTCGGCCTGGCCTTCTGCTTGCTGGGCGCGGCCCTCCACAGCGTCACCGACGCCTTCGGCGGCGGCCTGGAGTTGCGCCCGTGGGAGGGGACCTCGGACCGGGCCGTCTACGACCACTACCGCGGGCGGTGGATCACACCCCGGCGCTGGGTCGGCTACGACGGGTCACCTGGCGACCTCCTGCTGTCGAGCCTGCTGGCCGTCCCCCTGCTGGTGACCGTCGACGGCGCGTTCCGGCTGGCCGTCCTCGCCGGCCTGGTCGTCGCGGTGATCTACGCCACCGTCCGGCGGGTCCTCCCGACGCTGGCCGAACGACTCGTCGAGGAGTTCGGGGCGGTCCTTCCAGCCGTGGTACTGGCACAGCTCCCGACACGCTATCGGCAGGAGGGCGGCGAACAGTAGTTTCTCGGGGACAGGGGCACTGGGTCGGGGTGAGATGGCACGCGTGAGCGTGAACGCGCGAACGGCGATTCGTCAGGGAGGGCGACCGTGACCGACGCCGTCGCCGGGCTGGCGCTGGTCCTCCAGCTCGCCGTCCTCGGAACCCTCGGCGAGGCCGCACGCCGCCGGAACGTCGCCGCGGCGGTGAACGCGCTGTTCGCCCTCGCCGTCGCCCTGCTTCCAGCGGTGGTCGGGATCGTCTCACCCTCGGTCGTGATCGACCCCACAGTTCCGCTGTGGGTCGCGCTGGCCGGTTTCCTCCACTCGCTGGGGATGCTCGGGTGCTACGAGGCGATCTGGTGGTGGGACCACCTCACCCACACCGTCTCCGCCGCGCTGGTCGCCGCCCTCCTGTACGCCGCACTCGTCGTCGCCTTCGCCCCCTCGACGGTCGTCCTCTCGGTCGCCACCGTCCTCTTCACCTTCGCCGTCGGCGTGTTCTGGGAGTTGATCGAACTCGTCGCGCGCGAGGTCGGCGACCGGTTCGACGTGGAGCCCGTGCTGGTCCACTACGGCTGGCGCGACACCGCCTTCGACCTCCTCTTCGACGTGGTCGGCGCACTGCTGATCGTCGGCTTCGAGGTCGGCGTGTTCGTCCCCCTGATCGACCGGTTCCCGCGGGCCGCCGAGACGCTGGTGGTCGGCGGCGGTGGCGTAGTGGTTGTGGGGTCTGTCGTGATGACCGTCGTCGTGTGGCCGGTTGAGGAGTGAAACGGAGGAGCGATGGGGGCAGGCCGCCACCGGGGCATCTCATCGCCGGCCCGTGTCGCCGTCTTTTTGCTCGCCCCGCGCGACCAGTGGATGTTATGTCCGATACGATGCGTGCCGCGGTCGTTCCGGAAGCGGGCGGGGACTTCGAACTCGTCGAACGCGACGTTCCCGATCCCGACCCCGACGAAGTCAGGATCGCCGTCGAGGCCTGCGGGATCTGTCACAGCGACGTCTTCGCCAAGGAGGGGACGTATCCGGGAATCAGCTATCCCCACGTCCCGGGCCACGAGATCGCCGGCCGCGTCGACGCCGTCGGGGATCGCGTCACCGCCTGGGCCGAGGGCGACCGGGTCGGCGCGGGCTGGCACGGCGGCCACTGTTTCACCTGTGAGCCCTGCCGGCGCGGGAACTTCCTCCAGTGTGAGAACGGCGAGATCACCGGCATCACGTTCGACGGCGGCTACGCCGAGTACGTGACCGTCCCGAGCGAGGCCGTCGCGGCGGTGCCCGACGACCTCGACGCGGCCGACGCCGCGCCGCTGCTCTGTGCCGGCGTCACGACGTTCAACGCCCTGCGCAACAGCGACGCTCGACCGGGCGACCTCGTCGCCGTGCAGGGCGTGGGTGGCCTGGGCCACCTCGGTCTCCAGTACGCCCACGCCGCCGGCTACGAGACCGTCGCGATCTCGCGAAGCCCCGACAAGGAAGACCTCGCGCGCTCGCTCGGCGCGGACCACTTCGTGAACGCCGCCGAGACCGATCCCGCCGAGCGGTTACAGGCCCTCGGCGGCGCACGGGTCGTCCTCGCGACGGCACCATCGAGCGACGCCATCTCGTCGGTGGTCGGCGGCATGGGCATCGACGGATCGGTCGTCGTCGTCGGCGTCCCCGGGGCGCCCATCGAGGTGGACGCCAACACGCTCGTCGGGACCCGCGGCGGTGTCGAGGGCTGGGCCTCCGGCCACGCACGGGACTCCCAGGACACCCTGGAGTTCAGCGCCCTGCGCGACGTGCGTCCCGAGATCGAGACCTTCCCGCTCGACGACGTCGCGGCGGCCTACGAGCGCATGATCGAGAACGAGGCGCGGTTCCGGGTCGTCCTGGAACCCTGAGCGACGGGCAGACGCGGTGCCGGATCGGTAATGCTCTTTCTCGTCGAGTCCCTAACTGGTTCGTGAGCGAGTACCAACCCGGCGTGTGCAACATCGGGACGGCACAGCGCAGACGACGGTTCGGCTTCGCCACCGCGGCCGCGGCCGTCGCCGCAGGGTACGTGGCGGCCTGCCTCTCGGGAGTGCTCCCCCGCGTGCTGCTCGTCGGTGTGTTCGTCCCGCTGGCGGTCGCCTTCGAGTGGGGCATCCAGGCTGCGAGTTCCTTCTGCGTCCGACTGGCGCTGGTCGGCCGGTACGACTTCGGCGGGTCCGGCGGCGAGCGCGGTACCGTGCCCGAGGACGTGCGACGGGACGACCGCGTGCAGGCGGCCAAGATCACCGTGGCAGCGGTCGCGCTCGCGGCCCTGACGACCGGCGTGCTGTACGTCGGACTGGCCTGAAGGGACGAAAGCGGCAGAGAGCGGTTTTTGCGGCTGGAGACCCTATCCGTGACGATGGCACAGACAGTGCTCGAACGGGCCGGCGTCACCGACCGTGACCTGACGGGATCGACCGCGCTAGTGACTGGATCGACGAGCGGGATCGGTCGGCGGGCGGCGCTCGCGCTGGGCGCACTCGGTGCCGACGTGCTCGTCCACGGCCGGGACGAGGGTGCCGGCGAGGAAGTCGTCGACGACCTCACTGCTCGCGGGAGCGACGCGACGTTCGTCCGCGCGGACTTCGCCAGCGTCGACGCCGTGCGCGACCTGGCCGAGACGGTCCGCGAGCGGACGGACGCGCTCGACCTTCTCGTGAACAACGCGGGCGGATTCTTCCGGGACGGTGCGACGACCGACCTCGGTGTCGAGTACACGTTCCACGTGAACCACCTCTCGCCGTACCTGCTGACGGCGGAACTGGTGGATCTGGTTCCCGACGGCGGGCGGATCGTGACGACGGCCTCGGCGGCCCACCGCGGCGGGAGCCTCGATCTCGGTGCCGTCAGATCCACCGCCGGCTACTCCGGGATGTCGGCCTACAGCCGATCGAAGCTGGCGAACGTGCTGTTCGCCTTCGAACTCGACCGCCGCCTCGACCGGCTCGGCCGCGATGTCACTGCCAACGCCGTCCACCCGGGCGCGATCCCCGGCTCGAACTTTGCCCGCTTTCTCCCGGGCCCGCTCCCCCGTCTGGTGGGACTACTCGGCGGCCTTCCGTTCGTGACCGACGTGGACGACGGCGCGGCCGCGCTCGTGTCCCTCGCCGCCGCCGAGCGGACCGCCGACGTCTCCGGCCGGTACTTCGACCAGCAGACGCCGTCGACCCCGTCGGCGGCCGCCCGCGACACGGAGGCCCAGCGACGACTCTGGACCGAGAGCGCCGACCTGTTGGGGATCGACGAACCGCTGGCCGGGGAGTGAGCCCCGCTCAGAACAACAGTTCCAGCCACCCCAGCGGTGCGAGTATTCCCACGAGGGCAACCGGCCACGGGAGCCAGGCGGTCCCGAGGTCACGGTGGCCGCCGATTCTGAAGAACACCGCGGTGAACGCACCGAGAACGACGACCTTCACGCCGAGCCACGCGGCGGGGTGGATCGAGAGCAGCGTCCGGACGATGGCGGTATCTTCCTCGGCGACCCCGAAGGTAGCGACGCCCACCAGCGTCAGCACGGGGTCCCAGACGAGGTGGGCCACGAGCATGACCGCGATGCCCGCACGCCCGACTCGCTCGGTTCGGGTCCGTGCGCCGGAGGGGTCGTCGCCGGGCATCGACGACGATATGGCCCCGAGCCACTTGGTCCGACCGCCGGCCCGACGGCGGGGTTTTTGTCCGTGTGGTCCGAGGCTCGGGTATGGCGACACTGCTTCGCTGTGAGTCCTGCGGCGAGGGGTTCGAGTGTGCCGACGACGACTTCTACGCGACCTGTCCGCACTGTGGCGCGCGGTTCCAGCCCCGCGCCGGTTCGTGCTGAACCGGGTGTAGCCCGTCAGCGTTCGGGGAGCCGACCGCCGTCGACGGCGACGTTCTCGCCGCTGATGTAGGCGGCAGCGTCGCTCACGAAGAAAAGCAGCGGCGCGGCCACGTCCTCGAAACTCGCGGCCCGGCCCCGCGGGAACGAGGAGACGTCAGAGACCGTGTTCTCGACCGCGAACGGGGAGACGGCGTTGACCGTGATCCCGTCCTCGGTGGTGTCGGCGGCGAGCATCCGGGTGAACATCAACACGCCCGTCTTGGCCACGAAGTACGGGAAGTTCACCGGGTGGGCGTGCATCCGGTCGCTGTCGGCGAAGCCGACGTTGACGATCCGGCCCCACTCCTGATCGCGCATCCCGTCGAGTGCCCGCCGCGAACAGAGGACCGTCCCGTAGAACGTGCTCTCGACCACGTCGCGCCAGGCCGCCCACTCGATGTCCTCCCAGTGGCGGGCGTCGAAGTTGCCGACGTTGTTGACCAGGACGTCGACCGTCCCGAGGTCCGCTTCGACGGCCGTGAACAGGGCGTCGACGTCGTCGGGATCGGTCACGTCGCCCTGGACCGTCGTCGCGTCGACGCCGTACTCGCGGGCGTCGGCCGCCGTCGTCCGTGCAGCGTCGGCGCTCTCGTTGTAGTGAACCGCCACGTCGGCACCGCAGGCCGCCAGCGTCAACAGCAGTTCACGCCCCACGCGTGTCGCGCTCCCGGTCACCAGTGCCGTCCGTCCGTCGAGGTCGGGTGCCAGCTCCATACCCGCGTCAGGGCTCGGATCGACTTGAATCCAGCCGCGTCTACCCGCCGAAAAGGACGGCCCACCACTTCACTCCGAGACCGGCGCCGACCGCTCGGTGACGGTCGCGTGGACGGGCTCGGTCGGCCGGAGCGTCACGCTCGGTTGCAGGGCCAGTTCGTCGGCCTCGACGGTCACGTCGTAGTGCTGGAGGACGTGCGCGAGCGTGAACTGTGCCTCCGTGAGCGCGATCTGCTGGCCGATACAGATGCGCGGGCCGCTCCCGAACGGGAAGTAGGCGTCCTCGCTCCGGGAGACCTCGCCGTCCCAGCGGTCCGGACGGAACGCCAGCGGGTCCGCCCAGACGCGGCTGTCACGGTGGTGGGCGTACGTCGACATGAACAGCAGGTCCTCGGCGTCCAGTTCGGTGCCGGCGAGGGTCGTCGGCTGGCGCACCTCGCGCGTCACGTTCCACACTGCCGGGGTGAGCCGGAGCGTCTCCCGGACCACTCGCTCGGTGTAGGTCAGGTCGGAGAGGTCCGCCCAGGTGGGTTCCCCGCCGTCCAGGACCGCCGCCGCCTCGGCCGCGACGCGGTCGCGCATCGCCGGGTGTTTCGAGAGCCAGTAGAACGCGTAGGTGATCGTGAGTGCCGTCGTCTCCTGGCCGCCGGTGAGAAAGAGGACCGCCTCGTCGACGAGTTCGTTCTCCGAGAGGGCCACGTCCGGGTCGGCCTGGGCGTCCATGAGCGCGGTGATCATGTCCGCTGGCGGGTCGGACTGGTCACGGTGCCACTCGACGAACTCCGACGCGACGCCCTCGATGACGGCGTCGGCTTCCTCGAAGGTCTCCGACGGCCCGGACTGGAGCGCGTCCGGCAACAATACGTCCGTGGCACTGGGTTCGACCTCGTCGCTCAACTGCCCCAGCGCCTCGTGGACGGCACGGGCCTGCTCGGGGTCGGTGTCGCGGCTGAACAGCGACCGCGTGATCACCCGCATCGTCAGCGTCGAGAGTTCCTCGTGGAGGTCGAGCCGGCCCTCGGCGGGCCAGCCGTCGATCGTCTCCGACACCGTGTCGGCCGTGATGTCGGCGTACTCGGCGAGTTTCCCGCCGACGAACTCCGGCTGGAGGACGGATCGCTGTTGCTCCCAGAGCACCCCGTCACTGGAGAGCAACCCCTGCCGGCGCCGTTCCTGTGGCCCGAGCGCCGGTCGCGCGAACCGGTCCCGATCCCCGAGTATCTCGTGGACCAGTTCCGCGTCGAGGACGACGACGAACGACTGGCCCACCGGCGGATCGAGTCGCACCAGCGGATACCGGCCGCCGTAGGCCTCCTGGAGCGCGACGAAGAATCGAAGCGGATCGTCGGTCAATTTCGGCACGTTCCCCACCACCGGCGGTCCCGGCGGGGTATGCACCCTGTCGGACATACCCACGACAAGGGCGAGACGAACAAAGGTCTTCGGTGGGGACCACCGCCGGCAGTCAGGGCAGGCGGAGCCGTCCCTCGTAGTGGTGGCTCCCGTCGACGGTCTCGGTGTACCGGTACGCTTCGGGCGGGTCGATCCCCCAGGCTCGAAATCGGCTGTCGGTGCCGTCGACGATCGTCACCACGAACGAGCCACGGTCACGTAGCGTCGGGGGTGTCTGGGTGTGTTCCGTCTCGAACCGACAGCGGGCAGTCCCGTCACCGGTCGTGCGGACGACCAACCGGAGGTCGCTCCGCAACCGCTCGGTGATCGGCGGCGGATCGCCCACGAGGAGGCCTTCCCCGAACGCGTCGATAGCGTCGAGCGCCGCGTCGGGCACGTGATTCACGGCGACGAGTACGGGTCGGGGCGACAAAAACCGTCGCGGCCGGCCCCGTCAGTAGCGGCGGTTCGGCCGGCGTGTGCCGACGGGAGATTTAATCCGACGGGACCCATTGTTCTCCCGTGTCAGAGACAGCGCCATCACGGTTCCTCCTGGCCTCGGCGGTCGTGTGTGTCCTCGCGTGTGCGGCCGCGGCCGTCGTCCCGCTCGCGACGGGTGCCTCGCGGGCGTTCACTGGAAGCGTCACGTCGAGTGGACTTCTCGGACTAGTGTTCACCGTCCGGAGTGTTCAGTTGCTCCGGGCGACCGGACGGCCCAGTCTGCCAGCCGCCGTCCTCACGACGATCTTCGGCGGCTGGTTCATGCTCGCACCCCTGCTGTACGCGGACACCGGATTCCTGCCGACCGCGGGGGTCCAGCTGGCCGGGACCTTCGTCTCGACGTTCGGGTTGTACGTCGTCGTGGCCGGGATCACCGGCGAAGCCGACGGCGCGTCGTGATCGGCTTGCGTGCGCGCGGGCACACGCGCACGAAGGGTTCAAATGGCTTCGGCCCCTACGTATGTTGTGAGCAGACCCGATACGAGAACCGACGATGAGCCGGTGCCGGCGTACGAGGAAGTCGACGTGTCGGTCCTCGTCGTCGGTGCTGGCGCGGCCGGGGCCCGGGCGGCGATCGAGCTCGACGACCGTGGCGTCGAGGACGTCCTCGTGCTCGGCAAGCGCAATCACGGCGACGCCCACACGACCTGGGCGCGTGGCGGGATCAACGGCGCGCTCGGAACCCACGATCCGGAAGACGACTGGACGATCCACGCCGCGGACACCCTCAACGAGGGGCACTTCGTCAACGACCCCGAGAAGGTCGAGACGGTGGCCAAGCAGATGCCCGAGCGCCTCCGGGAACTCGACGAGTGGGGGATGGACTACTCCCGGACCGACGACGGCGAGATCGACCAGCGCTTTTTCGGCGCCCAGTCGTTCCGCCGAACCGCCTTCGCCGGTGACCACACCGGCGAGTCACTGCTCGAAACGCTCGTCGAGCAGGCCCAGGACCGGTCGATTCCCTACCGCGAGAACGTGATGATCACGAAGCTGGTCTCGGACGGCGAGCAGCTCCACGGGGCCATCGGGTACGACATGGACACGGGCGAGTTCGTCCTGTTCAATACCGGGACCGTCGTCCTCGCGGCCGGCGGCTACGCGGCGATCTACGGCCGTCACACCTCTCGCGACGACGAGAACAACGGCGACGGGCCGGCCCTGGCCGTCGACGCCGGGGCGTCACTGATGGACATGGAGTTCGTCCAGTTCCACCCGACCGGCATGGCCGTCGACGAGGACGACCCCGAGTGGGAACCCTGGAGCGGCCGCCTCGTCACCGAGGCCGTCCGGGGCGAAGGTGGACGGCTCTACAACAGCGAGGGCGAGCGGTTCATGGAGCGGTACTCGCCCGACCAGATGGAACTGGACGCGCGTGACGTGGTCGCGCGGGCAATCGCACAGGAAGTCTCCGAGGGCCGTGGCACCGAGAACGGCGGCGTCTACCTCGACATCAGCCACCGCGACGCCGACTTCATCGAGGAGCGACTCCCCCGGATGTACGAGCGGTTCCAGGACCTCGGCGTCGATATGGCCGAGGAACCGGTCGAGGTCGCGCCGACCTCACACTACGGGATGGGTGGCGTCTCCGTGGACGAGTACGGCGAGACCGACGTCGACGGCCTGTTCGCCATCGGCGAAACCATGGCGGGCGTCCACGGGGCTAACCGCCTCGGTGGCAACTCGCTGGCCGAGACGGTCGCCTACGGCGTCGTGGCCGGCGAACGGATCGCGCCACGGGTCGACGGCCCTGGCGAGGTGCCCGACAGCCTCGTCGAGAGCCTCATCGAGCCCCACTTCCAGGACCTCGCGGCGACGGCCAACAGCGACGGCGGGTACGCCGTCGAGACCGTCTTCGAGGCGGTGCAGGAGTTCACCTGGGAACACGCCGGTCTGCTCCGGGACGAGGAATCGCTCCGGGCCGGGCTCGACGCACTCGACGACGTGCGCGAGATGGCCGCGGACATGGCCGTCGGGTCGGTCACGAGCCGGTCCTTCGAGCTCGCGCTCGACGTGGGATTCATGCTGACCGCCGCCGAGGCCGTCCTGCGGGGCGCACTCGAACGCACCGAGTCCAGGGGTGCCCACTACCGCACCGACTACCCCGAGACCGACGAGAGTTGGCAGCGCAACATCTGCTTCGAGCGCGCGGACCTCGGCGGGCTGACCACGCATACCGAGCCCGTCGACGAGCCGAGCGACGCCGTCCAGACCGCTCTCGAAGAGGGCCACGAACTCGACTACCACCAGCTGGAGTGACGTCGGCCCGGTCGATTCCGCTCGCCATCGCCTCGACCGTGGAGCGACCACATCGTCGTCTCGAGAGTGCGGACGGTCGCGTACTGCGGATGTTCTGTGTCGACCAGATTCACCTACGTCTCCACACCCAGGAACACGAGCGTCGACGTCTGGACCGGAACTGCGTTCCGGTCGAGCGTGCCATCGAACTCGGTCGCGATAGGTTCGGGGCCGTCCGGTCGTTGCTCCGGGTCCATCCCCGAGCAGAGTCATCTGTCGGTTTTCGGTCGGCCACCAACGGTCTGGGTCGTGCGTTTTCTTCCGCGGAGGCAGGACACTTCGGTCTGCGTGTGGCTGTCGGTGGGCTACCGCTGGCTCGTCCGCTGTGGGCCAGCGTTAGTTATTTATTCACGTTTTCCTCACTAACATTCGTGATATACAGGCGTTCGGTTCCGCCTGTGCCCTGCCCATGGACCGAAGCATACTCGATCAACCAGTGTCAGAGGTAATGAGCGCCCCCGTCCGGACGGTCGATTATAAGCTGTCGGCGTCGGAGGCCGCGAGAACGCTGTTACGAAACGAGATCGGATCGCTCGTCGTCGAAAGCGACGGTATCGAGGGAATCGTCACCAAATCCGACCTGGTGAAGGCAATCGCGGCGGAACGAACCGTCGATGGAGAGACTGTCGGCCAGTTGATGACGGAGACGGTTCTGACGGTCGGACCGGAGGAATCGATAGAAATCGCCTGCGAGCGGATGCGGGCCAACGGCATTAAGAAACTCCCCGTGGTCGAGGACGGCCAGCCCATCGGTATCGTCACGACGACCGACATCACGCACTCGCTCGTGCCGAATCTCAACGATGTGATCAGTTCGTTCCAGTGACCGCTCTTGACGCGGTCAGTCTCGGCAGACGGCGTACAGCGTCCGACCGACACGACGTATGCGCTGTTCACCGCGAACGCGCGTGAGCGCAGAAAAACGGCGTCGCCCGCAGCCGAGTAACTGACGACCGAGGTCGGAGTGACGACGGAAGCGTCCCCGCCCCGTGTCGGCGAGCGCGTCGCGGACGCTAGCGACACGCCGGCGGCGGATCGCGTCCCCCGGAGCGGTCGGCCGGGTCGGGTCGACGGTGTCGATGACCGCCGCAGCGTCACCGCGGATGTGGACGGCGCTGACCGGCCGGTGGGTCGACAGTGTAGCGACTGCCCGAGCGCCGGCGACCAAGGCCCGGAACTCGACGTGGGTACTGACGACGAACGCCGACAGCGCCCGCGACCCCTCGATCAGTGGCTCGCCGGCCACAGTGTGTGGCGGGCACGTACGCGGTGGCAGCCGATGGGCCGGTGCGGGCGTCGGCACTCACCCGGGTCCGAACTCGACGGGTCGTCCGGATCACAGTTCGTCGCGCCATCGGAGCGAGTTTCGGTTCAGTTCCGTCGCGAGCGACGGACCCTCGTCGAGGAGCCGGTGGGCGGTATCGATAGCTCCCCGGAGTTCCGCCGCGGAGAGGTGCTCGTACGCCGGTCGGCCGTCGACATGGTCGTACCACTCGTCCTCGAAGAGGTCGTCGAGGACGATCCGTGCGAAGCAGTGATCGGCGTGGATCGGCCACTCTTCCCCGTCCCGTGCCGCCGCTGGCAGTCGCTCGTGGACCAGTCGGTCGTACTCGGCACGGAGGTCGGAGAGGTCGTCGCCGTCCAGTGTCCGCTGTCCCATCGGTTGGTCGTTGGTCCGGAGCGGATTCAACCTGTCTCCGTCCCCCTCGCACCGAAGTCTTATCAGCGTTACTGCCCTAAATATAGCGATGAGACGGAATCCGGACGACGACGATGATCCGTTCGGCGACTCCTTCGGCAAGATCAACGAGATGCTGTCCGGAATGGCTGGCGACGAGACGGAACCTGTCGATGTCCACGAGTACGACGACGAAATCCGTGTCGTCGCGGACATTCCGGACGCCAGCCAGGACGAAATCGATACCCAGTGCGACGGCCGGATCCTGGCGATCCGTGTCGCGCGTGACCCGCGTCCAGTCGTCAAACGCGTCGACCTGCCGTCGTACGTCGACGATCAATCGGCAGAGACGAGTTTCAACAACGGCGTTCTCGAAGTTACACTCGACCGACAGAACGATCCTGCGAATATCGGCTTCCAGTGAGAGACTGAGCGACGTTCGCTCGAGTCACAGGAGCAACCTCTTCGATGTCCGGTCACCACCGACGGAGAGCGACAGGTTCCGTCCGTTACCGCCTCTGGCGGAATTAAGTTCGCCGAGCCCCGAGTGTCGGGTGTGACAGAGTTCGTCCTCTACGGCGGGAAGGGTGGTGTGGGGAAGACGACCGTCGCGGCGGCGTCCGGGCTGGCGCTCGCACGCGCTGGCCACGAGACCCTCGTCGTCTCGACGGACCCGGCACACTCGCTGTCGGACTCCGTCGGGACCGAGGTCGGGGACGACCCGACCGAGATCCGCGAGGGGTTGTTCGGCGTCGAGGTCGACCCCGACGAGGGACTGGAGCGCTATCAGGAGCTGTTCGAGACGATGGAGGACGTCCTCGAGGAGGCCGGCGTCGACTTCGAGAGCAAGGAGGAGGGTATCGGCAACGCGGCCGACCTGTTCAGTTCCGGTATCGTCCCCGGTAGCGACGAACTCGCCGCACTCGACGGACTGGCGAGATACGTCGACACCGACGACTACGACTACGTCGTCTTCGATACCGCACCGACCGGCCACACACTCCGGTTGCTCGATTTGCCCGGCATCATGGCCGACACGCTATCGACGGCCGCGGAGGTCCACGACCAGGTCCAGCGGAAGGTCAACGTCCAGAAGACACTGATGCTGGGCGTGCTGGCGAGCCGCCACACCGACGACCCCAGCGCCATCACCGAGATGCGCGACCGCATGAACCGCGTCGAGTCCGTCCTGCGTGACCCCGACCTGACGACGTTCCGCGTGGTCACCCTCCCAGAGACGATGGCCGTCGAGGAGTCCGTCCGCCTCGTCGCCAAGCTCCGCGGGTTCGATGTGCCCGTCGGCGAACTCGTCGTCAACAAGGTCATCGAGGACCCCGGCGATTGCGAACGCTGTCAGGCCAACAAGGCCGTCCAGGAGGACGCCATCGAGGACCTCCGCGCACAGCTCCCGGACCTCGACGTCTGGCGCGTCGCCGACCAGCCCGGCGAGGTCACGGGGCTGGAGGCGCTCGAGCGGGTCGCCGCGGACCTCGGCCTGCAGTAGGGCCCTCCCTATCGTCACTCGGGTTCGCTCCCCGGTACGAGTCCACTCGACTCTCCGTTTGTCCCGCACGTCGGACCGACTACCGGGTGCCGAGGGCGCCACACTGCTCGCAACTGCTCGAACTGAACCACACGGGGTTCGGGCGGATCGGGTGTCGCACCCGCTCCCGTGTCCTGCAGGAGTCCCCGTGTGGTGGTCGGTGGCTCGAAGGCACGGTTTCGGATTCGTTCGCAGACGTCGGGAGTGGAGATTCCCGACGACGACCGCACGGCAGGTGCGAGCCCGGGGCCGACCGCTCGGGCCCCACCCGAGTGAGGGCGATCCGTCGGTCCGAGCAGTGCCACCGCTCCGAGGTCCGTCGGCTGTGTACTTGCCGCACACACTCGCCGAGGGTTCAATACGGACGACCCAAACTCCCGCTCAGCAAACTAATCGCAGGCATGTGGGGTGACGGAAGCGAGCAAATGGGTGGGACGGGGACTGGGTGTCCCGTTCTGGCCGACACGGTCAGGGTGTACAGTGAGGGAAACCGCCGGCGTGGGGTCGGAGAGTCCGGAACGCGGGATTGCAGGGGTCAAGATGAGGGGATCTGACCGAAGCAGGTCACCACGGCGCAGGAGCGGCCGAGCCGTGCTGGTGCTCGTGGTGACCGCGGCGCTCGTGGTCTGGCCGATTGCGGGAGCGGTCGGCCCGCTCGGAGCCGTTGCTGCACAGGCCGACGACGGTACCCGAACTGTCGGTGGTAGTGATACCACGGCGAGTCGGGCCGCAGGCGGCGGGCCGGTGGCCGAAGGGCGTTCGAGTGTGGTCGCCCAGCAGGCGAACCCCGTCGAGATCGAGGACTGGAACGACCTCGACGCGATCCGGAACGACCTGGACGGCGACTATGTCTTGGTGAACGACCTCGACGAGACGACGCCGGGCTACGAAGACGTCGCCGGTCCGAACGCCAACAGCGGATCGGGCTTCGAGCCGATCGGTAACGACAGCGCGAGGTTCAGCGGGACACTGGACGGCAACGGACACGAAATCGTCGGTCTATTCGCCGACAGACCCGACACGACTCCAGTGGGGTTGATCGGAAACAGTCGCGGGTCCGTCACCGACCTCGCGCTGTCCGATGTGGATCTGAACGGTGACAACGGAGTCGGGGCTGTCGTCGGGAGGAACAGCGGAACCGTGGCGAACGTCCAAGTGTCGGGTGTCCTGAATGCCAGTTTTTATGTCGGCGGCGTCGCGGGGTCGAACAGCGGTCTGGTCAACCGGACGACAGTGTCCGGGACCATCGAAGGGAGATACGGCGGTGGCGTCGTCGGCGTCAACAATGACGAGGGAGTGGTCCGACAGTCGAACAATACGGCGTCGGTCCGAGCCAGACAAGCAGGCGGTGTCGTCGGGAGCAACAACGGTCTCGTCCGTCTGAGTTCCAACGCCGGGACGGTGACCGGCGATTTCACCGTCGGCGGAATCGTCGGGGTCAACGGCAACGCCCTCATCGAAGGCGAGGCCGTGACGACGGCGTATAATACGGGGACCGTGAACCACACGGGCCCGTCCGATACCGGGGGAACGGGTGGAATCGTCGGTCGCAACATCGCGACCGTAAACCGCTCGTGGGTCTCCGCTGCCGTCGAATCGGGCCTCGAGCGCGACGTTGCGGCGGCCGTCGGCTTCACCGACGGCACCGTCTCCGGGGTGTACTACGACACCTCCGCGACCGCGATCGACGACCGGAACGCGACCGGTCTGGCGGGATCGGAGCTGCAGGGTGACTCCGCCGTCGACGCCATGGACCGTCTCGATTTCCAGAACACCTGGGAAACCGGTGGGCAAGACGAGTTCCCGGACCTCCGAGTTCAGGTCGGCGCTGATGTCGGTTCCGGCCCGAGTAGCCGGATCGAGGACTGGAACGACCTCGACGCGATCCGACAGAACCTGAGCGACGACTACGTCCTGGCGAACGACCTCACCCCGAGTACGCCCGGTTACGAGGACGTCGCCGGTCCCGAGGCCAACAACGGGTCGGGCTTCGAGCCGATCGGTGTCGAGAGTGAACAGTTCAACGGGACCTTCGATGGAGACGGACACACCGTCTCGGGGCTCAGCATCGACAGACCGAACGACTCCCACGCCGGTTTGTTCGGATGGAACAACGGCACGGTGAGGAACGTCTCGCTCGTCGACGCCGAGGTCACCGCCCGTGACGCCGTGGGCACGCTCGTCGGGACGAACGGAGGCACGGTGAGAAACGTCTCTGCGCGTGGCACTGTCGGCGGCAGGGACGTTGCAGGCGGCCTCGTTGGACTCAACGAGCCCACAGGGACGGTACGGGAGGCGTCGGCGACCGTCACCGTCGGTGACCAGGACCTCACGAACGCGGGCGGACTCGTCGGCTTCAACGAAGGGACGGTGAGAGGAGCCTCGGCGGGTGGCACCGTCAGCGGCGACACGTGGGTCGGCGGACTCGTCGGCTTCTCATCGTTCGAGGGTTCAGTAACGAACGTTTCGGCGAACGGTACCGTCAGCGGCGACACGTGGGTCGGCGGACTCGTCGGGGACAACGGGGGGATAGTGCAGGCAGCGGTGGCAGCCGGCGCCGTTGACGGCGCTGACCGTGTCGGCGGACTCGTCGGAGAAAACAGGAGACGGGTTACCGACACGTTCGCCGTCGGGCCCGTCTCCGGCACGACGAACGTCGGTGGACTGGTCGGGTACAACAACTCGTTCGGACCGACCGACCCGGTCGAGGACTCGTACTGGGACACGGAGACGACCGGGCAGGGTACGTCCGGTGACGACGCAACGCCCCTTTCCACCACCGAAATGACCGGCCAGGCCGCCCGCGAGAACATGAGCGGCCTGGACTTCGAGAACACGTGGGCCGCGGGCGGGCCCGGCGAGTACCCCGAACTCCGGGCGCTGGCCGACGGCGGCCCGAGTAGCCGGATCGAAGACTGGAACGACCTCGACGCGATCCGGCAGAACCTGAGCGGCGACTACGTTCTGGCGAACGACCTCACCCCGAGTACGGCCGGATACGACGAGGTGGCCGGTCCCGACGCCAACGACGGGCTGGGCTTCGAGCCGATCGGAAACGGCACGGCGGGATTCACCGGGTCGTTCGACGGGAACGGCCGTGTGATCTCGGGACTCGTCGTCAACCAGACCGGGGTCGGACAAGCGGAGAACAACAGGGGGCTGTTCTACAACCTCTCGGGGAGGGTGACCGACCTCGCACTCGAGAACGTCGACGTCGGCGGTGCGGCGAACGTCGGCGGCCTCGCGGGGTACACCGGTTCCCTGCAGAACGCGACGATCCGAAACGTGTCGGTCGCGGGTGAGATTCGCTCCGTCGTCGGCAACGCCGGTGGCATCGCCGGAACGGCCTTCTCCGGGACGACGATCACCGACTCGACGACTGCGGTCGAGATCGACACGGACAATACGGTGGGCGGGTTGATCGGAATCGCCCTGAGCACGGACGTGCGCCGCTCACAGGCGAGGGGGCGTATCTCGGCCGGCGGAGGTGTCGCCGGCGGCCTGATCGGATTCAACGAGGAAGTGACCGTCCGGAACTCCTCGGCGGCCGTAGACGTCGCCGCGTCCGGGCCCGAAGTCGGCGGCCTCGTCGGGTTCCAGAGCGTCCAGAGCGAAGTCGTCGACTCGTACGCGACGGGGAACGTCTCGGGGACCAGCAGCGTCGGTGGTCTCGTCGGCGCGTTCGGCGGCGTCCTCGACCGGACGTATGCGACCGGCGAAGTGACCGGCGACAGCAACGTCGGCGGGCTCACCGGCGAGCGGGACCGGTTCACCGGCGAGCGTACGGTGCGGAACTCCTACTGGGACACCGAAGCGACCGGACAGGACGGCTCGGCCAACGGCACGGCCCTCACGACTGCGGCGATGACCGGCGACGCCGCCCGCGGGAACATGACTGGATTCGACTTCGACGACACCTGGTACGTGCCAGGTCCAGATGAGTTCCCCCGCCTCCGCGCGCTCGACGACGTCGAGCGAAACGACACCGCGCTCCGCGGTCTGGAGGTCACGGACCGCCAGTTCCGTCAGTTCCTCCGCAACGAGGAGGGCCGAACGGTGGTCGTCAACGTGACGAACCGCGGCGTCGTCAACCAGACGGAGGACGTGGTGTTCAGTATCCCGACCGAGGAGGCGCCGGTCGGGCGAAACGAGGTCGTCTCGACGGTCCGACTCCGGGAGAACGTCACCTTCGAGCCGCTTGAGACCAAGACCTTCGAGTTCCGGCTGCCGGAGATCGAGCTTGGACCGTCCAGCAACACCGACTTCGAGGTGAGTTACGATCGCCAACAGGGAACACTCGAACTCACCAACAACGCCAGTCGGCCGCTGATCGCCGGGGAGGTGATCGTCGACGGGACGAATCTCACCGACGTGGACGGACTGACGCGGCTGTCGGCCGTCACGTCCCTCGACGGGAACGAGACCGTCGACCCCGGCCGGACGGTCTCGCTCCCGACGACCAGCGACGCGGCGACGCTCCGGGTTCTCGTGAGCGAGCGGATTACGCCGACGCTCGAGGCCGATACCCTGCGTCGGGACGTGGACTTGTTCCTGTTACCCAGTTCCGCGCGACCGACGCCACGGGTCCGCGCGGATCGTGACCCGGCGTTCCCGGTGACCCAGCCGGTCCGGTTCCGGGTCGGACAGGCGGTTCGGTCGTACTTCTTCGGCCGTGGCAGCGAGACGCCGGACGTCGAGTGGGAGTTCCTGTACCCCTCGTTGGACCGTGCCAGGGGGAGACCGGGCGGAATCGGGGTGCCGGACGACATCGAGAAGGTCACGTTTACCGGCACGCGCGTGACGCAGGCGTTCGCCGAAGCGGGCCGTGCAGGTGCCAGCGTCACCGTCCAGTACCCCAACCAGCCGCAGACGACGTTCAGGACGAAACCGTACCGCGTGGGGTCGCCCGAGCAACTGCCGCCCATCCTCACCGGCGTCGACGGCAGTGACGGCGTCTACATCAGCGACCCCGGCGACGACCTGGAACCGGACGGCGAGACGACCATCCGCGAGGGGTTCGGCGCGCAGTTCCTCGCGCCGGACCAGGTGACTAGGGTGACGTTCGCACCCCAGTGGGTCGACGGCGGGAACGTCACCGATACGAACCCGAGTGACGGCTGGAGCGCCGAGTTCGACGTCTCCGACGTTCCGAACGACGACGGGTTCGGCCCGGACGCGGAATTGCGCGTCGTCGCCGTCGACGACGAGGGCCGGACCGTCGAGACGGTCGACCTCTACACGACGGACCCGCCACTGTGGGCCGAGCGAATCTACCGCAACGGTGGCTCGACCGTCGGTTCCGACGGCGGGACCGTCGGTGAAGCCATCGTGATTCCGGACGGCGGACTGAACGCGGTGGTCGAACCGCCGAAGAGCTACCCGGTCGTCGGCGGGAAGCAGATCGGTCTCAGCGGCGCGATCCGGTACGGCGTCGACACCTACCAGCGCGAGGCCTTCGCCGCCCGCTACGGCGACGGGTCGCTGTCGGTCGGTGTTCCGCTCAGCGCGGTCACCAACGTCAACCAGTCGTTCCGCATCGGCGCGGCCGCCGAGTACGGCGTGCCGGAGTGGCGGCTGAACGGCAACGCCCGCTTCTACGTCATCGCCCGGACGCTGTTGACGCGGGACCTCCAGATCGGGTTGCCGGGCCGGTTCCCGGCCGTCGGGGGGCAAAACGTCAGCGCGTCCGCCTACATCGGACCCGGGTACGGGTTCGAGCTGACGCTGTCGGGCATCAGGGGCGGCCGACTGACCGTCGACGAGGGGCTCGGCTACGCGAACGTCACCGGCGGCGTCGAGGCGGCACAGTCCGTCGCCGGCCAGGAGGTGTTCGTCTCGGTCGACGGCGAGATCGAGGGCAACGGCGAGGCGACGATCGACAACGACCCCAACCGGTTCGACGACGTCTCGATCACCAGTATCGACTTCGGTGGCAGCCTCGACGGTGCCGTCGGCGCGCGTGTCAGTGCGCCGGGCTTCAGTGGGGAGTTCACCGCGGGGAAGACCCTGTTCGCCGCCGGGTCACAGGACGTCGACCGACCTGGGCCGCCGTTCGCCGCCCGTGCCGGCCCGTCCACGGTGCTCCCCATGGCCGCCGGCACGCCGGCGGTGCCGCTGTCGCTGGACCGAGCACCGACGCTGGGACAGACCGGTCGGCGGGCGTCGTACGACCCAGCCGACGGTCGACTGACCGACAACGGACTCAACGACACCGACCCGGCCATCGCCGGCAGTGACGGCGATTACACGGTCGCCTGGAGCGGACAGGCCCGCGACCGGCCCCAGCCCGAACGGCGAGAGATCTACGTCCGGGAGTACGCCGACGGGAGCTTCGGCGACCGGGTCCGGCTGACCGACGACGCCGCGTACAACGTCGACCCGACGGTGGCACGCGCCGGCGGCACGACAGTCGTGGCCTGGGCGCGGATGGAGAGCGACCAACTCGACTCGATCCCGGCGGGCGAGCTGACCTTCCAGGACACGCGCAACGCCTCCGAGATCGCGTACGCGGTCAACGACGACACCGGCTGGTCGGAGCCGCGCGTGCTGACCAACGACAGCCGGTATCAGGGGTCGCCCGTCGCAGCGGCCATCGCGTCCGGGACCGGGTTCGTGGTCGCGTACGAACGTGACGGCGACTTCGACTACACGACGCTCGACGACGAGACCGTCGAGTACGCCCGTCTCGACGCTGCCGGCACGCCGGTCGAGAACGGGACCCTGGGTAACGGCCACGGGCCGCGAGCAGCGCCGACCGACACCGGTGCGGTCAGAATCGGCCACGAAAGCCCGAGCGACGGCGCGAGCACCCTCGTCGTCTCGGAAGTGGACGACACCGGCGTGACGACGCTGCGTGAGGAGGCCGTCGACAATCTGACGACGTTCGACGTCGCCGCCGACGCCGTCGCCTGGACTGCGGACGGTACCTCCGGATCGGGGGCGGTCACGCTGGCGGACGGGGACGGCGTTCGAACCGTCCCGGTCGGCAACGGGACAACCGTCCGGGAGCTGCGGCTCGCGACGGTGGGCGACCGGCGGTTGCTCCAGTACCAGGGGTCGAGCCCGGCCGCGGACGAGGCGTTCCTGCCGAACGCCCGGACCACCTACTACCAGCTGTTCCGCAACGGGAGCTGGTCGCCACCCCGGACAGTCGAACAGGCCGTCGACACCGACAGGACGATCTACGACCACGCCGTGACGACCGACGACCGGTCGTTCGTCTCGGTGGCGGCGGCGGTCGCGTTCGGACAACCGGGTGCGGTCGACGACCTGTTCTACGTCGACCACGACTACCGTCCGGACCTGACCGTCTCACTGCCCGAGGACGACCGTGCGACCGTCCGCAACGCGACCGTCGGCGACCGCGTGAGCCTGGACGTGACCGTCGCAAACACGGGTGACGCCGGCACCGGTGGGCGGAGTGAGCTGGCGGCGGCGGACGGGAACGGAACCGTGATCGACGCGGTCACCGTCGATCCGATCGACGCCGGGAGCCGGTCCACGGTGTCCGTCACGACGACCGTGCCCGAAACCGGCGTCGTCACGCTCAGAGCCGACGCCGAGGGCGAGTTGGCGGAACTCTCGGAAGCGAACAACGAGGCGACGGCGGTCGCACAGCGGCCCCGGCTGTCGGTCGAGAACGCGCGACAGACGCCGACGACCGACGGGCTGGTGATGAACGCCACGGTCACGAACGCGGGCGAGACGCTCGTGACGAACGCGTCGGTCGAACTGGTGAACGGCGACCTGGGACTCGAACGGAGCGTCGCTGGGTCGCTGGCGCCGGGTGAGACGGGGAGCGTGGGCTTCGAGGTCTCGCGTGACGTACTCAACCGTAGCGAGCCGGGCCAGGTGCTCGTGCGGGCGACAGAGCCTGCAGAGCAGCGACTCGCGGCCCGCGAGAGGCTGCCCCTGGCTCGGGCCGGTCCGACGATCCCGGAACCCGGTGTCGAGGCGGTGTCGCTGGGGAACACGACGTTCGTCAGCGTACCGATCACGAACGGCGGCCTGAACGGCACGCGGACAGAGTTGGAAGTCGCCTACGGTGACGACGTCCGGACGCGCCAGGTCTGCGTGCCGCCGGCGACCGCGGAGCGACCGACCGGGTTCCGACGCGCGTTCGTGACCGCGCCGAACCTGTCGACCGGGCAGTCGGTCTCGGTCGCACTGAACGACAGCCGCAACGGAACCGCG
Source organism: Halorientalis regularis (assembly GCF_023698535.1). Taxonomy (GTDB): domain Archaea; phylum Halobacteriota; class Halobacteria; order Halobacteriales; family Haloarculaceae; genus Halorientalis; species Halorientalis regularis. The sequence goes on from NZ_JALJCL010000002.1 coordinate 356,472, forward strand.
CGGTCCGTGGCACCCACCGAGCGCGGGACCGTCGCCCGGGTGCGGGTCCGGCCGCGGGACGGCGAGGCACCCCCGCTGGTCGACGGCCGATTGCCGACCGACGCCGACTGTGACGGCGTGTACGAGGACTTCGACGGGGACGGCGTCGTCACGGACGACGACCTCCGGGCGTTCTTCGAGCGCAGGACCGACGAATCGTTACGGACGCAGCGCCCGCGGTTCGACGCCAACGGTGACGGTCGGGTCGACGTCCACGACGTCCAGACGATACTCGCCGAGACCGACGACGGCGACGGTGCCGACGGAGGCGGCCCGCAGCCGTCCGTCGTCGGCCCGTCTGAACCGGGTCCCACGGGCGCGCCCGGCGCGGTCGCCGGTGTGGCGTTCGCCGGTGCGGCCACCGGTGGGACCGCCGGCGTGGGGGCACAGACCGCGGCGACGGAACCGGAGATCGAGATCGAAGACGGCGTCACGGTCCCAGCGGACGGGACGGCGACGGTAGCCGTCACCGTCCCGAACGACCCGGTCGGCGCGTTCAACGTGACGGTTCGGGCGGACGGACCGCTGACCGTCACCGAGCTGGCGGCCGTCGACAGCGAGTACAGCGAACAACTGGCCGACCGCGACGGCGGACCGGCGCTGGTCGCGGCCGGCCACGGCGACGGGCCGGCCATCCTCGAAGCGACCCTCCGCGGCGAGGCGACCGGCAACGGGACCGTCGTCGTCGACACCGAGAGCATCAGCGACGACGGCGGAACGCGGTACGAGTCACCGGCGGCGGTGTCGGCGTCGCTGACCGTCGCCGCGGACGTGGACGCCGGCAGTGGGTCCGACGACTCCGGGAGCGGCTCGGACGATGGGTCCAGCGACTCCGGGACTGGCTCGGACGGTGGGTCCGACGGCGGCACGGGGTCCGGTGGCGGCGGCAACGCCGGTGGTGTGACCGGCGGCGGTGACGCTGGAGTGGCGGACGACGGAGAACGGACCGTGACGGCCACGCCGGAGCGGACGACCGAGGGAACCCGGACGGAGACCACCACGACGACGGCGACCGAATCCACGACGGAGCCGACGACGGAGACCAGTGGTGCGACGCCGATTACGGCGGCGGAGCCGGCCGCGGAGGACGGCGGGACGCCGACCGCGGCGCCGACCACGACCACGGCCGACGGGCCTGGGTTCGGCCGACTCGCGGCGCTGGTCGCGCTGTTCGTCGCCGTCCTCGCGGCTCGGATTCGCCGCCGCGGTCGGTGACCCGCCGACACCGGCGTCACCGACCGACACAGGCCGGGTGCGCGTAGACCGAATCGTCCTCGACCGGACCGTCACGGAGAAGGCGGCCGGTGTCCGACCGGGAAATACGCGTGTACGACAGCGCAGACGACTACCCGGATCTCCTTGTCCCTCTGCCCGATCGGATCGTCACTGTGCTCGACGATCGCGACGAAAGGGTAGCCGAGATGACCGTGGAGGCACTCCAGCGTACGGTCGGGGAGCGATACGCCGCGGGGATCGGTTCGGATCGTTCTCTTTCGATCCACGAGGAGTCATCAGAGAGTGGGTACACAGGACGCTTCGACGGACCCCAGTTCTGGAGGGGTCCCCGGGTCACTCGCAGAGCCAGTCGGTACGAGAGAGGGCCAATCCGGACACCGGCCGTCCGTAATTTTAAGTCAGAAAACGCGACCAAGCCGGCATATGAGCCAACGGGTTGGGGAGCAGGTGCCAGCGCCGGTCCCGCCGGACGATCCAGACGCCTGGTACGCGCCCGACGTGTGCGACCAGCGGGAGGTGCATCCCGGGGTGGTCGCGACGATCCGCGAGCGCCCGGACGGGTTCGGCTACGAGGTCCGGGAGCCGAGTATGACACCCGCCGAACGGAGCGACTTCGGCCGCGTGCGCGACCACTTCGCGGACGCCGGCTTCGCCCGGCCGCTCACCCGCGAGGGGGCCATCGAGTCGATGCAACGGGGCTTCGCGCCGAAGTCCCGCCGCGTGATCGGCCGGCTGACCGACTGCACGCCCGCCGGTCGCCGTCGCCTGGACTACCACACGCTCGCCGAGTTGCGCTGTCTGGAAGAACTGACACCCTACGCGCTGGACGAGCGCATCGACGTGGCCGACGCAGCGGAGGATCGGCTGGTCGTCCACACCGAGGACTACGCGCCCGCCATCACGGAACTCCCAGCCGATCCCGACCACCTCGAACGGTTCGCCAGCGACCGGCTCGAACGCCACACCGTCACCTTCCACGGGTTCGAGATCCCCGTCGTCGTCTACCGAGAGAACGTGCTGGGCAACGATCCGTTCACCACCAAGTACGCGGTGCAGGAACCCGACCTCCTGCCGGGCGACGAACAACTCATCGAGGACTGCAAGGAGCGCATCTGGGAGACCAGTACCGACGGGCTCGTCGAGGACGCCGCCGCGTTCGTCGCCGAACGCGCCCGGGAGCTGCTCTCCCGACAGCTGACCGCCCGGAACACCCGCGCGTGGTTCGACGCCCTCTCCTACCGGGTCCGAACGGCCCTGGCCGAGTACGACCTGGCCGTTCCGCCGGTCGACCGCCGGTTCGCCGACGACCGGCTGTCGGATCTCGTCTACTACGTCCTGCGCGATTACGTCGGCCACGGCAAACTCACCATCCCGATCCGCGATCCGACGCTCGAGGACATCGAGGCCAACAGAGTGGGCGAGCGCGTCAAGGTCGTCCCGCGTGCGGACGTGGGGCACAACGAGCGCATCCCGACCAACCTGACCTTCGAGGACGAGAAGACGTTCGTCAACGTCGTCACGCAACTGGCCGCGGCCGACGGGACGGAATTGAACGCCAGCACGCCCAGTGCGAAGGTGAACCTCCAGCCCGAGGGCGTCGAGGAGACGATCCGGTGTGCGGTGGCGCTCCCGACGATCAGCGAGGACGGCCCCCACATCTCGATCCGCAAGCAGGCCCCCGACGTGATGACACCCGTGGACCTCCTCCAGCGCAACAGCGTCTCGACGGAACTGGTCGCCCTGCTGTGGTTGCTGTACGAACACCGCGGCGTCGTCCTCTTCTCGGGCCCGACCGGTGTCGGGAAGACGACGCTGATGAACGCCCACATGCCCTTCGTCCGGTACGACGATCGACCGATCAGCATCGACGAAGGGTCCCGCGAGGTGGAGTTGCCCCACGAGACCGGCGTCTCGCTCACCACCCGCGACCACGAGAGCGAGTACAAGCGCGTCACGATGTCGGACCTCATGACCGAAGCTAACTACCTCAATCCCGACATCGAGGTGATCGCCGAGATCAACACGCCTGCTTCCTTCGAAACCTTCGCCGAGAGCCTGAATACCGGCCACGGCATCATCGGGACGACCCACGCCGAGGACGTGCGGACGCTAGTCAACCGGATCGTCGAGCAGGGACTCCCGCCGTACCTGCTGAAGGAACTCGATCTGGTCGTCTTCCCCCGCCATATCGACGGCGACCGCTACGTCGGCCGGGTCGTCGAACTGCTGGACGAGTCGGCGTTCCGTGAGCTGGACCGCGAGGCCGACGCCTGTGGCACGATCCGCAAGGACGGGACGACGATCTACTACAACACCGTCGTCGAGCGGGGCCACGACGGCGAGTTCCGACTGGCCTACGACCACCCCCAGCTGGGCGACGACGAGCGGGCGATGGAGACACGTGTGTTCGACCGCCTCGCCGAGCGAACCGACAGACCAGTCGACGCCGTCGAGGACGAGTTCCACCGGAAACACCGGTACGTGGAGTACCTCGAACGCGAGGGCGTCACCGACTTCGAGGACCTGTTCGAGTTCCTCGCCGACCTGTGGACCGACGAGGCGGCCACGGTGGAACGAGCGAGCCGATCCGTCGCTGACCGCGACGGCAACGGCTACGAACCGGACATCGAGATGGAACTCGGAGGGGCCGATGGCGACGACTGACCGGGACACGGTGACCAGTCCCGCATCCGGGACCCGATCGCTCTCCGTCCTCGACCGTGGGCTGTATGCACTCTTTTCGCGCCATGCCGACCGGGCGCGACACGAACCCGACCGGAAGCGCTACCGGGCCGCGAACCTCCCGACCGGGTTCGACGTGTACCTCGCGCGGGTCTACGGCGTCTCCTGGGTCGTGCTGGTCGCGCTCGCGGTGCTGACCGGGACAGTCACCGCCGCCCTGCCTTCGGCGCTGATCGACAGTATCGTCGGCTTCCTGGGGTCGGGGCTCCCGGTCGTCAACCGGATCGGCCTCCCCGCGATTCCCCGACTGTACGTCGCGCTCGGGATCGGACTGGCGGCCGGGCTGGTCGGCAAGCGAGTCACCGTCTGGACCGGCGGGCTCTACCTCCGGTGGGTCGCCAGCGCACGCCGGTCGAGCATCGAGCGCACTCTTCCGGGGGCGGTCCGGTACCTGCGGGTCCTCGCGACGGGGAGTAGCGACCAGCGCACGATGTTGCGAACCGTCGCCGACCAGGACGCCTACGGCGAGACGGCGGTCGCCTTCCGGACAGCGCTGAACAAGGCCGAGTTGACCGGCAGCGTCGACGAGGGCCTGGAGATGGTCGCTCGTGACACCCCCTCCACGGACCTGCTCGCGCCCTTCCTGCTGAAGTTCCGGGAACACGCCAATCAGGGCGGGGACGCGCTGGCGAACTACCTCCAGCTGGAGGGGCGGATGCTCTCGAACCGGGAGGCACGCGCCCGCGAGCGGACCAGCGGCTTCCTCGAACTCCTCTCCGAACTGTTCGTCGTCCTCCTGGTCCTCCCCGCGCTGTTCGTCCTCATCCTGACGGTGATGAGCGTCCTCGCGCCCGGGCTGTCCGAACCGGTCGCGACGCCCGTCGGACCGGTGGCGACCAGGACGGTCCTCGTCTACGGGAGCGGCGCGTTCGTCCTCGCGGTCGGTGCCGGCTCGGCGCTACTCGTGGAATCGCTCCGGCCGGCCGAACACTCCACGAGCCGGTACGGCCTGCCCGACGGCGTCCTCGCCCTGCTGGAGAGCGTGCCGACGAACCCCGCCAGCGCGGCCGTCGTGACCACCCCACTGGCCGGGGCGATCACCGTCTTGCTGTGGACCTGGAGCTATCGCCCCCTGAACGCAGTTCTGTTGGGATACGTTGCGTTCGGGCTCCCGGTCGGGCTCGTCGCCGTCCGGCGAGCGCGCATCGACGACGCGAAGGATCGGGAGATCAAGGACTTCGTTCACGCCGTGTCGGGGCACGTCAGCCTCGGCCGGCCGTTCCCCGACGCGGTCGAGCGAGTCGCCCGCGAGGTCGACCTCGGCGCGCTCCAGAACGACGTGGACGACCTGGCGTTCACGATGAACCTGACGACCGGCGGCGACCGGAACGGGGACAGGACGGACGTACAGGCGGCCGCGCTCGCTCGATTCGTCGAGCAAGTCGGGACGCCGATGGCCGAACAGACCATCGGACTCGTGACCGGCGCACTCGACGCCGGCAGCGACTCCGAGGACGTGTTCGAGACGCTCCAGACCGAGATCGGGCGACTCTACCACGCCCGCAAGCAGTTGCGCTCCTCACTGCTGGTGTACGTCGCGGTCGGCTGGACGACGGCCCTCCTGGTCGTGGCGATCATGGTCGCAGTCAACGGCTACGTCCTCGACGGGTTCACCCAGCTATCCTCGGTTGCCGGATCGAGTGCAGGGCTGGCGATCAGTCCGGACGCCATCGACCCGGCGCGGGACCGCTGGCGGTTCTACGTCGTCACGCAGGCGACGATGCTGGCGTGTGGCTGGTTCGCCGGCACCGCCTCGCGCGGTCGCTACGAGGCGCTGCTCCACTCGGCGGCGCTGGTCGGCGTCGCCTACGTCGTCTTCACGGGGGCGGGGATGGTATGACCCGCGCTCAGTCGAACGTCGTCGGCGTCGCCCTCCTGCTGGGCATCGCGGTCATCTCGATGGCCGCGCTCACGGCCGCCGTCGGGGCGCTGGTCCAGCACAACGCGGCCAGCGCCGACGCCGCTCGGGTGGCGACCGCACTCGACGACGCACTCGAGCCCGTCGAGACGACCGGCCAGCACAGCGACACCGTCCGGTTCACCAGCGGCCACCTCTCGACCGTCGACCGTGAGATCAGAATCCTCGACGCCTCGGGCGTCCGCGCCACCGTCGAAGTCGGCGGACTCGTCTTCGAGGCCCGTGATCGCCGCGTTTCCTACGTGGGCGACGCCATCGTCCGGCGGTCCGGCGGGAGCGCGTGGCTCCACGACGGGCCACCGATCACCGCCACAGCCGGTGGCGACGTGTTCGTCGCGAGCGTCGCGCGGCTCAACGCGAGCGCCGGTGGCGTCGGCGGCACCGGGGAGACCACGGCTACCGTTCGCACTCGCGTCAGGCACAACCGGACCGCACTGGGAACGGGCACGTTCGGAATCGCCATCGAGACGGCCACGCCGGGACCGCTCGAACGCTGGTTCCGCGAGCGCGGCGCGACGGTCTCACGCCGGGACTTCGACGGTGACGGAACGGAGAGCGTCGTCGGACGCTTTCCGGGGAGCCGGACGGGATATCTCGTCGTCCACGACATGCACGCGGAGGTGAACGGCGGATGATCGAAACGTTTCGACGGGACGACAGAGCCTTCAGCACCGTCGTCGAGAAGATACTGGCCATCGGGCTGGTGACGCTGTTCGTTAGCCTCGTCTCGGTCACTGTCTACGGCGGTGTCGTCCCCGACGCCCGGACGGCCGCGGGCGAGCAGCTGAGCGAGCGGACGCTGGCGACGGCCGCCGAGCGAGTCCAGCAGGCCGTCCCACCGAACGCGACAGCCGCAGACATACGGGTGCGGGTCGACCTGCCACCGACGATCCGGGGCGCTGGCTACGAGATCCGCGCCGAGAACCGGTCGCTCGTCCTCGACCACCCGCGGGACCGGCTCGACCAACGAGCGCGACTCGCGCTTCCCGACTCGGTCGTTCGGGTCGAGGGACGCTGGGGCAGCGGCGAGGCGACAGTCGTCCGCGTTCGTCGCGTGGACGCGGGATTGGTCGTTCGACTGGAAACGGGGGTGCCATGAGGGCCCAGACGAACCTCCCGGCGCTCGCCGTCGCCCTGCTGGTGTTGACGACGACCGCCGGGCTCGGCATGGCGCTGGCCGACGGTGCGTTCGCCAGTGCCGAACGCGACGCCGACGAACGGCGGGTCGCAATCGCGCTGTCGGAGCGGCTGGTCGGTCCCACGGGGCCGCTGACGACACGGGCGAACGTGCTGAACGCGACGGCGGTCGGGAATGTCACCTTGGCTCAGCTCCGGGCACAGTATCCCGTTGTCGGCGACCGTGCCGTCCGCGTCCGGCTCGACGACCGCACACTCGTCGAGACCGGGACGCCCGACGGCGGCACGACGATTCGGCGGATCGTCCTCGTCCGGACGACCCAGACTCGGAGCTACGAGCCCACCCTCGACATCGGGAACACGACGACGATCCCGCGCCGGACCGACCGCGTTCGCCTGACGCTCGATCCGCCACCGCGGACCGCCATTCACACCGTCCGTGCGAACGGCCGAGTCGTCCGCCACAACGCGTCGGGACTCCGCGGGACGCTCGCCGCCGATCTGTCACGGTTCGAGACCACCCAGTTGGCGTTCTCGGCCAATCGGACGCTCTCGACCGGCGACGTGCGCGTGGCGTACTTCCCGGCCCGGGAGACGAAGGCGATCTTGGAGGTGACCGTAGATGCGGGGTGATCGCGGTCAGCTCTCGCTGTCGCTGATCGAGGCAGGTGTCGGCGTCGTCTTCCTGCTGACAGTGGCGATGGGGTTCGCGCTCGGTGTCCCACAACCCGACACGCGGGAACCGCAACTCGACGTGTACGCCGAGGACGCCGCGACGGTCCTGCGAGGTGAAGCGCCGCGCCACCAGGGGACGACCCGGCTCGCCGAGGTCGTCGCGTCGCCGTCGAGTTTCGAGCGGGAGCGAGCGGCGCTGGACCGCCGGGTCGAGCGCATCCTCCCGGACAACCTCATGTACCGCGTCGAGACGCCACACGGTGCGGTCGGGTTCGAGAAACCCGCCGGCGCTCCAGTGGGGCGGGCGACCGTCACGACGGTCAACGGCGGCGTGACGATCTGGGTGTGGTACGCGTGACTGGGGCCGAGCCGACGAGACGACGGGACGGCGAGCGCGGCCAACTCGTCCTCGCCGCGGCCGCAGTCCTCGTGGTCGCGCTCGCGCCGGTCGTCCTCGCCTATCTTCAGCTCGGCTACCACGCCGACGTGGCGGCCAGCACGGAGTACGACGCCCCCATCGCGAACGCCGAGCGACTGCTGGAGCGAGCCGTCCACGAGGCCGGGACGAACGCGACCGGTCGACCGTGGAGCGAGCGCGAGGAGACTATCAGCGTGGTCCACAATCGACTCGACCCACATCTGTCGACGCTCGCGACCGCCCGCATCGAATCCGGGACGGCCTACGGAACGACCTACAACCAGTCGGCTGCCGAAGACTGGGCGACCGACCGCTGTCCGGACGGTCCGAACCGCGATTTCGGCGACTGCGTGGCCGAAGATGGCGTCGTGGCGCAGGAACGGGTCGGCGAGACACACGTCCTCGCGGTCGCACTGGACGTGACGGTGGCGACCGAGCGCGGCGAGCGACGGGTGACGCTGGTCGTCGAGTCGAGCTAGCGAACGGGCGCGCGGTTCTCGGTGCCGGCCGTCGACACGACCTTCCGACAGCGAGAGCCCGCTGTCAGTTCGATCACCGCGTCTCACTGCCCACCTGACGGGACAGGATGGTTTTCAGAGTCAGAAACACCGAGGTCCATTTTTAGTGGTCTGACCCCCTTTTGCTGAGTATGCCGCCCGAATCCCCCCTCCAACGCCGATCCGAAGCAGCCGAACCGGTTGGCGACGAACGGTTGCTCGTTTCCGACGAGACCCTCGTCCTTCGGAACTACGACAGCGAGACGACTCACGAAGTCACCGTCGAGTTTCACAACGCCGACGACGAAATCGCGTTCCAGCGGACCTGCACCCTCACCCCACAGGCGGTCACGAGCATCCGGACGCGACTCCCGCGTGCGGTCTACCGTGTCGACGTTCGGATCGACGGTGCCGACAGCGCCAGCGCCGACTGTCTGGTCGGGAGCGCGCCGTCCGAGACCGCGCTGGTCGAAGTCGGGAACGGACTCGTGAGTGTCGCAGAGGGCGTCTACTGACGCTCGCGGTGCGGGCGCGTTCGTGCTCGACTTCCGGCCATTGACATCCTCCCACGGCTGAAGCCGTGGGATTCCTCCGGTGGGGATGCTAGCTACGCCGCACCCACGGAGGCAAGTTTCCCGTTGCCGGTACTCCGGGTTGTGCGCTCCTCGTTGGGACTTGCCCTCTCGGGAGAGTGTGGCATCTCCGACCAACAGTGGTCGTCCCACTTGAGGCGCACGGGCCGTGCCATCGACCCGACTTCTTTGCCAGCCTGCTGTTCGAGGAACGTGCGAGACGCACACAGGTCGGCGTGGGCTTCGTGACCGCATAGACACCGGAACACGTCGCCGTCCCGATCTGTATCATCCTGCTCGCCACACACAGGGCAGGTCCGGGTTGTGTTGGCTTCTGAGCGCACTTCGACCGTGATGCCGTATTCCTCGGCGGTGTGTGACAGTCGCTCGATGAACGCCCGAAACGCCCAAAACTGGTGGGTTTTCTCGTTCACCTCGGCGCACCAGTGCGTCGAGAGTACGTCAGTAAGGTCGCCCACGTACACCGTTGCGACCCCCTCGGCGTAGAGTCGTTCCATCAGATCCCGAACCAGCGCGTCCTGTGCGTGGTCGCGCCGTCGCGTCCGTTTGCGATACAGCCGCCGTATCCGGTGACTGCTGTATCGTCCCTCGCGGAGTTTGGACTGCAAGCGGGCGATTTCCTCGGTCGTCTCGCGGAACCGGGCGAACAGGTCCCGGCCTTCGTAGAGGTACTGTTGGCCAGTCGTGGTGGTACAGGCGACGAGATTGTTTGCGCCCACGTCCAGCGCGGCTTCTTCCGAAGCCAATGGTGAATTCCGAAAACGCGAAGCGTTTTCGACTTCAGGAAAATCTTCGATTTTCCGTGAATCCTGTCGAGAATCGGGCAGGGTGACAGGCTGAAAGGCCCTGAACGCATTCGTCTTTAGCTAAGACTCACACCTCGGTTGTGTAGCGGTAGCGAGCGTCTCCTGTAAGATCGGTCGTTGCTGGTGAATCTTCTGAGCGTCCTCGATCAGCCGCTCCAGCAACGGCGGTGGCGA
>NZ_JALJCL010000030.1 GCF_023698535.1 Halorientalis regularis
CTTTGTTGCGTCGGCTTCATCGACCTCCGCCAAGATCTGGCGGAGGTCTTCGACAGAGACGTTCTCCAGCCTCGCCATACCTCTTCTCGTGGCTGGAGTTCCATGAAGTTTTAGCCCTCAGTATAAGTACTCAATGGGAGAATCTCCCGGCGGCCATTCCGTAACACCAGGTGGCACATATCCCTCTCTATCGGCTCTCAATACTGTCCCCCATACTGTTCCGTGGGCAGAATCAACTAACTCATCAACATCGATATTCATTCAAAAATTGTTCGTGCATTCTACCTCTTTGTAGTACCGATAAATCTAGTAGTTAGGTGATATTTTATTTGCACGATGCGCAATATGAAACATTCAATTGCAATTCTATTATCTTATTTTTCCTTGACTGCCCACAATATTGCCGGAATCAGTAATAATAGCGGCCTGTACGTTTGGACAGATATGAAATAGACAGTGAGAAATAAACAAATTAAAAGCGCTATCGTTTTATAAACAGAGTGACCGCCACCATTCGAGCTTTTGCTGGTACTAAGATTTCCCTCATTCCTTATCCCCTCTATTGCTTCTTGATACTCATCAGGGTTAATGGACCAGTCTAAATTTAGCGAAGCCGATTCTGAATTACTTTGATCCTGCTCACGTTCTTCCTTCTTCCTCACCCAGTAGGGATCGGAATCAACTGATGATATTGGATTAATTGGATCAGACACCTTGCTATTATTTGTATTAAATGACGGAAGATCAGAAGTATCGAATGGGTCAGTTGCATCACTCAAGTCCCGGTTTTCTTTCTTCTTCTCCCAGTATGGTTTTGTATCCGTGTCAGAGGTAGGATCAACCGGATCAGATACTCGTTCATATCCCTTACTGCCGTGCTGAGATTCATTTTCTGAGGAATAAGAGTTTGACCTCCTCGAGTTGTTTTTGCTGCCTCCTGTGGGTATCGGCCGTCCATGGATTTGCTCGTGGCAAGGCTTGCAAACCGTTATTAGATTACTCAAGTTATGGGTTCCCCCCTTGCTTTTTGGAACGACGTGGTGAGCATGAAGTTCTGAATTTCCCCTTGGGCCTCCTCTTCGGCCGCAGTTTTGACACTGGAAATTATCTCGTTTATAGACAGCTTGTCGTCGTTGTTTCCAATCGGGTGGGTAACCGTGACCCATTCTAGTATTATTTTTGTCTAACTGAGATACAAGTGAGTATCGACACTTGCAATCTGTACGCTATATATAGATTTAGCCTCAACGCATTCGCCGGGGACGGTGTCAAGACGAGGCAATTGAAAAATCAACGCATACCGACTACTGAAGAGGTCAAATAAGCTGAGTGGATACGGAGTCAAAGCCCCGCCAATGAAGGCAATTGCAGCCACGAAAACCCCCACCAGAAGACCTATTTTTCGTGCTAACCACAGATGCGTTTCGTAGCCTGGCATCTATCTTTGAGTCTTGTTGGGAATGTATAGTTGTTTACAGTGCTATATATAGTGAGCCGTAGGTCGATTATACCTGCACACTGGAATCGGAATTTACCGTCTATTGGTTATGGAACAGGCATTAAGTTCCCCGTCCTTCAATAATCGGCAATCAAACGAATGCCTGACCTTGCTGACCAATCTTGGAAATCGGTATACGAAAGCGATCCTACCGGTGAAGGTACGTACCTCGTTGATGAATTCTACGTGCCTGCACTCTCGCGCAGTATCCGCTACGATCGCATTGCCGGGTATTTCTCCAGCAGCGCTCTCGCCGTCGCCTCTCGCGGTATCCATGCTCTCGAAGACAACGACGGAGAGATGCGGATCGTCGTCGGGGTCGAGTTGTACGAAACCGATCGCCCCGTTCTGGAAGCACTCACCGACGAACTCGGTGACGAACTGGAGGAACTTGACGACGAACAACTAGATGCACAGCTCCAGTTACTGGCTCACCTCCTCCGGGAAGGTCGGCTCCACATCAAGGTCGCTATCCCACGCGAGGGAAGCTGGCGGATATTCCACCCGAAGATGGGTATCTTCCACGACGAGGCAGGGAACGCACTCTCCTTCGAGGGAAGCGTCAACGAAACCGTTGGTGGCTGGAAGCGGAATTACGAACGGTTCAAAGTTCACCGCTCGTGGGTCGACGAACAGGCCGCCTACGTCGATGGCGACGTCGACACCTTCGACCGTCTCTGGAGAGACGAACACCCATTCGTCGAAGTCCACGACCTCCCGGAGGCCATCGAAGAGGACCTGATTGATTGGAAAGCGCCCGACACCAATGATGAAGTCGACGAGGTGGTCCAGATCGCTCGCGGTGAAGCACCACCAACGGAACGGGACAAGGCCAACATTATCGCCGATGGCCCACTCTCACCGGGTGGTCTCGCCCTCGCGGAACACGGGAGTACCATCACGCCGTGGCCCCACCAGCGCGTCGTCTCGGACACGCTCGTCAACACCTACCCAAACAGCTTCCTCCTCTGTGACGAGGTCGGGCTCGGGAAGACCATCGAAGCCGGCCTGACGCTCTCCCGACTCGGCCTCACGGATGAATTGGAAACCGGCCTACTGCTCGTCCCTGCTAGCCTGACTATCCAGTGGCAAGAGGAACTCTGGGAGAAGTTCAACCTCAACGCCTACCGCTTCGACCGCGGCAGCGACTACGAGTACACCTTCATCGATGCCTTCGGTCAGGAACACGCGCCACCGTCTGTCGCCGATCTCGGGACTAATATCGACCGCGATCAGGCCTGGGTCGAGAGCCCGATCTGGCGGTTCCTCCATGCCCAAGATGACGGTGAGCCACTGGACGGTCCAAACATCGTCATCATGTCCTGGCACACGGCCCGTCTCGAAGGCCGATGGGATCAGGTCGCACCGCGCGACGGTGGCGATGTCCGTACCAGAGACGATGTACCTGCGAGTTGCCGTGGCCGCTCGTCCGCGAAACGCGAAGGGGTCTGGGACGCCGTCATCGTCGACGAGGCGCACAACGCCCGACGCAACAGTAATTTCTACCATATGCTCGACCGGCTTCGCGACCACACGCAGGCCTATTACCTGCTGACGGCGACCCCCATGCAGCTCCACGCCGGCGAGCTGTATGACCTTATGACGTTGCTGGATCTACCGACCGAGTGGGACGACCGGGACGATTTCGTCGAATTCTTCGAGACCAGGAGTGCCCTTGAACAGGCACTGGGTAGCGAGGTCGACGGTGATAGCGCCGGTGGATCTACCGATCGGAGCCCGACGCAGGCAACTCTCGATGGGAGATATCAGGATAGTCTTCCGACCGACCGCAGCGTCTCGGACCAGATCTTCGATGCGATCGCCAGCAATCTAGATATCAACGAGGACCAGCCTCGCGCGATCGCGAAAACGCGTGTCCTGAACGCCTGTACCCTCGCTGGCGATTACGGCGATCACTACGACGGGTACGTGGAGACGCTGGAGGATGCGATGAACGAGTACGATATTGACCCGTTCGATGCGAAAGAGGATGACAAGCTGAAATACCTGCTCTACCCTGAGTGGAAGGTTGAGCAAGAGTGGCTGACGTTCTCGCGTGGGGACCGCCTAGATGCCCTTGACGAACTCACCGAGTCTGGATGGCGCGTCATTCGGGACGTGTTGGCCGAGTCGACGCCCGTCGATGCACTGATTCACCGAAATACTCGTGACACCCTTCGGAGGTACGAGCAGGTCGGTCTGTTGGATGAGACAGTACCGAACCGGAACCCGGAACAGCGCCAGATCGAACTCACGGATGCAACCCGTGAGGTCTACGACCGCATCGACGAGTACACGCGGAAGTTCTACAAACTGGCCCAGCAATCTTCTGAGGCGGATTCACGCGCCATCGGGTTCGTGATGACAACGTATCGTCAGCGTCTGACCAGCAGCGTCTACGCGATTTCACAGAGCCTCCAGAACCGTTTGGAGAAACTGCGAGCCCAGCGCACGGTCATGAAGGGCAAGCAGCGTGCCGCCGAACGGTCGTACGGTGACGCAGAGCAGAGCATCCTCGATACCATATCTGAGTACGATTTGAGCGATTTTGACGCGCTCAATGAACTGGAAGGCGACATCGAAGACGCTGACCTAGCGGAGGTCATCCCGAACGTCACCGACGAGGGTATCAACCTCTTGGATCAGGAGATCGAGGAACTGGAGTCGTTCGTCTCTGAACTGACGCGTATTGAGCAGGACCCGAAGATCGAACAACTCATCGACGATCTGAACGCCCTCGACCATGACGGACACAACCGCATCATCGTGTTTACGCAGTACGCCGACACGATGGACTTCATCCGTGACAGCCTCGTGTCCATCCACGGGGAGACGGTCGCAACGTACTCCGGACGTGGCGGCGAAATATACGACAGCGAGCAGCGCGAGTGGAGGAGTGTCGGGAAGGAACGTGTGAAGCGGGAGTTTGCAGCTGATGGTGGCCAAGTGGACATTCTCGTGTGTACGGACTCTGCCAGTGAGGGGCTCAATCTTCAGGAGTGTGGCGCGCTGATCAACTACGACTTGCCGTGGAACCCGATGCGTGTCGAACAGCGGATCGGCCGGATTGACCGTATCGGGCAGCGCTACGACGATGTGACTATCCTCAACTACAGCTACAAGGATACCGTGGAGACGGACATCTACGACCGCCTCGACGACCGAATCGGGTTGTTCGAGAACGTAGTCGGCGATATGCAGCCGATTCTCTCGGGTGTGAGCGAACAGATTCGCTCAGCTACCCTCGAGGCGGAAGACGAAGACCGCGACGAAGCTGTCGACCGCGCTGACAGCGAGTTCTCCGAGCGGATCGAAGAGCAACGGGAGAGCGATCGTGTTGATGTCGGTGAGTCACTGGACTCGGTCGACACCTTGGTCGCTGACGAGGTCATCGACAACGCGCGGTTGAGCGCATGGGGGGGCCACAACCACCCCGATGTCGACGCTGTCGGTGCTGACGAGTACGCGTGTGCAGCCCCGTTCACGCCGTCGGCGGTAGAGTCACTCTTCACCAGCAGTAAAAACGATTCCAGCGACAGTGTCCTATTGACCCCGGTTGCTGAAATTGAGTTTGAGGACCAGAACACCGAATTGATAGACGATTTCGAATACAGTGAACACACGTACCGACTCCACCTTTCTGGCACTCACGGAGTTGAAATCCAGATAGGAACTCAAGAGGGAACAGCTGCACAGGCAATCGCGCCAGAAAGTGGCTTTGCAGTGACGTTCTCAGAAGATTGTGCTCGCGAATACCCCTCGATACACTTCCTTGCACCAGGACATCCACTTCTCAAGGCGATAGTACAGTATGTTTTGGAAGCTAGTGAGGAAAGTATCCGTCTGCAAAAATACATAGAATCACGGGAGCTGGAACCGGAGACTCCTGTAGTCTGTGGATGGAAACGGGATGGACGACTTCAGGTTTTGTCTGCTGACAAGGGTGTTGTAGACGGGATCACTACCAATGGACTTCAACATTGGTTCGACACGTTCACTAGCAATCGCGACAGTCTTTGATCAGTTGCGGGTACCAACATAAGAGATCATTGCTACTCTCGATAGCTGCCGTGCTTGATCACTGACCCAGGCCGGCAGCGCGGGCAATAGAGGCCGTCGCGCCAACGAACCTGCTCCAGCAGGTTCGTGGCGTTCGCCTATGAGTTCAGGAACTCAAACGGGGACATTGCATTAGGGTGCCGCTGGCGCATCACCCTTGCCGCTACGCTTCTAAAGTGCCAGTTCTATCTGACCAACAGCTTGCTTCCGAAGAGCGATCATCAAATGTCATTCGGCGATTGATGAAACTCACCCCTGCCAATTTTGGATGTAGACAAACCGCGGGGCGACACCGTTGTGAGTCGGATTCGTTCGACTGTCGAATGAACTCTCAAGCGCACTCCAGGTAGTTGATATAAATGAGGCACCGCTGTCTGTCGGATTTGGGCCGTTCGAGAATCGAATGGGCGCTGCAGGCCTTGGGTTCTCTGCGTGTCAACCCACTCTTTCGGGCGGTGGAAGCGGTATGTCGGCCGTTCCGTATTGGTGGAGTTTCCGGCCCGTGCGGTTCGTCGGAAGACGAACCATGAGTCTGGAACCAATCGAACCAGAGACGGCCTACGAGTTGTATCTTGCGGACAGAGAGCACGAACTCGCCGAGGCATCGTTGCAGGGGCACAGATATCGGCTGAAACACTTCGTCCGGTGGAGCAGAGAGAAGGGCATCACGAACCTGAACACGCTGAACGGGCGACTGCTGCACGAGTACCGGATGTGGCGTCGGGAGGACGGTGATCTCAACAAGGTCAGCGAAAAGACGCAGATGGACACGCTCCGCGTGTTCGTGCGCTGGCTGGAATCCATCGACGCGGTGGAACAAGATCTCGGCGAAAAAGTGCTGTCGCCGGCGATCACCGCAGATGAGAACTCGCGGGACGTGATGCTGGAAGCTGACCGCGCCGACGCTGTGCTGGCCTACCTCGGGAAGTACAAGTACGCGAGTGTTCAGCACGTTGCACTGTCGCTGATGTGGCACACGATGATGCGTGTCGGCGGGGTGCATGCGCTCGATGTCGACGACTACAACTCACAAGAACAGTACTTGGAGGTCAGACATCGCCCGGACACCGACACACCCATCAAGAACAAGGGCGACGGCGAGCGACTGATCGCCGTTTCGGACCGGATTTCCGATCTGCTGGACGACTGGCTGGCCTCGAAGTGGCCGAACGTGACCGACGATCACGGGAGAGAACCGTTGCTCGCGTCTGCGCAGGGACGGACCCAGAAAACGACACTCCAGAGTTACATCTATCAGTGGACGCGCCCCTGCGAGTACGGAAAAGAGTGCCCACACGACCGAGACCCTGCTACCTGCGAGGGAGCACAGCCGGAGTCACCTTCGAAGTGCCCGTCGAGCGTGAGCCCGCACGCGATCCGGCGGGGCGGTATCACGAAGCGGCTCAACGAGGATATCCCGGAGAAAGTGATCAGCGACCGGGCGAACGTGAGCCCGGAAGTCATCGACCAGCACTACGACCGGCGCACGCAGCGCGAGAAGATGGAACAGCGTCGCGAGTTCCTCGGCGACCGATAGCCCGGTCTCAGATAATCTCCTCGATCAACTCGAACCCATTTTTGAACTGGACGCGATCGTCGAACCCATTTCGTGAGAGCGCGGTCACGATACCCTCGCCAGCGTCGATATCAGTCGTCACGACACACGCGAATTCTCCGTCACCTGCGTCGAGACGTTCCGCTGCAACCGCTGCGAGTGCGGTATCTGCTTTCTCGATCTGATCCTCCCGTCGATTCGACGACTGTGCGATGAACGTCCGCACGTCGTCCATCACCTTCGACACGGTGCTGTTCGTGTAGTCTGGTTCGTCAGCGACCATCACCCAACCCGCATCAATCGCGCTGTTGATGGGGGTTTGGCCCGGCGTACTCCGATCCGGTGCGCCACCGAGTTCGTCGTACACGCGCTGCGGGATTACGAGCGAAAGATCGTTCCGCTGGGCGAACCGCTCCAGCGCAGTGTACTTGTTGTTCTGCTGGCGGCCACACGCGACGAACAGTCCCGTATCCGCGATCCAAACGACCCCCTCCTGCATCGGATCGAACGACTCACTCATCTATGGTACCCGTCAGTCCTCTGCCTCGGGCGGTTGCTCGCGGGCACTCCGAATATCCTCGAAGTACGGATCGACCGACTTCATGTCGAGTACGACTTCTCGGAGAGCTTGTAAGACAGCGATAGCGAACGCGTGCTGGAGATCCAGTTCCCGGGCAGCCACTCGCTCCGACATCTCACCTTCAGCATAGGGGACTGCGTAGGTGAGTGCGGCCGCGAGCTTTCCCAGGCCATGCTTTTCGAGCAGGAGGTCCAGGTCCTGATCCTGGGGTGAGCGGCCGAACGCTTCGATGAGGGTCGGGGTAACCGTGTATTCGTCGCCGTCCAGGTTTGCGGTGAGGGTAATCGGAACCGCCGAATACGTGTGCGTCTTCCGTTCCTCGTCTCGCGTCAGCACCCCAAGTTCGACGAGTGTGCCTGTGTCCGAGTACGCCGTCGTCCGCGGTATCTCTAACGCGGCAACGATATCGTCGATAGTGACTTCCCCTTCCCGGAGGACGAACGTGTAGAGTCGCGCCAGCCGCGGCTCCTCCAAGAGCTGGGCGACCGACAGGAGGCCGTTGATGGCACGTTCGGGATCACCGGCGGCTTTCGACATACAATACATAATTCGTGTATTGAGTAATAACACTTGGGGAAGCGTAATCTCAAGAAGACCGTTCAGGGATATTTCCTAATCCAGCACAGTGAGTGCGACACTTGAGAATTGGTAGTAGTTCACCACTGTCGGCGCAATGGATTAGAGTCAATTTTCCATTAGGTATGGTGTGCGAGATACAGTGGATGGATCAGTAGGATGCTACGACTTACTCCACCAATATTGGATAGAGTCAACTGTCCAGCATATTGGTAAATAGAGTAACAGCATCAATCACTATCTTCTATTTTTGATTTCAGCCAATTTCTCAAAGGGATTCTTCCAGAAACTGGTATACTCTTCCTCATCTTCATATACAAAATCAGGGCTGAAAACGGCTAATCTGGTGAGTTTGTAGTCATCTGGTCCGCTATGTGGATGGTAATATCGAAGCCAAGCATTATCATTCGGTTTAGGAATGATTTCGTATTTCCCGCCCGTTTCTTTATTTCCGCCCCTTCCCCACATGATCGCGGTCGGCTCACCCAGATGTTCACCGAACGCTTTAATTACATATTCGGTGGAACTGTGTTCTTTGCCTTCGGCCTCCCAGACTACTCTGTATCCGGTTATACCCTTCTGCTCCATATTACTGAATTCGTCAATTAGAGCCTGATATGCAGGCTCTTCAATCACTAAGCCTTCCTGCATAGTAGTGAGTAAGCATTGTTCCTTGTTAAAATCTAACGCAGTTTGTATATTTTCTGTAGTACTGATTACCGGCACAGATCTCAAATGCTCCAGTGCGACATTCACGCTATATATGTAGCAGACCCCCGAAATTCTATCTGAGGTTTAGGGATTAAATTGAGGGGGTTGGCCGGTATCTTTTGATTCTCAGCAGAATCGTGTTTACTAGTAGTTGCTGAATATGGGACGCCAGTAGCTGCTAGCTGAGAGTCTCTCCGGGAATAATGGAATCTACCTGTGCTCATCATTCGGAAGGAAGGGGTTCAAGCCGAATTGAATGCGCGGCGGCAGGGATGTGAGCGTTAGAACGAGTATCCCGAATCTGGGTCCTCATCCAGGGTGTCGAAGTCTTCTTCTGCCCGCTTGCGCACGTCCTCGTCATCTGGATGGTGATAGTGCTTATCCTGTGTACGCTCCTTTACATCGCAACGTTGGTCGATTGAGTCTGGGTGGGCACCAGCATCTCGTTTAGCTGTGATAAACCCCGTGCGAACATGATGCGGTGCACGAGAACTAGGGCATTTGTATGCGCTGTTGTTCCGCTGCGCGGCCTCACATTCTGTGGGTTCACGGTCGTGCGGGCACTCAAGCCCAATCTCACAGGGCCTCGACCACTTATAAACCGTCTTCTTATACTGAGGGCTAAAACTTCATGGAACTCCAGCCACGAGAAGAGGTATGGCGAGGCTGGAGAACGTCTCTGTCGAAGACCTCCGCCAGATCTTGGCGGAGGTCGATGAAGCCGACGCAACAAA
>NZ_JALJCL010000031.1 GCF_023698535.1 Halorientalis regularis
AAGCCGACGCATGATTCTCGATGAGGAGGCTCTGTTGGACACAGCTATCGCCTCCTCATTCCTCTCGAAAAGTAGCCTCGATAAGCCGCTGCTGTCACGCGGTTTCTCTCTTAGCTAAAGACGGATGATTGTAATAGTTGGTGTAGTTGTGATCTTCATAGCAGTCGTGTGGGAACAGTTGTTCGGCTCCTGATTAATCGTCAGTCACATATATGGAGTATGGCAGGTTGACAGTAGTTGAGACCGGCCATCTCAATGCATATGCTCGAACCGATCAGTTTCATGAACTGGATTGTTGGCAGAATCCTCAGTCACCAACTGTATTCGTGCCCTGTTCGAGAAGCGGGGGATGGGATACCCCAGCGTCGGGATCTTACTCGTAGTAGTCGAGACGTTCGACAACCTCCGCGAAGGCAACATTTCTCTGAACATCAGTGATTTCGACGGTAACGCGTTCGCCTTGTTTGCTCTCAGGGACAATGACGACGAACCCACGCTCAACGCGAGTGATGCCGTCACCCTGGTCGCCGAGATCTTCGATTTCAACAGTCCGTTGCTCCCCCTGTTCAACGGGTGGTGTCTGTGGGGTATGCGTGGACTGGGAGGTAGCGTCTGTATCGTCGGTATCGTCGGCTGTCGGTGCGGCCAGCACAGCCACACGATACGTTTTGCCGGGTTGGAGCTCACCAGTCTGAACTTCTTGCTCTGGGATTTCGATAACAGCCGAGCCATTGCGTTTCTCGACAGACGCAGAGAACAGACAGCGAAGTTGGTCAGGAATATCCATCAGTCGTAACCTACACCGCTTGTCTGGCGGAAAGCACTTGATTCTACTCCCCAGCAATCCGTCAGACGATCTCGGAGAGATGGTAAGCCACAAATCCGTGGAATCGCATCAGCCGATGATGAGCGAGCGCCCTCCCCTCAAAGAACAGGCAGCAGACCATCTCAGGAAAGCCCTCGACGCGGATGATCCCGATACGAAGAACTTCCACATCCGGAGTGCGCTCCAGTTCGAGGAGTGCATCGAGGCGACAGACCAAGCTGACCACCCTCACGCCGACTGACGTTGGGATTACTGCTCCGGCGCGACGACATCGTCACACACCGGACACTCAGCCCAAATGCCCTCGCTGCCGTCGTCCTTCTCGTATTCGACAAGGAGCCACGTCTCGGGGATCTGATCGCCACAGTCCGGACAGCGACCGAGAGATGATTCGTCGGTGCTCATACAGGGTGGAAGGAGCGTGTGACTGGTTCCTTCCAGGTGATAGTGGAACGTCCGCAAATGTAAGCGTTCGGCAGACGGTCGCTCTCCGGGACACCGTGTTTCCGGTGAACTGAATGGTCCACCATAGCTGAGTCACAATCGTCCAAAGTAGAGAAACGATGGATGTCCGGATAGTTCTCGTGAAACGGTCCGCCAAAGGTAGTCGTAGAGTGCCAGCTTGTGGGCCAACGTTTTCCCGAATATTGCGGAAGGTCAGGGTATCATTGAACAGTTCCCAAGATGGTTGATTTCAACAGCGCCGGGGACGAATCTCCTGCTCAGTGAGTGTGCGGACTGACAGTGTCACAAGACTGTCTTGACTGCTTTGAATATCTCGCTAAACCACAATATATAGGTCGGTTTGGAAGATGAGTCAGGAATATGAGTGGTTGTTTCCGACGAGACTTGCTCAAGTACAGTGCAGTACTGGGAGCGGGTAGCCTCGGCCTCACGAGTGCAACAAGCGTGCGAGCCGCGGCTGGCAACCAACAGTGGGCCTTCCAGACTGACGATGACGTGTCCTCGTCACCGACGGTAGTCGACGGCACCGTCTACGTCGGGAGTTGGGACGGCAACCTGTACGCGGTGGATGCGGCCTCGGGTGACAAACAGTGGGCCTTTGAGACAGGATACTACGTGGGATCGGCGCCGACGGTGGCCGACGGCACCGTCTACGTCGGGAGTAACGACGACACCCTCTACGCGGTGGATGCGGCCACAGGCGAGCAACAGTGGGCCTTTGAGACGACCGAACCGGTGGCCTCGTCGCCGACGGTGGTGGACGGCATCGTCTACGTCGGAGGTGGCGACTACAACCTGTACGCGGTAGATGGGGTCTCGGGTGACCAACAATGGGCTTTCCAGACTGACGGGCCAGTATGGTCGTCGCCGACGGTGGCCGACGGCACCGTCTACGTCGGGAGTCACGACGGCAACCTGTACGCGGTGGATGCGGCCTCGGGTGACCAACAGTGGGCCTTTGAGACAGGCGGCAACGTGGCAATAAGTTACGTGAGTTCGTCGCCGACGGTAGTGGATGGGACTGTCTTCGTCGGGAGTCGAGACGATAATCTGTACGCAGTGGACGCGAGTGATGGGACCGAACAATGGCGCTTTGAGACAGGCGGCAACGTGGACTCGTCGCCGACGGTGGCCGACGGCACCGTCTACGTCGGGAGTGGCGACAACAATCTGTACGCGGTGGACGCGAGTGATGGCATTGCGTTGGCTGTGATGGCAATTTGATCGTCAGAGATGCTCGTCGCAGGTAGCGCTCATCCGATTGCCAGAATCAGCGTTTCTGAAACGCCTGAATTCGGGCGCACACCCTAAAGGCAGTTGTAGTCGGGGACAACGCAGGGACAGTCTGTGATAGTGATTATCGCGCTAATCAGAAGCTGCTCGTTTCGGATCATTGACGTACTATATCGACTCGAAATAAGTCGGAACAGACGCTATCAGAACCGCATAACCACTCGAAATGGGGGGAGGGGCCACCCTCAGACTCACAGCAGACCATCTTCTAACTGAAGGTGGTTATAAAACAGCCATATGGCCCCTGAAACCCTGAATCTCACTGGCGAGAAGATCAGCTACTCGTGATAGCACTGCCAAATACCGGAGGGCTTAGGAAACACTCGAGACATTGGAAACGGGGCTACCCAGATAATATTGCCGGGAAATTTGAAATGGTAGACTGTCGAACATATCCAGCAAGTTCCGGTCGAAACCAAAGAAGTGTATGACATATGAAACAGTGTGAATGGGGAAACTGCCAGTGTCCCCCCCTCAAACACGACTCGTTCGGGATGGAAAATCAAAGTAGCGTATCACCCGGCTGGTCGGGAGGAGTCTACGGACGACACAAAAGGGAGGCCACGGCGGGGATACCTGATGTCAGGGTGGGGAGAGGGGGGATGGGGCAGGCGTGGTGGGCGGTCTACCACGGATCCGAAGGGCAGGTGACAGCGGATCGGAATTAGTAGCTCAACGGGGACCGTGCACCTCCCAGACGGCCCTACTACGGGACCAATAAAAACAGCCAGTCCTCAGTTTCTGGCTCTGAAACACAGAGAGGAATGAATACGCTACGTGCCTGCCGAAGCTGACCAGCGTAGCTATAAGTGACTGTCAGACGTACGCATACCTATCCAACGATGATTACGCGCCTCCGGAAGGTGCTAACAGACACGACACGTCTTGAAACACGCTACGAGTGTCGCCACTGTGGAACAGCGGTCGACACCGCTCAGGAGCGCTGTCCAGCCTGCCAATCACACGAAATCGGCCGCTATCGCATATAGCGCCCATACGCCAAACTGCCATTCACCACCTACCCCAAGCTATGTGGAACTCTGATCAAGCGTCGCTCCCAGCGTGGATTCAAGACGCCTACGACGATCTCGCGCCACACTTTGAGGACCCCTCTGACGAGCTTTCCCAAGAACGAGCCCGTGAGCTGCTCGTGACCGAGTCCGACGCTATTGACGAACCCGCCGACGCCGACTATGCACTCGACAGACTGATCGACCGCGGTTGGCTCTACGAGGTCGATGATTCGCTTCGCAAGACCGACTGATAGTGATTCTTGCGGTTATTTTCGTGACCACGTCACAGGAGTAGTCACGTCCCGGGCTGAATCCGACGAATCGTGACTCCCTGGCGGTAAAGACTCGCAATAATCACTATGAGTCCTTCTCGAGCGTGTATCGGGCATTCTCACGAGATCCGTTTCATCAATAGCTGGCTGAATCGTCCGCTCACGAAGCGTGTAGACTAACCGCTGCGAAGATTCCCCAGAGAGATTTGATATTTAAACTGGTATGCAAAATGCAACGCGCGTATCTTGTGACCTGGTTGTGCCTGTGTACCGTGCTTTTTGTGTCTTCGTCATTGTCTCAATGTGAACTATTTTCTGTCTACTGTCAGTACGGCCGATGATGGAACCGCTCGAGATCGGACTACGGATTTTCGGTGGAATCGTTCTTATCGGGGTGAACGCCTACTTTGTTGCAATCGAATTCGCCCTGACCCGTCTCAGGCAGTACCCCAAATCCGAGCTCAACACACCCGGACTCGAACTTGCCTGGGATATGACCAACGACTTGGAATTTTATCTGACGACGTGTCAGGTCTGGATCTCCGGGACCAGTATTGCACTGGGGATTATCGCCGAACCCGGACTCGCAGCCCTGTTCGAACCGCTGTTCGAGAACACGACCCTGGCATCGATCGGGGCTGGTTCGCTCCTCGGATTTCTTCTTATCAACCTAGTCCATCTCACCCACGGCGAGCAGACGCCGACGTATCTCGGCGTTGAACGCTCCAAACAGGTCGCCCAGTATGGAGCACGACCACTGTACTGGTTTGCCAAGATTCTCGCTCCGGCCATCTGGGTCGGTGACTCGGTTGCAAAGGCAACACTCGGCCTGTTCGGCATTGAGATGACCCAATCATGGACAGAAACCGGTGAGGAAGTAATCAAAACCCGTGCAGACCTCCGGAACCAGCTTGGATCGGTACTCAAAGAGGGCGAGGTGGCTGAGGACCGCCGTGAGGAAGTGATGAACGCCTTGGCCATCGGCGAACAATCGGTGGAAGAGGTTATGATTCCGCCCGAGGATATCGTGGCACTGTCTACTGAAGACGATCTCGAATCGAACTTCGGGAAACTCGAAGAGCACCCACATACGCGGTATCCGCTGATTGGTGAGAACCTGACCGACTTCCGTGGAGTCGTCTACAGTCCAGCGCTGTTCAACCACCGCGAAGAACTGTTCGCCGGTGACCGCGAGTTCACCGAACTGGCAGCACCGCCGATGACGCTCTCACCCGATACCGACGTGAGTGATGCGATCGATCAGTTCCAGACGGAAGGGCAGGAACTCGCGCTCGTCATCGAGGAGGGCGATGTGGTCGGGCAGGTGACTGTCACCGACTTGGTAGAGACCATTATTGGCGAGGTCGAAGACCCACTTGATCAAGACGACCCCGACATACTTGAGTGACAAGCAATCCGGGGCTGTGGCATAATGTAAGAGTTGATATGCAACGACGCACCGTTGAGTCGTGAGCAGACGGGACGAATGGCGACACCCACCGCACCTTATGTGTCAAAGAGATGCAAAGAGAACCAATCCTGCGACGACAAACTGAATTAGACCGAGAGCGGTAAAGAACGCGCCAATGACACCAAACCGCTTGATCGCGTCCGACTCGTCCCCGGCGGTGATATGTAGGTCAGAACTAATTCCCAATATGTGGGTCGCGTCGGAAAACCGTTCAGACTTCACCCCCATTCGCTGTGACCGACACGCTACATCGTATCTTTCCGTGAGTTGACCGCCGGAGGAACTCATCGAAGAACTCGTGGTAGTAGTCGGGATTGGAGTATTTCGTGAGGGACAACTGCAACAGCGCATCTAACCCTTCTTCGCTCCACTGCATCCAGTCGCGCTTGCATCGCTTGGCCACCTCCCCCATTGCTCGTTCGACAGGGTTCGAGGTCCACGGCACCTCGAACCCGTCTGTCGCGTCCTCAGCAAACGTCACCATCGAGTCCAGACCACGCCGAAGATACGATGCTGCTTTCGGCGAAGAGAGTTGCTCTAACTGCCATGCTGTCTTCTCTATCCGCTCTTTCGTTCGGGCGATCCGCTTGCGGATCGCCGAATACTCCTCCCGCGGACGATGCTTCTCGACAGAGTTCTTGAGGTGGAACAACTCTCCAGCGACCTCCGAGATGATCTCTTTACGGTCCTCCAGTGAAAGTACTTCGTCGTCCCACAGCTTGTACCCAAGTGTGCGCGGAACGTGAGACAAATCGAGTTGGTGATCCCGGTTTTCCGCCTCAAAGGCCGTTACAAGACTGGTTTCGGAATCACTGACGACTTTCGCGTCGTCAGTGATCACCCCAGCAGTGTCCAGGGAATCTGCAATCTCGCTCCAGGGAGTGTTCACCGAGACATCAAGCAGTGATCGTGACGCTGCTTCAGTGTCTTCTGCGAGCGTTACTCGTACATCGTGGTACTCACGGTCCTCGTCTTGACTGTAACAGTTGGTTCCGTCGGAGATAACTGTTTCCGCTTCAGACCCGGCAATGCGGCTGGAAACGAACTCTGTGAGTTTCCTGCCGCAGTCGATCACGCGGTCGCGGATTGTGTCCTTTGAGGGCGTCCTTTCGAGGTCCTCGGCATGGGAGGCTGCGTCGCGGTAGGAGAGAGTCGTCGCAAGATCAACTGTTTGCTCAGCGATATCCTGCTGATATCGCTTCTTTCCGTTGAAATCGACGACTTGTTCGATGGGGCGGAAGTGAGCCTTCTCCTCGTCAGCTGCCGCAGTGTCTTCGACGTAGTCAAGGGAGAACTCGTGTTCGCCAGCGGTAGTAACTGCCGTGCGAGTCTTTGTTGTCGAACGTTGGAATCGGTTGGTTCCGTTCCCCTGTGCGTGTTTTTCGCCACAGTACGCCTCAACGAGTACGTCGTTGAGGCTTTCGATGATCGCTTCGAGCAGCGTCGATTCGAGACGCTGCTCGGTCAGAAACTCCGCGAAGGCGGCAAGTGGGTACTGCTCAGTTGGGTCAATGGTCAGAACGAAGTGGATCGTGATCGTAACCTCGATCGGGGACTCATTCACGTTCACCAACCAGTCCCCATTCCTTCAAGGAGTCAGCTACGACTTTGTTTCAGCGACTGCCCAACCGCTTCTGAACGATTTTCCGACGCGACCCAATTATTACAACGTGACCAATCGCGGTGAGCGGGAGCTGGAAGCTCGACGTGACTGGGAAAGTCAGTACCTCTGATGCCGAAGTTGTGCATAATACGGGCTAATTCGATTTATCCACATATTCTACTCACACCTCTCTCAGGCCTCTCTGTATTGTCTGTCGTAGTACGGAGGCCCCAGACCAGTGGAATATGCTCTGTTGAGTAGCGATCTCTGAGTGAGGGGTGAAATGAGACTGATATTCAGGCCACGGATTCCAATGGCTAACAAGCCAACTCAGATTCTGCCTGCCCACCGGATTACCGCTATTCAACAGAGCACAACAATCCTCTACAGAAGAGCGTAATTTCAGTTATTCGACCATCGAACCGTCATACTCCCAGTTTCCACCACCGTCATCATCCCTGATTCGGTCAAATGGAATGAACTCATTTTGAATGTCTTCATCAGTTCTTGGGTCGTCGAATAGTTGCGCGACTACACCCTCCTCCTCAACAGAAACAACGACACGGGTGATGGTTCGCGACCCTCCTCCTGGACCAAACATTTCTTTTCGACGCTTCAGGACATCACCCTGTTTAATCGTGTCCATATCGTACATCGGGCCCGTTCGCTCTTCAGGTGGAAACCCGCTCACGTCTACTGGCTCTTCGCCGACGTCGCGGCGCTCAATGTTTGCCTTCTTTCGGATGGCAGCCTCGTAGTCCTGTACACTGATCTCGTCACGCAGTACTCGGACTTCGTCAAGTGTCTCCTCAGGCACCTTGATAGGGTCGTTAAGCGTCTCATCGTAACCCTCTACGGGTCGTGTCTCGTCGTGCGGATTTTCGAGGATGTAGAGGAGTGCCTCATGGAGGCTATCGACACCCTCGACAGTCTCCTTCACCTCCCACAGGTGCGACTTCAGTGCTTCAGAGATTGTGATTGTGGTTTGAGTCTGAGTACTCTTCGGCGGTTCGGTCCGCTCTATCCACCAAACTTTCGAGGTCGCACCGGCCTTCAGCGAACCTACCCACCCTCGTTCCTCAAGTTTGCGAAGGCGGTTGTACACAATATCTTGGGTCTCACCGACTTCGTCAGCTATGTTGCCTGAGGTAAGCGGCTCATCGCGATTGGCTGCTCGGGCGAGCGACCGGAGGATTTTCGGGTCCTTCGTTGACTGAAAGTCGGACGGATCAATATCAGAATCGCTAATTTCTGTGTTGGGGTCCGGAATCCACCATACCCGTGAACGCCCACCAGCCTCCTTCGTTGCTACCTCGTCAAGCTCGTGTAGCTCTTTGAGGCGATTGAACACCGTGTCGCGGTGGCACGGGAGACGGTCAGCGAGGGTGGAGGCAGTTTCGGGTTTACCCGGCTCCACCTCAGCCAGCACGTCGCTACGCGTCACTTTCCGGTCTGGTCCTCGGGTCATACAGGGTGTTAGTGGCCTGGGGTTATTAATTTTTCCACGTATGTATCTATACGTGAGATAGGTGGAATTACGTGAACTTAGGTAGAAAGAGACAAGTATAGCTGGAGACTAGAAAGAGATGTATGATGCAGACAGAACTGGAAGGCGATTGGATTCATGTTGAGCGAAGCGTCTCGGACGAAGCAGGACAGGATATAATCAGCATGGCGGTAAGGGCTGGAGGTGACGGTACCAATAACGTGTCACTCAGCGTGAGTGGGGATGAATCATCCTTCAATGGGATGTTGGCAGACTCACGAATACCCGAATATATTGAGATAGTGATTAATGATGAGGCCGATGACGACACTAGAGGAGATTCACTGCCGGACGACTTCTTTGATCGGCTAAGCCCACGGCAGCGGATTTTCTTAAAAATCTTGCTGGAGCATGATGAGCCGGTAACAGGTCCAGATATTCGAGATGAAATGCGCAACAAATATAATCAGGACGTAGCAGACAGCGGGTCAGGGACCGCTGGTATCATCTCCGGGATTACCCGCAAGTACGGCAAAGGCTTCCGAGATGACTTGCTCCAGGGGACGGTGAGTCATCATAACGACGAGGGGAGCAGAATATTTGAGCACTGGATTGGAGACAAGTACGAAGAAGAGCTTCGAGACCACTTCGATATGTGAACATCCAATTATCTGATAGGGATATTGATTGAGTATCTGTCTTCAGGGAGACAACCAAGGACATCCTCGTCACCACCTCCTTACGGGTGCGTGGGTTCAAGAGGGCGAACCCATCCCGGTCAAACAGCCAGCAGAAGACCCTGGCGCCGTCTCAGCAGTCGAGATTGTAGAGCCCCGTGGGTGCGTATTCGCAGACACACTGAGCGGCAATCATTCCATCTTGAATGGAACTGAACGTCTGTGATGGCTTCTATGACTAACTTTTCCGGTGCTTCCTAATACTCAAGGACATAAGTACGTGAAGATATTCGGAGGCTCGATGTCATCAAGCGCAATGAGTGCAGCCTCACGAAGTTCATCTAATGTGTCGAAGAGACGGTTTCCAAGAGACTGATCGAGCCGTCG
>NZ_JALJCL010000032.1 GCF_023698535.1 Halorientalis regularis
TCGCCACCGCCGTTGCTGGAGCGGCTGATCGAGGACGCTCAGAAGATTCACCAGCAACGACCGATCTTACAGGAGACGCTCGCTACCGCTACACAACCGAGGTGTGAGTCTTAGCTAAAGACGAATGCTATTACAATTACCTTGATGCCATTTCCCACGACAACTGCTGTTGGTGACCGTAGTATAGCATTATAGACTACCAAAAAAGCAGAAAGAAGGACGAGGGCCAGCCCTGTTTTTGGGCTGAGCAAATCGATAATATCACCCCACATAGTCATGCCTCGATGATGTGGTCGTAGATCTGCTCGGTGGTCTGGATCGAGCGGTGCCGGAGTCGATTGCGGACATCGTAGAGTGTGTTCCCACTCTCGTGGTTCATCATCCGGTAGGCGACGCCGTGGCGCAGCGCGTGCGGAGACACGTCCTCAGGGTTGCCTCGCGTCCCGTCCACTTTGTACGGTCGGACATCGGCTTCGACGGCGGCCTTCTCGACGACGTTCCGAACTCCCTGCGTCGTGATCCGGTCGCTCGATCGGGACGGGAACAGTGCGTCGGTGTCCTTCCATCTCGTGTTCAGGTACGTCGTCACCGCACGAGCCGTATCGCTCGCGAGCGCAAGTGTCTTTGGGGGCGGAGAATTCTCGTTGGGGTAGTCCTTCTGGATCTCGGTTGGCAGATAGATCTTCGCGTTCTGCTCGCGTAGATGCTCGACGTCGACAGCGACCAGCTCTCCCACTCGGAGGCCGGCATCATACAGCAGCGCGATCATCGCGTCGTTCCGCTCGGCGAGGTAGTCGGCGCTGGCCTGGAGGATCGCCGTTCGCATCTGGTCGACTTGCTCTGGCGTCACCCACACCTTCGCACGAACTTGGGAATCTACAGACTTGGCCATGAAGATGCAACCTCTTTATAAGCGAGATGGCCCGCATCCCCTTCGAACTTTGGACTCTGCGTGTAGAGTCCGAAGTTCACTTCGGTGGTCGGTAGACACGGTCGAACTCTTTCGCGATTATCCCGACGGTTTTCAGTTGCACCTCTCGACTAGAGAACCACCAGACTGCAGCCGACTGTTGAGTAGCTTATAACCCCTCCGTCCGTTGCCACTCATGATGCCGGACGCGCCTCGCGACTACGAGACTGAGTATCAGCGGCCGCTGCCGGGCAGTCTCCGAGAACGGATCGGCTTCGATACAGACCGCGGTGAGCTGACTCGGTTCGTCGTGCAGCTGGAGTACCGCCTCGAGGGCGAGTGGACGGCGGTCGTCCGGTACGATCACGACGGCACCGGCGACAGCGAGTTCGGCCACGATGTCACCGAGGAAGGGCTCCACGTCGACATCTATCGTGACGGCGAAAAACACGCCACGGAATTCATCACCGGCCCGCTCCCGGGTGGCGTCGCCCTCGATCACGCCGAAGACCATTTAGCGAAGAATCTCCAACGGTACGTTAAGAGGTTCGAAGAATGGCACGGGATCAGGAGCCGATGACCGACGACGAACTGGCTGAGGCCAGCGAGCAGATTCAGGATCTTCGCGAAGAGGTTCGTGACGATCTCGCCGCGGACCTCGGTGGCGACCCTGCGGACTACCGTGCCGACAAACGCTTCGACGATGAGGGAGAGCGGAGCGGCGAGGCTGTCCCCGACGGCGGAGAGTAGTCCACACTACTGAACGATTTCATCACCAGCCGAGGGCCCGTTCTATCCCCAAGATGATTCCCGTCATGAAGGTCGTTAGAGCAAGCATTGTTGGAATGTAGGTACCGCCCAGTTACACCTGAGCATCTGTGTTCGGTTAACACTGCCAGTAATATTCTTTGGGCGGTAACAACCTTCCGTACTCGCCGAATTCGCCGTACTTTGCTGTGTCAACTGCCCCGCGCACGGTGGCGCGGGGCTTGTCAGTGAACTCGGCCTCTACCGGCCGTGGTTAGTCGGACGGGACAAATCCCCGATTCGGCGTCACCGTTCCTGACTTCAGGGCGAGTTGACTGTCACCCGTCCGCCGCGACGACTGTAGGCCCCGACGGACGTACCGCCACCCAACATTCTTCGCACCTACGTAATCTGCATTCTGAGTTGCACCGCACGACTCACACTCGAACTCCGCCTGCCTGACGCGATTCCCGTCGCTCGTGTGACCACATTCGGGACACCGCCGACTCGTGTTCTTCGGGTCTACAAACTCGACGCTAATCCCGTCGGCTTCAGCCTTGTATTCCACGAGGTCAACGAGCTGCCGGTGCGCCCATTGGTGGAACTCTTTGACGGGCGGCGCACGCTCCCTGATGTGTTTCAGGTTCTCGAACGCGATGTACTCGCAGTCGTGAGTACGTGCTTCTTCGAGAATCTGGTTCGCAACTTGATGGAGTTGGTCACGAAGATACCGTGATTCCCTCCCGCTCATCTGCTGAATCGTCCGATGGGCGGATTGTGTCCCAGTCCGCTGGAGATTGCCGCGAATCCGCTCAAACTCTCGGTGCTGGTGTCGAAGTTCTCTGCCGGAGGCGAAGTACGCTGTCGAGGTGGTGGCGATGTTGACAATGCCGAGGTCAACGCCGAGAACTGTCCTGTCCTCGTCGTCATCCTGTATTTCGACCTGTTTTTCGGGCTTGTCTTTGCGAAACCCGAGGTGCAGGTAGTAGTCGCCATTACGCTTTGACAGCGTAGACTCTGTTACTTCCCACTCCTCGTCGGTGAGGTATTTGTGTTGATACACGTCTTCTTCGTCGGGAAGGTTCAGGTCACACCGAATCCGGCCATCGACAGTGGAGAGCGACACAGACCCGTCATCGAACAGCGTCATCGTCCGGGTGTCGTATTTTACCGTGTTACTGGTGAATTCTGGCCGGGACATTTTGTAGTGTTCGTCAAGGTCTTCGATTGCTTCGACACCATCGAGTGCGGCTGCGGCCTGATGGGTGGCGAGAATTGCGTGCTGACTCCCGAGACGTGTTTCCTCCAACACTGTGTTGTAGGCGAGGTCTTGGAGATAGGTTTTCCGCGTCTCACCTGCATCCCATCCGATGTGACTACTGATGTTACAGGCATCTTTCCACTCGCTAATAGTGGCGTCGAGCAGGTCCTGTTGCTCGTCGGTGAGGATGGGACGGGTGATTGCGGTGCGTCTCAGGTAGTCGTCTGCCACGAGTTTCAATAGATACTAGGGGTACTTAGTAGTCCGTGGTTTGTCGCAGCGAGTGTCGGCTTCAACCTCGCCCACGGTGGGGCGGGGAATCCGCCTCGCTACCTAGTTTGAACGTACTCAGTTTGAGCTGGGGCTCAGACAATCTGGGACTCTCAGTCTTAACCGAACACCAATCGACGCCCACTGCCAACCCGGCCGATATACGTGCTTGGCACGTTAAGAGAGGAGCCGTGAGCGAGTTCGAGATCACGCCGCGCGGTGGGGCCGAAGAAGTCGGTCGGTCGTGCTATCACGTCCGGGCTGGCGACCGGGATTACCTCGTCGATTGCGGGCTCAAGCAGTCCTACACGGCTGAGTTCCCGACATTCCGAGGGATCGAACCTGGACAGATTGACGCGGTGTTCATCACGCACGCGCATATCGACCACATCGGCGGCTTGCCCGTCGCCGAGCAGCGTGGTCTCTTCGCCGACGATGCCGCTATTGTCATGACCCGGCCGACGAACGCCCTCGCCAGTATCCTCCTGCATGACTCTCTCCAAATCCACAAGCAGGAGGCCGAAGAACTCAATCGGCCACAGGAGTTCACCAGCACCGACGTCGAGAAGGTTCTCGACCGCGTCACCAGTGTCGGCTACGACCGGGACCACCAACTGAACGTCACCTACGAGTTTGGCGACGCAGCGCACCTGTTGGGGAGTGCCTGGCTCGCTCTCGAGTTCGACGATCGCCGTGTCGTGTTCTCGGGCGACCTCGGCGGTCGGAGCGCCCACCTTGGCGATATCGACGATCCGCCCGAGGCCGATGAACTCCTTCTCGAATCCACTTACGGGGACACGATGCAGCACCGCTCGTTCAGCGATGCTCGCACTGATGTCTACGAACAGGCCAAACAGGCGCAAGCCCGTGGAGTGCCGGTCCTTATCCCGACGTTCGCGGTGGGCCGAGCCCAGGAGATTCTTCAGCTCTTCCGCGAACGCGAGGACGACCTGCACGGCGCCGTCGATGGCGAGCCGTCGATCGTCTACGATGGCATGATCACCGACTCGATGTCGGTCTACGAGGTGTTCTGCCAGGACGAGTTCATGGGCGAGTCGATCATCAACTATCGGATCAACTCCAACGACGCCGAGCCGTTCACGCCCGACTGTGCGTGGACGCCCGAGACGATGGATGAACGCGAGCGGCTGCTCGACGGTGATAACGCACCGATCATCGTGGCGCCATCGGGGATGCTCACCGGGGGCTGGTCGCCGTACTACCTGCGTGATCTTGCTCGACACTACGAGGAGGCACGTGTCTTGTTCATCGGCTATCAGGCCGAAGGCACGCCAGGCCGCGATGTGCTTGATGCGCCAGGCGACGCTGCCGATGTCGAGATCACGGCGCTGCCCGCTGCCGAGGACTACGATCCCGAGACGGACGACTTCGGCTTCCAGGAGCAGGAGATTCGCGTGCCGACTGACTGGGTCCGCGAGATACGCGGGATGTCCGGCCACGCCGCAGCGAACGACCTGCTCGAATTCGCTCGGGCGGCTGCTCCGCAAGGGGTCTCACTCGTCCACGGAGCTCCCGGTGCTGCGTCCCATCTGCGCGACCACCTCGCTGACAACACCGACGCGGCGGCCGTCCAGATTGCCCGCCACTTGGAGACAATCGACGTTGGAGAGTCCGGCGTGATCACGCCCGACGTCGAGAGCCTACTCGAACGGCAAGCGCGTCTGGAAGACGAACTGGACGCTCTTCGTGATGAGATTGAGAAAGTGGCCAACCGCCAGCGAGCGCGTGAACAGGACGAGTAACAGCCGAGCATTGCATCTTTCTGGATTGCGGTGGCACGCTCCTGTATGCACTGTGAGGGGTCTGGAACTGACGCACCTGTTGAACGCCAGAGGTTGGTGGCTTCACTGGCTGTCGTGAGTGTACTCCTGGACCACGTTGACGATATTAGGAACAATAATCACTCATGATCGGGCGTTACCCTCTCCGGTGGTCAGAAGAGATTCACCAACGATCACCCATCGTCTGATCCATGGAATGTTCATCGTAAGTGGGATAGTTGAGACGGGTTAGATCCACGCACCAACTACGAGTGCGGCTCCGGAAGCGACGACACCGGCGGCCAGCAGAGCGTAGTTCGCGATCGGGTTCGCGGCTTTGGCGATGTCGAACGTGTATCGGTCGTCGCGGACGGGGGCGAATGGACGTATCCCAGTCGGTGTGAGGACGTCGGCGAGCAGGTGGGCACCAACAGTGAGCGTCCCTACGAACACGCCAAACAGACCAGTCCCAAGCGCGGCTAGGGGCCCACGCTGCCACCCGAGCAGGCCGCCGATCGTGCCGGCCCCGATCCCAACCGCGAGCGCGAACCACACGGTGTGTGTCGGTCCCCGGTGGGCGATGCCTGGGACGCGCTGGTCGAGATCAGGGATCATGGCACCACCGACGACGACTGCCCCACCCAGGAGCGTGAGGCGGGCGTATCCGAGCGCGAGCATGATGGCCGCGACCGGCGCGTAAACCAGCAGCGCCATGCCGTAGTGGCCTTCCCGGTGCATGCGTCAGTAATGTTCGAGCCACTCGGCAGTCCCGTAGGCGTCGACGTAGCACCGGCGGTGTACGGGCTCTTCACGTTTGTCCGGGACCGCCTTCGCCAGCGGCACTGACTCACCGCAGAGACCACACTCGGCTGTGTGGCCGGCCTGACGAGCATCCGGTGAGATGTCTTTGGCTTCGATGAACAACTCGTGAAGCGATCGCGCCGTCAACCGGACCAGCACCTTCTTGCGGTCGTCTTCGTCGCGACGTTCGGGCGTGTACGTCAGGACCCAGTCCTGCCCTGGCTCGCCGTCGCCAGCGGGTCCGAGTGAAATCGATCGGGCCAATTCGTCGGGCACGTAGTGCCATTCGTTGCCGGCGAACCGTGGGTAATGGCCCTCTGGACGTGGGTTCTCCGGGTCGACGTCGTCGGTGTCGTCGGTCATATGTTGCTATTGGCTTCAGACGTCATATTCTTCAACAGATTCCATCATCTTCTCTGCATAGGCGAGCGCACGTTGGAACACCCATACTGCTTTTTGACCCCCTCGAGTCCTACCTTGTCACCACTCTCACTCACGTCGTACGTGTACAACACGACCTCGTACAACTGCTCTTGCGGGTCGTGAAAGATTTCTACATCAAAGTCCCGCTCTACGTGTTCGAGCAGGACAAAGTACTCCCCCTCCTTACCGGTGTGACTGGCGAGCGAGCCAGTATCTGACTGGATATACCCGCCCCACTCGAGATCGCGATCGGCAGGAACCTCATACCCCGCCTGCCGCATCAGGGCTTTAATTTCTTCATCGGTGAATTCTACGTCCTCGTTGAGGCATGAGACAGAGCAGTACTCTTCGACGGTCTGACCACCGCCATCAACCGGCGTGACCTCCTCATAGCGAGTCGCCCTCTCCAAGATCTCGTCGCTACAATTGGCGCAGTACATACTGATCGGTTACGATGCATATTCTCCCCAGTGAGTGAAAGGTTTAGCCGTGCCAATACCGAGATGTCGTCGGGCGTGTCCGTGTATCAGCTCTGTTCCTGACGCCGTCGGCCGACTCAAACGGCGCCGTCTTCGACATACCGATTGATTGTCTGACGTAGATTTAACACAGATACGCCAGATTATCTGGATATCCTGAGTGTTCCAGATATGCCAGATTCACAGGAAACCCCAGATAAGCCAGCCAAGCTGGCTATCGCACAACAGAAAGGCGGCGTCGGGAAGACCACAGACACCATCAATATCGGCGGTGCGCTGGCTGCGCGTGGTCACGATGTCCTTCTCTGGGATGCTGACCCGCAGGGCTACCTGACGATGGGCGTCGGTCTTGACGACGAGTACACGGCTGAGCAACCGAACCAGTACACGGCACTGACCGATCCCGGTGAGCATGATATCCGCGATCTGATCCGGAGCCACGAGGAAGTCGACGTGGTCCCCGCCAACATCGATATGTTCAACCTCGAGCAAGAGCTGGTCTCGGCGATGCGAGGCCGCCGCCGCATGGACGATCTCTTGGCCGACGTTTCTGGCTACGATTTCGTTCTCGTCGACTGCCCGCCATCGCTGGGGTTGCTCACGGACAATGCACTCCTTGCCTGTGAGGACATCATCATCCCAGCCGAAGCTGAGGATACGAGCATCCGCGCGCTTGATATCCTGTTCAAACAGATCGACTCCCTGGAGTCCAACTTCGGCGTCGAGATCGACGAGCGAGCGATCCTCATCTCGAACATCGACTACCCGCTCGACAACGAGCAGCAAGGGATGCTGGAGTGGTTCGACGATTCCTTCGGCGACTACATCCCCGTCTACGAGTTCAGAAGCCGGGCGGTGGTCAAGCGGGCGTACAATGCCGGCCACTCGGTCTTCGCGCACGACGAAGACTGTGACCAAGAGGACGAACTCCTACAGCTCGCGGACTACCTGGCGGACAACCGGGGTGAGATGGTGTGAGTCGTGAGGACCGCGGTGAGGATGTCACGGATCGGATCTCGAAGCGATTCGGCGAAGAGGAAGATACGCCAGATAATCTGGATACTCCAGAAAATAACGATACGCCAGATAATCCAGAAAATACAGATACAGACGATACGACAGATCAGACCGACGAGATTGATCCGAAAGAGGACTGGACAGGCCGGAACGTCTACGTCCCAGACGACGATCCCGATCTCCTCGATGCCTTCGATGGCGAGTACGACCGGATGCAATACGAGTGTAACTGGGAGGTGCGCAAACAACAGCACTACTACCCGGTTCTGATCAAGGTCGGCGTCGACGAGATCGAAGAGATGGACGGTAGCGAGTTCACTGCAGTCGCCGAGGATCTCGGGCTGCGGTAAGAACGCGCCAGAATATACGGATCAGCAGATTACTGCTTGACGAACATCCGGAAGACACCCAACCGGCCGGGGATAGCGACAAACAGGATCAGGGCCGTCATACCGTAGAATGTGAGGACAACCAGCGCTTCCGGTTCCCCGCTCAGTGCGGGTCCGATCCACCCTAAAGCGTCCGAGAATACCTCGGAAATCGCGCCATTCCTTGCTTTCGTGACATCCCCCCAGGCAGCAATGGCGATGTAGGCCCCCAGCGCCCATGCGATAAAGTTGGGAGATGATTTACCGTTCATTTATACGGTGTATGCCCACTCAATACAAAAATCTATCTCAAATGCCGACAGGTCCTCAGACTGTTATACAAGAGACACGGGAGAGGGCAACCGGAGAGAAAATAAAACGTCAGTTGTCCAGAGCGTCGAACAGCTCGCGATCTTCGTCGATGACGCGGCGGACGCGACTTCGAAGATCTTCTTCGCCGGCGTCCTCACTGTCTTTGAGACTCATTCGTGCCTCCGAATAGTTCGCCTGGCGATTTGAATCTTTGCACCTCTCATGGTCCCAGTCGGTCTCGGTCGAGGTCGCCGTTCGCGAGCCACTTGGCGATCTCGTCAACATCGAAGCGGCGGATGCGTTTGAGAACCTGCTCGGCTTCGTCACGTTCACGAACTGCGGGCTCGGCATCGTGATTCTCCAGGTAGAGAACGGTCGTCGTCCACGCAGTGCGCTTGTTGCCGTCCTCAAAGACGTGCGCCGTGAGGATGTGTCGGAGCAGTCCAGCTGCACGGAGGTAGGTGCCATCGTACTCCTCGGTGTCTTCGAGGACTTCTCGGAGTTCCAGCCACGGGGATGCGACAGCGGCACCAGTGTGCTTCAGGTCGTACTGCTCTTCGATCTCGTCGTGGATCTCGATAACCTCATCCGCAGTCGGAAGATCGCTCATTCGTCGTCGAGCATCCAGACCAGTGACCGCCCAACGTCTTTGCTGGTCACCTTTCCAGCATCCTCGAGCTCCCGAAGTCGGTTCAGTGCGTGGCGCGAGCTACATCCAACAGCAGCAGCGAGGTCAGAGGTGCCGGCAACGCCGTCCTCGTCGCGAAGTGCAGCCAAAAAATCGTCGTCTCCATAGGAATCAGTGTATTTCCCACTTTCCTCATCGCGTTTCCGCGGCATTGCTGAATCCATATCCACCATCTCGTAAATGAGTGTTGGTCCTCTGCCCGGATGGCCATTTCGGATTTGGGAAATGGATACTCTTAATTCACTTCCCGAGTAAGAAATGGATGTAAACACCGGCCCCTCGGGGCGTTCAGATTCGCCCGCGGATAGGGACCGCGGGCCGGGTTCACGAAAGCTCAGAACCTACCGTCTGGCCAGTCGTCAGGTAGACGCGAGAGGGTATGTTTGATTTTCAGATCGGACAACTCCGTGTTCTCACGAA
>NZ_JALJCL010000033.1 GCF_023698535.1 Halorientalis regularis
TCGGACTCCACGTCCCGCTTGCAGTGGACGTGAAGCACCCAGTCGCCGTCGTGATAGTGCAGTTCCGCACCCGTTGTTTCATACTTGTCTGAAAAGAGGTACTCCGAGTGCGGCGTGTCGCTATCCTTGTCGGGCAGTACGTAATCGGCTTCGATGCGACCGTCGGTCGTAGCGAGACTCACGTAGTCGTCGTGGAACGTCGCAGTGCGGTGGTCGTAGACGACGTGTGGGCTGGTGAACGTGGGTTTGGACGCTTTCTTGCCTTGCTTCCAGCGTTCAACGACGCTTTTGCAGGCTTCAGCGGCCTTGTTCCGAGCGGCTTGCACCAGTCCACCGTTGAAGCCATCTGTGGCTTCTCGCACATCGTCGTAGGTCTCGTCATCCAGCGTGGTCTTGCTGGTGGTGACGTACTCGCCTTGGAAAGCGTGGTCTACGACGTATTGAGCGCACCAGAGGACGGTGTCTACGGTGTCTTCGAGGAGTGCGGCGTCGTCACTGTCTACATCGAGCGCAACGGGGACAGTACGCCGCACCTCCATATCTTATATGTAGCACGGGTAATTCTTAAACATTTGGGAGTCGGCCTGCTACTGGAGCGTGGTTTGATTCCCAGTTGTCGGCTTCATTCCACGGCTAAAGCCGTGGGTTTTCGCCTCGTGTTTTCTATAACCATGGCGACTGGGCCGCCAGCGACGCCACGCCCCTGTTTGACGCCGTGGGCGTCCCGGCCGAGCAGGGCACTGCAATCGAGGGCGATCGATAAATCACGCTGTGCTGTCTATTCATTTCTCTGGTCAATCACTTGGCTTTGGGCCGGTTCTGCAGTCCGAAGCTCTGCAATCGTATCAGCGAGACGGCCCAGAACAACCAGCGTTGGTGGCAGTGTTGCGATGGCCGCCACGAGCGTCAGGAAGATGACGCCAACGGTGAGAAAGCCAAAGTCTGCGAGCATCGGGAACGGTGAGAGCGTCAGGGCTGAGAACCCGAAGATCGTCGTCAGACCAGAGACGCTAATGGCTTTGCCAACGCGTGCACCAGCCGTCTCAACAGCATCGAGACGTGAGATTCCCGCCTGCTTGACTTCCTCAAAGTATCGCTCCATGACGATGATCGTATACTCTGCGCCGATGCCAACAGTCATCGCACCGAGCGATGCGCCTAACGGCGACACTGGAATCGAGAGGGCGGCCATATAGAGATTCTGCCACCCGATTACGAACAGCATCGGAACCAATGGCGCAACTGCCCGGAGCAGATTCCGGTAATAGAGCAATAGGGCTACAAAAACAAGTACAACCCCGAGACCGGTGGTGAAGTTACGCTGTTCGATCTGGGAGACGATTGCTGGAGTTGCGGCTGCTGCTTGGCCAGTGAGTTCAGCCTCAACACCAGCCGGTGGTTGACTCAGAGCCGTTGCTTTTTCCACATTATCGAGGAGGTCCAGTTGCTCCTGGGTGTTCATATTCTGGGCCCCGATAACGGTGATATGGGCATACCCATCCTTGTAGAAGCGCTGTTTCTCTCCTACTGGAATCTGATCGAGAGTTTGATCAACGCCAGCCTCAGTTTCGGGGAGTGTGCCGTTATTATACTCCTTAATCATCGTTGCTGGCGTCTCCATTCCGGTGATCAAGGGTTTCCCGACAGCCACAGCGCGATAACGCTCCATCCAGCGTAATGTCTCTGGGTCTTGGAGTTGGTCGCCGCTCACCAGGACACTGTACTGCACGCTGCTGCCACCGCCAGTTTCTGACCGGAACTGCTGCAGATCGGTCAGCGCAGGGAGATCCTGTGGAATGAAATCTTCCGTATCAGCAACGGTATCCAAATCAGACCCTGCATAGAAGCCACCCGTTGTGAGGACGAGAGCGATCCCAAGGACGGCAAACGGATGCGACGCCATAACGCGGGAAATCCGGCCAAGGATTTGCCCCATCGTGCCAATATCAGCGGACGCGGTTGACGCAGCGTCGTGGGTTTGCTGGTCGTTGGTATCTGGCGATGGTGGTGTGTCAGACGAGGCCTCATCCGGCCTCCGCCACCGTGTATACAGCGTTAGCAGTGGCAGCAATATCAGTATCGCAGCGACAAATGTGAGGAGGACGCCGAAGATCGAGGTTTGGGCGAACCAGACAAAGGCCGGTGTTCCAATTGTCGAGAACCACGTGGCCCCAAACCCGAGGGCAGCTGCGATGACAGCGATCAAGACCGGTGGGCCGATGCCACCCAATGCCTTTGGCAGTGCCTCTTTTGGCGGACCGTCGCTGAGTTCTTCTTCATACCGTTCATGGAACTGCACAGAGTAGTCGATGCCCAATCCAATAAGAATCGGAAAGACAGCGCTCGTCAGCGTCGAGTTTGGGACACTAGTATATCCCATTGCGCCGAACGTCCAGATGACCCCCGTAAACACAGCGACGATCGGGAGGAGGCGCAGTCGGACCCCGCGGAATAAGAAGAATAGAGCAATAATCATCAACCCAACTGCCAACCCCAGCAGCTGTTGCGTACTCTGCTGAATCAGTGCGGAGAGCTGGGCTGAGAAGGCTGGTTGGCCTGTGATTGTGACTTCGATGTCACTCGGGAACTGCGCCCAGTCACGTGCCTCCGTTGCCCGCGTATAGACTGGTCGGGTTTCCTGCTGGCTCAGGTCGGTGCTGAGCACGGTGGTCACAATTGTCGAGTCCGATGTTCCAATGACCGCCCTGATTTTGGCTTGTGAATCCGGAATGCGTCCATACTCACGCCGGACGCGATCAGCAGGGCTGATCACCCGTTCGACGTTCTCAGTCTGTGAGAGCCGGCGGTCATACCGATCGATTGCCCGCATTGTTGCGGGCTCGGACACATCACCCCGGACCAGGGTCGCCATACTTCCCCGGTCAAACGTCTTCTGATAGGTGTCGAGTGTCGGATTGCTGCCGACAAATGCTTCATTTCCAGTGACGCTTTCAATCTGTGCAGCGCCGGTGATTGCAACGCCAACCAAGCCGATTGCGAACAGTAGCGTGAGGACTGGCCGGGCCTGAATAGTCTGGCCTAACTGCCGGAAGAGATCTCGAAGGTCCCACATTGGTGGTGCTTCTTACCTCCGTCTGTAGACAAGGAAGCCACCAACGAGCACAATCCCGCCTGCAAGGATACCAGCCGGGAGGAAGGGAATCCCACCAGACGATGATTCTTTGACAGGGACACCCACTGACAGCGAACCACTAAAGCGTGTATCGCCGTCTTGTTCGTCATATCGAACCTCAATCGACGAACTATAGGACTTGTTGAGTGCATCGCCTGTGGCGCTCACCTGGAATGTTGCAGACACGGTTTCGTTCGGTTCGATTGTCCCAAGGTAGGCGCCATCATCGGACGCCGAAAGTGGGTCGCTCGTGAAGAGTTTCGCATTCGCATTTTCCACTGGCTGGGAGCCAGTATACCGAAGGTCAACGGTGAGTGTGTCGCTCCCACCAGGGGCTACCGACGTATTCACACCAACGACTTCGAACCGGTCGCGCTCTGGCCCGATCTGAAGCGATTTTCTGATTGGGGTTGAGGTCGTGAGGACATCTCCATCGGCGTTTTCATACTCGACAGTGAAGCTAAACGACTGGGAACCCGGTTCTGCCGCTGCAGGGATGTCGACAGTGAATGAGACCGGTGCTGCCTCACCGGGGCCGAGATCACCGACTGCAGCCTCACCGTTTGTGATACTGATCCCTTGTTTTTGATTCATTTGGACAACGGCGTTACGGACCGTTCCACTGCCCGGGTTGACTATTTCGCCCTGAATCGTTGCTTCTGGTTCGTCAACGCGGAAATCCGTCGTGGACAAGCCCTGCAGTGTGAATTTGCGTTCCGATTTGATGATTAATCCCGTCTGTAGCCGATCCGACGTTTCAGGTATTCCGTTCACGTTCTCGTACTCAGCTGTTACTGCAATTGGGTACGTCCCAGCTGAGACATCAGTGCTAGCACCCACCTGTGTCGAAATGCGACGTGTCTCGTTTGGTGCAAGCGATGAGAGATACGCTGAGGTTGTCTGTGAGGGGCTCGACCCTTTCCCGAAGTACACACCCGATGTCTGCGTCGAGAGCGTTACGCGTGTATCGGTCGCTTCTCTGGTCCCCGTGTTTTTGATCGACAGTGCAAAGCCACCGTTGTCGCCTGCGTGGACAGCATTGGTGTCAGTCTCGACGATGCTAAACTGTGGTTTGTCCTCGATTGTGATGGTGATGTATTTGATCTCGTCTTGTTGAGATCTCGCCCGTTCTGTATCACGATACGGCCCATACGTGATTGCACGAGTGTGCTCATACGAGATCTTGACGGGGATCCGATACGTCCCTGGCTTTGCGTCACCGATCTCAAGTTGGTACTGTAGTGGTACGGTCCCCCCACTAGCTAGCCTGCTGACAATCTGCGATCCCGTCTTGACCTCAATCGGCGCATCAATCCGATCCTCTAATACTTCAATCCGCATGTTACGCGCCGTTTGGACTTCTTGTTCGTAGCCCGGCTCCCCACCATTGCGGATTTCGCCATCGTTGGTGACACTCAGTGAGAGTGTCTGTGATGAACTTGCCTCAAATGTGGCATCTGGCGAGGAAATACTGATTTCTGGCTCGCCTGTGACGAGATTCTCTGCGGCTGCCGCCGGAAGTGGTATTGTTGACAGTGCAACAAGCACTGCGATCAGAATGGTCGCGTGTCGTGACGAGATGGGTGATTGTATCGATGTATGTGACATCTGGTGTCGATGGATAAGTCGCGGATTCGTTTATGTCTGTATACCGATACAGGTTGGGAAGCTCACTGTAAAGGTGCTTGTATACTCAGCTACCCGAGTATGAGTTACTGCGAAATGGCTGATTTGAGATGGCGGCCATGACTGTGACAAGACTAACAAACGTTCGGTTGGTGAAAAACCTTTATATTCAGTATCGTCGAACTATCGATCGGAATCTTCACAACCGCATTTCCCGAGGGTTATAATATGGTTTCGGACGATCTCTTTGCTGATCCGCCGGAAGACACTCAAGAAGAGATACTACAGGCCGCATTTGAAGTCTTGCAGGAGCAGGGGTATTCTGGACTCTCCATCCAGCGTATTGCAAATAAAGTCGGTTTGCAGAAAGCATCCATATACCATCATTATTCTGATAAAGACGATCTTTTGCTATCATTTGTAGATCATATCCTTGATAGAATGGAATCCGATCTGATTCGAACAGCAGATGTTTCGCCCAAAACGCAGTTAGAGAGTATTTTAGATAGTTTACTATTAGATGAGAGAGCCAGCACATCTGCCGTAGAAATATCGCCACCATCTGATGACTTACTCAGAGTCTTCATTCAGATCCGGGCCCAAGCCACGCACAACTCCGACTATCAAGACCGGATTGCAGCGATCGACGAACGTCATGAGGAACACCTAGCAGCGATTATTCAGCGTGGAATTGATGCCGGAGAATTCCGAAATGTCGATCCAAATCAAGTCGCGACGGCGCTGAATACGTTCATTCTCGGTTCCTTTTCACAACGAGCAACCAGAACCCAAGTATCTTTAGAACCAGTTCACAAGAGTATATACTCGTACCTTGAAAATTCGGTCTATGTATAATTTGGATAGATGCCGCTGTGTAGGTAGTGCGTTTGGAAAAAACGAGGAATTCTCGGTTCGGGTGTCCATGTTACTGCAAGAACGCCTCTGAAAGAGCTAGCGGTAGAATATCCGAATATTTGGGACCGCGAGCAGACAACGACGCCCAG
The DNA here is from genome assembly GCF_023698535.1 of Halorientalis regularis. GTDB lineage: Archaea > Halobacteriota > Halobacteria > Halobacteriales > Haloarculaceae > Halorientalis > Halorientalis regularis. Next base: position 5,764 of record NZ_JALJCL010000033.1, read on the forward strand.
CCATGGGTTGCCCAAATACACATAGCCCCGCGTTCACGAGCGAGCGCGCCCGTACTACGAAGACGCCGTGCCCGTACACGATTCCTCATGCCACCCGCGTCCGTGCCGTGGCCTACCAGGTGGCAACCCAACACCCAGCCACTGTCGATCAAGAACTCTTGGCCGCGGCCGCGTGGTGCCACGATATCGGCCGCTCACGCGAACGCGGCGGCAAGGTCAACGACCCTGGCGACTTGGCCGTCAGCAACGCCATACGCCTGCTCAACGCCAAGGATGTCCCAGCCGAGCAAGGTAAGGGTGTCCACGGACGTAGTGTGAATCACCTCGGGGTCAAGCCCCGGGGTATTCTCCTTGCATTCTGTAAAATCGTTCTTTGAGTTTAACACGATGTTTTATTTGTGGGCTTCAACGGCCGAATATGAAGCGACGGACGGTTCTAGCCGGGTTCGGTACCGCACTCCTCACAAGTGGCTGTCTCGGTCAGACACAATCCAAGAATACACCCACCGGCGACGGCCCACAGCCCGCGGACACGCCATCAAGGACACCTGAGCCTAGTCCAACCACGCCTGATGACCCCGCCACCGAACAGCCCTCTGACGACTTCCGCACTATCGATTGTCCATCCTTCCGAGACGCCGACGTAACTGTCTGTGCGCAGACCGACAACTACCCGATCATGCTGCAGCCCACCTCAACCACCTACCAAGTGGTACAGGGCAACAGTACGATCGAGACGCTCGATCTCACGCTCTCGAATACCAGTGACCATAGCTTTGGCTTCAATCCCCACGACTGGCGGCTTGACCGCTACTCTGGCGACGGCTGGACTAAAGTCGCCCCCGAAGGAGTGGCTGAGCCCTGGACGAATGTCGCCCCGAATGGGCAGTATGAATACGAGCTAACAACCCAGCAACATCCCTCTCCTGCAAACGGGCCCCACCAGATCGATGTGGACCTGACGAGTGATGTGTACGCCCTCTCCATAGTCGGGAACTGGGACACAGGTAGGAATGGCAAACGCATCGAGTGTATCGCACTTATTAACGTGGTCGTCATGTCGAAGGAGAGCTGGCCAACACCGACTCCCACGCCCGACCCGTAGCCCTCACAACGGGACAGCAACGACAATCGTCGCCAGAGTTGGGGTGGCTAGTCAGCAAGAACGATCAGAGGTTGGTAGACACGGCCTCTGGACTGAACGGCGTTCTACAGCCAAATATCAGGGATTTACTAGTTCTGCGACGACCGGTATCTATTTCTCACAACACAACTGCACGCTTTGTCTCAATATCGAGAGGCAGTCCACACCTTGGGGGGATTATATCGACCTATTGCCGAGCGACATAGGTCGCGACCGCAAATGCGACCCCACCAGCCATCCCCGGCACCAGCGACTGCCTCACAGGATCATTGAACAAGAGCGTCTCCAGTGTAACCCAGCAGACACTCCAGAGCGCGACCACCAACGGGATATAGAGCCAGGGAGACTCGGTCCAATACGGCACTCGTTGAGGCATCGACCGTCTATCTTGATACAGCGAGAGAATCCCCGCCCTTCCCGTGAGGGACGAGTGTTCCGACGTGTCGGAACCGAGGACCGAACAGGGCGGGCGTGAATCGCTACGCTCCGCTACCCAGCCGACAGTGTTTCTTCCGGCAGGATATTCCACGCCGACCCGAAAGATCAAGTCATTGTACTTTCATAGGCTATGTATAGTGAATCTGGTCACGACACGCACCATTACAGCGGCGCTCACTAACGACCGTGAGCGTGTCGTGCAAGACCTGAATTCACTCGCCCGTTCCGGCAGTAAAATCTGGAATGTAGCTCGATGGACTGCTGGCCGCATCTGGGACGCAACCGGTGAAATACCCGACGAAGGACCGCTCAAGTCCTACATGAAAAACCAACCGTGCTGGAGAGATTTGAACGCCCAATCAAGTCAGGCAATCGTCGAAGAATTGGCTGGCGCTTTCCAGTCCTGGTTCGAACAAGACAACTCAGATGCGAATCCACCGGGATACCGCAAACACGGTGACGAACGACCACGCTCAACAATCACGTTCAAAGAAGACGGCTTCAAACTCGACACCAAACACCAGCAGGTCCGTCTCTCGAAAGGCAAGAACCTGAAAGACGGGTGGAGCGACTTCATCCTTTGCGAATACGACACCGGGCCAGACGCAGACCTGACTGCTGTCGAAGACGTACAACAGGTCCGCATCGTCTGGAACGGCGACCACTGGGAACTCC
>NZ_JALJCL010000034.1 GCF_023698535.1 Halorientalis regularis
GCCCCCTGACAGAGCTCACGCACGGCCGCGACCAGCGCGTCTTGGAACCCGTTCGACGTGGCGATCTCATGCCAGAGGTCGGCCGGCGCGCTGTTGGCGGTGGCGTGAATGTCGGCCCGCACGTCTCCGCCGTCATTCAGCGACGGTGTCAGCGAGCCCGCTGCCGTCTCAAAATCGAGTGAACGGTCTGCGTCGTACTGAAAGTCCCCGTTGAGCGTGCCAAAGCGACGCTCCAGGTAGGCATCGGCCTCGTCGCGAAGAACTGCCCGGCGCTGCTCGGCCCACTGATCGAGCCGCCCGTCGACGAGATCGCCGAACACATCATGGTAGCCAGCGTCCTGCTCGAGAGACGTGGTCGGAACCGTGTAGTCAATTTCGTCTTCGAGCCGGCCGTAGTCATCGACAGTGCCGATGTACTCACCAAGCTCATCTGCGCGACGAGCTAGCAACCGCGCGCGCTGCTCACAGGCGACCTGCCAGTCTCCAGCCGTGGCCTGGGCTTTGATGCTCCCGGGGTTGCGACTGTGCCCACAGCGGGGACATTCGACGCGGTCCTGCTGGTGGTAGTGCTCGGCCACCCAGAGTGACTCGCACTCGCGGCAGCCAAGCACGGCAAATCGGTCGGGAGAGTGGGTCGCGCCGGCCATGCTCAGGGCTGACTACAGACACGGCTCTTGCCATGCGGGCAGGCACGCTCCCCCGCGAGAGACAGCGCTACCGCTGTCTGTGGGGAACGCTTATTAGCCAGGCTGGAGAAATGAGACGTAAGCCGCGAGGGAAGTGTTGGTGCACTGGGACCCTCGCGGGGCGTCCCATTTTCCAGGCGTTTGGTTCTGAGCCTGTCGTGTCGCTGTAGCTGTTCAAACGGCGCTAACTTAAGTACTAGCCCCGCCGCCCGGTGGTTGGATCGGCTGGCGAGCCGGGCTACCGTGGTGATGTTATCGGCAGCCGCTGTCAGCGGTCGCTGTCCTGGCGGTCCTCCTTCACCCCGGGGGTTTAGACGGCCTCTTGTTGGAGTGTCCGGTTGTATCAAACAAGCAGTTAGCTTTGGCCTGCCGGCCGGTTTCGGCGTCGAGACGGTCTAACAGGACCGACCCGACCTCACAGAGTAAAACATGGTCACCAGCACCGACAGAGTAGCGATCAACCAGATCAAGCCCTTCGTGCTTGTTGAGATGCTGGCTGACCGCCGACGCATCACGACGAACCAAGTCGGGCAATGATGACTGTGGGACTGTCTGTGTGGGTTCGTCGGCCAATTCGCGCAGGACTTGGACGGATCCACACTCGGGGTTAAGCGTCCTGAGAGCGTGGGAAGCCACTTCTTCAGCTGGATGGGGGCCATCACGCCCAGTATCCAAACAGCTATCAAAGTTCAGCGGCGGGTCAGAGCGGAGATTGTCGGCCAACCAGCGGGCCCTGAGCCACGTGCAGACAAGGTAGACATCACACTGGGTGGCGAATGTCGCGAGCAACTGAAGCGTATTCTCTCGCTGCCGACGGGGTCGCTCTGCGAAGTCGTCTTTGTCAATCCGAGCAGCGATTGGCGTTACACCGGCAGCGGCAAGCACGGCGAGTGGGTCGTCGACGAGGTCGGACTCCAGAGCCTCCTCAAGCGTCAGATAGTCACTCCAGACGGGCGCTGACTCCCCGCGTCCGAGTGCCACAGTGTATCGAAGGGTGTTCTTGTGGTCGACCGGTTCTGGCGGTATCTGGTGGGGAAGAGCGTCCTCTTCTCGAACATCCAAGCAACCGACGAGCGGCGCGTATCGCCCGTCTCGGGCCGTCAACCCTTGCTCGCGAAGTGTCAATGTCCGCTCGGATTTTTTCGTCCCAGCGAGTATGTCACGGACGGCGTCGGTGAGGGCCTCCTGGAACTCGTCGCTCGTCAAAATCGACTGCAAGACAGCAGACGGGGGGGAATCACTAGCGTCGATGTGGAGAGCGTTAGCCCGGTCCTGTGAGGACAGAACGAGAGTCACCGGCCACCTCCCCCGTCAGCGTCGAATTTTCCGACGCTCACGGCTCACTACCTCGGATTTCAATAGAATCGGCCTGTGGAATCGGGGTGAGAAAGACCCTAATACCCAGGGCGACGAGTCCTAGGTGGACAATACCGGGCCAAGGTAGTAGTCCACTTAGGAGATGGGGGCGTCGGTTCTGCCCCCTGGAACTCGCCGCACCGAGCGTCAGCTCTAGGCGTCACCCCCGTCCTCGTCGTCTTGGTGATATTTGATTTCGGCTTCCTCAATCGTGATCTCCACCCAGATTTCTTTTCCGTCCTCGGGTTGGATGCCGTGTCGCTCACGGATGTTGCTGGGGATGGTCACGCGGCCTCTCTTGTCAAGTTCCAGAGGTTCTTTGCGGCCAATCTCGACATGCTCTGAATCGTCCCCTGTCATTTGTCTTGCCCATAATTACTGTGAGCTACTGTAATAATGTTTGTTGTCACCCATTACTACCCCCTAATGCAGATCTCTACAGTATTCAGTTGACTTCAGGGATAATGAATCCAATTGAATGCATTTTTGGTGGTATAAAAGTGTATATAAAGAATCGGATGTTGAAGCCGACTGAGTACATCATTATATCAAAATATATAACTTACTGCAGAAATATGGGGCATATATGGGGAACAAAGCTCTTGGAAAGGCTCCCGCTGAAGCCGTCAGCAAATATGGCTCTGAAGCCGAGGAGCTAGGACTGACTCGCGCTGAATATATCAGAAAATGTATCGAAGTGGGTCGGCTCGTTTTCCAAAGTTCTGGGGAGATGGATATCGAACGACTCCGCAATCTCAGTGAGGGAGCAGGAGCAGCCTCGTTCGATTCGTCACTCGAGACTACTGAAGGAGACCTCACAGGGGCCATCCTATCAAATCTCCCTGTAGACGAACATCGTGCGCTCACGAAAGAAGAAGTCCGGACAGCAGTCTTCGGGACCGAGGACGAACAGCGGGAACAGGTTACAGAGGCACTGAAGCAACTCAGTCAACAAGACAAAATCCAGCCACTGGTCGATGACGGATACATAAAGACCAATGAGTAACACGAGCAGTCAAGACGAGAAGCGCGAGAGACGTGACACATCCCGGGTCAATACACGGACCCGCGAAGAACGTCGTGAGCAGGCCGAACGAGAGTGGCGTTTGCGGCCGATTGAGCAATTTCTGAAAGAAAGAGAAAATGAGCTAACATCGGGAGACTTGCAAGGTAAAGAGCGAGCAGTCCGTCGATTGGATCGGTATTTGCATGAGGAAATCGCTCCCCGTGTCGACGCCTCTATTCTTGATCTCCGCGATGTCGTTGAAGCCGATATTGCCTCATTCCGTGACGATGAACTAAAACCAGACCCCAGCCTCGCTGATCGTACAGTTGCAAATAAATTGGGTGCCTTGAGCCACTTCTACAACGTTCTCGAAGAAAACAACGCATTTGCCGGAAACCCGGTGAAAGGCCCGCTAAAGACATTCAAACAGAATCACGATCTCGAAGCAGACCGGCCACATATCCCCTTCCACCGGATGCAGCGATTTGTGAACTGGCTAGCCCTCCCGTTCAGCCGTGCCTTCTGGCTATCCGGACTCAAACACGGTACGCGATTTTCCGAAGTCGTCAACATCGATTTGCGTTGTCTGCATATCGATCATCCGGTATTCTGGCAAATCGTCGAAAACCACGACGTGCGACTAGACCCTCGGGTTCGAGATAAGCCAGATACTCTGTTGATATATGAGGGATTCAACGAAGGCGACGAAATTCCGAACGAGGAGACTCCAGGCCCAGAGGCGGCAGGTGAAATTCGAGACTCAGCGAAGGGGAACAAGCGCAAAGAAGATGGTGGGAGCATCTTGCCGCTCGATAGCGAACTGAAGACAGCACTTATCGAATGGCTGCTCACCCGTCCACCGACGTACGACCACGTTGTCAACCCGCTTTTCGTTTTTCGAGGGTCAGACGAAGTGCGCCGGCCAACAGACCAGGGGCTTTATAAGAGACTGTGGCAGGAAGACTCTTACACTGACAGTATTCAGCAATTTGGGGCTGAGGAATCGCTTGATGAGTGTCCGGACTGTGGTGGCAGCGTGATCGAGGAGAATCTAGAGCAGGGCGAGAAGCCAGGACGCCGGTTCAGATGCCGAGACTGTCGGACCGAACACTGGCGGTCGATTTGCTGGGACAACGGCCTCGTGACCGAACAGAAGATGACCTACCACGTCGCCAGACACTACTTTAGCAACGCTCACAGTCCGGCCAAGTCGGAATTGCACGACGGAGCCATCCCCGACCGGATTCGCAAAAAGCGGATTCGTGGCGATTCAGATAACGACGGCGACACCGAGGACCAGACGTACATGACCGCAAGTTACGAACAGTACGATGAGGACGTTCGAGAGCCGTATCTAGATGGGATCTACAAATTCGACCTCTACGATTCAGTGATTCCAGCGGTTGGAGAAGGCTGGCAGCGATGACTCGAGGACCCGATGATGACCTGCCGACGCCCGGCCCAAGTGAGCCTGTCCCGTCCTGGTCCGAATATCGACAGCTCGAACAGGCTGTTCACGACTACCTCGACCACGAGCCAAAGGACCTCGCCTGGAACGACATCTGGCGGGCGCTGGCAGCAATCATGGGCGAGTGTCAGCGGGATGCCTTCGTTGACGCCTTCGACCTCTCACAGCCCGCAGAGCGGCCCTGCATCCGTCGTCTCATCACCGGCGAGGACGAGTGCCCCTGTCCCGAGACACGCGGGTGGGAGGAACGCGAACTCGAGACAATCGGCGCTCGCGACGAGCCGCCCCACTCGCCGCCCCACGCTGATCACAAGACGCTCTGGCTCGACGAGGACGGCGAGCCGGCGCTGTATGGGATGCACGTCTATCCCGGCAACGTCGAGATGGTCACACCCTCCAAGACCGCCGATCCCAACCAGCAGCAGCGAAACGGCTGGATGGATATCACGCGCTGGGCGCGGGAGTGGGGCCTCGAAGTCGGCTTCCTTCCAAAGTCCTGGTACAAC
>NZ_JALJCL010000035.1 GCF_023698535.1 Halorientalis regularis
GGCGGGGCAGTCAGACAAGCGCGAAACAGTGGTTACGACGCTTTAGACACCACTACAACCACGAACGACCGAATCAAGCACTCGATGGACAGACGCCAGCTGAGCAGATCCAGAACTAGACAGTGCCATTGTTTAGACGTATCATATATCGGGGAATCTAGCAACATCCGCTCAAGACTCTACAACCATCTGCAATTCTTCGATATCGCGACCGCACACCACTGATGCGACCGCTTCGTCATTTACGTCCTGACGGGGCCCCGCTCACTTCGCTCGCGGGGACTCGGTCAGGACTTCTATATACTCGCAAGTGCCAAACGTAGCCGAAAATATAAAAATTACAATATGTTTATCCGACGCCGGGATTCAGGATACGGTGATGCTCTACCGGAGTGCTCCGGGCCCGACCCTGGCACGACTCGACGGCCCGACGGCGGCGAGACCGACGCGTCTCGCGGTGGTGGCGGACCCACACGTCACGCCGTGGGCGACGGGGACGTGGAAGGTCTTTCACCGCACCGTCGAGCGGTTCAGGACGGCTCTGACGGAGGCCAACCGGCTGGACGTGGACGCGGTCGCTATCGCGGGCGATCTGACCAAGGACGGGGCACCGCAGGAGTTCGATCGAGCCGCGGCGCTGCTCGACGACGTGAGCGCACCGGTCCTGGCAGTCCCGGGCGAACACGACCTGCCACAGCCCGACGACGGCCACCGAACGCCGCCGGCCGAGGCGTTCGCCGACCGCTTCGCCGGCGGCCGCTACCCGTTCGCCGAGCACGTCGGCGGGATCGACCTCGTCGGCATCGACACCGCGACGGCCGGCGACGGCCCGCCTGCCGTCTCCCCGACACAACTGGACTGGCTCGAATCCATTCTCGCCGGACTCGAACGCCCGGTCGTCCTCTGTCACCACGCCCTGACCCCCGCTGACGGCGACGGCCCACCCTCGACCGAGCGCATCGCGAACGCCCGGGAACTCGCCCACGTCCTTGACGCGGGCGGCGTCGAACTGGTCGTCTCGGGCGCTCGCCACTGGCCCGGGATCGGCGCGCTCTCGGGCGTTCGCGAGGTGACCGCGCCCGCCACCTGTTCGCTCCCGCAGGCCTTCCTGCACGTCCGGATCGACGCCAGCGGCACGACCGTCGACCTGCTCCCGCTGGCCGACCGCACCGGGTTCGAGGAAGCGTACGCCGCCGCCAGCGACGGCGACGCCCACGGTCAGTGGGTGGCCAATCGTGCCGATCAGGGAGCGTTGCACCGCTTCCCCCTCGTCGACTGCCGATCCAGCACCACCGTCGCTACCGGTGAACGGGCGTCTTCGGGGCAGTGAGATGCCGGGGACGACCCACCCGCTCGAACCCCTCGACGCGGCCCGGGGCCGGCTCCGAATCCGCCGGCGTCGCCTCGTCGACGAACGCGACGCCTTCGACCGATTCTGTTGCCGCGTCGAGACGCTGCCGACATCCGAGGCCGTCGACGTGCCCGACGCCGTGCTGGCGGTGACGACGCGAACCGAACGCGGGCCGTCCGCGCTCCGTACCGCCTACGACGAGACCGTCACGACGGTCCCACATATCGACGACGCGGACGCGTCGGTCCCCACCTTCGACGACCTGCTCACCCGGACGACCCGGGCCGAACTGCGCCGGGCGGCCCGGCTCACGCCCGGGTTGCAGGCGGCGGTCCTCGACGACGCGACCGCGGCTCACGAGCGCCGCGTCGACCGGATCGGTGCCATCGACGCCGAGCTGGCGACGCTGGACCGGACCGAAGCCGTCGCTCGCGACCTGCTTGCGATCGAATCGAGCGCCGACGCGGCGACCGACGACGGCGCTCGACTCGCCTCGCTCGACCGTCGCTGTCGTCGTCACGCCGCCCGCCGGCGAGCGACGCTGGCGAACCGCGAGGATGCCGCCGCGCCGACGCTCTCGGCCGACTGCTACGCCGCCCTCGATGTCGAGGACCCGGTGCTGTCGGTTCTCGAGGCCGTTCGCGATCTGCTTCCTCGCGTCACCGGGCGGGCCGACTGACGATGGCGTCGGGCCAGACCGACTCCGGTAGCCGCCCCCGATTCAGTCGAAGTCTCCGATGACGCGACCGAGACAGCCCCCGTCCTTCTGGAGGTAGGTGTAATGGCTCGTGACCTGCTCGGCCACGTCGTGGTCGGCGTAGGTGTCGGGGGTCGGCCCGCACGCGCCGTCGACGCCGAGCGCTTCGTCCCCGAACTCCGCCGACCGGTAGAGGACGGTCAGCGTGGTGTCGTCGGTCACGTGGTAGTTGTGGACCTGCTCGGCCCCGGCACGGACCGCCTCGCCCCATCGGCCGTCGTCGGTGACGCTGTCACAGTCGACGGCAGCGCCCAGCAGCGAGAGTGACCGGACGCCGGCGTCGTGATCCCGGAGTTCGTCGAGACAGGAGAGTGCGGGCCGTGCGCCGAGCGAGTGGGCGACGATCCGGACGGGTGCGTCGGGACACTCCGCGGCGACGGCCTGCACCCAGGCGGCGAGTTCCCGGCCCTTCCGGGTGGCGATGGCCTTGCTGGCGTGCCACAGCGGGAGGTTCGCGGGATAGCTGAACCCGACGACAGTGGCGTCGTAGTCGAGTGCCTCGACGGCACCGGCCACGGCGTTGGCCTGATCGGCCGCGTCGCCGGCGATCCGTTCGAGCCAGCCGTGGACGTACACCACGAGTTCCGTCGGATCCGGCGGGAAGGAGCCACGAAGCTCGCCGTTGCGTATCATCGGGAACTCCCGCGGTGCCGCTTGCCCCATCGACAGCGCGTCGAGCGGTAGCCATGACATCCTCGTCTTCTCTCCCCGTCCGGTCGCCGCACGTACCGAAACGTGGACGACTCGACCTATAGCCCTATCGCCGCAAAAATGGGGTCGTGGCTGCCGCGTCAGAACCAGTCGTCGAAGAAGCCGCCGGAGTCACCGCCCCCCTGGAACCCCTCCGGGAAGTTCTCGACCACAGTCTCCATACACCCCTCCTTGGGGTCGTAGTAGAGGCAATGGCCATCGACGATTCCGGTGACGTCGATGTCGTTGTAGTTGTCGGGTGTCTCGGCGTCCTCCGGTGCGCCTTTCGCACCGACGGCTTCGGTGCCGAACTCGCCGATCTGGAGGATCTCGTCGAGGATGTTGTCCGCGCTGCTCCAGTAGTTGTTGACCTCCTCAGCCCCGTTGGCGATGGCGTCGCCGAACTCGCCGTCGACGGTGACGGTATCGCGGGCCATCGCGCCGCCGAGCATCTCCATCGAGCGAACCGGCTCGCCGCCCAGCTCGTTCACCAGTTCGTCCAGCAGGCCGCTGCCGGTACGGGCACCGAGCGAGTGGACGATCAGCCGGACGTCCGTGTCCGGGTTCTCCTCCTGGTACTGCTTGACCCACGAGGCGAACTTGCGACCGGATTTCTCGGCACCGCCTTTTTGCCCCCACCAGTTGGGACTACTGCTCGGGTAATTGTACGCCATCGTGGCGATATCGGATCCGGCGTTCCGGAGCGCCTGCTGCACCGTCGCGCCCTGGGCCTTGGCACCACCGGTGAGCAACTCCACCCACCCGTGGATGTAGATGACGACTTCGTCTTCTCCCTGTGGCATGTCGCCCGTCTCGGACAGGCCGCCCGCACCGATGCCGAGGATGCCCGGGTCCCGCACGACGACCGGATAGTCCTCGGCCGGCTCGACGAGGTTGAGACCGCCGACACACTGCTCCTCGGCCGCCGACGCGGTTCCGCTCATGGCACCGACACCGACCGCTGCCGTGCCACCCGCGGCGATCCCTCGCAGAACCGACCGCCTATTGATCTGTGAACTGCTCCCCCTCTCCATGTCTGAGTGGTCAGACATCACTCACTCCCAGCCACTATCCTCGATTAGTTATTTTCACGCTTATGCACGGCGGTTTTTATACCCTATCGGCTGGTTTATAGAAAACACGAGGCGAAAACCCACGGCTTTAGCCGTGGGATGAAGCCGACAACTGGGAATCAAACCACGCTCCAGTAGCAGGCCGACTCCCAAATGTTTAAGAATTACTCGTCCTACATATAAGATATGGAGGTGCGGCGTACTGTCCCCGTTGCGCTCGATGTAGACAGTGACGACGCCGCACTCCTCGAAGACACCGTAGACACCTTCCTCTGGTGCGCTCAATACGTCGTAGACCACGCTTTCCAAGGCGAGTACGTCACCACCAGCAAGACCACGCTGGATGACGAGACCTACGACGATGTGCGAGAAGCCACAGATGGCTTCAACGGTGG
>NZ_JALJCL010000036.1 GCF_023698535.1 Halorientalis regularis
CTTTGAGAAATCGGGACGATTTCGCTAGTGAAGCGGGAGATTTGGGTCATAGACAACTGAAGTCTCCCGCTTCAACTCCTTCGATTTAGCGACCTATCCCGACGCCGTCTAGTGATTCAACACAGCCAGCTGGAAGGAACATCTGGGTGTGGTATCTGGATGGGGCAGCTAGCTATACTATCTGGATATACTATCCATGTGGCACAGCTGATTGTGGTAGCCCGATAGATGGGCTGAGTGGCTGGTGTAGCTATACTACATAGCTATACTAACTGGCTGGCTCAGTTCGAGAGACGGACCTCACCAGAAGAAGACTTCATTTCTGCTCCGCGCGTGCGATAATGACTGCGTTGCATCCCCATCGATCTCGTCGAGTGCTTCGGTCGCGACGTCGCCGAGTTCGCCAGCTTCAATGTGAGAGTTGCGTTCCCGGACCATTTCCTCTGAGTTGTCCAGATATCGGGCTGCGACGGTGTATCCGAACGCTCGGACCAGAACTTCACCCATTCCACGTCGTCCGCCGTGTGGTGCGAGATAGTCGTGTTTCGGGTGGTCGATCTCGATACCAGCGTCGTCGGTGAGCCGCCGGAGGATCGACCGTGCCCCATCGGTCGTGATCGATTGGGGGCGAATGTCCTCGTCGAGTGCAAGCAGGAGGTCGCGCACGTGTTCGTCACGCCGGTCGTCGATAGCAGCTGGCCGCAGCCCGCGTTCCGTAAGCGCTTCCTGGACGAGTTCTCCGAGTGACCGCTAGTCGAACGTCGGAAAGACCGGCCACCGTTCGGTCGGTGGGTTCAGCTCCTTTCGGTACCGCTTCAACGGGACAATAACGGGATCAGGGAGGCTGGCGGCGTCCCACTGCTGTTTCTTCCGGTAGACGTTCACACTGCCGTCCTCGAGATTGAGGTCTTCCCACCGGACGCCACGGCGGCGCGGGTCGTCGGGATCACAAAGGAGTTCGCCGACTCTGACGGCCGTATACGCGAGGAGATAGACGAGCGCTCGATCCCGTGTCGCTTGGATGGCTCGATAACGGGCTCGCTGTTGTTCTTTGGGCTCGGCGTCCTCTCTGACTTCTCGTCGGGCCTCGACAGCGTCTCGGGCCCGCTCATCGACGTGAGCCGTGAGCGCGTGGCGGTGTTCGGGTGTCCAGGCCTGCTGATCACCGGGCTTTCGACCGTCGTCCTCAGGGAGTGGCCCGGTCGCACTGGCCTGCTGGGCATAGTGCGCTTCCAGATGCCCCTCGTTAACACACCAGCCACACCACGCTGAAATGTACGCATAGTAGGTCTGGACGGTGTTCTGCTTGAGTCCACGGTCGCCGGTCAGATGGCGGGCATACTCACGGAAGGTTCGTTCGTCGAGGTCCGCAAATACAGGCTCCCGATTGACACCGTCGGGCACGATTCCGGTCCAGTCGTCCTCCCCGCGGTCGCCAGCAGTCCACTCGACAAACCGGTTGAGTTCTTTAAGTATTCCGTCTTCTTCAAGCTGTCCGATCAACCGGTTGGCTGTACTGTACTCGACATTCAACCAGTCTGCTGCTGTGTTCACGTCCAGATACGGATCTTCGAAGAGTCGCATCACCAGTTCGAGGATATTCTCAGATCGCTCGCTCTGATAGCGCTGTTGATAGTCCTCTCGGAGGTCGACTAGCAGGTTGGCCCGCTGATGGGCCTCATCTGCTTGCGACTGCACGCCACGCAGGAAAAACAGGAGCCACTCTTCCCAGTCACCGCGTTGACTGACAGCCAAGAGATGATCGACGTACTCTGACCGGCGTGCGTTGAAATAGGAACTCAGGTAGAGATACGGCTCGGGCAAGTGACCGTCACGTTGCAGTAGAAGACTGATCAATAGCCGCCCGAGCCGTCCATTCCCATCGAGAAACGGGTGAATCGTCTCAAACTGGTAGTGAATCAGCCCGATTCGGAGAAGTTGATGTAGATTCGTCTCTTGGTTCGCATACTCGAGCAAGTCTTCGAGAAGGTCAGGGATCTCGTTCGGTGGTGGCGGCACATATCTGGCGTCTTGGATGTATGGCGTACTGCCGATGAAGTTCTGCGTCGAACGGAGTTCCCCTGGGTCAGCCTCATTCTCACGGACACCCGAAAGCAACCGGTCGTGCATCTCGCATAGCAATTCGACGGTGATTGGATCGCCAGCTGTGATCGCATTCAATCCGTGCGTCAGCGCGTGCAGACAGTTCACGACTTCTTGGGTACCCTGCTGTCTGTCTTCGTCGATGAGAGCTTCTTGCCAGTCAAGCGCTCGCTGCTCTCCGGGAACGTCGACGGCACCGTCATCATGGAGCCGATTCCCACCGCACTCCAGGTCAAAGACGCACCGTTCGAGCGCATCACGTGAGCCGGCTCGTTCATATCCGGGCAGCCCGGCGGCGTCATGTTCATGCACGACCGCCTCTGGAACGACCACCCCGACCTCGCGAAGTCCATTGTCGAGAAACAGCAGGCCACGGACATCATCCAGACCCAGCCGGACGTCGCGGCGACGGCCGTGAGCGAAGCGAAAGGCGACAAACTCCCGAAGAAAATCGCTCGGAAAGCCCTCGACTCGAAGGCCCCGAACTACATCAGCGACCCCGCACACATCACAGAGAGCACGCGGCTGTTCGTCGAGCAGATGCAGGAAATCTGCCAGATAGCCGAATAGATCGCTATTCAACACGGCACAACGATCAACTCTTGAACTAACACTCAAAAATTAATAATAAAATCGGTAGGGCAACTATCAGATGCCTATCTAATATCACGCAATTTAAATTGAGCGTCCAAGTATCCAGTATGTGGATATTTTTGCTTTTCCAGACCTAATCCTCCAGATTCTTTTTCCAGGTCTGATAGTCCTATTTATTATTAGCCAAAGTATTTATTTTATTAATAATCTGCTTGTAAATGGAGTTATATATCGTTCATCGTCGAACGAAATCAAAGCGGCAGAGGAGCTCTGTGACCACCCAACGATTCACATCTTGATACCCGTTTACAAGGAACAACGGCAGATATTGGAAGATACAGTCGATCATCTCGCCGAGATGGAGTATCCCACTGCACAGCTTAACCTCTATTTAATTACCGAGCAGGATGACGAAGTTGTCGCGTCGTACATCGGTGATTTTATCGAAAAAGCCAGCGGTTCAGAGTTCGAGATTGAACAGTTGACTGTCGATCGAAGCACGATCAGATCCTACGTACAAGAGGGAACCTGGGATATTACCGGGGAAGGAGTGCCACGTACCAAGGCATCTGCACTCAAATATGCGTTCAGAACGCTTGGTCTCCGGCCTGAGGATATCGTTACGGTATTTGATGCTGATACCATCGTCCCGGAGGACACGTTTAGGCTCGCGATCATTCGTCTTTAGCTAAGACTCACACCTCGGTTGTGTAGCGGTAGCGAGCGTCTCCTGTAAGATCGGTCGTTGCTGGTGAATCTTCTGAGCGTCCTCGATCAGCCGCTCCAGCAACGGCGGTGGCGA
>NZ_JALJCL010000037.1 GCF_023698535.1 Halorientalis regularis
TCGAAGCGGCGGATGCGTTTGAGAACCTGCTCGGCTTCGTCACGTTCACGAACTGCGGGCTCGGCATCGTGATTCTCCAGGTAGAGAACGGTCGTCGTCCACGCAGTGCGCTTGTTGCCGTCCTCAAAGACGTGCGCCGTGAGGATGTGTCGGAGCAGTCCAGCTGCACGGAGGTAGGTGCCATCGTACTCCTCGGTGTCTTCGAGGACTTCTCGGAGTTCCAGCCACGGGGATGCGACAGCGGCACCAGTGTGCTTCAGGTCGTACTGCTCTTCGATCTCGTCGTGGATCTCGATAACCTCATCCGCAGTCGGAAGATCGCTCATTCGTCGTCGAGCATCCAGACCAGTGACCGCCCAACGTCTTTGCTGGTCACCTTTCCAGCATCCTCGAGCTCCCGAAGTCGGTTCAGTGCGTGGCGCGAGCTACATCCAACAGCAGCAGCGAGGTCAGAGGTGCCGGCAACGCCGTCCTCGTCGCGAAGTGCAGCCAAAAAATCGTCGTCTCCATAGGAATCAGTGTATTTCCCACTTTCCTCATCGCGTTTCCGCGGCATTGCTGAATCCATATCCACCATCTCGTAAATGAGTGTTGGTCCTCTGCCCGGATGGCCATTTCGGATTTGGGAAATGGATACTCTTAATTCACTTCCCGAGTAAGAAATGGATGTAAACACCGGCCCCTCGGGGCGTTCAGATTCGCCCGCGGATAGGGACCGCGGGCCGGGTTCACGAAAGCTCAGAACCTACCGTCTGGCCAGTCGTCAGGTAGACGCGAGAGGGTATGTTTGATTTTCAGATCGGACAACTCCGTGTTCTCACGAAGCCACTCAGCGGCTTCAAGATGCATATCTTGGCCGTTCGGGATGTAGACTCCGTTCTGGCCCCGGGTGACAAATGAGAGTGTGAGGACATCATCCTCTAGCGTTTCCCGCAGCTCGTCGTGGTCTTCGTTTCGTGCGACAAGCCTGAGCAACTCCTGTTCGGGGATCGGAGAGCCCCACGTATGGCGGCGTGCTAATTTCCACACAAAACGCGCCGGGTCTGTCATTGGCTTGCATCCGACCGGGTAGGACTTATACGTTGTTTGGTTTGGACACCTATGTCCAACAGCTTTAACACTGCTGCTGGTCGTAGTAGTTATATAATTACGCGGGACGGCCCGCAGTGAACCACTATGTCGAGCCAAAAACCACGCGATAAGAGGGACACGATGGAGATCAGCGACCTCCGGGATGAGTATCCAAGCGGCTGGCGTGTCCTCACGCAACACGACAGCGTGGGATACATCCTTGATGCACTGATGGACTCGCTTCCCGGCACCGAGTATACGAAAACCGAACTTGCAGAGCAGGCTGGTGTGAGCCGGCAGTCCGTCCATACACACTTCGACCTGCTGCTCGCCCTGGAGATCCTCGAGCCGGTCGAGGATACCTCACCACAGCGCTTCCGGGCCAACGCCGAGAGCGAGATTCTCACACTCCTGCATCAGGTTGATGGGGCTGTCAACAAGCAACTGCAGCAATGACCCATGAGTAGGCGTCCATGAGTGACGATCGCGATGCGACCCGACGTGCTGACATGGCCCGGGCTCTCGCCAGGGGCGGGATGGATCGTGTGCAGGTCCTCAGCTTAGAGAGTGCTGAAAAAGTCCTGACGCCCAAGCGGCGCGAACTCATCGAGACCCTCCGCACTCACGATATCGACTCTGTCCGTCATCTGGCCCGGTGTGTCGGGCGTGACAAGGGACAGGTTAGCCGTGATCTAGGCGTCCTCGCCGAACACGGTGTCATCAAATACGATGAGGACGGCCGGGCAAAGCGCCCCTACCTCGTCCAAGAACACATCACCGTCGAGCCGATCTGACCACAGATGCAGGAGCCATCCTGGAACGACATCGAGGCAGTCCGCAAGCGTGTCCGGAAGCTAATGGACGAAGAGCGCGACCTCTTCGACACTCTCGACGAGTGATTTCTGTTTTCTGGTGTCCCAGCGTACCGCCGAGCGTGAGCGACCACGAAGGTGTTACCCACAACACGCGTGTCCGCACCCAGTAGTCCGGTCTGCCCCACCCGTTCTATGTCCTCTGGGCTTCACGTTCTACAAGAGAATCTGCCATTTTCCAGGCCTTCAAGGAATATGAAATATCGAGAGTGTGTAGGTGAATTGGATCAGTCGTCAGCTAGATTTACCGACTTGTCGGCAGTCGCGAGCGATTTCTGGGCGAGTGCGGTCTGTTCGGTCCGGACACCAAACCGCACCACTTGGTCCGGCCCAGATGGAGCGTCGCAGAGGATTCTGGCGACGCGAACCCAGGGGTTGATCCGCGGACATTCCCGCCGTAGCACGTCAAAGTCGACGGGATAGGCAAATGCGGCCCCGACCGGGTCGTCGAGGTCGCCCAGCCGCATCGGCTCGTCCAAGAGAACGTCGGCCACCTCCCAGAGCAGTTCGGTCGCTGTAGTTGCGCCGGTGGCAATTGGTTCGGGGCAGATCCGGTCGCCCCGTTCGTCGTCCTGGAACGGCAGCGCCAGCCGATACCCGCTCTCGGTCTCGCGGATGAGATCCAGCGCTGCCAGCACGTCGACGTACTTCCGGAGCGACCGCGTCGACACGTCGGCTCGGGCGGCCAGTTCCGTCTGGGAGAGCGGTTGCTCGGCCTTCAGCAGCGTCGCGACCGCCGCACTGACCGTTGGCGTCGCGTCAGGCAAGAGGCGGGCCGGCCCCAGCTGGGCTAGGGCGTATCGGACCTCATCGAGGCGCAGGTCTCGCGGTGTATCCTCACGCTCCAGCCAGTGGAGACCATCGGCAACGGCATGGGGACTAGCCGCCAGCGCCCGGCACAGCGTCACCGCCTCACGAGTCTTGTGGAGATTCTTCTGAGAACACAGTCGTGATATTGTCTCGGCATAGGCTTCGGGACCAGCCGTCCCAATCGGCAGGCGAACGGCGATCTCGGGCGCGTCTTCCCGAGTCGGCCGGTTAGCGCTGCGGAGGTAGCCTTCGAGATGCTGCCCGAGGTCGCTGGCGTGGGGACCACGAATCGTTAGCGAGCCGATGTACTCGCCGAAGGGATCGGCTGCGTCAACGTCGACGAGTGGGGCCTGGCGGACTTTGTCCGGCCGCTGTTCGTAGAGTTGGCGGTAGACCGTGTGATCACGATACTGAGACTGGATCTGGGCCTCATGGAGCAGCGTCGCCCGAATGGAATCCAGCGTGTCGTGATCCAGCCCCGGCGCCAGCAGGAGTTCGCGATGGATGGTCACGCCGGCTTC
>NZ_JALJCL010000038.1 GCF_023698535.1 Halorientalis regularis
CTTTGTTGCGTCGGCTTCATCGACCTCCGCCAAGATCTGGCGGAGGTCTTCGACAGAGACGTTCTCCAGCCTCGCCATACCTCTTCTCGTGGCTGGAGTTCCATGAAGTTTTAGCCCTCAGTATAAGCAATCCTGGATGATATCGATTAATCAACAATCTGGGTACACTGTTGGTTAATCAAGTTCGCCACCAATTCCACAGGACTGGTGACGAGAAAGCAGTGAATCACCGTCGTCACCGGGCAAGTCAACTCTTCGTGGCCTGCTGGTCACCATGACTCATGTCTCCGATATCTTCCCAGCACTTACTTGCTGACGGCTTCAGCGATTATACAGAAGGACTCCGTCACACGCTCCTTCCACCCCTTTGGCTGCCAGACGATAGCCAGCCCCTGCCAGTGCCTAGAGTGCGGAGGGTTGACCGACCCGGCGGAGGTAATGGTCAAGTACGAGAAAGACGAGCTCAGACGGCATCTGGGCCGAGTGTCCAGCCCGTGGAGCAGTCGCCGAGCTTGAGTAATCCTCGGTGCAGCGAGGTTATTACCCCTTTTGGAGCCCTTCGACAGCTGATGGAGAACGCTAAGAATCGCTACAGTATAATTTCCGCGACTGTTGGGGCATCCTGGCAAAATCCGTTGGAAGCGCCGATAGCAGGATACGGTCCACTATCGAAACCACAGTCGGTAGGAGGTTGAACTACCGTATGCACACCAACTGCTCAGAGTCGTCGAGAAATAGTAGTGTAAGCCAACAGCCACTGCTTCAGTTCTCAAGCGTCTTTATGAGACAGTCCGAGGTTCTTGCAGCGGCGATGCGGTAAGAAGTGCCCCAATATTTTTGTGATTTTAGTCATGATTGTTAGTGAGTATCGTTACCAATCACCACTGCAGGTCCCTGTAGTTGGCAAGCAATAATCCCACCAGAAATGATTGACCTCGAAGACACGTTCATTATAGACGCGGTCGTTCACGCATACAATCTCGACCCGTCGAACTACTGGAATGAGCAGCACGCACAGGGCATCACCGAGATGATTTACGGCACCGTCGATGCCGCATCACCACCTGGGTACCGTGTGACCCGCGACGGGTACATCAGGGATTGGACTGTCGACGAAACGGCGAACATGCTCTTTCTTGAGAGCAATACCGACATGGCGACGTTCCAGTCCCTGCCGTTGTATGCCTTCCACGATGGACTGACAGCCAACGAGAAGGCCATCGAAGCCGACAACAAGTACGGCGAGCGCTTCATCAACTTTGCCAATATCGACCCGCTCCGAGATGGCTGGGAAGAGTCACTCGAAGAGCAGGTCGACGCCCTCGATCCAGTCGGTCTGAAACTGTACCCTTCCCATTGGGGTGAGGACTTCCACGAAGGGTGGCGGATGGACGACGAGGATATTGCGTACCCGGTTTTCGAGAAGGCAAAGAGCCTTGGAATTGACCTCATCGAAGTCCACAAGGCGATTCCGTTCGGCCCAGTCCCACGCGATCCGTACCATCCAGGTGACGTTGACGACGCCTGCGCAAACTTCCCTGAGCTCAATTTTGGCATTGTTCACGGCGGACTCGCCTTTACCGAAGAAACCGCTTGGCAGATGGCCCGGTTCCCGAACCTCCACATCAATATGGAGACGCTCGGGGTTCAACTTGCAGCCAACGAGCGGGCCTTCGCAGAGACACTGGCAAAGATTATCGACATCGGTGGCGAGGCTGTTCTCGATCGAATGTATTGGGGCTCTGCTGCAATGGCGTATCATCCACAGCCAGAGCTGGAGGCGCTTCGAGACTTCAGCTGGCCCGATGACCTCAGCCAGCGTGGCATCGCATTTGGCGACATGCCTGAGATCACTGATGAGCACAAGCGGAACATGCTCGGCCGAAACTACGCCGATATCATCGGGCTCGATATCGACGCGGCCCGGGACCAGATTGCTGATGATGACTTCAGTAAAGAAGTCGCCGAAAGCGGACTCGCAGACCCGTTCTCACGCACAAACGCAGCTGCGGAGGTGTACTAACGTGGCAGCAAGTGATCCGCCAGCGCTGACGGTCCGGGAGCAACTTGATGATATCGTTGACCCATGTAGCGAGGCGCGTGGCACCGATATCAGCATCGTCGAGATGGGACTCTTGAAATCGATCGAAGTCTCCGAGGGGCATGTTCACATTGAGTTGCGTATCACATCGCCCTCGTGCATGATGGTCGGGTACTTCATCGAACAGGCAGAAGAGCGAGTCGGCTCACTCGACGGCGTCGAGGAAGTAACACTCTCGACTGATGCCGGAATGGACTGGCGTGAAGAAATGATGTCCGACGAGGCCTTACAGCGGCGCCACGAACATCAACAGTCCCTTGCAGAGCAGTACCAACAGGAGCAAGCAGATGTAGAAGTGTCTGCACCGTCGATACCGGTGTCTGAACAGTAGTCAACCACCGTACTGATAGAACGCTCTTCCAGCGAGGTGCTTCTGCCCTCGCTGGAGCGTAAACATGAGGTTTCGAGCGATAGTTTCGCTACGCTAGAGTCACCGTTGGCAATGGAGGAACAGTGCAGGCAACCAAAGCGTTGCTCCTCACCATTTGAGGTATACCACTGGCCTCCGCGCTACTACAGCTATCAGAGTCTACAGACGCCTATTGAACGAGTCAGAGGAAGTTGGCAGCGCATTCGTCTTTAGCTAAGACTCACACCTCGGTTGTGTAGCGGTAGCGAGCGTCTCCTGTAAGATCGGTCGTTGCTGGTGAATCTTCTGAGCGTCCTCGATCAGCCGCTCCAGCAACGGCGGTGGCGA
>NZ_JALJCL010000039.1 GCF_023698535.1 Halorientalis regularis
GCATGGCCGGCGCGACCCACTCTCCCGACCGATTTGCCGTGCTTGGCTGCCGCGAGTGCGAGTCACTCTGGGTGGCCGAGCACTACCACCAGCAGGACCGCGTCGAATGTCCCCGCTGTGGGCACAGTCGCAACCCCGGGAGCATCAAAGCCCAGGCCACGGCTGGAGACTGGCAGGTCGCCTGTGAGCAGCGCGCGCGGTTGCTAGCTCGTCGCGCAGATGAGCTTGGTGAGTACATCGGCACTGTCGATGACTACGGCCGGCTCGAAGACGAAATTGACTACACGGTTCCGACCACGTCTCTCGAGCAGGACGCTGGCTACCATGATGTGTTCGGCGATCTCGTCGACGGGCGGCTCGATCAGTGGGCCGAGCAGCGCCGGGCAGTTCTTCGCGACGAGGCCGATGCCTACCTGGAGCGTCGCTTTGGCACGCTCAACGGGGACTTTCAGTACGACGCAGACCGTTCACTCGATTTTGAGACGGCAGCGGGCTCGCTGACACCGTCGCTGAATGACGGCGGAGACGTGCGGGCCGACATTCACGCCACCGCCAACAGCGCGCCGGCCGACCTCTGGCATGAGATCGCCACGTCGAACGGGTTCCAAGACGCGCTGGTCGCGGCCGTGCGTGAGCTCTGTCAGGGGGCAACCCACGCCGATCGGGCCGCGACGCTTCGGGAGGCCGGCGTCACCGCAGCTGATGGCGGGCTCGCTACCGTCCTCGCGGCGCTTGATCGGCCGGCTGAGGATCCCGCCCATCAAAACGCACTGGAGTTGGTTGCCGGGATCGGCCAGGACGGCGCGACCGACCTCGGCCACCTGCCGATCGAACTCATCACGGACGGCCCGCTGGCGGCGCTGGATGCCGCTGCAATCGTGCCGACGGTTTCGGTGCTGTTGCCCGAGGGCTTCCGCGACCGCCGACGCGAGCAACGCGAGACGACGCTGTGGTTCCTGTGTGCGCTCGGCCGGGTGGCGGATGTGCGCGTGACCATGACCGGCCTGGTGGCTAGCTGGCTGCGCACTGAGCATCGCGATGATCTCCCCGCTTCGTTTAGCGCCCAGTGCATCGCCGGGCGGGATAGCCGGACCACCTCGACGCGACTTCGTGAGGCCCACGATCAGCTCGATCCCGACGGCCGGGCCATCGAGGTCCTCCGGACACTCGCTGCTGAGCCGGCGCATACGCTGTCCTATCACGAACTCGTTGCCCAGAGTACCGTCAGCAAAAGCCGTGTCAGCCAACTGCTGGGGACGCTCGAAGACCTCGCACTCGTCGAGCGCTACGGGCCCCGCACCGCAAAGCGTATC
Organism: Halorientalis regularis; assembly: GCF_023698535.1. Classification (GTDB taxonomy): domain Archaea; phylum Halobacteriota; class Halobacteria; order Halobacteriales; family Haloarculaceae; genus Halorientalis; species Halorientalis regularis. The sequence continues at coordinate 1,314 of NZ_JALJCL010000039.1, forward strand.
GAACTGCTGCCGCTGGGAACGGCGTATCTGGACACGCTGGACGCCGATCACGACCGGTCGCAAGAACTCGATGCCCTGTTTAGCGAAACCGGAAGCCAGCCTGACAGGCCGTGTAATCCCGCGCACACGAGGGCCGGGGAGGATGCCCCCGACGACGCCGCCGACCGCGACGCCGACGGCGCCGGCCCCTACCGCACCCGCTGGCTGTCCCGATCACAGCACGCCGCGATCGCCGGCACCGGCCGCAGCGGCGGCGTTACGACCGTTGACGCGCCACTTGATGCGACCGATGCCGAGCAACGGCGGACTCGCTATGCCAGCTACGACGCTGATCGCGACGAACTGGTGCTGTCGAACTGGGTGACGTCGCCGCTCCAACATGTGGTGAGCACTGCACTGACTTTATCGACGCCGAAGGTTCTGCAGGCGGCGCTCCCCGCCGATCGGCTGGCGAACATCGACCTCGATCCGGTCGAAACCCGGTACTGCCGGTGTATCGGCGGCTTCCCCGAGGAGGCTGAAACCGACCCACAAGTCCTCCTAGACAACCTCATCGAGTGGGGCCAGGAACTCGCGGCAATGACGACCGATCTCCAGCACGAGGACTACGCCGATCGCGACCAGTTCCGCGGCCGGATCATGCAGTCAGCGCATGGCCTGGCCGGCTCTATCGTCCACCTGCTGGACGAAGCCGGCGTGACCATCCATCGCGAACTCCTGCTGGCGCCGGGGCTGGATCACGACACGCTGGATTCCATTCGGGCGACGCTGCTCCATGAGGCCCAGATCCAGTCTCAGTATCGTGATCACACGGTCTACCGCCAACTCTACGAACAGCGGCCGGACAAAGTCCGCCAGGCCCCACTCGTCGACGTTGACGCAGCCGATCCCTTCGGCGAGTACATCGGCTCGCTAACGATTCGTGGTCCCCACGCCAGCGACCTCGGGCAGCATCTCGAAGGCTACCTCCGCAGCGCTAACCGGCCGACTCGGGAAGACGCGCCCGAGATCGCCGTTCGCCTGCCGATTGGGACGGCTGGTCCCGAAGCCTATGCCGAGACAATATCACGACTGTGTTCTCAGAAGAATCTCCACAAGACTCGTGAGGCGGTGACGCTGTGCCGGGCGCTGGCGGCTAGTCCCCATGCCGTTGCCGATGGTCTCCACTGGCTGGAGCGTGAGGATACACCGCGAGACCTGCGCCTCGACGAGGTCCGATACGCCCTAGCCCAGCTGGGGCCGGCCCGCCTCTTGCCTGACGCGACGCCAACGGTCAGTGCGGCGGTCGCGACGCTGCTGAAGGCCGAGCAACCGCTCTCCCAGACGGA
>NZ_JALJCL010000003.1 GCF_023698535.1 Halorientalis regularis
TAGGCGAACAACCTCACCCTTGCCCGCTTCTGCACGGGCAGGATGGAGGGAACCGACATCGAGGTAGCAAGCCACTCGGTCGATATGTGCTCTTGCGAGTGACGACTCTGTTATCCCTAGGGTAGCTTTTCTGTCATCAATGGCCCGCATCGGGCGGGCGCATTGGTTCGCTAGACCACGCTTTCGCGTCAGCGTTCCTTGTTGTGCAGAACACTGTCAAGCCATCTTTTGCTCTTGCGCTCTTCGCCGCGTCTCCGACACGGCTGAGATGGCCTTAGGGCGCGCTCGATATTCTTTCAAGCGCGTACCGCCCCAGTCAAACTGCCCGGCTATTGGTGTCCTCCTCCCGGAGTGAGGGTCACAGTCACTAACGGGTAGTGTTTCATGTGTGCCTGGGTGGCCCGCTAGCGCGGGTACCTCTGTAACGGCTCCTACCTACTCTGCACATTAGCGACCATGTCCCAGCAACAGCCTGCAGTAAAGCTCCATAGGGTCTTCGCTTCCCCTTGGGGGTCTCCAGACTCCGCACTGGAACGTACAGTTCACCGGGCCCAACGTTGGGACAGTGGCGCTCTCGTTAATCCATTCATGCAAGCCGCTACTGAAGCGGCAAGGTACTACGCTACCTTAAGAGGGTCATAGTTACCCCCGCCGTTGACGGGTCCTTCGTCCTATTGTACTAGGTGTTCAGATACCCGCACTGGGCAGGATTCAGTGACCGTACGAGTCCTTGCGGATTTGCGGTCACCTATGTTGTTACTAGACAGTCGGAGCGCCCGAGTCACTGCGACCTGCCCCTTTCCGGGGCAGGCATCCCTTATCGCGAACTTGCGGGACTAACTTGCCGAATTCCCTAACGTCGGTTGTCCCCGACAGGCCTTGGCTTTCGCCGCCACGAGCACCTGTGTCGGATCTCGGTACGGATTCTCTGCTCCCTTTTCACGGGCCCCAGGTTGAACCGGCTTGCGCTATCCCGCCGTTCGTCCGCTTCGTGCCGTTACGGCTTCCACGGATTTGGACGGTTCGTCCGGGCGAAGGCCCGGACCGGTCGACCCCGAGGCGTCGGTTTCACTGCAGAGAAGCACTGGAATATTAACCAGTTTCCCTTTTGTCCGTCGCGAGTTACGAACGGACTTAGGACCGGCTAACCCTCGGTTGACGAACAGTGCCGAGGAACCCTTGCTCGTAAGGCCGTCGGGATTCTTACCCGACTATCGCTGCTACTATGGCCAGGATTTTCGTCACTGATCGGTCCACAGGAGTCCTCACCCCTGCTTCCACCCAATCAGAGCGCCGACCTACGCGGTCGCCCGGTAAAGGGCGCGGCCAGGTCTCGGTGGTGGACTTGAGCCCCGATCATTTTGGGCGCCCCGAACCTCGGCCGGTAAGCTGTTACGCTTTTCTTAGAGGGTAGCTGCTTCTAAGCTCACCTCCCGGCTGTTTAGGGCTCGGGACAACCTTCGATCGCACTTAGTCCACACTTTGGGACCTTAACCCAGCTCTGGGTTGTCTCCCTCACGGTACACAGGCTTACCCCGCATACCGGACTCCCCGCGTCGACAGCGTCCGTAGGTTTGGAGTTTGACAGTGGAGCCGACTCCTCTCGGAGGCGGACACCACAATCGGTCGCTCTACCCCACGGACTACCTCGGCGGAGGTCATGCTTCGACATGTTTCGGTCGGAACCAGCTGTTGCCGGATTCGATGGGCCTTTCACCCCTACACGTAGGTCACGGGAGGGTATTGTAGGACACCATCCCTAACAGGCTTCCACGTGCCTTTCGGTACGCTTCACCTTGCCCACGCGTAGATCATCCGGTTTCGGGTCGTACCCGTTTGACTCCCCGCGCTTGAACACGGCGGCCCTGGTGCAAAGCACTGCGGCCATGTCGGTTTCCCTGTGCCTTCCCCGATGACCGGGTTAGACTCGCCAAACTGGTACACTCCCTGGCTCGTTTTTCAAAACGTACGACGGAACACCGGCTTCCTGTGGGTCCTACTGGAGGGTCGCCCCTCGGTCGTTTGCCACAGGACCTTTCATGCCCCGTCGCTCCATCGCCAACTGATTTCAAGCCCTATTGCACCTCCCTTCTGAGGGTGCTTTTCAGCGTTCGCTCACGCTACTTGTTCACTGTCGGTCTCAGGTAGTATTTAGCCTTGGCAGTCGATGCCTGCCGTGTTCACGAGGGATTTCCAACCCCCGATACTCTGGAACTGACGCACACCGTACTGGTCTTCACTACGGGGTTGTCACCCTGTTTCACGCTCCGTTCCAGGAGACTTCGTGAAGACGATCCGGTGATGAGGGTCAGCCCGAACACCACATTGCCCGAAGGCTTCGGTTTGGGCTGTGTCGCGTTTACTCGCGGTTACTAACGACATCACATTCGTTTTCTCTTCCTGCCGGTACTGAGATGTTTCAATTCCCGGCGTTCCCCATTGCGCGAAGCAATTGCGGTGAGGATTCCTATTCGGAAATCTCCAGTTCTTCCCCTCCGTGCGGGTCCCTGGAGCTTATCGCAGCTTGGCACGTCCTTCATCGGCACCTGAGCCGAGCTATCCACCAGCTGGCATAGTAGCCAATCGCTGATGATGACCTGGAATGACTCCAGATCATGTTGGTGACCCGGACGAGGTCCGGGTCGTGTAGTGACTCGGATATGATTCCGAGTCGCGTCCGCCAGACTACGTCTGGCGTGCTGTCAGACTCAGAGAGTCTGACAACGTCTTAAGACTCGATGAACTGCACACGAGTCCAGTGGACGCCTGGATCGCACGTACACACAGTCTCATCTGCAACGCCCGGTGGTTGCCGGTGCGTGCATCAACCCTTCCCACTCGCGTTCACACGGAGTGGTGCATCGGTCTTCCGTACACGGATCGAACGTCGTGTCCCACTTAAGGGGCACGGTTCGGATCCGGGACGGGATATGGACCCACTGGGATTTGAACCCAGGGCCTCCGCCTTGCAAAGGCGGCGCTCTGCCGCTGAGCTATGGGCCCTTCCCTGCGGACAAATGTTAGCCCTGGCAGTTCATAGGTGCTCGGTCGGTTCGTGGCTCGAACGCGATCCTCCAAAGGTGGGCTGGGTGTGACCCCAGTCCCGGTCAGTAGGAGGTGATCCAGCCGCAGATTCCCCTACGGCTACCTTGTTACGACTTAAGCCCCCTTGCGAAGCCCAGATTCGACCACCGCATGGTGGCCTCATCCGGACCTCACTCGGGTGCTTTGACGGGCGGTGTGTGCAAGGAGCAGGGACGTATTCGCCGCGCGCTAATGACACGCGACTACTACCGAATCCAGCTTCATGCGGGCGGGTTTCAGCCCGCAATCCGAACTACGACCGGGTTTAGGAGATTAGCTCTCCCTCTCGGGGTCGCATCCCACTGTCCCGGCCATTGTAGCCCGCGTGTTGCCCAGCACATTCGGGGCATACTGACCTACCGTTGCCCGTTCCTTCCTCCGCTTTGGCAGCGGCAGTCTCCCTAGTGTACCCAGCCAACACGAGGTTGCTGCTGGCAACTAGGGATGCGGGTCTCGCTCGTTGCCTGACTTAACAGGACGCCTCACGGTACGAGCTGACGGCGGCCATGCACCTCCTCTCAGTGGCTCCAGTAAGATCATCAACCTGACCTTCACTGCACACTGTCGGTGCTGGTGAGATGTCCGGCGTTGAGTCCAATTAAACCGCAGGCTCCTCCGGTTGTAGTGCTCCCCCGCCAATTCCTTTAAGTTTCATCCTTGCAGACGTACTTCCCAGGCGGCTCGCTTCACGGCTTCCCTACGGCACAGCGCAGGCTCGTAGCCTGCGCCACACCTAGCGAGCATCGTTTACAGCTAGGACTACCCGGGTATCTAATCCGGTTCGAGACCCTAGCTTTCGTCCCTCACCGTCGGGTCCGTTTTTCTGAGGCGCTTTCGCCACCGGTGGTCCGTCCAGGATTACAGGATTTCACTCCTACCCCAGACGTACCCCTCAGATCTCCCGGCCCCAAGCCGAACAGTTTTCGCCGGACGCCTGCCCGTTAAGCGGGCAGATTTCCCAACGAACTTGCTCGGCCGGCTACGGACGCTTTAGGCCCAATAATAGCGGCCATCACTCGTGCTGCCGGTATTACCGCGGCGGCTGGCACCGGTCTTGCCCAGCACTTGTTCCTGTACCGCCTTACGGTACAGAAAAGCGAGGACTGTATGCCCTCGCACTCGGAGTCCCCTTATCGCACTGTCGTGCAGTGTAAAGGTTTCGCGCCTGCTGCGCCCCGTAGGGCCCGGAATCTTGTCTCAGATTCCGTCTCCGGGCTCTTGCTCTCACAACCCGTACCGATTATCGGCACGGTGGGCCGTTACCCCACCGTCTACCTAATCGGCCGCAGCCACATCCTATGGCGCCGGAGCGTTTCCAGCTCTCTGCACTCCAGCATGAGAGCTGTATTGGAGATTGACCTCAGTTTCCCGAGGTTGTCTCCATCCATAGGGCAGTTTGGCCACGTGTTACTGAGCTATCTGCCACGAGTCTGAACTCGTGCGACTAGCATGGCTAAATCGGACTCCGATAGCAATGGCCTCCGGCAGGATCAACCGGAATGTCTCCTGGCCGAAGCCAGGAGGGTTAGGCGGGACACACTCTCGAAAGAGTGTGACTATCGAAGGTATAACACGTTCGACGACACACGGACCGACCGAGTGTCACCGAACTGCCAGGGCTAACATCAGATCCCATCTATACGGCGGACCGCAGGGGTGGAATCCTCATTCATTGCGGACCTAATTGTACACCGGGACACCACATAAGGGCTTCGGTGTTCGTTCGGACCGCTGCCGGGCGATGTCGGCCCCGGACCGGCCGTGTCTGCATTCCGTCCGAGTGCCCTGTTCCACTTAAGGGCATCGGATCGGCCTCAGCCGGAATCCGCATCCGGGAAGGCCGTGCGTGTTTTCGACGATCCCCTTCGTAGACTTAAGCGGATCGATGCAGACCGCCGGGCAGTGGGATCCGTCCCACCGCCCCGCCTTCGTGTTTCTCTCGATGGGGGTGATTTACTTAAGCCCGTCGAACCGGAGCCGATACGGCAGGCGATTCCATGGGAACTGCTCGCGCGCGATCGAGCCTCGTGGCAGCTTTCATATATGTATAGCATCTGGTGTGTAGAGCGTACCCAGGTCGGCAGAAACTGTCGCGTGGGCGGAGGCCGGCCGGTCATCCCGCGCGTGGTGCGTTCGGTCTGGCCGGGTGTTTCCACGCAGTCGGTGGTTGGAGCGAGGAACGGCTTATCTTTGTGGATACGTGCCCGTGTGCGCCGGGTGAAAATGCGACCGAAGAAACCTCCGTCGAAGCCGCGTACTCAGATTTCCTCGAGGTGTTCGACGCCTTGTTTTTCGACGTTGCCTTTCGTGATCTCGTTGGGCATCCAGTCGGGTTTGTCGTCCGGTGCGTCTTCCTCCCAGGCCCACCCTTCGTAGATGTGCACTTTGTGCGTGCCCTTCTCGCGGAGCCGGAGCTCCGTTCGGTCGGCGACGGACTCACTGCTCGCCGGATCGAGCCGCCGGGCCGCCTTCAGTGCTGCCTGCCGGGGTGTGCCACCGGAGAAGACGCTGGACTCGTCTCCGTTCGACTCTCGAAGCGCGAAGTTACGCTTATCTTGGTCACGTGCCATGGTTTTCGCCTCTCCGTGTCAATTCAGCACATGACCAACCATAAATATACCCCCGGATCCCCCCGCCGTCGGGCGGTGAATTTATATAGTATCCGATAAACCGCTCGCCAGTTTAGGTGATAATCAACCGGTATCGGGCGGATTTCGCCCGTGCTGGCGCGCGGGCGCGGCGGAAGATGCCCCGCTCCGGGCGGTTCGACGCCAGCGACCTCCCGTGAGAGGGCGACCTCGCACGGTAAGCTTAAGTAACTCCTACGGCGAACCACGACGTACGATAGCGCGATGGTGCGAAAAAAGAAGCTGAGTCCGAGTGGCGCCAAGGACGAGGATGGCGAGTACCACAACGTCCACATCAACCTGCACGAGGACGAGTTGGCGGTCGCCGGTATGGAGATCGGCGACGAAGTGTTCGTTCGGGTACGGGACAACAAGATCATCATCCAGAAGGCCGACCCGGAGGACGTCGAACACGAGTTCTAACGCCCCAGTCGTATCGAGCCATCGCCGACCACCCACCTACGAGGAGAGAGTGTGATCTACGAACTCGCGAAACCGCTGTTGTTCAGACTCCCAGCCGAAACCGCCCACCGGAGCGTCCACAGCCTGCTCGGTGTCGTCGACGGCACGCCCGTCGCCGACGCTATGGTCCGGCACTACACCGTCGAGGACGACCGCCTGACCGTCGAGGCGTTCGACCAGACGTTCCCCAACCCCGTCGGCGTCGCGGCCGGCTTCGACAAGAACGCCGAGATCCCCGGCGCACTCGCCGCACTGGGCTTCGGCTTCGTCGAAGTCGGTGGCGTCACGGCCGTCCCCCAGAACGGCAATCCCCGGCCGCGGATGTTCCGCCTCCGCGAGGACGAGGCGCTGATCAACCGCATGGGGCTGAACAACCACGGGGCGGCCGCCGTCGGCGATCGCCTGGCGACCACCGACGCCCCCGTCCCCGTCGGCGTCAACGTCGCCAAGTCCGAACACGTCGCCCCCGAGGACGCCCCGGCCGACTACCGCGAGACCTACGAGCAGGTGGCCGAGGGTGGAGATTTCTTCGTCGTCAACGTCTCCTGTCCCAACTCCCAGGGCTTCGCCGAACTCCAGAACCGCGATTCGATGGAAGCCATCCTCGGTGAACTCCAGGACGCGGGCGCGTCGCCGCTCCTGGTCAAACTCTCGCCGGACCTGCCCGACCCGGCCGTCGAGGACGCCCTCGATCTGGTCGACGAACTCGATCTCGACGGCGTCGTCGCCACGAACACGACGACGGACAGGCCAGCCCCGTTGCGCAGCCCCAACCGCGCCGAGACGGGCGGCCTCTCCGGGAAACCCATCGAACACCGGGCGACGGAGATGGTCCGGTTCGTCGCCGAACGCACCGACACCCCGGTCGTCGGCGTCGGCGGCGTGGCGACCGCCGAGGACGCCTACCGGAAGATCCGCGCGGGCGCGAGCGTGGTCCAGTTGTACACTGGCCTGGTCTACCGTGGGCCGGGAATCGCCCGCGACATCAACCGCGGCCTGCTCGACCTGCTCGAACGGGACGGGTTCGACTCCGTACGCGAGGCCGTCGGCGCGGCTCTCGACTGAAAATCCGTATCAGCCGCGGTAACCGCCGGGAATTTTTAACGGCTGTTGGACTCTAGACGAATCAGTGACGTGGGAACTCTCCCAGTGGACGGTCCCGCTCGCGATCTCGGGGGTTCTGGGACTGGCTGTCACCGCCGCGGTCTGGCGGGAACGGCCAAAGACCGGGGCGACCTGGCTGTCGTTCGCGGCCCTCGCCGTCGCCGCCTGGGCGGTCGGCCAGGTCGTCGTCGTCTCGAACACGACCCACTCGGTCCGGCTGCTGGGCAGCGGCCTGACCGTCGCCGGGATGGTGTTCACGCCGCCGCTGTGGCTCCTGTTCTCGCTGGAGTACACCGGCCACGACGCGTACATCAGTTCGCCCCTGGTGGCCGTGTTGCTCCTCGAACCGACGATACTCAGTGCGCTGGCGCTGTCGGGGAGCCCCCTCATGTTCGCCGAGGGAGCCCTCGCGGCCGGGGCGGCGGGCGCGACGCTGTTCGTCAAGTACGGCCCCGTGCTCGTCGCCCAGCACGCCTACGGCTACGCGCTGCTGTTCGTCAGCGAGTTCCTCCTCTACAGGATGTTTCTGGGCACTCGCAACGTCTTTCGCAAGCGCACGTTCTTCCTGCTCCTGTTGATCGTCGTCCTCCACGCCTGCCACGTCCTGAGCGTGGCGGGTCTGAGCCCGACACCGTACCAGACGCTCACGCCGCTTGGCTTCCTGCTGTTCGGCGCGCTCTCGCTGCTGGCGCTCGTGAGCTACCGGGGGTACGAGTTCCTCCCGCTCCAGCCGATCCTCGGGCTTTTCAGCCGGCACTCGAAGAATCTCACCCCCATCGCACGGGAGCGTGCCATCGAGGAGATGGCGACCGGCTTCATGGTGATCGACCACGCCGGCCGGATCGCCGACATCAACCCGATGGGCAAACGTATCCTCGCCCGCGAGGGCGAACGCGTCGTCGGCAAGGAACTCGCGACGGTGATCCCGCCGGAGATCTTCGTCGACGACGTCCCGGAGTTCTTCGACGACGAGACGGACGCGAGTGGTCGGTACTCCGGCATCTGGGTCGAGACCCCGGACGGTGAACAGCGCTGTTTCGACGTTCTCGTGACGAGGCTGGGCGACGACGCGGAGTCCGGCGCAGTCGCCCTGATCCACGACGTGACCGACCGTGAACGACGGAAACGCAAACTCCGGGAGCAAAACGTAGAACTCAAGCGACAGAACGAGCAACTCGACAACTTCGCCGGTATCGTCTCCCACGACCTGCGCAACCCGCTGACCGTCGCCGACGGCCACCTCGAACTGATCGACCGCGAGACCGACAGCGACCACGTCGACCCCGCCAGGGCCGCCCTGGACCGGATGCGCCAGATCATCGACGACGTGTTGACGCTCGCCCGGAGCGGGCAGTCGGTCAGCGACACCGAGCAGGTCGACCTCGCGGCGGTCGCGACCGAGGCCTGGGAGACCGTCGACACCCGCGACGCGGCCCTCACCGTCGACGTCGACCTGACCGTCGAGGGCGACCCGAGCCGCCTGCGCCAGCTGTTCGAGAACCTCTTCCGGAACAGCGTGGAACACGGTGGTCCCGAAGTTGCCGTCACCGTCGGCACACTCGACGGTGACGGTGGGTTCTTGATCGCCGACGATGGCCCCGGCATCCCGCCCGACCGACGGGCGGAGGTCTTCGACGAGGGGTTCTCGACCGACGACGACGGCACGGGCTTTGGCCTCGCGATCATCGAGACCATCGTCGAGGCCCACGGCTGGGAGATCGCCGTCACCGAGAGCGAGCAGTCCGGTGGTGCGCGTTTCGAGATCACCGGCGAGAGCCTCGCCAACGACCAGGACGTCCGGGCCGTCGCCGACTGAGCCAGTATCACGCGAGATAACACGGAAGCGAGGTTTATCCGCCCCGGCAATCCACGTCCGAGTATGCCCTGGCAGGTGACGCCGTACACGCTCCTGTTGGCACTGTCGACACTACTCGGGGTCGCGGTCACCGCCGCCGTCTGGCAGGAGCGGCCGAAAGGCGGGGCGACGTGGCTCTCGCTGGCGGCGTCCGCGGTCACGCTCTGGGCGGCCGGTCAGGTGATCGTCGTCTCGACGACGGCCCTGGAGATGCGACTGCTCGGCAACCGCATCACCATGGCGGGCGCTATCGCCATCCCCTCGCTGTTCCTGCTCTTCACCCTCGCGTACACGGGCCGCTCCGACGGGGTCGGCAGGCCGCTGAAAGCCCTCGTCGTCCTCGAACCGCTCGTCGTGATCGCCCTGGTGCTGGTCGGCCACGACCTCGTCTCGCCGGCGGTGACGCTCGCGCTCGGCCGGGGCGAGGCGTTCGGTGCCTTCGGCTACGACCTCATGACGGTTCACTACGTGTTCGGCAACGCCCTGCTGTTCGTCAACGAAGTCCTCCTCTACAAGATGTTCCTGCGCTCGCGCAACGTCTTTCGCAAGCGCACGTTCTTCCTGCTGGCCCTGCTCGGCGTGTTACACGCCACGCATCTCGTGACCGTCCTCGGCCTGAGCCCGACGCCGTACTACACGCTTACCCCGCTCGGATTCCTGTTCTTTGGCACCCTCTCGCTCGTGGTGACGGTCAGCTACCGGACCCTCTCGTTCCTGCCGCTCCAGCGCCTCCTGGCGACGGTCGGCCGTCACTCGAAGAACCTCACGCCGCTGGCGCGGGATCAGGCCATCGAGGAGATGGCCACCGGCTTCCTCGTGGTCGACCACCAGGGCCGCATCGTCGACACCAACCCGCTCGGCAAACGGATGATCGGACGGGCCGACAGCCGCGTCGTCGGGAAAGACCTCGAAACGGTGATCGCCCCGGACCTGTTCGTCGACGGGCCACCCGAGTTCATGACCGTCGACCCCGGCGAGGTGGTCAACGGCCGCTACACCGGCCTCTGGATCGAACCCGCCGACGGCGACCCCCGCTGTTTCGACGTACTCGTGAGCGCACTCACCGAGGATGGGGAGATGCAGGGCTACGTCGCGTTGATCCACGACGTGACCGAGCGCGAGCGACGCAAGCGCAAACTCGAACAGCGCACGGCCGAACTGGAGCGGCAGAACGACCAACTCGAGGACTTCGCCGGCATCGTCTCCCACGACCTGCGCAACCCGATAAACGTCGCCAGCGGTCGGCTCCGGATGATCGACGCCGGCGACGACCGGGAACACCTCGACGAGGCCCGACAGGCGCTCGACCGGATGGAGGCCATCGTCGACGACGTGTTGACCTTCGCTCGCCTCGGCAAGACCATCGACGACACCGAACCGCTCGACCTCGCGGCGGTCGCCCGGGAGGCACGGGGGAACGTCGACACGAAGGACGCGACTCTCGAACTCCCGGCCGACCTGACCGTCGCCGCGTCCCGCGGTCGCCTCCTCCAGGTGTTCGAGAACCTCTTTCGGAACAGTGTCGAACACGGCGGCCCCGACGTCACCGTCACCGTCGGCGAGTGCGACGGCGGCTTCGTCGTCGCCGACGACGGTCCCGGCATCGACCCAGACCACCGCGAGCAGGTCCTCGAACAGGGGTTCAGTTCCGACCCCGAGGGCACCGGCTTCGGCCTCGCCATCGTCCGCACCATCGTCGAGGCCCACGGCTGGGAGATCGCCGTCACCGAGAGCGAGAGGGGCGGCGCGCGCTTCGAAGTCACCGGCGACATCCGCGCCAACGGCGAGAGCGCACGGCCGTCGTCCGTCGACCGATAGGGTCGTGGACTGCGTACGAGCATCCGCCGAGCGACGTTTTGGGTCGTTCGATCCCTCGGTTGTTCCCTGCGGTCACTCACGAACACACCGGACGCGAACGAACGCAGTGAGTGAGCCGTCCGGCAGTTTTTCCCCACGTTTTTGCGACCGAGTGGTGGCCACAGGCCACCCGAGGGAGTAAAAAGTGGGCTCGCGGTCCCTACCGCAGTGCGGCCAGGTCGAACTGCGACCACCTCTTTCATCGTCGGGTTCGCTCGCGATGCTCGCGAACCCTCCTCGAAAAAGCTGGATCAAAAATGCCGCTCGCTTCGCTCGCGGTCCCTAGCGCAGCGCGTCCAGGTCGAACTCGAACGCCGCCACCGGCAGTTCGATGTCGTGTTCGACGATCACTTCGGGGTGGACCTCGCCGATGACACCGACGTCCTCGCCGTCGATTACGACGCTGGCCGTTCGACCGGAGATGAAGGTCGGATGTTCCGTGGCTGGCGTCTCCAGGTCCTTGTCGAACCCGTCCACGAGCGCCCGGAGCGCGGCCTTGGCGTCCTCGTAGGACGCGCCGGCGTGACAGAGCGCCGCGGCGACGGTCCGTCGTTCCGCGACGTTGGTGTTCTCGCGCTCGTCGACGTGCGCCGAGAACCCGACCTCCGCGAGATCCTGTGGGTACGCACGGTGCGTGTTGTTCTCCAGGACCATCATGATCGAGGGCAGTGCCCACGAGCGCACCATGGTGAAGTCCTCGCTGTAGGGCTGTTCGATGGTGACGGCCTCGCCGCCGCCGACGGCGTCACTGCCCTGGGAGACGTTCAGGCGCTCGTAATTTTGCTCCTCGTCGATCAGGTGGAAGTTCAGCAGGTCTTCGAAGCCCTGCCCGACCAGCCGGTCGCGGACGGCGTCTTCCAGCCGGGAGCGTTCGTGTCGACCGCCAACGGTCGACACGTCGGGGTAGCGCGGTTCGAGTTCGTTGAACCCGTAGGCCCGCCCCACGTCGTCGATCAGGTCGACCGGGTGGAGCACGTCGACCCGGTAGGGCGGGACCTCGACCCGGTAGGCCGCCGTGCCGTCGTCGGTCTCGGTGGGTTCGGCGTCCATCCCGGCCCGCTCGATCAGGTCGACCACGTCCCGTTCGTCCAGGTCGACGCCGAGCATCGTCTCGATGTCGCCGTGGGCGACGGTCTTTTCCTTGGTCACCAGATCCGGCCGGATCAGTTCGCGCCCGGCGTCGGGCGTCACGGGTGCGTCGTCGGTGTACTCGACGTCGACCTCCTCGACTTTCCCGCCGCGGGCGTCGAGGGCGTAGCAGACGATGTTCAACATCCTGTCGACCGTCCACTGGTCGGTGCCGGTCATCTCGATGAACAGATCACGGGAATCGGCCGAGACCTCCGTCCGACGGCCGTTGACCACCGGCGGGAACGAGAACAGCCCGATCTCGTCGTAGATCGCAGGCATCGACGCGTAGTCGGCCACGAGGTCGGCGTACTCCTGACCGATGTGGTGGACCTCCAGCACTTCCCGCAGTGTGAGTTCCTGATCGCCCTCCAGGGGCACCATCGTCTCCTCGTCGGCGTCGACGCCGGTGTAGGTGATCGACTTCGCGCTGTCGTCGTCGTCCTTCAGCGTCTCGCCTTTCAGCATCGTCAGGTCGTGGACGCCGATGGCGCCCTTCGCGCGCTGGCGGCCCATCGTCGCGTGGAGCTTCTCCTGCAGCTGGATCAGCGAGTCCAGCGCGGCGTCGTCCATGTCCAGCCCGCGGACGATAGCGCCCGTCACGTAGGGCCGGTCCTCGGGCACGTCCGCGACGCGGATGGTCCACTCGGCGTCGTTCGTGCTGGGGACGTACACCCCGCGGTCGTCGCCGTAGTGATAGCGCAGCGAGCGAGCGACGCCCTCGACGGAGAGCCGGTCCAGTCGGTCGGGCGCGAACTCCAGTTCGAACTCGCCGTCGTCGGTCTCGCCCTCGAACTCGAGGCCGAGGCCGAACAGGTCCTCTTTCAACTCTGCGTCGTCTTTTTCGTCGTGGCCGGTCAGGTACCGGAGTTCGTCGGGATCGATTTCGACGGTTGGCATCAGTATGTCACCTCCTCTTCGCGCAGGAATTCGAGATCGACCAGCGTGCCGTGCACGTCGCGGATGTCCTCCGCGCCAGTGGCGAGCATGAACAGCCGTTCCAGCGCCAGTCCCCACGCCATCACGTCGCAGTCGACGCCGAGGGGGTCCAGCATCTCCGGCCGGAAGATCCCCGAGTTGCCGATCTCGATCATCTCGCCCGTCTCGGGGTGGCGACCGAAGAGCTCGAAGCTCGGTTCGGTGTAGGGGTTGTAGTGGGGCTTGAACTCGATGTCCGTGATCCCGAACTGCTCGTAGAACTCGGTGAACGTCCCCATCAGGTCACGCACCGAGAGGTCCTCGGCCATCACCCAGCCCTCGATCTGGAAGAACTCCAGCAGGTGGGTCGCGTCCAGCGTGTCGTTGCGGTAGGCCTTCTCGATGGAGAAGAACCGCTGGGGCGGCTCCAGGTCGCCCATCGCCTCGCCCGAGAGGTGCCGGGCGGTGAGCGAGGTGGTGTGGCCCCGCAGGGCCAGCGCCTTCGCGAAGTCCAGGTCCCACGGCGAGTGATACCCCTCGCCGTCCGGGCCGACACCCTCGCGGTGGGCCGACTCGACGGCGTCGGCGAGGCCCGTGGGGAGTTCGTCGATGGACTCTGGCGTATCGAGCGCGAACCGGTCCCAGTGGTTGCGCGCCGGGTGGTCCTGTGGCATGAACAGGCAGTCGTTGATCCAGAAGTCGGCGTCGACGTGTGGCCCCTGCATCTCCTGGAAGCCCATCCCCACCAGCGCGTCCGTGACGCGTTCGGCCATCTCCCGGAGCGCGTGCTTGCGGCCGGGGACGACCCGCTCGGCGTCGGCTTCGACGTTGTACTCGGCGAACTCGACGCTCTCCCACTCGCCGCTGGTGAGCATCTCGGAGGTGACCTGGCCGACGGTCTCGGCCGTCTCGATGCCGGCCATCAACTCCGTGACACCGTCGTCGGTGAGCGTCACCGAGCGGACGACGGTCTCAGTCTGCTCGATCAGCCCGCGGTTGTCCAGGTCCTCGAGTGCCGTCTCGCGCGCGTACGCGCCGGCACCCTCCGCGAGAGCGTCAAGGGCCGTCGCCTCCTCGTCGGCGTCGGGGTCGGCCTCGGGGTCGGCGGAGATCTCGCCGCTGTCGATCTCACCGTACCCCTTCCGGGCGTAGTTCGACAGCGCGATGTCGACGGCGTCGCCCGCCAGTCCGGACGCGCCGATGACCTGGCCCATCTGGACGGGGTCTTCGTCTGCTCCCGCGTCGACGGCGGCCTCGTAGAGGCGGAGTTCGGGCAGGCCCGCCTCGACGTAGCGCTCGGCCTCCTCGGTCAGTTCCACGTCGCTAGTGGTGCGTTCGGTCACCTCCAGCAGGCCCGCGTCGTCGAGTTCGAAGGCCGCTCGCGTGGCGGCCTCCGGTTTGAGGTCGGCGGCCTCGGCGATGCGGTCGATGGTTCGTTGCTCGTCTGCGCTCGCGGCCTCCAACACCGCGACCTGTGCCTGTGGCAGTTTCATGCGTGGATAGTCGTTGTTACGTACCGCGCGGGTCGGTCAGTTAACGGTTCTCACTCGCGGCTCGCGGCTCGCGTGTGACCGGTTTCGCTCGGCCCGGCGAGTTCCCCCGCCGCCCGAACTCCGCCGGACTCAGACGGCAAAAAAGAAGTCGAACCCCGCTCTCGGGACTCCCTGGCGCACGACCGACCGGCAATGGGGTTCGGATGCCATGTGCGAACGATTGTGAGAGGACGGCAAAAACGTACCGTTGTCGCCCGCGAGCGCAAGACCTATTGGCCAATCTGTAGCCACAGTCACACATGGGAGATCGAGATTCACGGGACCGGAACCGAGATACCGTCGTCGACCTGCTGTCGGCGGCGATGCCGCTGGCCGACCCGACGCCGCTGACCGACGTGGCCATCGAACTGCAGGACGGACTGGCGGACTTCGGACTGGGGCCGTCGGCCATCGAGCGCGTCCTCGACGGCACCAGCCTCCCCGAGGCCGGCGAACTCGACGTGACGAGGGTCACGCAACCGGACGCAGGCATCGCGGAGGACCAGGCCGACGCCGTCGTCGACGCTGGCGGGCAGGCCGCCGAGGTGATGATCGAGGGCAGCGGCGAGGCGGCGAAAGTCCTCGTCGACACCGGCGGTGACGTAGTCGAGATTACCACCGAAGGCGGCGAGGTCGCCGCCGAGGCGACCGCGGAGTTGCTCGTCGCCGCGCTCGACGGCGTGTGAAAGTCAGTCGCCGCTCGCTCGCTTCCGATCCGAATCGAACTCGAAGTCCAACTCGTCCAGTTTCGCCTCCCACTCCTCGCGTTTCTCCTGGTGGTCTTCGAGGAACTCCGCCATCAGCTCGGCGGCCTGCTCTTTGCACCCGCCACAGAGGCGTTCGCCGCCGACACACTCCTCGTAGACCTCCTTGGCGAACTCGTCGTCGTCACCCGAGAGGAGGTAGGCGTACAGTTCGTAGACCGGGCACTCGTCGGCCTTCCCGCCTTTCTCGCGCTGTTCCTCGGCGGTCTCCCGGCCACCCGTCGTCGCCGCCGTCACCTTGTCGTACCCCTCCTCGGGGTCGTCGAGCAGGCTGATGTGACTCGCCGGGATCGACGAGGACATCTTCCCGCCCGTGAGGCCGGTCATGAACCGGTGGTAGATCGAGGACGGCGGGACGAACCCGTAGCCGCCGTGGTCGACCTCGACCTGCCGGGCGAGTTCCTCGGCTTCGGCGTGATCCAGGTCGAACGCGTCGACGTGGGCTTCGTAGCGGCGTTTCTCCCCGTCGATTTCCTCGACCAGTGCGTCGAAGGCCTCGTCGGTGGCGTTGCGGTCGAGGAAGCGGGTCCGGGGTCGGAGCGGCTCTTTGCCGGCGTTGTCGAGTTTCTCGACCGCCCCATTGCGGGCCTCGGTGGCGCTGGTCTCGTAGTCGGCCAGCCACTCACCGGCCTCGCCACACCGGGGCTGGTCGGGGTCCTCGGCGTACTCCTCGCGGTGGTCGTAGGCGATGGCGACCAGTTCCCGCTCGGTGTCGGTCAACTCGAAACTGGCGAACGCGTCGGTCACCTTGAAGTAGCGCATCCGGGTCGACAGGTCCCGCGCGAACCGCATGTGCGGGTCCTGGTCCGGCCCGACCGGGATGACCGTCGGTTTGGGCTCGTCAAGCTGGGGATAGAGGATGTCGGCCATCTGGGTGACGACCGACTCCATGTGGGACACGTCGGTCTCTCCGTCGAAACCGTAGATGGCCTGGAACTCCGAGAAGTTCGCCTCGATCCCGAGTTCGAAGGCCAGGTCCTGCACCTTCCGGTTGGTGGACTGCCGGTAGAGGTCGCCCTCCTCGGGGTCGAACCCCAGCGCGAGCAGGCTCAGGATGTAGTTGCGCGTGTGTTCGTCGATCTCGTCCCAAGAGAGTCCGCGGGCGCTGTGGGCCTCGAGGTCCGCGATCAGGGCGTAGGCGTCCCCGCCCTGCTGTTGATGCCAGATGATCTCGTCGAAGACCATCTTGTGGCCGATGTGGGGGTCGCCAGTCGGCATGAACCCCGAGAGGGCGGCCCAGGGGTCGTCGTTGCGCATGGCGCGAGCGACGGGGCGGTAGTCGCGGTGGCCGAAGATCACGCCCCGGCGCATCAGGTAGTGGGGGTCGGGCACCTCGTCGAGCACCTCGTCGAACTGCTCGATGCCGAACTCCTCGAACAGCTTGCGGTAGTCCGAAACCGTCGAGGAGCCCCACGGATCCAGCGCCACGTCGTCGGCTCCGGCCGCGCCGCCATCTGGTAGCGCCTGTTCGACTGCTGGCGCGTCGTCTCCGGTCGGTTCGTTCGTGTCGGTATCGGGTTCGTGTGTCATCTGTGTCGTCTCCGGTGTCTGTTTGTCGGGCACTCGAAAAGCGAAGGGAGCAACGCCACCGCGGCCGCCGTCACCGGGCGGCCGGAGTCGCGAGACTGTCCGCTTCCGAAGTTCGCCAGCGCCAGCGCCATCCGTCGGAAGCGGCCATCTTGGGTGAACGTAACCGCGAGCAGGTGTTTAACGGTTTTCAATCTCGGTGCCTGCGATGGCCCCGGACCGGTCACAGTCAGACCTGGTACCCGAACCCGCCGAGGCGGTCGATCCGCTTCGGCACCCGCAGCAACGTGGCCGCGACGTGCTTCGGCCCGTCGCGCTGGCACGCCCCTTCCCGGTCGACATCCTCGTACCGCAACTGGATTTCCGTCAGTGGTACCCGGTCCCCGTACTCGCCCCACTTGAGCCGTTGCAGATCCCACGTCCCGCACGCGTTCACGTCGTACTGGTGGACGACGAGCGTCTCGCTGCCGAGGTCCGTCTCGTCGACGAACGCCCTGGCCGCGTCGCGACCGACCGTCGCCGACGGGAAGTCCAGCGCCGCCCGCTCGGTCTCGGCGGTCACGATCCAGTGGGTCGATCGGTGCTCGATCCGGTGATCGGCGACCGACGACCGAACCGCCGGCCCACCCGCCGGATTCCGGACCGTCCGCGCCGCCGGCGAGTCCGTGCTGTTCGCTCAGGACCGTTCGGTGACTGTCGGTGTCGGCGTCCCGCCGCTATCCGACCCGAGACAGCCGCTCGCTCCGGTGAGAAGTGCCGTGAGACTACCCAGAACCTGCCGACGCGACGGTGCTTCCATACCGGAGGCAGACGTATCGGTCGAATGAACGTTGTGGTTGCGAAATCGGGTCAGGGTGTCAGCCGCTCGGCCGAGAGCCACGCGATCCCCGCGCCCGTAAGCGCGAACACCATCCGCTTGCGGACCCCGCCGGCCAGGCGCACGTCCAGCGCGAGGTCCCGCGGCGCGAACCCGTGTCCATCGGGCACCACCCGGATCAGCAACTCCGAGTGACTGAGTTCCGACACCGACTCCACGTCCGCGTAAGTCCGAAAGTCCGCACCGAATTTATATCCCGTCTTGGGCACGACGCCGGCCGCCCGGAGCGCGGTGTAGACCCGGAGCCGGCGGTCGAACCGGTCGCCCTCGACGGTTCGGCCCCGCTCCAGCACCGCCTGCTCGTCGTCCCCGTCGGTCCCCAGCGCGAGCGCGCCCTGCCGGACGAGGTAGGCGGCCTCTACCAGCGAGAGCTGGAGCGTCTCGACGGTCTCGCCGTCGCGGTCCAGCGGCTGGCCGTAGAACCCCCGCTCGTAGATGTCGGCGGGCGGCTCCCAGAGCAGCACGCGGTCGTCCAGCAGCGAGCCCGGGGTGTCGGCGGGTGGCTCGTAGTCGGTCGACCCCGACACGTCGGGCCGGTCGGTTTCGAGGTAGGTGATCTCGCTCTCCTCGTCGACGACCGCCAGCACCACGTCGCCCAGGTCACTCGCGGGCACCGTCGCGCGCTCGCTGACGACGCGCACGCGGTAGGCCACCTGGTCGTCCCAGGGCCCCTTTCCGCGAGGGTAGACCACCAGGTCGGCGGTCCCGTGGTCGGCCACCCAGTCGGCACCGGTCGGAGAGAGGTAGAAACCCCGATCCCGGAGGTCCTTGTACACCAGAAAGTGTAGGTCCGGGCAGGCCGCCGAGGCGAGAAACTTCCGGAAGCCCATCCCGTCGACCGATTCGAGGTCCCCGCGGTAGAGGAGGTGGGCGGCCTCGACTGGTGCGAGGCGAACCCCCTCGCCGTCGGGGTCACCGTAGCCGCGAGCGTCGTGGAACTGCTCGCGGGCCTGGCGACCGGCGCGAACCACGCCCGAAGACAGCGTCGCGTCCATACCGCCACTCGCCCACGCGCGGACAAAGCCCCCACGGTCTCGACGGCGCGGTCACGACGGGGTCGCCGCTTCTCGCCCCGCTTCCTCACACCCGCTGTCCAGACACCGGTTCCCGCCCGCCGTCTCGAAGACCGGCAGGCCACAGGCACACTCGTCGACGACGGTGCCGGTCGGGATGCCCCACCCAGTCTCGCAGTCGGGATAGTGCTCACAGCCCGCGAGGAGGCCGCCCCGCCGGAGAATCCGGAGGTCGCCGTCGCAGTTCGGACAGTCCCACTCGCGGTCGAAAGCGTTCCGGACCGCCTCGTCCAACGACTCGCACTCCCTGTCGATGCAGACTTCGAACGCGCGCCCGCGCCGGACGCGCATCCGCGGACACCCGCAGTCACAGTCGGCGGCCTCGGTCAGTATCGTCGCGTCCCGCGGGAACCCGTACGCCGTCCGACAGCCGAGACAGGATACCGCCCCGTCGTCCCGGACGAGGCGGCCGTCACAGTCCGGGCACTCGCCGACCGGGATGCCGACCTCGGCGAGGGGGTAGCTGTCGTCGCCGTAGGTCTCGTGGACCTCGACGCGGAGAAACTGGTCGCCGTCGGTGGCGGTGAGGACGCCGTCCGCGACGGTCACGGTCTCGGCGCGGGTGAGCCACGCCACCGGCTGGTAGCCCGCGGCGTCGTGGACCAGTACGGTGTCGTCGGGCTTGCGGAGGACGATCACGTCACCACGACGGTCGTCGGGTTCGGTGTCGTCGCGGATGGTACACTCGCCGGCCAGCACGCGGGTTGCCTCGTGCATACCCCGGGCTGGTCGGGGTTTCGTATTTAAACGTCCGGGCGGGCAGACGCGTCGGTGGGAGAGACGGGTCGAGTCCGAGGCCCGATCCGGAGGGGGGAAGTGGGAGTGGTCCCGTCGGCGTCGGCGTCGGCGGAGACGGGTGGAGGGCGGTTGAGACGGATGCGGGGACCGTGGGGCAGGCGAGCCCACGCGTCCACGGCGTCAGTCGCGGTTGTAGTTCCGACCCAGGACCGCGCCGGCGAGGTTCGCGACGACGAGCGCCGCGAACAGCGGGAGGGACTCGCCAGCCAGTCCCGAAACCATCATCGGGACCAACACGAACGGGAGGACGACCGCGCTCCAGAAGGCCAGACACCGCACCGGGGCCAGGAGTTTGCGGCCGGCATCTTTGCGGGCGGTCCAGTCGGCGACGCCGTCGAACGTGGAAGTCGATTGCGTGGACATCGTGGGTCTCCCTGCACTCACCCCTTGGACGGACACCTGCATATAACGGGTCGACGCTTGCCGAGAATTCGCCTCGTTTTTGCGAGTTTGCGGTCCTTCAGTCACGTTTTACCACCTATCGATCGCCGTTCGTACGGCTCGCTAACGTTTTAGGACGTGTCTGGATATCTTTAGAGGTTTTATCGACGTTTTTGCGCCCGTTTCGATGATCCAGTCACTCGATGCGGACCGTCCGGGAATCGGAAACCGGCGCGAGCGGCAGATCGGGGAAATAGACCTCGGCGGTGTAGGTCAGCGTGTCGGCGTCGCCGCCGAACACGCCGACCGGGAGCGTCGTCGTCCCGAGGTAGCCGTCGGTCGTGGTCATCTCGTGGCCGTTGACCGTGACGCGGACGCCCGCCCGCGCACCGTCGCCTGCGTTGGTGACCGTCACCTCACACATCTCGTTGCCGCCGCTCGCGATGGCGTCGGGGAACTCGCCCCAGTCGAACTGGAGGGCAGGCAGTGACTGTGCGCTCCCGGCGACCTGTTTCGCGACGCCCTCGGAGAGCCCGGCCTCGACGAGACCCGACACGCCGGCCTCGCGCACGTCGGCCGGGGACTGCAGGCCCTTCGTGGCCAGTCGGGACGCCCGGCCCGATCCGACGCCGTCGAGCGCGGTCAGCCCGACCGCATCGGCGCTGACGCCGTGTTCGATGCGTGCCTCGACCCGGGCCGCGAGGTTGGCCGCGGCCGCCGTCCCCAGGTGATCGAGGAAGGCCCGGAGCGCGGCGAGCAGGCGGAGGGCGTTCTGGCGGATCACCCACGCGTCGCTCCGGAGTTCCGCCGGCGTGGCCGAGTCCATGCTCGAATCCAGGATCGCCAGCACCTTCCGGGGGCCGGGGTCGAGATTGCGCTCGCGGTCGCCCAGCACGGCGCGCACGGCGTCGCGTTCGTCCTTGCGGGCGCTCGCGCTGTCGAACTCCGCGGCCGTCGCGACCGCCCGGAGCACGTCGTCGGTCGTCAGTTCCGTCGCGGTCCCGTCGCCGCCCTCGGCCCGGCGCGCCAGGTCGGCGAACTCCCGGGCGGTGTCCAGACGGAGGTAGAACTTCGAGGCCAGTCGTCCGAGGCGGGTCGGCGAGAGCGACAGGCCGTCGCGTTCGACGAACCCGCGGTCGACCAGTTGCTCTAGCGTGTCGCTAACGCGGTCGCGCAACTGGCCGTCCGAATCGTAGCGGTCGGGCGCGGACCGTGCCCGCACCGCGTAGAACGTCGTCTCGATCCAGTCCAGCACGTCGTCGATGTCCTGGACCGTACCCAGCACGATCTCGGCGTTGAGGTGGGCGTCCAGGTCCGTGGCCAGTCGCGACTCGATCTCCTTGCCGTCCCGGAGCAACTGGCGGTACTTGTCGGCGTCCGAGCGGTCACAGACGACCCAGGCGTACCCCTGATCGTCGTAGCCCGGTCGGCCCGCCCGCCCGAGCATCTGGAGCACGTCCAGCGGACTCATGTCGACCTCCCCTTCGAGGGGGTCGTGGAGCTTCGTGTCCCGGATGACGACACAGCGAGCGGGGAGGTTGACCCCCCACGCCAGCGTCGAGGTCGAGAAGAGCAGGCCCAGGATCCCCTCACGGAACCAGCGCTCGACCAGATTCTTGTCGTCCTTCGAGAGCCCGGCGTGGTGAAAACCCACGCCGTCCAGCACGGATTTGCGGAGCGTCTCGTTCTGGAGCTGTTCGGCGTCCTGGTGGAAGTCGTAGTCGCCGCGGGCCCCCATGGGCACGTCCCGCTCGGCCAACTCGTCGCGGGTCTTCTTGGCGGCCTGCACGGTGTCCTGTCGAGAGGAGACGAACACGAGCCCCTGCCCGTCCTCCCGGAGGTGCGGTTCCACGAGATCGAGCGCGCGGTAGAGGCGACGGTACTTGTCGGCGAAGGCGTTCTCGCCGTGGGTGTAGGTCTTGACGCCAGCTTCGAGGGGCACGGGGCGGTACTCCTCGCCGAAGGCGAAGGTGGTCTCGGCGGGGGCGTCAAGCCACTCGGCCACGTCGTCCACGTTGGGCATCGTCGCCGAGAGCGCGACGATGCGGGGGTCACAGAGCCGCCGGAGTCGCGAGATGGTGACCTCAAGCACCGAGCCACGGCGATCCGAATCCAGCAGGTGGACCTCGTCGATGATACAGCAGTCCACGTCGGTGACGAAGCCGTAGCGGGGCGAGTCGTGTTTCCGGGTGGCTGAATCGGCCTTCTCGGGTGTCATGACGAGGATGTCGGCCCGCTCGGCCCGGCGGGGGTTCAGGTCGCGCTCGCCGGTGACGACGTACACCGAGTAGCCCAGGTCCTCGAAGCGCTCCCACTCGCTTTCCTTCTCGTTGGTGAGCGCCCGCAGGGGAGCGAGAAAGAGGGCGGTGCCGCCCGCGTCGAGGACCCGGCAGATGGCGACCTCGGCGAGCGCGGTCTTGCCGCTGGCGGTCGGTGCGCTGACGACGACGTTGTCGTCGCGCTCCAGGAGTGCCGGCAGGGCCTCCGACTGCATCCGGTTGAACGACTCGAACGGGAAGGCGTCGGCGAACTCGGGGAGGACCTCGTCGATAGCCACCTGCGGCTCGTGATCTACGCTCCCTGGCACGACAGCAACCGGGGGTGCCGAGAGTATAGGCGTTTCCGTCCCGGTCGGCACCGTGGCTCGGCCGGCACGGCAGGGACCCGAAGTGCGCACACTTACCTTAGTCGAGCGACGTGTCGGCAGTATGCGACGGCGGACGTACGTGGCGACGGTGGGGAGCGTGCTGGCCGGCGGCTGTCTCGGACTCGGGGGCAAGGACGGCCGGGGAACGGACGACCGCACGGGGACGCCGGCCGGCACGGAAGCGTCAGGCGGTGACCGGCCGGTCGGGTTCGAGCGCCAGTGGACGACCGAATTGGGCATCGATAGCCTCGATATGGCGCACGTCTCGGCCGCCGTGCGGGACGACACGGTGTACACGACACACGACCGGGGGATGAGCGCGCTCTCGCTCGCGGACGGCGACGAACGCTGGGCGAACCCGACGCAACGGACCTTCGACGCGTTGACAGCCGACGAGGACGGGCTGTACGCCATCTGGACGACGGGCGAGGTGCTGGCAGTCGACCCCGACACCGGCAAGGCGCGCTGGGAGCGCGGCGAAAGCGGGGACGAGAACACAATCTACGGCCCGGTCGTCACGACCGCCGACCACGTCGCCGCCAACGGCTCCGACGGCGTCGTCGTCTACGAAAAGACCGGCGGCCAGCGGCTCACGGCGCTCGACGAGTCGCCGACCTTGCTGGCCGCCCACGACGGTGGGTTTCTGGTCTATTCGAGAGCCGGACTCACGCGATACGAGCCGGACGGAACGGTCGACTGGCGTCTCGACGATGCCCCGTCCGGGTTCGCCGTCGGCGCAGCGGTCGGGGACGGGACTCCCGTCGTGGCCGGGGAGCGTTCGGTCGTCGCCGTCGACCCGGCGGATGGAACGAAGCGCTGGGAGCGAACCGTCGAGACCGACTTCAACGCGAGCGTGACCACAGCAGGGGGCGTCGCGTTCGTCAGCGAACGGTTCGACCCCACCACCGTGTCGGCCTTCGAGATCGATTCGGGGACCAGACTCTGGACCGAGAACCGAGATGGGGAGGTACCGTTTCCGACGGTCGGACTCGACTCGGCGGTCGTCGTCGAGGACGACGAGCGGGCACAGGCGCGGGATCACCGGACCGGGGAGGTCCTCGACTCGTTCGGGACGGGGTTCAACAAGTTCATCATGGGGACCGTCGGACGCGGCCGGACGTTCGTTGGCGTCGGACGCACGGTTTACTGCTACCACGTGTGACCGGTGCCCGGAATGGGGCCCCGGAACCCTACACTTTTCTCCCGACGGCCCCTCCTGTTCGACAATGAGTCGCGCCCGCAAGCCCGACTGGCTCAAGATGGCACCCCCGTCGGGCGAGCGATTCACCGACATCAAAGAGACCCTGCGCGAGCACGACCTCCACACCGTCTGTGAGGAGGCCAACTGTCCCAATCTGGGCGAGTGCTGGAGTGGCAGAGAGGGGCCAGGAACGGCGACGTTCATGCTCATGGGCGAGCGCTGTTCGCGAGGCTGTAACTTCTGTGACGTGGAGACGGGCGGGATGGACCCGCTCGACCCCGAGGAACCCCAGCAGGTCGCCGACGCCGTCGCCGAGATCGGCCTGGACTACGTCGTCCTCACGTCCGTCGACCGCGACGACCTGCCCGACCAGGGTGCGGGCCACTTCGCCGAGACGATCCGCGCGATCAAGGAGCGCCACCCCGGCATCCTGGTGGAGTGTCTGATCCCCGACTTCCAGGGCGAGGAACGACTCGTCCGGCAGATCGTCGACGCCGAACCCGACGTGATCGCCCACAATATCGAAACGGTGGACCGCCTCCAGTGGCCCGTCCGGGACCGCCGGGCCGGCTACGAGCAGTCCCTCTCTGTTCTGCGGCAGGTCGACCGTGAGTCGGACATCTACACCAAGACCAGCCTCATGCTGGGCGTCGGCGAGTACGACCACGAGATCTACCAGACCCTCCGGGATCTCAAGACGGTGGGCGTCGACGTGGTGACACTGGGTCAGTACCTCCAGCCCTCGCGGTCGCATCTCGAAGTCAGCGAGTACGTTCACCCCGACGCCTTCGACACCTGGCGACGGGTCGCCGAGGAGGAACTGGACTTCCTCTACTGCGCGTCGGGCCCGATGGTCCGGTCGTCGTATCGGGCCGGCGAGTTGTTCGTCGAGGCCGTGCTGGACGGCGAGGACCCGGCGGTGGCGCGCGAGCGGGCGCGGGCGAGCGAGTAGTCAGTTTTCCTCGGCGGGAACAGGTACCAGCGCCAGCCCATCGGCCCACGACACGAAACGTTCGTCCACTTCTGAATCCAGTCGACACCTGAAAGTTCCAGAATATCCAGCCCGGATCGGCAGACAGCGAACACGAGGGCGCAAGATTGCGTGGTAACGAAAGCTATTTGCCAAAAGCCTATTAGCGAGCGCCGCGACGTGTATGGTATGTGTTGTCGGAGGGCAGTATGAGTACCCTACAGCGTGACCCGGGCGAACGGGTCGAGATCCTCGACGAGGACGGCCAGGTCCGGGAGGGCGCGACGGTGCCGGACCTGGACGACGAGGAACTCGTCGACATGTACAGACAGATCACGTTAGCCAGACACTTCGATCAGCGAGCGGTCAGCCTCCAGCGGCAGGGCCGCATGGGGACCTACCCACCGCTTTCGGGCCAGGAGGCCTCGCAGGTCGGGAGCGCCCACGCGCTGGACGAAGCGGACTGGCTGTTCCCCAGCTACCGGGAGGCCGGCGCGGCACTGATCCGGGGCGTCCCATTGAAGCAGATCCTGCTGTTCTGGATGGGGCACGAGGGGGGCAACGCCGTCCCCGAGGCGGTCAACATGTTCACGATGGCGGTCCCCATCGCCACGCAGGTCCCCCACGCGACGGGGGCGGCCTGGGCCTCCAAATTGAAGGGCGAATGCAAGGCCTTCCTCTGTTACTTCGGGGACGGCGCGACCAGCGAGGGCGACTTCCACGAAGGCATGAACTTCGCGGGCGTATTCGACGTACCTGCCGTGTTCTTCTGTAACAACAACCAGTGGGCCATCTCGGTGCCCCGCGAGCGCCAGACGGCGAGCGCGACGCTGGCCCAGAAGGCCCACGCCTACGGGTTCGAGGGCGTCCAGGTCGACGGGATGGACCCCCTCGCCGTCTACCAGGTCACCCGCGAGGCCGTCGAGAAGGCCAAAGATCCCAACGAAGGCGAGTTGCGGCCGACGATGATCGAGGCCGTCCAGTACCGCTTCGGGGCCCACACCACCGCCGACGACCCGTCGGTCTACCGGGACGACGACGAGGTCGAGGAGTGGAAGGGTAAAGACCCCATTCCGCGGCTGGAGACGTTCCTGCGCGAGCGGGGCCTGCTGGACGACGAGACCGTCGCCGCCATCGAACAGGAGAACTCGGATCGGGTGGCCGAGGCCATCGACGCCGCCGAAGCGGTCGAGCGGCCCGAACCCGCGGAGATGTTCGCACACGTCTACGCGGAGATGCCCCAACGCTTACAGCAACAGCTAGAGTACTTCGAGCGCGTCAGGGACCGACACGGCGACGACGCCCTCCTCGAATAACATGAGTCAGGCAACCGACACCGAGACCGAGGCACAGGATCTCACGCTCGTACAGGCCGTCCGCGACGGGTTGTACGGCGAGATGCAACGGGACGACGACGTGCTCGTGATGGGCGAGGACGTGGGCGAGAACGGCGGCGTCTTCCGGGCCACGCAGGGCCTCATCGAGGAGTTCGGCGACGACCGGGTGATCGACACGCCCCTCGCGGAGTCGGGCATCGTCGGCACCGCCATCGGTATGGCCGCCTACGGCCTCCGCCCGGTGACCGAGATCCAGTTCATGGGGTTCATCTACCCCGCGTTCGACCAGATCGTCTCCCACGCCGCCCGCCTGCGCACCCGAAGCCGGGGCCGGTTCACCTGCCCGCTCGTGGTACGGGCCCCCTACGGCGGCGGCATCCGCGCGCCGGAACACCACTCCGAGTCCAAGGAAGCGTTCTTCGTCCACGAGGCCGGCCTCAAGGTCGTCATCCCCTCGACACCGTACGACACGAAAGGGTTGCTCGCCTCGGCGATTCGCGACCCGGATCCAGTGATCTTCCTCGAACCGAAGCTCATCTACCGGGCGTTCCGCGAGGAAGTGCCCGACGAACCCTACACCGTGCCACTGGGCGAGGCCGCGGTCCGCCGGGAGGGGACCGACGTGTCCGTGTTCACCTGGGGTGCGATGACCCGCCCGACGATGGAAGCCGCCGAGAACCTCGCAGAGGAGGGCGTCGACTGCGAGGTCGTCGACCTCCGGACCCTCTCGCCGATGGACGAGGAAGCCATCAAAGAGTCGTTCAAGAAGACCGGGCGGGCGGTCGTCGTCCACGAGGCCCCCAAGACGGGCGGGCTGGCCGGCGAGATCATCGCCACCATCCAGGAGGACGTCCTGCTCTACCAGGAGGCCCCCATCAACCGCGTGACGGGCTTCGACACGCCCTACCCGCTGTACGCGCTGGAGGACTACTACCTGCCCGAGGCCGCCCGCATCGAGGACGGCATCCGCGAGACCGTGGAGTTCTAGGATGGTTCGTGAGTTCAAACTCCCCGACGTGGGCGAGGGCGTCGCCGAGGGCGAAATCGTCCAGTGGCTCGTCGGCCCGGGCGACCCCGTCTCCGAGGACCAGCCCGTCGCCGAAGTCGAGACCGACAAGGCCGTCGTCGAGGTCCCTTCGCCGGTGAACGGCACGGTCAAAGAACTGCGGGCCGAGGCTGGCGACGTGGTCCCGGTCGGCGAGGTCATCATCGTCTTCGACGTTCCCGACGAGGGAAGCGAGTCGGGTGCAAGTCGGACGGAGTCCGACTCTGTGGAGGGCGAGGAGGCCGAGGAGACCGGCGAGGAGGCGACACCCGAACCAGCGGCGGGCGGTGAACCAGCCGAGGACCCCGCGGCCCCGAGTACGAACGGCGAATCGGGCGGTCGGGTGTTCGCCGCGCCCAGCGCCCGCCGACTGGCCCGCGAACTCGGCGTCGACCTCGCCGCCGTCGACGGCTCCGGTCCCGGCGGGCGCATCACGGAGATGGACGTTCACACCGCGGCCGAGACCGACGCGGACGGACCCGAGGAAGCCGAACCGACCGCCGGCGCTGACGGGACGGCGACCGGCGCCGACGAGACTGGCGAGGAAGCCGAGGCCGCCATCGCCGAGGCCGAGGAACCGCTGGGCGGCGCCCAACCGACCGTCGCCGAGGGGAGCCAGCCCACGACGGAGGGGGCGGCGGCCCCAGCGGCCGAACCGGCCGACCGCGACCGCACGCTGGCGACTCCGGCGACCCGCGGCGTCGCGAAGGAACTCGACGTGGACATCAACGCGGTGCCCGCGACCGAGGAACGCGACGGCGAGGCCGTCGTGACGGACGACGCCGTCCGGCAGTACGCCGAGTCCCAGCGGGCGGCCCAGGCGGCCGACGCGGAAGCGGTCAGCGCGGGCGGCGAGCGCGAGGAGGGCACGGCGGCCGAGTCGGAGCGCCCCGAAGTCGCCGCCGGCACCGAGGAGCGACTCCCCTACCGCGGCGTCCGGCGGACCATCGGCCAGCAGATGGAGCGGTCGAAGTTCACCGCGCCCCACGTCACCCACCACGACCAGGTGGACGTGACCAGGCTGGTCGAGGCACGCGACGGTCTCGCGGAACGGGCCGAAGATAGGGGCATCAAGCTCACCTACCTGCCCTTCGTCGTGAAGGCCGTCGTCGCCGCGCTCCGGGAGTACCCGATCCTCAACTCCCAACTCGACGAGGAATCGGAGGAGATCGTCAAGCGGGGCGACTACAATATCGGGATCGCCACCGCCACCGACGCCGGGCTGATGGTGCCCGTCGTCGAAGACGCCGGGCGGAAATCCCTGCTGTCGATCGCCAGCGAGGCCAACGAACTCGTCGGGAAGGCCCGTGAGCGGTCGATCGGCCGCGAGGAGATGCAGAGCGGCACCTTCACCATCACCAACTTCGGGGCCATCGGCGGCGAGTACGCCACGCCGATCATCAACTACCCCGAGACCGCCATCCTCGGACTCGGCGCGATCAAGAAGCGGCCGTGGGTCGTCGAGGACGAACGCAGTGAGTCCTCGGAGAGCGCGAGCGGCGAAGCCGTGAGCGGCGAAGTCGTCCCCCGCCACGTCATGACGCTCTCGCTGTCCATCGACCACCGCGTGATCGACGGCGCGGAGGCCGCACGGTTCACGAACACGCTGAAGGAGTACCTGCAGGACCCGACGCTGCTCCTGCTGGAGTGACGTCGGGACCGTCCAGACGGCTACTCTTCGATCTCCACCTCGGCTCCCAGAGCGTTCCGCTGGACGCTCTCTAACCCATTCATCGCGTCTTTCCGGCGCGCGTACCCCTCACCGCTGTCGGCGACGATGTTGCCGTTGCGGTGGCGGAGCCGCCAGCGCCACTCGTCGGCCTTGTCCCGAAATACCTCGAAGGTGGCCTGTGAGGCGGGTGTGGCGTCGGCCGACGCGTTCGTGGGGTCGGCCGTGGTGTCGGCGGAGTCGGTCGCCGACGGGTCGTCCGTGCCGGCCGTCTCCGTCACCGCGGTCTCGCGCTCGTCGGCGGGGTCCCACAGGAGTTCGACCTCCAGTTCCCGCTCGTCGGTCTCGGTGTCGTGGTCGACTTCGATGTCGACGGTCATCTCGGTCGGGACGCCGACGTCGGTGTCGGCGCCGGCCAGCGCGTCGAGGCCGGTCCCCGATTCGAGGTCGTCGGCGAGCGAGCGCAACAGGGCGGCCGTCGCCGTGGCGTCGCGCTCGTCGGTCTGTTTGAACAGGCGTTCCTCCATACCCCGACTGGTCGGGTCGGCGAGGGATAAAGCCAACCCGCACACTCAAAGTCCGGGGGTGCGTTGCCGTGGTATGGTCGTCGGCGACATCGCGACTGGCACCGACGTACTGGTAATCGGCGCGGGCCCCGGCGGGTACGTGGCGGCGATCCGGGCCGCCCAGTTCGACCTGGACGTGACCCTCGTCGAAAAAGAGGCCTACGGCGGGACCTGTCTCAATCACGGCTGTATTCCCTCGAAGGCACTCGTCTCGGCGACGGACGTGGCCCACGAGGCCCGCGAGGCCGAACACATGGGCGTCCACGCCGACCCCGCCATCGACATGGCCGGCATGACCGCCTGGAAAGACGAGGTGGTCGACCAGCTCACCACCGGCGTCGAACGGCTCTGCAAGGGCACCGGCGTCAACCTCGTGGAGGGCACTGCGGAGTTCGCCGACGAGAACACGGCGCGGGTGGCCCACGGCGGCGAGGGGCAGGGCTCGGAATCCATCGAGTTCGAACACGCCGTCGTCGCGACGGGGAGCCGCCCGGTCGAACTGCCCGCCCTGCCGTTCGACGGCGAGCGCATCCTCTCCTCTCGGCACGCCCTCGCGCTGGAGTCCGTTCCGGACAGCCTGCTCGTGGTCGGGGCGGGCTACATCGGGATGGAACTGGCGACGGTGTTCGCCAAGGCCGGGAGCGACGTGACCGTGGTGGAGGCGCTGGATCAGGCGCTCCCGATGTACGAGGCCGACGTGACTCGCGTCGTCACCCAGCGGGCGAAGTCACACGGGGTCGACTTTCACTTCGAGGAGGCCGCCGCCGACTGGGAGGAACGGGAGGGCGGGGTGACGGTCGTCACCGAGGGCGAGGACAGCACGGTCTCGGAGCACGACGCCACGAAGGCGCTGGTCGCGGTCGGGCGCGAACCCGTCACCGACACCGTGGATCTGGGCGCGGCGGGCGTCGAGACCGACGCGGACGGGTTCGTGCCGACGGATGACCGCGCGCGCACGAACGTGGACCACATCTTCGCCGTCGGTGACGTGACCGGCGAGCCGATGCTCGCCCACGAGGGGATGAAAGCCGGCGAGGTCGCGGCGGAGGTGATCGCGGGCAAACCGGCCGCGCTCGACCAGCAGGCCGTCCCTGCGGCGGTGTTCACCGATCCGGAGATCGGGACGGTCGGCCTGACCGAACGCGAGGCCGAGGAGGCGGGCTTTTCGCCGGTCGTCGGGGAGTTGCCCCTGCGTGCGTCCGGGCGGGCGCTGACCCACGACGACACCGACGGGTTCGTCCGGATCGTCGCCGACGCGGCCGACGGGTTCGTCCTCGGGGCCCAGATCGTGAGCCCGGACGCCTCGGAGTTGATCGCCGAGGTCGGACTGGCCATCGAGATGGGAGCCACCCTGGAGGATCTGGTGGCGACGGTCCACACCCACCCGACGCTCTCGGAGGCGGTGATGGAGGCGGCGGCCAACGCGATGGGGCAGGCGATCCACACGCTGAACCGCTGAATCGGACCCCTCCGCAGTCGGGCAAAAATCGTGCACGTTTTCCGACAATCGTGGCCCCCTGCTGCGATGGGCTCAGTGGTGGAGGTGACCAAAAGAGCTATAGTTGCGATTTCGAAATTTCGGAACACGAGTCAACCGAATAGCCATGACGGACGATACGGACGATACGGACGATACGGACGACGACGCCGCAGACGACATCACGAGCGCGATCCTCTCGGGTTCGATGTACGATCAGTTGCGCCTCCAGCGACGGACGTACTTCTCCCAGCCGACTATCACGAAACTGACGTGGCAGAGCCTCCTGCTCGGCGGTCTCACACTGCTCTTGCCGATCTATCTGCTCTTTCCGGCGACGGTGCGGGAGTACGTGCCGTCGGCCGATCCGGCGACGGCCTCGCCGAAAGTGTTGATTCTGGGGCTGGTCGGCGCGGGTGTCGTGACGTTCACTGCCCTCCTGCTGGTCGGCGGTGCGCTGTACCGCATCCGCAACCACCCCCTCGACGAGACGGAGGCACAGGCGATCCTCAACGTCGAGGACTTCGCGTCCTACCTGGCCTTCGGGACCGGCGGCCTGGCGATCGGGCTGACCGTCGTCTACTTCCTGCTCGGCCTCGGCGGCGGTGCGGCCGTCGGGAGCTACGTGCAGGCGATGGACGGCGTCAACCCGTTCGCGTCCTCGGGCACGGGGCTGTCCGTCGTCCAACTGGCCGTCGGCTCCTTTCTCGGGTGTATCGTCTTGCTCATGATCCGGCTGTACCTCAAGCTCCGACTGTTCGAACTCGACGGCGTGTGAGCCTGGGGCCGCCGGACGTGGCCGGCCAGTGATTGCTGACGGACGTATAGTATCGAATAGATCTTATGTGATTACATACAGGAATACGCCATGGAACAGACACGTCGGCGGTTTCTCACCGCCAGTGCAACGCTCGGGACAGGTGCGCTCGCGGGCTGTAGCACGGTCACGGACGCGATCCCGTTCATCGGCGGTGGCGGCCTCGGCGACTACGAGCAGTGGGTCTACGAACCGGATCGGTTCGCGAGTTCCGACGGGGGCGGGGACTTCGGTGACGAGAACGTCGCGTTGAGTCTCTTCGCGATCAACCAGCAGTCGATCTACGAGAACCGCAAGGACCTGTATCCGAGCACGTACAACTCCCTGTCGACGAACTTCGCGTCGAACACGGGAATTCTCCCGCGAAACGTCTCCTTGCTGCTCAGCCTGCCCGAAGGGCTGGTCCTCTCGGGGTCGTTCGAGCGGAGCGAGGTCACCGCCGAACTCGAAGACGACAGCAACACCGAGTACGAGAGCGACGGGAGTTACAGCGGGTTCGACCTGTACGTCCGGTCCGAGCGCGAGGAATCGCCGGACGCGTTCGGCGTGTCCGGTAATGCCGTGGTCCGGGGCCAGCGGGTCGACAACTTCGGGTCCGGTTCGGACACAGTCCCGGCCACGGACGTGGTCGAGGGGATCATCGACACCGAGCGCGGCAGTGCCAACAGGTACGTGAACGCCAACGACGCCTTCGGAACGCTGGTCAGTTCACTCGGCGGCAGCAGTTTCCTCAGCGCGACCGTCCGGAACGAGCCAATCAGTGCCGACGACGCCGACGAAGACAGCGGCGAATTCGAGGGGCTGGTCGCCAGCGGGCAGGCCTCCAGCATCAATGGCGCGAAGACCGACTCCCAGTCCGTGTTCGTCTTCGACTCACAGGGCGACGCCGATACGGGGTCGGTCGACGACTACATCGAGTACAACGACAACAGCGGCCAGTTCGCCCGCGCCAGGAACGTCGAGGTCAGCCAGAGCGGCCGGACGATCACCGTCAGCGTCACCTCGGACACCTACACCTCCCCCAACCTGGGGACCGGCGGCCAGTAACGCCACACGTCCGCCGTCGACCCACTCCGCCTCAACCGCCGTAACGGCCCGCTACCCCGCCTCGAACGCGGACGCGGGACACCTGGGGTGTTACTATCGAATATATTTTATGTTATAACATACAGAAACAGTACATGGAACAGACACGTCGGCGGCTTCTCACCGCCAGTGCTGTGCTGGGTACAGGTGCGCTCGCGGGCTGTAGCACGGTCACGGACGCGATCCCGTTCATCGGCGGTGGCGGGCTGGGCAACTACCAGCAGTGGGTCTATCCGGCCGACCAGTTCAACCAGGACGCCGACAGTCTGAACTTCGACGGCACGAATCAGAAAGGCATCTACGACAGTCGCAAAGCGTTCTACCCGAGTACCTACAGTTCGCTCGCGGCGAACTACGGCACGGTCGGACTCACGGGTCGGTCCGTATCCATGGATCTCGGTCTGCCCGAGGGGCGCGTGCTGAAAGGGTCCTACGACACGGCGGCGGTCGTCGCCGAACTCGAAGACGACGCCAATACCCAGTACGAGAGCGACGGGAGCTACAGCGGCTACGAGCTGTACGTCCCGTCGGACAGGGACACACCTTCACAGGCGGTGGCCGTCTCGAACAACGCCATCGTGTTCGGCCGGCGCGTCGAACCGCCGTTCGGTGCCGACTGGGACGCGGTCGCCGCGACGGACGTGGTCGAAGGCATCATCGACACCAGCGGCGGGAGCGGCACCCGCGCCGTCGACGAGAACGACGACCTGACGACGCTGGTGAACGCGCTGAACAGCGGGACCAACGTCAGCGGCGGTACCCGAGCGGACGAGGTGGATTCGGATCAGGCCGACGCCGAGTCGGGCGTCTTCGACGGCCAGGTCGCCAGCGGCCAGTCCTGGTCGGTCAACGGGAACACGACCAGCCGCCAGTGGGTGTTCGTCTTCGACTCCGAGGGTGACGTGAGTACCACCGACCTCAACGACTGGGTCGAAGCCAACGATACCGGCGGTGTGTTCACCCGCGCCCGCAACGTCAAGGTGAGCCAGAACGGACGTGCGGGCGTCGTCACTGCCAAGATCGACACCTACGACCTCTTCCGCTGAGACGGCTCCGTGGCGAAATCGAGTGCTGGACATCCGTCTCCGGGTCGACACCACGACGCTTTTTATCCGCAGGAGCGAAGACGACGACGATGAAGGCACTCACGCTCGGTCCGACGGGAACCTACTCACACCGGGCCGCGACGGCCGTCGCCGACGAGGT
Source organism: Halorientalis regularis (assembly GCF_023698535.1). GTDB lineage: Archaea > Halobacteriota > Halobacteria > Halobacteriales > Haloarculaceae > Halorientalis > Halorientalis regularis. The sequence goes on from NZ_JALJCL010000003.1 coordinate 34,009, forward strand.
AGCCTTTACCGAATCGGTGACGGCCATCGTCGAGGCCGTCGCAGGGGGCGAGTACGACCGCGGCGTCGTCCCGGTCGAGAACAGCATCGAGGGCAGCGTCACCGAGTCGCTCGACGCCTTCGCCGAACACGACGTGGCGGTCGTCAGGGAACTGATCACCCCCATCCGCCACGCCCTGCTCGCTCAGAGTCCCGACTTCGAGTTGATCGCCAGCCACGCCCAGGCGCTGGCCCAGTGTCGGGACTACCTCGACGCCGAGTATCCCGACGCCGACCTGGAAGCGGTCGCCTCGACCGCCCGCGGCGTCGGGCGCGCCCGCGAGGACCCGTCAGTCGCGGCCATCGGCCACCCCGAGAACGCGACCAACGGCACCGACCTGGCGGTGCTGGCGAAAGACATCCAGGATCAGTCCTCGAACGCGACCCGCTTCCTGGTGGTCGCGCCCGAGAGCGAGCGCTCCGAGGGCGGCGGCAAGACCTCGCTGATCGTCTACCCCAACGTCGACTACCCCGGGCTCCTGCTGGAGATGCTGGAGCCCTTCGCCGAGCGGAACATCAACATGACTCGCGTCGAGTCCCGCCCCAGCGGCGAACGCCTGGGCGATTACGTCTTCCACATCGACATCGCGGCCGGGCTCTACGAGGACCGGACCCAGGACGCCCTCGACGAGATCGAGACCATCGCCGAGGACGGGTGGGTCCGCCGGTTGGGGTCCTACGATACCGAGCACGTGGTGGAGTAGGAGGCTCGAACGCAGTGAGAGCCTCGCTGTCTGGAAGACAGTGTTTTCACCCGTCGGCGCGACGGAACGAACCGATGCTCGACACAGGCGATGCGGTACCCGAAATCGAGGCACAGAACCAGAACGGTGAGACGGTCACACCGACGTTTACCGGGCCGACGGTCGTCTACTTCTATCCCCGCGACGGGACGCCGGGCTGTCAACTCGAAGCCCGCCAGTTCCAGGCCGAACTCCCGGACTTCAGGGACCTGGGCGCGACCGTCTACGGCGTCTCGACCGACGACGTGGCTTCCCACCGCGCGTTCGCCGACGAGGAGGCCCTCGATTTCGACCTGCTGGCCGACCCCGACGGCGAGGTGGCCGCGGCGTTCGGCCTCGACACCGAGGGCGGGTACGTCGAGCGGATCACATTCGTGCTGGCCGACGGGGCGGTGCAGGCGGTCGTCGACGCCGACGACGTGAACCCGGACGGCCACGCCGCGACGGTCCGCGAGCAGGTGGCGACCCTCTAGCCCGTTATCGCGTTCGATAAAATCGCCGAAACGTTGAGGAGCGGGGTGTGAGAACGCACAGGGAGAGATGTCAGAACAAGAGCGGCGCGGGGCGGCGGCGGGCGTCTACGCCGACTTCGACGACGCCGAGATGATGTGGGTACAGGCGTTGCTGGACCTACCCGTGCCCATCGTCGTCACGGACGATGAGCCGAACATCCTGCTGTTCAACCCCGCCATGCAGGAGTTGATGGCGCTTCCCCCCGAACGCGTCCCGGAGATGGAGGGCCACGAGGTGTTCCGGACCGAGGAGACACACGGGACACAGACGACGACGGCCCAGCGGACGATGGCCAACGAGACCCAGATCAGGGGCGTCGAGGCGAAACTGTTGAACCACGACGACGAGGAGCGGACGGTCAAGATCACGAGTACGCCGATGTACGACGCCGACGGCGACCTCGCGGGGTCGGTGACGGCACTCCAGGACGTGACCGAGTTGCGCGAGAAGGAGCGCCGCCTCCAGGAGAGTCAGGAGCAGGTCGCCGAGCGGCTGACGGACGTGATCGCGCGGCTGGAGACGGTCGCGGGCGACGTGGCCGACAACGCGGCCGACATCGAGGACCGGGCGGTCGCCCAGGACGACCGGCTCGACGAGATCAGCGGGGAGATGGAGTCACTCAGCGCGAACATGGAGGAGATCGCGGCGACGACCGACGAGGTGGCCGAGACGGCGGCCAGCGCCCGCGAGGCTGCCCGTCGCGGCCAGGAGGCGGGCACGGAGGCCGAATCGGCGGCCGACGACATCCTCGCGACCAGCGAGAATCTGGAGGCGACGGTGGACCGACTGGCCGACCGGATGGACGACATCGAGGCGGTCGCCGAGATCATCGCCGACATCGCCGAGCAGACGAACATTCTGGCGTTGAACGCCAACATCGAGGCGGCGCGGGCGGGCGATTCGGGCGAGGGGTTCGCCGTCGTCGCCGACGAGGTGAAAGACCTCGCGGACCAGACCCGCGAGTACACCGACGAGATCGGCGACGAAATAGAGGCGATCACCGGCGAGACCGACCGGACCGTCGAGGAAGTCGAACGAGCCCACGACCGCGCCGTCGAGGTGAGCGACCGCGTCGACGAGACCCTCGACGCGCTGGAGGAGATCGTCGAGCACGTCGAAGACGCCGCGGATGGGGCCGAAGAGATCGCGACGGCCAACGACGACCAGGCGGCCCACATCGAGGAGGTCACCGCGTCGGTCGAGCAGAGCGCCACGGAGGCGGGCGAGATCCACGAGACCGCCACCGAGACGGCCGACCTGACCGAGCGCCAGCACGACATCGTCGAGGAGGTCCGCGAGGCTGTCGAGGAACTCTCCGAGGACCTCGCCGAGGGGGACGACTGACGGGCAGGGTGGGCCTCGCCGACAGACAGTTTTAACGGGCCGTCGTAATCGTGGTGGGGTGAACCCATGGATCGACAGAACCCATTCGAGGAGATCGACCGGCTGTTCGACCGGATCAGCAGCGAATTCTCCGAGCTCCCGGCGGCCGGACCGGGTGGCAGCGTCGCCGTCGACGTGGCCGACACGGGCGAGGCCTTCGAGGTGACCGCCGACGTGCCCGGGTACACCAGTGACGACATCGACGTGACCCTGCCCGACCCGCGGACGGTGCGGATCGCCGCCGGTTCGGAGACGACCAGCGAGACCGAAGACGAGGACGACGACCACCGGTACCTCCGCCGGGAACGGACCCGCCGCTCGACGAGCCGCACAGTGGCGCTCCCCCACCGCGTCCGGAAAGGAGACGCCGAGGCGAGCTACGACAGCGGCGTCCTGTCGATCACGCTCCCAAAACAGGAGGCCAGCGAGGGGACGGACATCCCGGTGAACTAGCACAACGGCCTTCCCGCCGGCCGTCGAATCGGCGGGTATGCTCGAACCGGGCGACCCGGCACCCGACGTAACGGCACGGAACCAGCACGGCGAGTCCGTCTCGCCGACGTTCACCGACCCGACGGTGGTCTACTTCTATCCCGAGGACGGGACGCCGGGCTGTACGACCGAGGCCGAACAGTTCGCGCGCGAGCGCGAGACCTACGACGACGCCGGCATCACGGTCTACGGCGTCTCGACCGACGACGCCGAGTCCCACCGCGCGTTCGCCGAGGAGACCGGCGTCGAGTTCGACCTGCTGGCCGACCCCGACGGCGAGGTAGCGGCGGCGTTCGGCGTGCCCCTGGACGCGCCCGGCGATTCGACGCCCCGGACGACGTTCGTCCTCGTGGATAGCGTCGTCGAGCGGGTCTATACCGGCGTGAACCCGGACGGCCACGCGCGCGACTTGCTGCTCGAACTGCTCGACGACGGCGTCGTCACGCTGGACTGATCCGGCCGGCGGGACGCGGTCGAACTGACGACGCTGGGCGCGACGGTACCTCGAACTCGGATGGGGACCCACCGACCGGACGAGGGACGGTGACTCGGCAGATAGGGAGTTCTTTTAGGCTGGCAGGGGGAACCGGTACGTATGGATTACGAGCCCCAGGAACTCGAAGCGAGGTGGCGCGATCGCTGGGCCGAAGCGGGACGGTACGAGGCCGATCCCGACGGCGAGGCCGAGCCGACGTTCATCACCGTCCCCTACCCCTACCCGAGCGGCGGTATGCACATCGGGCACTGCCGGACCTACACCGTGCCCGACGTGTACGCCCGCTACCGCCGGCTCCAGGGCGACGACGTCCTCTTCCCCATCGCCTGGCACGTCACTGGCACCCCGATCATCGGTGCCGTCGAGCGCCTGAAGAAAGGCGAAGAGGATCAGCTGTCGGTCCTGCGGGACACCTACAACGTCCCCGAGGACACCCTCGAAGACCTCGAAACCCCGATGGGCTACGCCCGCTACTTCATCGAGAATCACTACAAGTCGGGGATGAAGCAACTCGGCCTCTCCATCGACTGGCGGCGGGAGTTCACGACGAACGACGAGCGCTACTCGAAGTTCATCACCTGGCAGTACGAACGGCTCAAAGAACGGGGCCTGCTGGAGAAGGGGCTCCACCCCGTGAAGTTCTGTACCGACGAGGAGAACCCGGTCACCACCCACGACCTGCTCGAAGGCGAAGAGGCCGAGTTCCAGGAGTACACGCTCGTGAAGTTCGAATCGGAAGTCGATGGTGCGGACACAATCTTGCCGATGGCCACGCTCCGACCCGAAACCGTGCGGGGCGTCACGAACGCCTACGCCCACCCGGACGGCGAGTACGTGCGGGCGACGGTCGACGACGAAACGTGGGTGGTCTCCAGCGCGGCCGTCGAGAAACTGCGACTCCAGGAACGCGACATCGAGATTCGCGAAGAACTGAGCGGTGCGGACCTCATCGGCGAGACGGTGACGAATCCGATCACCGGCGACGAGGTGCTGATCCTGCCGGCGACCTTCGTCGACACCGACAACGCCACCGGCGTCGTCATGTCCGTCCCGGCCCACTCGCCCGACGACTACCTGGCCCTACAGGAGGCCAAGGCCGACGACGAACGAATGGCCGAGTACGGGATCGACCCCGCCGACGTGGCCGACATCGAACCGATCCCGATCCTCGACATCGAGGACTACGGGGAGATCCCCGCGAAGACCGCGGTCGAGGACGCCGGTATCGAATCGTCGGACGACCCCGAGCTGGAGGGCGTGACGGCCGATCTCTACCAGGCCGAGTTCCACCAGGGGATCATGCACGACGACTACGGCGAGTTCGCGGGCATGACCGTCGAGAACGTCCGCGAGGAGTTCCGCGCCCACTACCAGGACGAAGGCGCGTTCGACGAGATGTACGAGTTCACCGAGGAGGTCGTCTGTCGCTGTGGCGGCGACGTGGAGGTCGCCAAACAGGACACCTGGTTTTTGCGCTACAACGACGCCGAGTGGACGGAGAAAGCCCACCGGGTGCTGGACGGCATCGACACGATTCCCGAGAACACCCGCGACCAGTACGATCACACCATCGACTGGCTCAACGAGTGGCCCTGCATCCGCAACTACGGGCTGGGCACCCGCCTGCCGTGGGACGAGGACTTCGTGATCGAACCGCTGTCGGACTCGACGATCTACATGTCCTACTACACCATCGCCCACCGGCTGGACGAGATCCCGCCCGAGGACCTCGATCCCGAGTTCTTCGACGCACTGTTCTACGGCGAGGACGCGGTCGACGCCCCCGACGAGCGCGCGCTCGAACTGCGCGAGGAGTTCGAGCACTGGTATCCCGTCGACTGGCGCTGTTCCGGCAACGACCTCATCAACAACCACCTCACTTTCTTCCAGTTCCACCACGGCGAACTGTTCCCCGAGGACAAGTGGCCCCAGGGGATCACCATCATGGGCATGGGCCTGCTGGAAGGGGAAGCGATGTCCTCCTCGAAGGGGCACGTCGTCCTGCCCTCGAAGGCAATCGACGAGTACGGAGCCGACACCGTCCGATTCTTCCTGCTGAACTCCGCGGAGCCGTGGCAGGACTACGACTGGCGCGACGACCTCGTGGGGAGTACGCGCGACCAGCTCGAACGGTTCTGGAGCCGGGCCCAGGAAGTCATCGACTTCGACATCGACGAGATGGTCGAGATCACGCTCGAAGTCGAGGGCGAGGAGACGACCGACGTGGCCATCGACGAGGAGGCGCGACCCGACCTCGAACACATCGACCGGTGGCTCCTCTCGAAACTGCAGAGCACGATCCGGGAGGCGACCGAGGCCATGGAGGGCTTCGAGACGCGGACGGCGAGCCAGGCGATCTTCTACAGCTTCGAGGAACACCTGAAGTGGTACCGGCGGCGGGCCGACCTCGACCGCGAGGGGGCCCAGTGGACCCTGCGTGAGGTCCTGCGGACGCGCCTGCGCCTGCTCGCACCGTTCGTCCCGTTCATGGCGAACGAACTCCACGAGCAGTTGACCGGCGAACCGGCCGAGGACGCCGACTGGCCCGAGCCCGACCCCGCGTTCGAGGACGAGACAGTCGAGCGCCGGGAGCGACTGGTCGAAGCCGTCACCGACGACATCCACGACATCGTGGACGTGACCGGGACCGACCCGGACACGGTACGGGTGTACGTGGCGGCCGACTGGAAACGCGACGTGTTCGAGACCGTCCGGGAGCGCGCGGAACGGAGTTCCGGGGACGGCGCGAGCGGCGACAGCCGCGAGCAGGGACTCGACGTGGGTGCGATCATGGGGCAGGTCATGGAGGACCCGGACCTCCGGGAGAAAGGCGACGCGGTCAACGACCTCGTGCAGGACCTCGTGGAACTGGTTCGGGAGCGCGACGCGGACGAACTCGCCGCACTAGCCGATGTCGACGAGCAGGCCGTCTACGCGGACGCCGGAAGCTTCCTCGAATCCGAGTTCGACGCGACCGTCGAAGTCTACGACGAGGCCGACCCCGACGCCGTCGACCCCGACGGGAAAGCCGACAGTGCCGTCCCGTTCCGGCCGGCGATCCACCTGGAGTGAAACAACCCGCGAGCCGGTGTCGATCGGAAAGCGGAACGTTGTTGTGAGAAACTCTTTTCGGTCGCGATAACGATGACACAGAACCGAAGCGCAGACGACGGCTTCGGCTCCTCCGGAAACGGAACTTCGGAGCCTGATAGTGCCAGTACCCCGGATTTTCCACTCGGGTTCGGGTCGATTCTCGACCGGATCGACGGTGCGATCTTCGTTCTCGATTGTGATAGCAACATCGTGAGCTGGAACGAGGGGCTGGAGCAGTTGACGGGCCACTCGGAAGCCGAGGCACGGTCGATGGAGATGGCCAGTCAGGCGTTCTACCACGACGGGCGGCGCTCGAAGACACTGGCGGACAAGGTGGTCGCCGCGCCGGAGCGGGCCGACGATGAGTTCGGCGTCCCGCGGGCCGAAGACGTGGACTACACGCTGTACCGGGACACGAGCACGATGGTCGCGGCCGACGGGACCGAGCGGGAGATCGAATTCAGCGCCGCGCCGCTGTACGAGGGCAGCGAGGGACAGGGTCCCTCTGGCAGCCGGACGCAGTCCGGCGACGGCGAACTGGTCGGGGCCGTCGAGATGGTACAGGACCGGACAGCGGAGGTCCACCGCCGCGAGCAGTTGCAGGCGCTTGTCGAGGAGGTCTCCGGGACGCTCACGGCGATCGCAGAGGGGAACCTCGATGCGCGGGCGTCCTTCGAGTCCGAGCATCTCGACGACGAGGTGGTGGCGGTCGTCGACGCCGTCAATCGGATGGCCGAGCAGCTGTCGGAACTCGTCGCGGACGTGGGCAGACGGACCGAAGAACTGGAGCAGTCGGCCGCGGACGTGGCCGAAAGCGCCAGCGAGATCAGCGACCTCGCCGACGAGCAGACCGAGGACGTCGAAACCGTCGCCTCCGAGGTGTCCCAGTTGAGCGCGACCGTCGAGGAGATCGCCTCGACCTCCGACGAGGTGGCGGCGACCAGCCGCGAGGCCGCCGACCTCGCCGACGAGGGGCGAGCGGCCGGCCGCGAGGCCATCGACGTCATGGACGACGTGAACGATTCGACGGCGTCGGTCACCGACTCGGTCGACGACCTCCGGACCCGTGTCGACGAGATCGACGAGATCGTCGAGGTGATCAACGACATCGCCGACCAGACGAACATCCTGGCGCTGAACGCCTCCATCGAGGCCGCGCGGGCGGGCGAGGCTGGCGAGGGCTTCGCCGTCGTCGCCGACGAGGTCAAGGAGTTGGCCGGGGAGTCACAGGATCGGGCCGGCGAGATCGAGACCCGGGTTCGGGCGATTCAGGACGACACCGAGAGAACCGTCGAGCGCCTCGAGCGGATGACCGAGCGGGTCGAGGCGGGGATGGAACAGGTCGAAACGGCGATGGAGCGACTGGAGGAGATCGCCGACGTGGCACGGGAGGCAGCCGACGGTGTCCGGCAGGTGTCGGAGGCGACCGACGATCAGGCCGCCTCGACGGAGGAGATCGCCAGCATGATCGACGGCGTCGTCGAGAAGGCCGAACGGGTTTCCGCCGAGATCGAGGACGTGGCCGCCGCCAACGAGGAACAGACCGCGACCGTCACCGAGATCAACGGGTCGCTCCAGCGGCTGACGGACTAGATCTCCGCCAGCGATTCGTACTCGTCCCAGCAGTCACAGTCGAGGTCCTCGATCGAATCTACCTCGTCCGGCAGGTCCGAGAGCGGCATCCACCCCGACTCCTGTTTGGCGCACTCGTCGGCGTGAACGCTGAAATCGTCACCCGACATGTAGGGCATATCGGCAGGTATGGCCACAAGATTGAAAACAGTATCGTCGGGTTTGGGGAGGGAAAACGGCGGCCGAACCGACAGCGGCCCCGACGTAGGCGGGTCTTGCCGCGACGCCCGGACCGCTTCGACCGGGGAGATCGCGAGCATGATCGACGGGATCGTCGACCGGGCCGAGGCGGTCGCCGCCACCGAGGAACAGACCGCGACCGTCACCGAGGCGGAGTGACCGCGACGCGGCTCACAGGTCGGTCCCGACGAGTTCCATCGACTCGCCCACGCCGTGCTCGCGGGCGTACTCGTAGACGACGTGGGCGCTGGCCACGTCCTGGATGGCCAGTCCCGTGGAGTCGAAGACGGTGATGCCGTCGTCGGTCCGGCCGCTGGCCTCGCCGATCACGACCGCGCCCAGTTCCGCGTGGATGTCCTCGTCCCCGAGCGTACCGGCGGCGTAGGGGACGTTGATCTCCCCGGAGTGGGTACACTGGGCGTGGTCGTCGATGACGAGTTTCGCGTCCAGCAGAATCGCGTCGTCGAGTTCGTGTTTCCCCTCGGCGTCGGCCCCCATCGCGTTGATGTGCGTGTGGTCGCCGACAGCCTCGCGGGGGACGATGGGGTCGCGGACCGGCGTCGTCGTCGACACCACGTCACAGTCGACGGCGTCGGCGATAGAGCCCCCATGGACCTCGAACTCGTCGCCGGTCTCGGCCCGGAACGCGTCGACGGCGTCGGGGTCCTTGTCGGCGACGACGACAGTCTCGATGTCCCGGACGGTGGCGATGGCATCGAGCTGGGCGCGGGCCTGGACGCCGGCCCCCACCAGGCCCAGCGAGGTGGCGTCGGCGACGGCGAGGTGATCGGTGGCGACGGCGGCGGCCGCGCCGGTCCGCTTGCGGGTGAGCGTGGTCCCGTCGATGATCGCCAGCGGGACCGCCGTCTCGGGGTCGGAGTAGATCATCGTCCCCATCACCGTCGGCAGGCCGTGGTCTTCGGGATTCGACGGGTGGGAGTTGACCCACTTGATGCCAGCGCCGTCCCAGTCGTCTGCCTCCAGATAGGCGGGCATCGACCGGAAGTCCCCGTCGTACTGCGGGAGGTCGATGTATGACTTGGCTGGCATCTGGGCGTCGCCGCGGGCGTAGGCGGCGAAGGCGGCCTCGACGGCGTCAACGACCGCCGGCACCTGGGCGCTCTCCTCGACGGCGGCCGGGTTCAACAGCAGCGTCTCCATACCGGCATCTGGTCGGCCGGGCGACTTAGTTCCAACCCCGCCTCCAGCCGAACCCGTCCCGAGGTTTATTTCGGCACAGTCCTACCAGTGGCCATGTCCCGCCTCGCGCCGGCCGTCCTGTGCTGTGCCCTCCTCGTGGCCGGCTGTGCCGGGTTCGCCGCCGACGAGCCCGAGACCCCCGGCCCCGTCTCCGTGCCCGAGGTCACGGTCCCGACGCCCGAGGCGACGCCGACCGCGACCCCACGCCCGCGGATCGCCGCCGGCGTGACCCGCGAGCGCGTCGTCGCCCCCGAGGCACTCGTGGCCGCCCACGTCGGAACCCTCCGGAACGCCTCCTTTCTGTTCACCTACGAGCGGACGGTCACTGCCGAGAACGGGACGGTCCAGCGACGGGTGATCGACGGTCGTGTCGACCGCGGCGCCAACGACACGACGACCTGGACCGTGACGAACGCGAGCGACACCGCCGCCGGGACCGAAACCGAGACACGGTCGGGCGAGAACTGGTCGTTCTCGCCCTCGTTCCGGGACCGGCTGCGACCGGTCCTCTCCGCGGTCGAACTGGTCCGGGCCGACGATCCGAGCGGAGTGCCACTGCGGACGACGACGTACTACTACCGGGCCAACGCGACGACCGCGACGCTGTTCGGGGAGCGAGCGCGGAACGTCTCGGTCCTGCTGGAGGTCGAGCCCAGCGCCGTCGTCATGTCCTACGAACTGCGCTACGAGCGGGCCGGGACCGGCGAAGAAGTGGTCGAGCGCCTGAACTACGGCGCGGTCTGGTTCGGGAACGGCTGAGCCGTCGCTGGTCGAGCGGTACCGAAAGAAAGCGTCGTTTCGTTCGGCGGAGCGATGCGGGTGCGGTGCGGCGGGCACTTGGGTATCGTGCCGCACGCGAGGGCCGTCAGGCCCGAGCGCGCGGAACCTCGGCGTCCGACCAACGGGAGGACGGCGAGATTTTTCCCCAAGTTTTTGCCGCGAGTCGCGCCTCTGGCGCGACGAGCGTGCAAAAAGTGGGCTTACATCATCCCGCCCATGCCGCCGCCCATGCCGCCCATGCCGCCGCCCATGCCGCCGGGCGCGCCGCCGGGGCCGCCTGCGGGTGGTCCTTCGTCGCCGTCGTCGTCGCTCTGGCCACCCTTCATGTCGCCGGCCGCGATCACGTCGTCGATGCGCAGGATCATGACTGCGGCTTCGACGGCGGACTCGACGGCCTGGGTCTTGACGCGCAGCGGCTCGACGACGCCGTCGTCCTCCATGTCGACGACCTCGCCGGTGTAGGCGTCGAGACCGACGGTGGTCGAGCCCTCGTCGTGCTGGGCGCGGAGGTCGACCAGCGAGTCGATGGGGTCGAGGCCGGCGTTCTCCGCGAGCGTGCGCGGGATGACGTCGATGGCGTCGGCGAAGGCCTCGACGGCCAGCTGTTCGCGGCCGCCCACGGAGTCGGCGTAGTCACGCAGGCCGAGCGCGAGCTGGGTCTCGGGGGCACCGCCGCCGGGGAGAACCTGCCCGTCTTCGAGCGTGACGGACACGACACCCAGCGAGTCATCGACGGCGCGTTCGACCTCGTCGACGACGTGGTCGGTGCCGCCGCGCAGGATCATGGTGACCGCGCGGGCGTCCTCGACGTCCTCGACGAAGATGCGCTGGTCGCCACCGATGTCTTTCTCCGCGACGGAGCCGGCGAAGCCGAGGTCGTCCTCGGTGACGTCGTCGATGTTGGAGACGACGCGAGCGCCCGTCGAGCGGGCGAGCGCCTTGATGTCGGACTTCTTGGCCCGACGGACCGCGAGGATGCCCTCCTGAGCGAGGTAGTGCTGGGCCATGTCGTCGATGCCCTTCTGGCAGAAGACGACGTCAGCACCGGCTTCGTCCAGGTTGTCGACCATCTCCTTGAGCTGTTTCTCCTCCTGGTCGAGGAACTGCTGGAGCTGGTCGGGGTCGGTGACATTGACCTCGGTGTCGAGTTCGGTCTCGGGGACCTCGATAGCCGTGTCGAGCAGGGCCACGTTGGCGTCCTCGACGCCGTAGGGCATGTTGTCGTGGACGCGTTCCTTGTCGACGATGACGCCCTCGACGAGTTCGGACTCGTCGATGGAGCCGCCGACGACCTTCTCGACCTTGATGTTGTCAGTGTCGATACCCTCGTCGTCGGCGACCGAGCGGACGGCGTCGACGACCAGTGCGGCGAGGGTGTCCTTGGCGTTTTCGGCACCCTTGCCGGTCATGGCGGTGGCGGCGATCTGCTCGAGGATGTCGGTGTCGTCCTCGTCGACCTCGATAGCCATGTCCTCGAGGATCTCCTTGGCCTCCTCGGCGGCCTGGCGGTACCCCTGGGCCAGGATAGTGGCGTGGATGTCCTGGTCCAGCAGGTCCTCGGCCTTCGCGAGGAGTTCACCGGAGATGACGACGGCGGTCGTAGTGCCGTCGCCGACCTCGTCTTCCTGGGTCTGGGCGACCTCGACGATCATGTTGGCCGCCGGGTGCTCGATGTCCATCTCGTCGAGGATGGTGACGCCGTCGTTCGTGACGACGACGCTACCCGTGTCGCCCACGAGCATCTTGTCCATCCCCTTCGGACCGAGGGTGGTCCGAACGGACTCGGCGACGGCCTTGCCGGCCGTGATGTTCATCGACTGTGCGTCTTTCCCCGATGTCCGCTGACTCTCCTCGGAGAGTACGATGAGGGGCTGGTTACCCATCTGCTGAGCCATAGTCAAGCAAAGAATTGTATTGCCATTCTATATAAAAGTTGTGTTACCCACAGCCGAAACCGCCAACGGGCGACGCGTCCGAACCGCGTGGCACCGGATACCAAAGCAGGCTTTAAACAGCCTGAGGGCGACCGCTCCGGTCGCCGGCCCGGGTTCGGCACCGGGATTTAGGTGCTGGGTACACGAACGTTCGGGCGATGGAGATTCGCCTACGCCTGGACGACGACCTGGTCGCGGAGCTAGACGAGGAGGCCCAGCTCCAGGGGTTCGACGACCGGGGCGCGTACCTCCGGTGGATCGTCGCCAACCGCCCGATGTCGGACCTGGCGACCACACAGGCGCCGGCCGTCGCGAGCCGTGTCTCGGAACTGGAAGAGCGCGTGAAACTGCTCGAACGCCAGCTGGACCTGGACGAACCGACGAACCCCGACGCCGACCTCGGACAGTCCGGCGGGTCGGGGCCCGTGACGACGGAGTCTGACACCGGCGGTGCGGAACTGGAGCCCAGCGGGACGAGCGACCCCGACGAGACCGCGGGCGGCGAGCCGACGAGTCTGGACGACGACATCGAACCCGACCAGGAAGCGATGGACCTCGACGAGGACGAGGAGAGCGAGGAGGAGGCCGCGGCCGACGACGACATCGCCGAGGCCATCGGGGACGTATCACTGGAAGACGACGACGAGGAGTGAGCGCCGGCCGAGACCGACGGGGTTTTGCCTGCTAAGCCACAGCCCCGACCGATGGGTACCGAGGCCGACGAGAGTGCGGAAGCGTCGTTCGTGGAGTACGGGGTCGACGACTGGCCGGGAACCTGGCCGTCGATACTGCTCGGCCTCCAGCACTACCTGACGATGGTCGGGGCGAACGTCGCCGTCCCGCTGATCCTCGCGGGCGCGATGGGGATGCCGACCGACGTGACCGCGCGGTTCGTCGGCACCTTCTTCGTCGTCTCCGGCGTGGCGACGCTGGCCCAGACCACCCTCGGGAACCGCTATCCGATCGTCCAGGGCGCGCCCTTCTCGATGCTCGCGCCGGCGATCGCCATCGTGACTACCGTGACCGCCACGGGCGGACTCCCGGGCTGGCAGGCCAAACTCCAGGTCCTCCAGGGCGCGATCATCGTGGCGGCGCTGGCGGAGGTCGCTATCGGCTACCTGGGGATCGTCGGGAAACTCAGAGCCTTCCTCTCGCCGGTCGTCGTCGCCCCCACGATCACCCTCATCGGACTGGCGCTGTTCGACGTGTCACAGGTCACCGCCGCCACCACGAACTGGTGGTTGCTCGGACTCACCCTGGGCCTGATCGTCCTGTTCTCGCAGTACCTCGACCGCAGTCACCGCGTGTTCAGTCTGTTTCCGGTCCTGCTGGGCGTGGTGATCGCCTGGGTCGTCGCGGCCGGCCTCTCCGTGGCCGGCGTCTACACCCCGAGTGCGGCCGGCTTCGTCGATCTGGGCGCGGTCACCGAGGGTCGGCCGCTGTTCCCGATCTACCCCTTCCAGTGGGGGCTGCCCCGCTTCGAGCTGGCCTTCGCCATCGGCATGTTCGCCGGCGTCCTCGCCTCCATCGTCGAGAGCTTCGGCGACTACCACGCCGTCGCGCGCCTGACCGGGAGCGGGATGCCCAGCGAGCGCCGCATCAACCACGGGATCGGCATGGAGGGGCTCACCAACGTCTTCTCCGGGATCATGGGAACCGGGGGCGCGACCTCCTACTCCGAGAACATCGGGGCCATCGGCCTGACGGGAGTGGCCTCGCGCGCGGTCGTCCAGATCGGCGCGCTCGTGATGCTGGTGGTCGGATTCGTCGGCTACTTCGGTCGGCTGGTCGCGACCGTGCCCGATCCCATCGTCGGCGGCCTGTTCGTCGCCATGTTCGGCCAGATCGTCGCCGTCGGCCTCTCGAACCTGAAGTACGTCGATCTGGACTCCTCGCGGAACGTGTTCGTCCTCGGCCTGGCGCTTTTCGTCGGCCTCGCCGTCCCCGAGTACATGGCCAACGTCGGCGACGTGGCCACGTTCCAGGCGGGACTGGCCGGGATCCCACTCGCCGGCCCGGTTCTGGGCACGGAAGCGGTCGCCAACACGGTCTACGTGATCGGTACGACCGGCATGGCCGTCGGCGGCCTCACGGCGCTCGTGTTCGACAACACGATCCCCGGGAGCGACGCGGAGCGCGGGCTCACCGAGTGGGATCGGATCTCCGAGGCCGAGGACGCGTTCCAGCCGGTGTGGACCCGCTGGTTCGGGCAGGAGTCGACGGAGTTGGACGAAAAGCGGTAGAACGGTCAGCTCGTGTCCACACGAGCGGAGGGAGTGTGGGCTCGGATAACCGTGTTATCCGGTGAACTGGTGGTACTCCATGCCCTTCTGTTTCATCTCGTTGTGGCGACGCTCCAGGAACGAGTAGACCGAGCCGTGGGGCGCGCCGTCGAGGATCATCTCGGCGGCCTCCCGGACGGTGTCGACCTGTTCCGGTTCGCCGATGATCGACAGCGTGGAGCCGTAGATGACGACGGCCGCGCCGGAGAGTTCTTCCATGAGCTCCCGCGTCCGGCCGTCTTCGCCGATGAGTCGGCCCTTCTTCCGTCGCATGTCTTTCTTGTTCCGGGAGGCGGCTTTCAGATCGACCACGTCGAACATCATCAGGTCGTCCTCGAGCAGTTCCAGTGCGTCCTCGGGGGCGAACCCGCGGCCGATGGCCTTCACGATGTCCGGACCGTTCAGCCCCACGATGGGATCACCGACCGTCTCGACTTTGACGGACCCGCTTTCGGAGTCGATGTCGAGTCGCACCTCCGCGCGCTCTTCGATCTCGCGCATCGTCTCCCCACCTTCGCCGATGAGCACGCCGATGCGGTCCTGCGGTATCTTCACGTGCTGCATAATATGCTCGCCACTACGGTACCCCACGGTTTCAAGGCTTCGCACAGTGGCCGCCACCGAACCGTCGCTCCGTGGCCGTCGATCAGTCCTCGTCGCCGCCCGTCACAAACGCCAGCAGGTCGTCGTCCTCGACCGCCAGTCCCTGCCGACGGAAAAACGAGGCGACGTTGTGACAGTCCCGTTCGAGGAAGTCGCGGCTGTTGGGATGGTGGACGGTGACCGCCTGGCCCAGGTCGATGACGACCAGTTCCTCGCCGTGGAGGATGATGTTGTACTCCGAGAGGTCGCCGTGGACCAGGCCGGCACTGTGGAGCCGGCGCATGTACTCCCGGACCACCTCGAAGGCCGTCTCGGGGTTCTCGACGTGGACCTCGGCCAGTCGCTTGGCGCGACCCTCGCCGTCGTCGATTCCCAGCAACTCCATCACCAGGACGTTGCGCTCGACGGCGATGGGTTCGGGGACGCGGACGCCGGCGTTGCGCGCGCGTTCGAGGTTGGCGTACTCCTTGCGGACCCACGCCTTGACGATGTCGCTCTTCTTCGAGCCGATGCCGTCGAACCGGGGGTCGCCGTCGAGGTAGCCCCGCATGTCCTGGAAATCGGAGGCGTTGATCCGGTAGATCTTGACGGCGACCTCGGGCGAGTCCGCGATATCCAAAGCGTCGGCGGCCGCCCGGCCGCCCAGCGCGGAGTAGACGTTGGCCTCCTTGCCCGTCGAGATCGGGCCGCCGAATGCGTCGATGTGGCCGTCCTGGACGAGTTTGTAGAGAGCACCGAAGGTGGCGTCGTCGAAGACGGACGCCTCGACCTTGAACTGGTCTGCGTCCTTGATCCGCTCGCGGAACTGGCTGAACTCCCGGTCGCGACTCCGGGCGATGCGGTCGGCCTCGGTGTCGGCGACGTCGATCTCCTCCCACTCGTCGCCGGGCGAGTCCACGTCGTCGGTGTCGACGAGATCGAACTCAGCCACCTTTCTACACCCCCCTCGTTCGCGTTCGCTCACTCGGTCGGGCAAAAATCCGGGCCAGAAATCGTGGTTCGGTTCGGTCGCGCTCGCTGCGGTCGCGCGTCGCCTCCCCGCGGCGCTCGCTCACTCCGTTCGCTCGCGTCGACTGTACGTTCTCGGGGAGGCCACGTGGGGCCGGGGAGACAAACATCACCGCTACTCCTGGATGTGTCCCTCCTGTCGAAGCTGGTCGGCCTCCTGTTTCTCGTAGCGCCACGTGATGTCCGCCTTCTCGTCCTGCCAGTCCCACGGTTCGACCAGCACCACGTCGTCCTCGCGGATCCAGATGCGTTTCTGCATCTTTCCAGGGATGCGCGCTGTACGTTCGACACCGTCCATACACCTGACGCGTACCCGGTTCGCACCGAGCATGTTCGTAACGACCGCAAAGACCTCGTCGTCGTCGGGCATACGAAGGTCTTTGCGTCCCTCGTTGTCGCTCATAGTCGCCCCTTCGGCGGGCAGACGGTTTAAGTTTTTCAACACTGAGAGGGGCCGTGGCACCCCACAGAGGGGCCGAAATCGGCGACGTACGCGTGATACCACACCCCACGAAATACAGCCGCATATAACCGGTTAACCCTGAAAACTCCGGGGTATGAAAAGGCCTACCAATGTTTTATTACGGTGTCTCTATTGATACGGGCTGTATGAAAGCAGCAGTCTTTCAGGGGGTAGAGGAACCCCTCGAGATTCAGGACGTGGAGGAGCCGACGGCCGACGAAGACCAGGTGGTCGTCGAGACGGAAGCCTGCGGGATCTGCCGGAGCGACTGGCACGCCTGGAAGGGGGACTGGGGACACATCGGCGTCGTCCCGACGGAGGGGCTGATCTTCGGTCACGAACCGGCCGGCCGCGTCGTCGAGGTGGGGGACAACGTCGATCGGTTCCGCGAGGGCGACATGGTGACCGTCCCGTTCAACCTCTCCGACGGGACCTGTCAGCACTGCCGTGACGGCCGCGGGAACATCTGTGACCGGATGGTCCCACTCGGCTTCCTGCAGATGGCCCCCGGGGCCTTCGCCGAGCGGTTCCCCGTCCGGGAGGCCGACCACAACGTCGTGAAACTCCCCGACGACGTGGATCCAGTCAACGTCGCCGGCCTGGGCTGTCGGTTCGCGACCGCGTTCCACGGCCTGGTCAGCCGTGTCGACGTCACCCCCGGCGACTGGGTGGCCATCCACGGCTGTGGCGGCGTCGGCCTCTCGGCGGTCCACATCGCCGACGCGCTGGGTGCCAACGTGATCGCCGTCGACATCAAGGACGAACAGCTCTGGGCCGCCGAGGAACTCGGTGCCGACGAGATCATCAACGCAACCGACGTAAAGGACGCCGCCCAGGCGGTCAAGGCTCACACCGAAGGGTCCCACGGCGTCGATGTAGCCGTCGACGCACTGGGAGTCGCCCAGACCTGCAAGAACGCCGTCAACTCGCTGGGCAAAGCCGGGCAGCACCTCCAGATCGGTCTCACGACCGGTGAGAACGACGGGAAGGTCGAACTCCCGGTCGACAACATGGTCATGGACGAACGCGAGTTCTACGGCTCCTTCGGGATGCCCCCGAACGAGTACGACCAGATCTTCCGCATGATGTCCCGCGGCAAGATCGACCCCGGCCAGATCGTCACCGAGACCGTCAGCCTCGAGGAAGTGCCGGACATGATCGGCAACATGGGGAACTACGAAACCGTCGGCATCCCCGTCTGTAACGAGTTCTAACTCGCGATCCGTTTGCTTTCTGCTGAAAACGAGCGCCGCCTAGTCCGGCGAGAACGAAAAGGCCGGTCCGTTCGAATCGGTGCCGAAAGCGAAGTCCGCACCACCTGCGTCCGTGCCGAGGTCGAAGCCGGACCCGCCGGTGTCGTCACCGAACCCGAAGGACGGCGTGTCCGAGTCGGTCTCGAAGCCGAACCCGGACCCGCCCGCGTCGCTGCCGAACTCGAACGCCGGTCCGCTCGCGTTCGTCGCGAAGTCGAAGCCGGAACCACTGCTCTCGGTGTCGAACTCGAACGCCGGTCCACTCGACCCCGACTCGTTGAACCCGTCGAACGACCCGTTGGTCTCGTTCCCCATTCCATCGAACATCCCACCGCTCGAATCGTTGCCTGCCTCGAACGTCGGATCGGAGTCCGTCGAGTCGTTGCCGTCCCCGAACGTGGGGTCCGAGTCGCCGGTGGTCTCGTCGGTCCCGCCCCCGTCGGTCCCACCGTCGGTTCCGCCCCCGTCGGAGGTGTTCAGCGACGGGTCGACGGTGAGGACGGTCGAGGCGGCCGCGTCGCCGCTCCGGACGGTGGCGGTATAGCTCCCATCGGCGTCGGCGCTCGCCGTCCACACGAGCGTGAGCGACTGGGTCGCGCCGGCGGCCACCGAGACGAACGTGTCGTCGACGGTCGCGCCGTCGACGACGAGCGAGACCGGCTGGCTGACCGTTTCGTCACGCTGGTTCGTCAAGGACACGTCGACGGCGACCGTGCCGCCCGGCGCGACCGGATCGGACGTACCGGTGATCGCGACCGC
The DNA here is from genome assembly GCF_023698535.1 of Halorientalis regularis. GTDB lineage: Archaea > Halobacteriota > Halobacteria > Halobacteriales > Haloarculaceae > Halorientalis > Halorientalis regularis. The sequence continues at coordinate 52,861 of NZ_JALJCL010000003.1, forward strand.
GAGCGGTGCCCGGGACGCGTTGCGTTCGGTGAGGGCGAAGTCGGTCTCCGTGGTCCGGCCCGCCTGGACGGCGACCTCGCTGGTGGTCGGCTGGTAGCCGTCGGCGTCGGCGACGACCGTGTACGTGCCTGCGGCCATCGTGAGGTCGAAAGCGCCGTCGGCACCGGTCGAGGCGGACATCGTGCCGTCCAGCGTCGTCACGGTGGCGTTCGGGATCGGCGTCCCGTTCTCGTCGGTGACGGTACCGGCGATTCCCCCGTCGGCCCGGTCGAGCGTGAAGTTCCGCGTCAGCGTCTCACCCGGTAAGAGCGAGACATTCGTCACGCGGAGCTCGTACGCGACGCTCCCGGCTCCGAGGTCGTACTCCCCCGGGTCGACGGAGAGCTGGTAGTTCCCGTCGGCGGCCGGCTGTGTGCGAGCTACGTACTCGTCGGGGAACCCGGCGGTGTCCGCGAACCCGCCGGGCTGGCGCAGGTCGACCAACACCGAACTGATCGGCTCGCCGTCGCTGTCGGTCACCGTCCCCTGGATCGTCGCGGTCACCGTCACGGTCACGTCGACGGTCGTCGTCGTGTTGGCCGTCACGTTCACCGACCGTGTGGCGACCTGCTCGCCGTCGACCGACACCGCGAGCGTGTACGTCCCGGTCTGCACCGCGACCGCGTACCCCCCGGTCGCGTTCGTCGTCGTCGCCGCCGGGCCGACCGAGACGGTCGCATCCGCCACCGCCGCACCACTGCCGTTCGTCACCGTCCCCGTGACGCCCCCGATGGTAATCCCGTCGGTCGTGTCCGTACCGTTCGTCCCGTCAGTCGTGTTCGTGTCGGTCGTGTTCGTCGTGTCCGTCGTATTGGTCTCGTTCGTCTGTATCGTCCCGAGCGACGCGTCCGCTGCGTCGGCTCCTGTCACGGCTGTCCCGCCGACAGCACCCGCAACCCCCACGGCTGCGATAGCGAATGTGACGACGGCAACCACTGCTGCGATCCGTATCTCCCCCATAGTGTTCACTTAATTTCTATATTTTCTGCTTAAAATTTTTCTGTCTGTTTTAATTATAAATTCGTGTCTCGTTCCCGTCGCTCGGGTCGTCGGGACAGCCCCCAGCACCGGCGCTGTCGTGTCGAGTCACGGTTTTTAAGCTACCCGAGATGGGAGGGGAGTGTATGCTTGACAAAATCGGGACGGCTGGGGTTCTGGGGCTGGTCCTCCTGATCGGGGGTATCGGTCTCGTCGCGGTAGAGAACCCACTCGTCGCGGCTGGCATCTGTTTCGCCATCGCGGGCTTGCTACTGGTGGCGTACGGGTTCGTGACGACGATACTGAGCGCGCTCGGGATGGGACTGGGCGACGTGACCTAGCTCTCCGGGCGGTCGGCCCGGTGTTCGCTGATCAGTCGATCCACCATCTGTTCGTTGTTCTGTTTCTCGCGTTCCTCGGCCCGGTCTTCCCAGTCGTCGATGACGGTCTCGACCTCGCTCTCCCGGGCCACCGCGAGTTCGTCGACCTCCTGAATCCCCACGTCCTCGGCGGGGCCAATCGGCACCTCGTGTTCGAAGAGCAGGTCGTCGGCAGCCTCGGAGAGCTGGCCGCCGTCCCGCAGGACCACGCGCGGGTTCACGTCCGCGAGGCGCTGGGCGGTCGACCGACCGGCACCGCTCCCGTCGCGCAGGTAGATCACGTCACCCTCGGCGAGCCCGTAGGCCTCGTCGGCGCGTTCGATTGCGTCTTTCGTGAACTCCTCGATTACCTTCACCGGGACGAGGTCCTGCTGTTTCTCCGATACGTCCGCGAAGTTCGAGTGGTCGAGTTTCCACAGCGCCTTCAGGCGTTCGAGTTTGGTCTCCAGTTCGTCGACCCGCTCGCGCTCCTCGTCGAGTTCCCGTTCGAGCCGTTCGTTCTCCCGCTCTAGCCGCGTGATCTCCCGGCGCTCGCGGGCCTCGCGGCGCTCCTCGCGGCGAGCCTCAGAGAGCTCCTCCTCGTACTCCTCGATCCGGTCGTCCTTGCGCGCGATGGTGTCTTTCAGATCCTCGTTGTGGTCTTCCAGCCGGTCGACCCGCGCTTCGAGGCGATTGATTTTCTTCTCCTCGGCGGTGAGTTCCCGCTCGGTGTGTTCGGTCGTCTCCTCGTCCTCGTCGGGGTCCCGTTCCAGATCAGTGATGACGGCCTCGACGGACTCCTCGCCGGCGACGACGCGGGCCAGCACCTCCCCGAGGTCGAACTGGGGCGGCACTTTCTCCGCGACGCGCTCGAACTGGTCCTCGTGGGCGTCGAACGCCGACAGCGCCGCCGCCAGGGCGTCGCGCTGGTGGTCGTCGTCGTATCCTTCCTCACGGGTGCGGTGTTTCTTCTCGTCGATCGGGAGGTCGCTGGCTGGCACCCACGCGGCGGCCTCGAAGCTCCGACGGATCTTCTCGACGGTCTCGGGCATCGGCTCCACGTCGGCGGCGACGACGATGGGTCGGCCGCGCTCGATGATCCACTCGATCACGTCCGCGGTGTCCGCAGTACGAGTACTGAACACGTCCAGTACCTCGCCGTGCACGTCGACGACGGCCGCCGCGGTGGTCGTCCCGGGGTCGATGCCGACGATGACGTGATCCCGGCGCTTGACCAGCGGCTGGAACTCGATGCCGTCGCGGCGCTCGCGCTCGATTTCGACGCGCACGTCACCCGAGCGGTGCGCCGAGACCGGAATGTCGGCGGGCCGCCCCTCGACCTCGAAGATGGCGTTGGAGAAGCCGCCGTACTTCTCGGTGGCGTCCCGCTCGTAGTCGAGACCGGCGTCGTCCAGTTCGGACTCGACCTCGCGGGTTCGCTTCTTGACTGCCCCGTGAATCCGGCGGGTATAGCGGTCCTCCGACCAGCCCCCCTTACCGGTCGAGCGGCCGCGAGCGACCTTCACGCGGGTGGTGTTCGTGAAGGCCGACACCTCCTGCCCGACGTTCATCGCGGCGAGGCGGGCCGCGGCCTCGGCCTCTTTCATCGGGTCCTTGCCGTAGGGGACGTTGTGCCGGCCGGCGACCCGCGAGAGCGGTTCCGGTCGCTCCGCGCCGGTAACCTGGACGAGTTTCGTCTCGTCGGGGAGCTCGCCGAGGAAGTGGATCAGGGCGTCCTTGTCCGCGGCGAGTTCGTACATGTTGTCCGTGGCGACGATGGCCGGCTCACGGTCGGCGATCAGCCGATTGAGTTTCCGCCGGGAGACCACGTCCCGGCTCACGGACTCGCCGTCGAAGACGACCAGTGCGTACGACGGTGCCGACCCGCGTACGTCACCGCTCTGGATGTCCACCCCGAAGACGACTGCATCGAGCGCGCTCGTGCGGGCGTTCACGACTACCACGGACTAGGAGCCTGCGAGCCATAAACTTCGTGCCGGTCCGACACCCGGGCTGACCGCGAACGGGACGGCGACCTACAGTTCCGCGGCGACCGCGTCGGCGAGTTCGTCCAGCCGCTCGCGCCCGGGCTCGGACCGCTCGAAGCCGAGCGTGACGCTGTCGTCGGCCGTCCGGGGAATGACGTGCAGGTGGACGTGGAACACCTCCTGGCCCGCGACCGCACCGTCCGCCAGGAAGAGGGTGATCCCCTCGGTCGGCACGGAGGACGCTCGCACCGCCGCGGCGATCTCCTGGCCCACCCGAAACAGTCGCCCGCCGGTGTCGGGGTCCAGTCCGTCGAGTCCCGCCGAGTGGGCCTTCGGAATCACCAGCGCGTGGCCCTCCGTGACGGGCGCGATATCCAGGAACGCGAGCGTCTCGTCGGTCTCGTGGACGACGCTGGCCGGCGCGTCACCGGCGACAATGGCACAGAACGGGCAGTCGTCGGGCATAGCGGCGATGGGGCGGGCGAGAGGAAAAGTTCGGTCCCCGGCAGTACGTTTTTTCGGTTGCGGGTCCGAGATGCCGGTATGGCGGAGCGTGACACCCGACGGATCGCTCGTGAGCGCATGGGTGAGCCCCACATTCGTGGTCGACGGATCAGCGTCCGGCAGGTGTACGCGCTCGTCGAAGAACGCGGGGAAGACCCGGAAACCGTCGCGGACCGATACGACCTCGACATCGCCGACGTGTACCACGCGCTCGCCTACTATCACGACCATCCTGCCGAAATGCGAACCGTAGCACGGGAGCGGGACGACGCGATGGTGTCGCTCCGTGAGCGGATCGACCGACCCACCGGCGTCGACCCGGACGCGGATCGAGATGAGTGAGTGGCGGTTTCTCCTCGACGAGAACGTCGATCCGAAGACGGCGACGTATCTGGAGAAAGAAGGGATGTACGCGGAACACGTCCGCGACGCGCTCTGGCAGGGAGCGGACGACGAAACAGACGTACTCCCCTACGCGGTCGAACACGATCTGATCGTCCTGACCAGCGACGTGAAAGATTTCAGTGATCTGGTCCCGGCCGAACACGCTGGCGTGGTGATCCTCTACGACGACACGATGCCCGCGTACGATGTCGCGTCGGACGTGATCGCGATGGTCGACGCGTATCCGGGCCGCGACTCGTTTTCCGGCTACGAGGAACTCGATCCGTGGGTGTGAGCCGACGCTACGTCGCGTCCTCGCCCTCCCCGTCCGGGAAGGGCACGTCGAGTTCGTCCCCGTCGTCGGGGAGGAACGCCTCGCCGTCGAACACCTCGCGGGCTTCGTCTTCCAGTCGCCCGGACTGGCCGGCGTAGCGCGTCGAGACGTGGGTGAGCGCCAGCCGTTTCGCCCCGGCCCGGTTGGCGATCTCGGCGGCCTGTTTCGCCGTCGAGTGGCCGGTCTGGCCCGCCCGCTCGCGGCGGTCCTCGGCGAAGGTGGCGTCGTGGATCAACAGATCCGCGTCGTCGGCGGCTTCGACGACGCCTTCGGTGGGGCAGGTGTCGCCGGTGTAGACGACCCGCCGACCCGGCCGCGGCGGGCCGACGACCTGTTCGGGCTGGACGACGGTGCCGTCGTCGAGTTCCACGGGCTCGCCGTTGTGGAGTTTGCTGTACGCGGGGCCGGGTTCGATGCCGAGTTCCGCCTCGGCCTTCTCGCGGTCGAACCGGCCCTTGCGGTCGTCCTCGACGATGGCGTAGCCGACCGACGTGGCCCGGTGGTCGGTCTCGAACGCCCGGACCTCGAACTCCGCGCCGTCCAGCGCCACGTCGCCGGGTGAGACCTCGTTGACGCGGACGGGAAAGGACGGTTCGTTGCCAGTCACGGTGACCAGATCCCGGATCCGACGGCGGGTGCCCGCCGGCGTGTGGATCGCGACGGGTTCCTCGCGGTCATTGAAGTCCCAGGTCTGGATCAGGCCGGGGAGGCCGAGGACGTGGTCACCGTGGAGGTGGGAGACGAAGACGTGTGAGACAGCGAAGCCGGTGGAAAAACGCATCATCTGACGCTGGGTCCCCTCGGCGGCGTCGAAGAGGAACCGTTCACCTTCCCGGCGGACCATCACCGCGCTCGGGTTGCGCATCGTCGTCGGAACGGCCCCGCTGGTCCCGAGAAAGGTCACGTGCATATCATCGGGGTCGGCCAGAGCAGGTAAACCCGCTTCGAAACGTCTCCGCCCGCGAGCGGTCGTCCGACACAGGTCGGTCGCGAAACAGTGGAAACGCCGTCTTACTCGCGGCGCCACGGCGGCCCAGAACGCACAGCTCCCACAACAGGCTCCGCCGGACGATCCAGACGTCACCTTCGACGACCAGGAGACCGACAGCGGAACACCCGAACCCGGGGACGGCACCCCCGGAGACGTGGCAGACACGTCCGAGCCCGAAGACGGTGACACGCCCGAAGACGAGAACGGCGAGGGGACCTGCCCACTCGCCGCTCGCTCTGTTCGACAGGTGCCGACCGATCGATTCTTACCGGCCGTCCCCGTAGCCGATGCCAATGGACACCCCCCTGTGGACCGAGGAACACGCGCCGGAGATCGACGATCTCCCACAGTCCGGGGTCCGCGAGTCGCTGTGGCGAGCGGTCGACGAACCCCTCAATCTCGTCGTCCACGGCCCGCGCGGGAGCGGCAAGACCGCCGCCGTGCGCGCGCTGGCTCGCGAGACCCACGCCGACCCCGATAACGACTTCGTGGAGATCAACGTCGACGACTTCTTCGGGATGACCAAGAAGGAACTGAGCGAGGACCCGCGCTTCAGTTCGTTCATCACGTCCGAGCGCCGCCGCGAGTCCTCGAAGGCCGACCTCATCAACCACGTCCTCAAGGAGTCGGCCAGCTACTCACCGGTCTCGGGTGAGTACAAGACGATCCTGCTCGACAACGCCGAGTCGATCCGCGAGGACTTCCAGCAGGCCCTGCGCCGCGTGATGGAGAAGTACTACGAGACCACCCAGTTCGTCATCGCGACCCGCCAGCCGTCGGCGCTGATCCCGCCGATCCGCTCGCGGTGTTTCCCCGTCCCCGTGCGCGCACCGACCCACGACGAGACCGTCGATGTCCTCCGGTCGGTCGTCGAGGACGAGGGTGTCGAGCACGACGAAGACGGCCTGGAGTACGTCGCCGGCTACGCCGACGGCGACCTCCGGACGGCGCTACTCTCGGCCCAGACCACCGCCGAGACCGAGGGCGAAATCACCATGGAAACGGCCTACGAAGCGCTCGGCGAGGTCGGCACCGACGACCGCGTCGAGGAGATGCTCGACGACGCCGAGGCCGGCGAGTTCACCGACGCCCGGACGACGCTCGACGACCTGCTGGTCGACGAGGGCTACAGCGGCGAGGAGGTCATGAAAGACCTGCTACGCGTCGCTCGGTCGCGATACGAGGCCGACCGGCTGGCACGACTCCACCAGCTGGCCGGCGAAATCGACATGGACCTGAAAGAAGGGACCAACGAGCGACTCCACGTCTCCCATCTCCTCTCGAAACTGGCCGAGTGAACCGGACTGACCGGCCGCTATCCGGCGACGACTCCGGGAAACACGCCGCCGTCAACGGCTACTCTGCCGCGACTGTCACCGACGACTGCGGCTGGATTGCCGCGACTGTCACCGACGACTGCGGCTGGATTGCCGCAGTCGTCAGCGCGCCACCGTCAGATCCTCCAGATACCCACCGCAGTCAGGACAGAGCCGGTCGTCGACCTCCTCGGTAATACGCTGATCGCAGTCCAGACACTCGTAGTACGGGTCCGTGTCCGGCGTCGGTTCGGTCAGTGGCATCCCTTCGGTTCGAGCAACGACAGCCGCCCTTGTTAATCCCTTGCACAGTTCAACCGTCGGCGCGAGCCAGCACGAGGACGTGCCGGGTCAGCGAGCGATGGACGCGGCGCTCGAACCGATCTGTCACTCGCCAGCCGGCCTCGCGTGCGGCGTCGTCCCAGGCCCGGTCGCCGACGACGACGGCCCGTGGCGCGACCCGGCAGGCCTCGGCGAGCGCACCGGCCACGAGGTCTTCGAGTGGCTGATTGGCGATCTTCGACTGGCGGCCGTATGGCGCGTCGAAGACCACGCCGTCGACCGCGTCGTCGGGGAGCGGGAGCGCCGTCGCATCCCCGCGGAGTGTGTGCCAACTCCCCGGTTCGGGCAGGCCCTCGGGCGACCGTGCGGCCGTGAGGCAGTGCCCGAGGTTCTCTGCCGCGCCGCGGACCATCTTCGACTGGGCGTCCACGCCGAGCACGTCGGCCCCGACCAGCCCCGCCTCGATCAGCCCGCCGCCAGTGCCACACATCGGGTCCAGGATCGTCGTCTCCGGCCCCGCACCCGCGATGTTCGCCAGGGCACGGGCCAGGAGCGGATCCATGCTCCCGGGCTGGAAGAACGGGCGGTCGGTGGGCTGGCGGTCGCCGAAGTCCCTGACGCTCTCGAACGCGAGCCACCCCAGGGCGCACGCGTCGGTGGAAAATACCGCCCGGAGTTCGTGGTCCGGGTCGTCGAGGTCGACGGCGAACCCACGGTCCACGAGGACGGCTCCGAGTTCCCGCTCGGCCGCCTGCGTGTCGACGGCGGAGAGACCGCGCACGTCGCGAGCACGGACCGCGACCGTCCCCGAGCGCTCGATAACGGCGGCCTCCAGCAACGCCCGGGCACTCGCCACATCGGGATCGGTCCGGCCAACGTACTCGCTGGCGCGGTGAGTGTACGCGAGGCCGCGTGTGCGCGCGCCAATACCACGCGCTGTCGCCAGCCCCGGGGCTAGCCGCTGCACGTCCGTCGCGACGGCCGCGGCCTCCCGCCGGGCGAAGGCGTCGTCCTCGCCGGCCAGTTCCAGCAGGTACACGCCCGCAGGTGGCGTCCTGTGGCCTATACGCCTTCCGGTCGGACGCCCCGGCCCCAGTCCGCCGACCGGCCGCGGCGAAGCCACCGAGACTGGTAAGCACAGCGACCTATCATCGACAGGTACCAAACTTTATAAACCTTAAATACGTGTTTTAAGTCGAGACATGGTTGACCCCAAGGAAACAATCAATATTGAGAACGTCGTCGCCTCGACCGGCATCGGGCAGGAGCTGGACCTCCAGAGCGTGGCAATGGACCTGGAGGGGGCGGATTACGACCCCGAGCAGTTCCCTGGCCTCGTCTACCGGACCCAGGAGCCCAAGTCGGCGGCACTCATCTTCCGGTCGGGAAAGATCGTCTGTACGGGCGCGAAGAGCACGGACGACGTGCACGAGAGCCTGCGGATCGTCTTCGACAAGCTGCGTGACCTGAACATCCAGGTCGACGAGGACCCCGAAATCGTCGTCCAGAACATCGTCACCTCGGCGGATCTGGGCCGGAATCTCAACCTCAACGCCATCGCCATCGGCCTCGGACTTGAGAACATCGAGTACGAGCCCGAACAGTTCCCCGGGCTGGTCTACCGGCTGGACGACCCCGACGTAGTCGCGCTCCTCTTTGGCTCGGGCAAGCTCGTGATCACGGGCGGCAAACAGCCCGAGGACGCCGAGGAAGCCGTCGACCGGATCGTCTCCCGGCTCGAAGAACTCGGCCTCCTCGACGGATAGCACAGGCTACATACCCGCGCCACGCCAAGCGCGAGTATGCTTCCACTCCAGACCGGCGTGACGGGTGGTGGGCCGCTGGCGATCGTCGTCACCTTCCTGCTCGTCGCCGCCTTCTACGCCGTCACCCTTCACCTGGCGGCGACCTTCTTCATCGGTGACGTACCGAGCCAGCGCGCCGCCTACGTCGCCCCCGCACCCGCTTCCGCCTCCCTGTTGCTCCAGCAGTGGGGCCTGCGCGGGTTCGGTCCCCTCTCACCGAGTCTCGCCGCCGGCATCGCAATCCTCGGGATTCTGGTCGCCGACCTCATCGCTATCAGCTACGTCTACCGGCTGCAGTGGTCGTCGGCGCTCCCGCTCGCCCTGTTGCACTTCGGGTTCGCCGCAGTCCTCGGTGTGGCACTGAACAATATCTTCGGCCTGCTCTAGGCCTCCTCGAAGGCCACGTCGTCGAGCAAGCGACCGAACGTGTCGTTCTCGACGGTACAGACGGCACGCCTGTCCTCGGCGTCGTACGTGATCACGCCCGCAGCGTCGAGCTTCGGCAGGTGGGTGTGGTGGAGCTGGAGACGAACCGTCGCCAGCGGGGGTCGGTCGTCACCGGCCGCAGTTACGTCACGCCGGGCTAGGACCGCCCGTGCGAGGGCGTCGAGCGAGAGCCATCCCCCATTCCGGAGGACCGCGAACGCCGCACGACGATGGGGATGTGCCAGTACGTCGAACAGACGCGAGAGGTCGTCGGATTCGTTGGAGGGTCGTCCTGTCCGACGCCGCCCATCCTGCATGGTCCGGGTAGCCGTCCGCTCGGTCCCCTGAGTATCCTGGCCCATACGCCCCAGAGGGGCGGCCCGCCCCATCAGCATATCCCGTGCACAGTGTGCAGGGGGTGCACGCGCCGCGACAGCGTCACCGCGTCGCGGTTACCACTGCTCGAACGGCGTCGCCTCGGTGCGGTACTCCTCGACGGTGCGTTCGGCCCATCGGCGAGCGCGTTCGTCCTCGGTCGCCACCAGCGCGGCGGGTTGCCCGTCGTCGACCAGGCCGAGTTCGACGGTGTCGGCGTACCGGCCGAGATAGTAGGGGAACTGCCCCTCGTAGACCCACAGCGAGGCCGTCTCGGCCGCCTGCAGGTCCGCGACCTGTTCGCGGTAGTCCGCCTCGCTCCGGAGGTTCTCCGCGACGGCGGGGGTCACCACCAGTTCGAGGTCCGCCCCGGCCTCGGTGACCTGCTGGTGGAGTGCCTCCAGTGCCTGCGCGCAGGTCAGCGGGAACAGCATCCGGAGGTACTCCGCGCCCTCGATGTGTGTGACCTGCTCGTGGATCATCTTCAGCGGGTCGGCCGGGTCCGGCGTCGTCACCGAGACGTCCATGTGCCGGAGGTTCAGGTCGACCGCTCCGGTGTCGACGTGTTCGTAGACCGGCGCGAGTTCCGACGCGGTGTCGACGGTCCGCACCAGGTGGCCGAAGTCCTCGACGACCCACTCGCCGGCCTGCGTTGCGTCGTACTCACGATTTCGTTCCCGAACCCACCCCTGCTCGACCAGCGCGTCGAGGTTACGCTGGACCGTCGTCCGGGCCGCGTCGAACCGCCGCTGGAAGTCGTCACGAGTCAGCGGCCCCGATTCGACCAGCGCGTCCAGGATTCGGACCCGCGTCTCCGAACGCGCGAGGAACTCGACAGCCGCGATGGCCTCGCTCCGCTCGTCCGCCGTCGTCGGAGTCGGCCGCTCACTGCCGACCTGCGGTGTCGCACCGCCAGCGGTCCCGCCGTCCGTCCGTTCGGTCTCGGTCGCGCCGTCGCCCCCCGAAGTCCGCTCCTCGGCCCGCTCGTCTACTTCCGCACCCTCGGTCGCCTCGTCCATATCGCCTTTCGTTTCAGGCTATCTCCACATAAAACCAGCCACACGTCCCAGCTGTCACTCGACCAGCCGCTCGATCTCGGTCACCAGCACGTCCGTCGCCCCTTCTGCCTTGAGGTCGGTGATCGTCTCGAACACCGACCGCTCGTCGACGACCGCGTGGACCGCCACCATCTCCTCGCCCGCGATGTCCATCACCGTCGGGCCGCCCATGCCCGGAATCACGTCCTTCACCGCCTCGACCCGCTCCTCGGGGACGTTCATCATCAGGTAGCGTTTGTCCTCGGCGGTCTTGACCGACGAGAGGGCGGTCCGCACCTGCTCGACCTTCGGGTCGTCCACCACGTCCTCGCGGGCGAACAGGCGGACGGAACTCTCCAGCACGTCGTCGATCACTTCGAGCCGGTTCATCCGGAGGGTCGTGCCGGTACTCGTGATGTCGACGATGGCGTCGGCGATGTCGACGTGTGGCGTGAGTTCGGTCGCACCCGAGACCTCCGCGATGTCGGCGTCGACGCCCTGCTCGTCGAGGTACGCACGGGTGACGTTGGGGAACTCGGTGGCGACGGTCCCGCCGTCCAGATCGCCCACGGACTCGACCGGGCCGTCCTCGGGTGCCGCCAGTACGAGCCGGCAGGCCCCGAACTCCAGGTCGAGCAGGTCGACCAGATCGGCCGTCTCGGATTCTCTGACCTGGTCGAGGCCGGTGATTCCCACGTCGGCGGCCCCGTCGCTGACGTACTCGGGGATATCGGCGGCCCGGGCGTAGAGGATCGTGACCTCGGGGTCGACGGTGTCGGCGTAGAGTTTCCGGTCGGCCCCGTCGACGACGTGGAGGCCGGCCCGTTCGAGCAGATCGACCGACGGATCGTGTAAACGCCCCTTGTTGGGCACGGCGATGCGCATACCGACTCTTCCGGACCCGCGGGCAATTGCTTTTCGCACGCCGTCCCGACCGCTCGACCCACCCGAACAGCGTTATCAGCCTCGATACTGCCGGAGCAATCGACTTATACGGCCCCGAGTCACGGGAGAACATGGCAAACGCACTGGACAGACTCTTTCTCTCGCTCCCCGATCCGATTCGGGAGCGGCTCTGGGGAAAATTCGCGTTCGCTCTCGGGACGGTCGCGGTCCTCTCGGTTCTTCTTACGGGCGGTCTCATCGTGGTGTTCGACCTGCCGTGGCTGCCACTGCTGTTGCAGTGGGCGATCCTGATCGGGCTGGCGACCGGCACGAGCATCTACGTCGGCGCGGACTTCATCGGCCAGATGCAACGCGTCGAGCGCAAGGCCAAGGCCATCGGCCAGGGGGAGTTCGACACGCGGGTGACGACGCCACGGGAGGACGAAGTCGGGGAAGTTTTCGACGCGCTGGCGACGATGCGTGACAAACTCCAAGAACGCATCGAGGAGGCCGAACAGGCCGAGGCGACCGCCCAGCGCGAGCGGGAGAAAGCGGAGGCGTTGAGCGCAGAAGCCGAGGAGCTGAACGACCACCTCGAACGGAAAGCCGGGGAGTTCGGCGAGACGATGGCGGCCTGTGCAGACGGCGACCTGACCCGTCGGCTCGACGCCGACGGCGAGAGCGAGGCGCTGGCCCGGATCGCCACGGAGTTCAACGAGATGATGGACGAAATCGAGTCGACGATCCTCGATCTGCGGGCCTTCACCGACGACGTGGCGGCCGCGAGCGACGAGGCCACCGCAGGGACCGACGCGGCCCGCGAGGTCGGGTCGGAAGTCCGGGAACACATCACGGACATCGCCGACGGTGCGAGCGAGCAGGACCGGAAACTCCAGTCGGCCTCCGACGAGATGAGCCAGCTCTCGGCCACCGTCGAGGAGATCGCGGCCACCGCCGACGAGGTGGCCGACGTGTCCGACCGCGCCGCGGAGGCGGGCGACCAGGCCAGAGAAGCCGCCGAGGCGGCCGTCGACGAGATGGACCGCATCACCACCCAGACCACCGAGGCCGTCGACGACGTGGAGGAACTCGACGAGGAGATGGCCGAGATCGACGAGGTCGTCGGCATCATCGAGGACATCGCCGAGCAGACCTCCGTACTGGCGCTGAACGCCTCCATCGAGGCCGCCCGGGCCGGTGAGGCCGGGTCCGGGTTCGCCGTCGTCGCCAACGAGGTCAAAGACCTCGCGGAGGAGACCCAGGCGGCGACCACGGAGATCGCAGAGCGTGTCGAGCGGATTCAGGACCGGACGGACTCGGCCGTCCAGGGCATGCACGAGACCAGCGACCGCGTCGAGGACGGCATGGAGACCATCGCGGCGGGACTCGATTCGCTGGAGCGCGTGGCCGAACTCGTCGCCGACGCCAACCAGGGGATCCAGGAGATCGACGCGACCACCGACGAGCAGGCCGCCCGCACCCAGGAGATCGTCGCGACCGTCGAGGAGGTCGCAGACATCAGCCACCGGACCCGCGAGGAAACCGACGCCGCGACCGAGGCCGTCGACCGCCAGCAGGAGACCCTCGAAGCGGCGACCGACACGGTGGAGGGCGTCGCCGACCGGACCGACGAGTTGCGCGACCTGGCCGACTACTTCGAGGTCGACGCCGACGCCGAGCGCGCGACGCTCGCGGCGGACGGCCGCGGCGATTGAGTGGGAGTCCCCGTCTTTATGCCGTCCGGCCGCGGACGCCCGAGCATGACGACGCTGAAAGTTGCGGACGGTCGCGTCCTCCGCCCCGACCACACGGTCGAGCGGGCAGACGTCCTCGTCGACCAACCCAGCGGCGATATTCTGGCGGTCGAACCCGACGGCGAGGGCAGTGCCAGCGCCGACGACCGTCTCGACGCCGAGGGCGGGCTCGTAATCCCGGGACTGATCAACGCCCACACACACGTCGCGATGACGCTGTTTCGGGGCTACGCCGACGACAAACCGCTGGACGCCTGGCTCCAGGAGGACATCTGGCCGGTCGAAGCCGAACTCACCGCCGAGGACGTGCGAGCGGGCGCACGGCTGGGCAGCCTGGAGATGATCCGCTCGGGCACCACCGCCTTCGCGGACATGTACTTCTTCATGCCCGAGGTCGTCGCCGCCGTCGAGAAATCGGGCCTGCGCGCGCTGCTGGGCTACGGGTCGATCACCGTCGGCAACGACGACGCGGCCGCCCATCAGGAGATGCAGGACGGTCTCGACTTCGCAGAGGGGTACGACGGCGCGGCCGACGGCCGCGTCTCGACGGCGTTCATGCCCCACAGCCTCACGACGGTCGGCGAGGCGTACCTCCGGGAGTACGTCCCAGAGGCCCGCGACGCCGGGATTCCGATCCACTTCCACGCCAACGAGACCGACGGCGAAGTCGACCCGCTGGTCGCGGACCACGACGAGCGACCCCTCGAATACGCCGACGACATCGGGATGCTGGCCGACACGTCCTTCCTGGCCCACGGCGTCCATACCGACCGGACCGAACACGAGTTGCTGGCCGAGCGGGAGACGGCGGTGATCCACTGCCCGGCCTCGAACATGAAACTCGCCAGTGGAATGGCCCCGGTCCAGGCCATGCGGGACCGCGGCGTGACCGTCGGCCTCGGCACCGACGGCGCGGCCTCGAACAACGACCTCTCGCTGTTCGACGAGATGCGCGACGCCGCCATGCTCGGCAAACTGGCGGCAGACGACGCCAGCGCCGTCGACGCCGACGCGGTCGTCGAGATGGCCACGCAGGGCGGCGCGGACGCGCTCGGCATGGCCTCGGGCCGGATCGAGGCGGGCGCGAACGCGGATCTGGCGGTGCTGGACCTGGACCAGCCCCATCTCACGCCGGCCCACGACCTCGTGAGCCACCTCACCTACGCCGCGAGCGGGTCGGACGTGCGCCACACCGTCTGTGACGGCCAGGTCCTCATGCGGGACCGCGAGGTGCAGACGCTGGACGAGGACGAGGTGCTCGCGGACGCTCGCGAGCGTGCAGCGGCCCTGATCGACCGCGCGGAATCGTGACGCGACGTGTGAATTAAACGGCCAGGACAGTTTTTGAACGTTCTCCCGACAGCTGGCGTCGTTTTGGATCGCAGTGAATTCACTGAACGAGAATCCGGGTTTATGCGGGTCTCTCGCCTGGATACAGGTGAGATGCAATCGAGAAGCACACTGTTCGCACTCGTGTCCGTGGTCCTGCTCGCCGGTGTGGCGCTGGGGCCAGCCGTGGCCGCCGGCTCACCGACCGCCGTGTCGAGCGGGGCCGCGCTCGCACAGGACGACACCACCACTAACGAGACAGCCACGAACGACACGGAGACCAACGAGACCGACGACGGCAACGAGACCGAACTCAACGATACCGACGACGGTAACGAGACCGATCTCGACGAAACCGACGGCAACGAAACCGAGACCAACGAGACCGACGACGGCAACGAGACCCGCGTGCCGTTCGGACAGCTCGTGTCCGCGTTCGTCGAGAACACGCGCGCCCAGATGAACAGCACGAACAGCACGAACGGGTCCAGCACTCCGTTCGGACTGCTGGTCGCGGCGTTCGTCACGGAGAACAACCCCGGGAACGCGCCCGACCACGCGGGACCGCCCGCGCACGCCGGCCCCGGTGGCAACGAGACGAACGCGAGCGAGCGCGGCCCGCCCGAGAACCGCGGTCCGCCCGAGGATCGTGGCCCGAACGAGGACCGGCGACAGGGCCCGCCCGAGGACCGCGGCCCCGGCGGTGACGACGAGGCAGACACCGAGAACAGTGACGGCAACGGCGGCGGCCCGCCCGCGAACGCCGGCGGTAACGGCGGCGGTGGCGGCAACGGCGGCGGTGGCGGCGGTCCGCCCGCGAACGCCGGGGGCCCCGGTCGATAGGGCGACTCTTTTTTGACGCCCCGATTCGTCGCGGGTCCTGACGACTCAGTCGGACTCGGAGACCGCAACGTTCCGGTACTGCGAATCGTGTGACCCGCAACTGATCCCCTCGTTGCCGTCACAGTCGTTGACGACGAGCAGTGAGTCGGCGTCGCCGAGGTTGTTCGTGTCCCCGTACACCTCGCCGATGGGGACTTCGTAGCGGGTCCAGCCGTCGCCGGTCTCGTAGTAGGACCCGCCGTAGTCGCTGACGTTGACGCCCCAGTTCTGGACGCCGGAGAGCCGGACGACCCGACCGCTGTCCTGCCCGGTATCCGCGTTCTCGAACCCGATGCCGTGGATCTCCCCCTCCGTCGTACTCCTGAACTCGAAGGTCAACACCGTGTCCTCGGTGACCGTGTAGTTCTTCCCGACCAGTTGCCACTTGTTGCCGGTCACCTCGATCCGTCGCCCGTCGTCCGAGATCGTCGTCGTCGCCGACGGATCGTTGACGTTCCCCTGGAAGTCACTGAGCGAGTCGGCGTCGGCGGTGATCAGTTCGCCGGCGATGCCGTCCGCGATCCAGAACTGCCGGCTGTGCAGGACCGCGCCGCTCGCCTCGTGGACGACCGACACGGTCAGTTCGCCCCGGATCACGTCGTGGGGAAGGCGGTACCGATCACCCGCGGTGATCCTGTCGTCGCCGCCGCCGGCGACCGGAGCGAGCGACGACAACCTGACGCGCCGGGTATCGTCGCCGTGGCGCAGGACCGCGACCGTCTCGGCGGCCGACAGGCCGTCCCCGGCGGTGTGGACGAGCGTGACGTTCCCCGCGGAGGCCGACGACGAGAGCGACGCCGTCGTGGGGTCGCGGCTCGCCTCCTCGGCGAGCGAGAAGCCGAGGACGGCGACGATACCGATCAGAACGACGCCGACCGCGACGAGCAGGAGGCTGCCGATCACCTCCGACTGTGCCCGATCCCGGCCGACATCTCGCATATCCGAGTGTTAGGCTCGCGCTGAGTAATGGTTTTCGTCGGTGACAGTCCGTGAGCCGCGCCCTCGCCGCCCCGGTTCGGCAGCGTTTTGAGGGTGCTAGCTAACTATCAGGCAATGACTGCGCCGATCAGCGAGCGGCTCGACGACCCCGAGACCGCACGTGAGGAGGGGCGACGGAAGATGGACTGGGCGCGCGAACACATGCCGATTCTCGCCTCGCTCCGCGAGGAGTTCACCGAGAGTCAGCCCTTCGCGGGCGAAGTGATCGGGATGGCGATGCACGTCGAGGCCAAGACGGCCGTCCTCGCGGAACTGCTGGCCGAGGGCGGTGCCGAGGTCGCCATCACCGGCTGTAACCCCCTCTCCACCCACGACGACGTGTCCGCGGCGCTGGACGCCCACGAGACCGTCACCTCCTACGCCGAGCGCGGCGTCGACGACGACGCCTACTACGCCGCCATGGAGGCCGTCATCGAACACGAGCCGACGATCACCGTGGACGACGGGATGGACCTCATCGCTGCCATCCACGAGGACTACCCGGAACTCATCGACACCATCGTCGGCGGGTGTGAGGAGACCACGACCGGCGTCCACCGCCTGCGCGCGATGGACGACGACGGCGCGCTCGAATACCCGGTCTTCGCCGTCAACGACACGCCGATGAAGCGACTGTTCGACAACGTCCACGGCACCGGCGAGTCCGTGCTGGCCTCCATCGCCATGACGACGAACCTCTCCTACGCCGGCAAGACCGTCGTCGTCGGCGGCTACGGGGACTGCGGCCGCGGCGTCGCCAAGAAGGCCGCCGGGCAGAACGCCCGCGTCATCGTCACCGAAGTCGACGCCCGCCGCGCCCTCGAAGCCCACATGGAGGGCTACGAGGTCATGCCAATGCACGAGGCCGCCAAAGAGGGCGAGGTGTTCGTCACGACGACGGGCAACCGCGACGTGATCACCGCCGAGGACTTCGAGGTCATGCAGGACGGCGTCTTGCTCGCCAACGCCGGTCACTTCGACGTGGAGATCGACCTCGTCGCACTGGAGGAGATGGCCGCGGAAGTCACCGAACCCCGCGACGGCATCGAGGCCTACGTCATGCCGGACGGTCGCGAGTTGAACGTCCTGGCGGAGGGCCGCCTCGTCAACCTCGCCACGCCCGTGGCGCTGGGCCATCCCGTCGAGGTCATGGACCAGAGCTTCGGCGTGCAGGCCGTCTGTGTGCGCGAACTCGTCGAGTCCGGGGACGCGTACGAGGCCGGCGTCCACGAGGTGCCCGACGACCTGGACCGGGAAGTCGCGGAGATCAAACTCGACGCCGAGGGCGTGGCCTTCGACGACCTGAGCGAGGCCCAGGCGGAGTACATGGGCTCGTGGCAACACGGGACCTAGACGGCCGGTCGATTTTTCGGGTCGCCACGCGAAGCGATCCGTATGGCCGAGGACGACGGTTCCCGGAACCACTGGAACCCGGACGACTACGACGACGACCACACGTACGTCACCGAGTACGGGGCGGGCGTGGTCGACCTGCTCGACCCGACCCCGGGGGAGCGCGTCCTCGATCTCGGCTGCGGGACGGGCCACCTGACCGCGGAGATCGCGGACGCGGTGGGCGAGTCCGGCGAAATCGTCGGGATCGACCGGTCGGCCGAGATGGTCCGGACGGCCCGCGAGACTCACCCCGAGATTTCCTTCCAGCGGGCCGACGCCCGGTCGTTCAGCGCGCGGGAACCGTTCGACGCCGTCTTCTCCAACGCCGCGCTCCACTGGGTCTCCGACGTGGACCAGAACCGGGTGCTGGCGGGCGTGGCCGACGCGCTCCGCCCGGGCGGTCGCTTCGTCGTCGAGATGGGCGGCGCGGGCAACGTCGACCGGATCGTCACCGCGACGCTGGCCGAACTCGACGCCCGCGGCTACGACGCGGCCCACCCGTGGTACTTTCCGAGCATCGGCGAGTACGCCCCACGACTGGAGACCCACGGCTTCGAGGTGCGGCTGGCGCAGCTGTTCGACCGGCCGACGGAGTTAGACGACGGTGCCGGGGGCCTCGCCAACTGGCTCTCGATGTTCGGCGATAGCCTCTTTTCGGACGTGCCCGACGACGAGCGCGCGGCCGTCGTCGCGGCCGTCGAGGACCGGCTTCGCTCCGATCTGTTCGACGGCGAGACGTGGACGGCGGACTACCGGCGACTGCGCTTTCGCGCCGTCCGGGACTCAGAGTGAGAGCAGGGTCAGGGCGTTGAGCGCGACGGTGACCACGGAGACGACGGCGAATCCGGTCAGGACGAGTTCCGCCGGCCGGTCCGGAAGGGAGTGCCAGGTCACCACGAGGACGACCAGCGCGGCGAACTTCAGCAGGCCGATGCCGGCGTCGCCGTACGTCGCCAGGAAGGCACGCGCGACCCGGTTGCCCTCCTCGAACCCGACCGAGAGGCCCGCGAGCGTCGTCACCACGTCGAACACCGCCGCGACGATGATGACCGTCCACAGCACGGCGTGGGATTCCGGCAGTTCACGCTCGAAGCGTTCGAGCGCGTCGCGACTGTCGTCGGGCGGCGACCCCGATTCTGACCCCATCCTACCGGCGGAGAGACGGGCCGGCCACATAACGGTCCCCGCGGTGTCAGCGCGTGAGTCGTCCGGGCCGCCGCGTCGGCAGGCAATTCTTGATGGTGTAGTCCCTACCACGGGTGACGGCACCGACCATGCCGCTGATCCCACCGCAGACCGACGAGATTCGCGCCGAGATGTCGAAAGATCACCGTCGCCTGCTCCACTGTCTCGACTGTGGCGGACAGGTCGTGGCGATCCGCCACGGCGGCTCCTGCATCCTCTGTAGCTCCGAGGCCGTCGTGGTCGAGGAGTGGGACTAATAGCCGTGGCACGCAATCCCCGAGTCGATGCCCACGCGTGACGACGGCGACGACGGGGCCGACGCCGCCGACGCCCTCTCGCTGGTGGCCCACGAACTCCGTCTGGAGATTCTCCGGGCGCTCTGGGCGGCCGAGGGTCACTCACTGTCCTTCTCGGACCTCCGGAGCGCCGTCGGCGTGCGCGACGCCGGGCAGTTCAACTACCACCTCTCACAGCTGACCGGCCGGTTCGTCGCCCACGTCGAGGACCGCTACGAACTGCTCTACCCGGGCCACCGGGTCGTCGACGCGATCCAGAGCGGCGTCTTCCACCGCGATCTCGCCGGAAGCGAGATCGACGTGTCCGGCACCTGTCCCGACTGTGCGGGGTCGCTCGCGTTCACGTACGCGGAGTTCATCGCCCGGATCGAGTGTCCGGACTGCGGGGAGACGGTCCTGGGCTATCCCTTCGACCCCGGCGGGTTCGAGGCGCGCGACGACGCCGGCGTCGTCCGGGCGTTCGACCGCCGGACACGGCGTTACTGGCTCTCGGCGACCGACGGCGTCTGCCCGGTCTGTGCCGGCCCGACCGACGCTAGACTGGTGGCCGACGCCACGACCCTCCAGGCGCTCGACCGGTACGACAAACACTTCGCGAGCGATCAGCCCGCCCTCGTCGCGACCGACTGCCAGCACTGCAGTTTCTACAGCTACGTCCCCAGCGGCGTCGTCTTGCTCTCGCACCCGGCCGTCGTCGGCGCGCTGTACGACCGCGGCGTCGACGTGCGCGAGAAACGACTCTGGACCCTACCGTTCGTCGTGGAGGCCGACCGCGTCGCACTCGCCGGGTCGGACCCACTCGAAGTCACCGTCACCGCCGGGCCCGACGACGAGCCGATCACCGCCACGGTCGGCGCGGACGCCTCGATCAGGTCCCTCGATAGCTAGTCGCCGGCGGCCGGCGCGGGCGTCGACGGACAGTCCGGGTAGGTGGCGACGTTGGCGTAGGCGACGAGTTCCTGCCCCAGTGCGTCGACACGCTCGGCGACGCCGTCGTCGGCGAACGCCCCGTCGTCGGTCACCGCCGAGTGGGAGTCCGGGACTGCGACCTGCGTGGGGAGTGTCCACGCCTCAAGCGCCCGGCAGACTGTCCGGAGGTGTTCGAGTGCAGGCAAGGGGAACCCGCCGCCCGAGACGGCCAGCAACCCGACGGTCGTGTCGGCGAACTCGTCGAACCCGCAGTAATCCAGCGCCGTCTTCAGCGGCGACGAGTACGAGCCGTGGTACATCGGCGTCGCCAGCAGGACGGCGTCGGCCTCGCGGACCCGGCGGCGCACCGCCGACGCCTCGCCGGCGTCGGGCCGGTCGGGGTCGAAGGTCGGCAGGTCCCACTGTCGGAGGTCGAGCAGGTCCGTGGTCGCGCCCGCACTGCGCGCGGCGTCGAGGGTCCGTTCGGCGGCGACTCGCGTCACGCTGTCGTCGGCCTGACTCCCACAGATCGCGACGACGTGTGTGTTCTCGGTCATGTATCGAGTGTATCCAAACACACACCCTACACCGGGATAAGCGATTGGTGAAGGCGATTTCAGTAACGAATGTGAAACTACAGCGTGATGCAGACGGCCCCGACGACGACGAGTGCCGCACCGAGGACGAGGCCCCGGGTCACACGCTCTACGTCCCGCAGGAGGACGGCGGCGAAGACGGTGGTAAAGAGGGGTGCCGTCGCGGCGAGCGAGTCGACGATGGCGACCCGGCCGGCCTCCATCGAGAGCGCCGTGAAGAAGGATAGCAGGGCGACGGCCGTGATGAGCCCGCTCCCGGTGAAGTAGGTGTAGGACTCGCGGGGCGTGTCGAGGGGGTCGGTCCCCCGCGTGACGAGCGCGTAGGCCGCGAGCGCCACGAGCGCCGCGGTCTCGTTGATCGCGACGGCCTGCAGGGGGGTCGCCGCGGTGTCCCCGAAGCCGAACCGCCGGAGGACGTTGCCCGCCGCGAACACGGCCGCCGCGCCGACCGGGAAGAGCAGGTCCCGGGGTTGCCACCCCGACACGTCCCCGCCCTTTGAGTAGGTCAGGACCACGAGTCCCGTGACGAGAACGACGATGCCGACGCCCGTGAGCGGGCCCAACGGCTCGCCGAGGAAGCCGAGCGCCAGCAGGGTCGCGAAGAGCGGCCGCGTGCTGATGCCAGCGCTGTTGATGCTCGCGCCGACCCGGTGGACCCCGGCGAACACGAGGATTCGCCCCATCGCGGTGCCGAAGAGACCGGCGACCGCGAAGACGGCGACCAGGTCGACCGTCAGCCCGGTGAAGGGGTTGGGCCAGGAGGTGAGCAACAGCGCCAGCCAGTACAGCACCGAGTCGACGACGACGACGACGATGGCGGCCTGGGTCGCCGTCCCACCGGCGTCCATGCCGCGCTTGTCGAAGATCGGCCCGAGTCCCCAGAGGACGGCCGGCAACAGCGCCAGCGCGTACACGACAAGCGGCGTCCCCGTCACCGACGATCCGCTCCTGTCACGCTCCCCGTTCGGAGTGGCCGCCCCAAGTGGCTTCCGTTCACTTCCGGCCCGGTTGCGTGTCCCTTTTGCCCCCGCCCGGCCAAGCCGAGGGCATGTCTTCCAACCGGAAAGGGGACAGGCGGGAACGGGAACTCGTCAACGCGCTCGACGAGTCCGGCTTCGCGGTGATGCGCGCCCCTGCCAGCGGGAGCGCCACCGAGCGCGAACTCCCGGACGTGCTCGCCGGCGACGGCGAGGCCTTCTACGCCATCGAGGCCAAATCCTCCAGCGGCGACCCCATCTATCTCGACGGCGAGGAGATCCAAGCCCTGTTGTATTTCGCCCAGAACTTCGGCGCGAAACCGCGCGTCGGCGTCCGCTTCGACCACGAGGACTGGTACTTCTTCCACCCCGGCGACCTCTACACGACCGACGGCGGCAACTACCGCGTGAAGAAAGCGACCGCACTCGCCGACGGCACCGACTTCGCGGAGTTCGTCGGCGATACCCAGAAGGTCACGCTCGAAGAGGCCGCCGAAGCCGCCGAGGACGAAGCGGACGAAGACGACGAGGCCGTCCGCGACATACTCGAAGCGTTCGAGCGCGGTGATATCTCGGTCGACGACGCCGTGGAGATGCTCTAATCCACGAGTTCTGCGTCCTCGACCTGCCGGAGTCGCGAGTAGGGGAACGCGTACACGCGGGGGTCGTCGTTGCGTAACCGATCGCCCAGATAGACGGCCTCGACCACCGGATCGTCGGCCGGGTAGTCCTCGTTGGTGTCGTGGGCGGCCACGGTCTTGCCGGTGGCCTCGATGACGTACTCGTCGGCGCGGTCGGGATGGACCCGCCGGACGACGAGCGTGTCGGCGGTCTCACGGTCGACGGCCACGTCGTCGTCGTCGAGCCGGCAGTCGCTACACAGCGGAACCGTGGCGGTCTCGGGGACGAACGACTCGTGGCCACAGTAAGCGCAGTCGGCGCGGCGCTGGCCGGGTGCGGGGACGCGCTCTTGCGTGATTTCGATGGCGACCCGCCGGCGGTGTTTGCAGTGTGCGTGTCGGTAGTGGTAGTCGGGGCAGGTACAGCGGTGGCCGGGCACGTCGACGGTGTAGGTGTCGCCGTCGGTGTCGACGCGGTAACAGCCGCCGCCGAGCGGCGTGACGGCCATCGGCTCGGTCCATGCGCGAACGGTGCGCTCGTCGCAGTCCCGGAGGTCGGGCGCGAGCGCGGTCTTGGAAGCTCGTGACATCGGCGATCAGGACGCTGCTAGTTTTCGACGCGTCCGTCCGAACCTTGGTGCCCGAGCTACCTAAGTGACACGCCCGTTCCGGCCAGAATTCAGAAGGGAGACGGTCTGTAGCGGTAGTTCCGGCTCGTCTACAGCGGGACGAAATCGACCGCGTCCGGCGGCATCGAAGCCCTTTTGCACGGGCCGGTGAAAGCCGCGCATATGGATATCGAGCGGGAGACGGTCGTCGAAGCGGGCGTCTCGTTCGCGGCAGTACTCGTCTTCATCGCGGCCGTCATGGGCGTCGGCACGACGTTCGGGACCAACGGCAACCTCTCGGGAACCGGCGGCCTCGCCGTCCTCGGCGCGGTCGTGCTGTTCATCGCCGTCATGACCGTCGTCGGCTACTGGCTCTCCTTCCGGGAGTAAGCCGGACTACTCGTCGTCTCCCCCCTCTCTCCAGTCCACCAGTTCCTCCTCGTCGGCGTCCTCGAGCCGGTGTTCGTAGTAGTTCAGCGGGTGTGACTCGTTGATCACGTCCTCGCAGATGTCGTCTTTGTTCACGCAGTCGCCGTAGGACTGCATCGTCGCACACGCCGGCGCGGAGTACTCTGTCGGACTGGTCTCCCCGCGGATGTGATCGACCTGGTAACGGGTGGCCTCCTCGCCGAAGCCGGGGTTGACCTGGAACAGCTCGACGATCTCGTCGGTGGTCATCCCGATGCTCGTCAGGAAGGCGGCGATAGCGAAGCGGGAGTGGTGTTCGAGGTGGTCGCCCTTCTGGACCCTGTCCAGCAGGTGGCGCATACACGGCGGGAACAGGTCCGGAACGACCGTGTCGATGTCCCGGGTCAGGTCCAGATCGGCTAGAACCTCCCTGACGCGTTCCGCCTCGTCCTCGAGTTCCGCGGCGATGGCATCGGGCACCGAGAGCGGGAGGCCGTCCTCGACACGGCGGCGAACGGCCTGGCGGACGATCAGGAGGAGTTCGTCCTCGTCGATCGGAACCTGCCCGTCGGACAGCGGTCGGTTGACCAGTCGCCACTCGTCGCCCCACTGTCCCGCCGTGTGTTCGAGGTAGGTCCCCACGTCCACCCGATACGCCTCGTCTTCGCCCGCGACCGCGTGGACGTGGCCGGCCAGATCGAATTCGGTGAGCAGGGCCTGCAGGTCGAGCCGTTCGGTGCGGGTACTCTGGAACTCCGCCGTCGCGGTCAGTTCATCGGAGAAGCGGTCGTAGGCGGTCGCCGCCTCCGCGCGAGCGTAGCGGCGCAGGAGGATGTGTTCGTCGACCAGCGACACGAGGACTCTGGCGACGGGGTAGGAGAGCAACTCGACGCGGGTGCGGCGATGTGGCTCGCCGACGGTGCCCTCGGTGACGGCCCACTCGACGCGCTCCAGGCCGCGCTCGACCACCGCCGAGTCACTGGCCACGAGTTCGGCCAAGTCGACGCCGGCGGCCTCGACCGCCTCTCGGGCGGCCGACAGAAACGGGTAGCGGGCGTGGAGCGCCTTCATCGACGCCTTGGTTGCCGCCGGGTCCGAATAAACCCGACGGTCCGGGGAGTGAGTCGCCGCCGCGTCACCGCTCGTGGCGGTGTTCAATCTCTGTCACGATGTCTTCTTCACCACCATCTGCCAGTTTCGACCGGTACTCCTGGAGTTCCGCGGGCGTGACCTCCATCCGGCGCGTCTCGCCGCCCTTCTCGATCTCGAGAGTGACGGTGCCGTGGGGGTCGTTGCGCCGTCGGAAGTTCGCGACGGCGACGAAGACATACCAGAGCGCGACGAACGCGCCGACGAAGTAGACGACTGCCGTCTCGAAGACGAGGGGGTCGGCGGCGTAGACCCAGCGGTCGGGGTAGGCGAGCGAGAACAGATAGACGCCGGCGACCGAGACGAGCGACCCGGCGACGACCCCGAGTTGCTGGCGGCGCTTCGAGGGCAGGACGGCGACGACCCCGAGCAGGACCGCCGGGCCGCCCAGCCCCGCGAGGACGCCACCGAAGTGTTTCGCGGCGATGGCGTCGGTGGCCCCGAGGAGGGCCCCGAGCGGCGTCGTCACCACGAGCAGGGCGGCGACGAGCGCGAGCGCGCCCGACAGCGACACGGCCGCACCCAGCGCAATCCGGCGTGGATCACGCTTCCCGCGGTCCCGTCGGTCGGTGTAGGCCTCCGAGAGGCTCGGCATAGGTCCGTATGGTCGCTCCTCCTACAAAACGATGCGTCAGACACGCGTGTGACGGGGCGAGAGGAGAGAGAAATCGACGTGATGCCGGGCCGGCTCAGTCGCTCTGGATACGCGGCGCGAGCATATACGTGACCGTCCCGTCGCCCTCCGCGATGTCGAAGTGCATCTTGACGGGGAACTCCTCGCCGAGTTCCATCTCGATCTCGGCGTCTTTCGGGATGGCCTTGTTCATGTCCTTCAGATAGTCGAGCGAGAACAGCGAGTGGGCGTCACCAGCCACGAGGTCGATGAGGTCGTCCCGGCCGAGTTCGAAGTGAACGTCGTCGGTGTCGCCCTCGGCGTCGACGTAGAACGCTTCCTCGTCGGTCTCGACACCGAGCGCGATGTGATCGGAGACCATGTCGGCGGCCGTCACGGCGCGGTCGATATCCTTGCCTTCGAGGACGACCCTCGCGGGCAGGTCCAGGTCGGGCAGGTCGGGTTCCTGCCGGATCGAATCGGGGTCGATCAGCGCCAGCGTCCCCTCCAGCCCGTCGATCTGCACGTGAAGCTTCCGGGTCTCCTCGTCGAGTTCCAGCTGGATCAGCTGGCCCGCGTCGGCCATGCCGGCGAACTCCTCCAGCCGCGAGAGGTTGACGCCGATGATCCCGCCGTCGGTCTCGTAGGACTCGAAGGCCGTGGCGTCGAGCCGCAGGTCGACCATCCCGACGTTGGCCGGGTCGACCGCCCGGATCTCGATGCCCTCGTCCGTGAGGTGGATCTTGCACTCGTCCACCAGGACGCTCACGGAGTCGAGCGTCGCCCGGAGCGTGTCTGCACTCACGATGGCGTTGAACATCTTGACCCGGGCTACGCCCGCATCTGTTAAAAAGTCCCGTCTTTCCGTTCCCGGGCGGCGACGCGGCAGCGGACCCAGGTGCCACCGCGACCACGGCGGCCGACAGCCCGGGAACGGGCGTCCAGACCGCCCCGAGCGGTCTAGCCGGGGCCGGCGCGCTCGCTCGCTGGTCGGACGACGACCGAGACCGCGCGTCTGTCCTCGCGAGCCCACCCCGGAAGTTTCGTGTCCGGCCACCGAAGCGAGTGGTATGAGTGAACAGACACCACACGATCTGATGGAGTCGTACGCGGAGCTGGCGGCCGAGGAGGCGAAGTTCCGTCGCGAAAAGGGGACGTACTCGACACGGTGAGCGAGCGGCTGGCGGCGGGTGTGGCCGACGCGGTCGACGAGACCGGGGTCAACGTCGAAGTGACCCACACGTCGGCCGACGGGACCCACCATACCCTCCGGCCGCGGTTCGACCGGGCCGCGCTGGTTGCCGCGCTGAACGACCACCTCCCCGACGGGTTCGTCGTCGAACACGTCAACGAGGACGGGACGCTGACGGTGCAGTGGGACGAGCGCGAGACCGTCCGCGAGCGCCGCCACCACGGCGCGATCCTGAAGGCTATCGTCGCCGAGGAGACCGAGACCGACGGCGACGGCCTCATCGAGTCGGTGCCGGGTCGCGAGCGAGTCCTGGCGCGGGCGGCCGACCTCGGCGTACCCGAGGACGCGGCCGCGGACCGACTGGCTCGCCTCGCCGATCTGGACGTGGTCGACCTCGCGGACGGGAAGGTCTACCCCGACAGCAACTTCTCGAAGTTCTGAGCGAGCGGGAACGACACGGGTAAACGGCTCGGCGGGCTACACCGGACACTCAGATGACACGCAAAGACGAGTACTACAACCGGGCCAAACAGGAGGGGTATCGCTCCCGGTCGGCCTACAAGCTCAAACAGCTCGACGCGACGGCGAACCTGCTCCACGAGGGCGCGACCGTGGTGGACCTCGGGGCCGCCCCCGGCGGCTGGCTCCAGGTCGCCCAGCAGGAAGTCGGCGAGGCCGGCACCGTCGTCGGCGTCGACCGCCAGCGGATCGACGCCCTCGACGGCGTCGAGACGGTCCGTGGCGACATGACCGAGGACGCCACGAAAGACGAGGTGCGCGAAATCGTCGGGGAAGCAGACGTGGTCTGCTCGGACATGGCCCCGAACATGACCGGCGAGTACGAGCTCGATCACGCCCGCTCGGTCCACCTCGTCCGGCAGGCGCTGGAGGTCGCGCTCGACCTGCTCGCACCCGGTGGCGACTTCGTGGCGAAGGTCTTCGACGGGCAGGACCTCGACGACCTGAAAGCCGACATCGAGCCCGAGTTCGAGTACGTCCGCGAGGTCCGGCCCGACGCCTCCCGGGAGTCCTCCTCGGAACTGTTCCTCGTCGCGAAGGGGCGACTCACCGCGCCCGTCGCGGAGGGTGACACGGTGACCGTCGAGATCGTCGACACGGGCCACGAGGGCGACGGCATCGCCAAGGTGGAGGGCTACACCCTGTTCGTCTCCGGGGCCGAGGCGGGCGAGGAAGTCGAGGTGCGGATCGACGAGATCAAGCCGAAGTACGGGTTCGCACAGCGAGTCGAGTGATCAGCGGGGCTCGCCTCCGGTCGGAACGAGCGGCGTGTCCCGGGACCGGACGACCCCGACGACGGCGTAGACGAACGGCGTGTCGACAAGCGCGATCAGGAGTTTCAACAGGTACTGGCCGACGATCAGACTGGCGATCACGGGGAACGGCGGTGCGACGCCGACGCCGAGCAGTTCGGGGACGACCAGAAAGCCGAGCGTCACGAAGATCACGGTGTCGAGCAACTGGCTGGAGGCCGTCGAGGCGATGTTACGGAGCCACAGCCGCTCCCCGTCGGTGGCCTCCCGGAGCCGGTGGAAGACGATCACGTCCCAGTTCTGGCTCACGACGTAGGCCGCCAGACTCGCGATCACGATGTTGGTGCTCGCGCCCAGGACCTGCCGGAACTGGGTCGGGTCGATGCTGTTCGGGGCGGCCGGCGCGAGGATCGTACTCCAGACCAGCGCCAGCAGGACGAAGTTCATCGCGAAGGCGACGTTGACCATCACCTGCGCGGCCCGCTTGCCGTACAGCTCGGCGTAACAGTCCGAGGCGAAGAACGTCACGGCGTAAGCTAGCGCCGCCCCCGGCAGGGAGAGCGTCGCTCCCGTGACCGGTAGGGAGACGGGGAGCGAGAACGCCAGGATCTTCGCGGCGGTCACCTGCGCGGTCACCAGCGCGGTGACGAACAGCGCGAGCAGGGCGACCTGCGGGACCGCGAGCGGCGCTGTTCGCTCACTCATCGTCGAGTCGGCCCTGCCGCTGATCGATCTCGTCCAGCAGATCGAGCGTCTTCCGGATCGACGCCCGGATCGCCTCGCTCCGGTTGACGAACTTCCCGTCCTCGCCGACGTGATCGTCCAGATCCTGCAACAGTTCCGCGGGCACCTCCACGCTTATCTTGGGCATATCGGAATAATACCGCAAGCGCGGCTTAACGGTTTTCGTCGGTCGCTGGACTGGGGATCACTCCGGCGGCAAGCCGTCGGCGATCCTGATGAGCGAGACCTTGCCGTCCTGATCGATGGTGATGGGGTAGCCGGCGTACGAGAAGGAGAGTTGCGCCTGCGCTTCGGGTGAGGGCGGGTTCTCGGACATCCTGGTCACGAGGTGATCGATCCGGTCGTAGATCGGCGGGAGTTCCGTCACGTCGATCCCCTCGACCTCGGCGATCAACCGCAGGAGTCGGTAGTCGGCGTCGCCGGCTTTGGGTTCGATCCGCCGGTGAACGATCTCGTCCGCGCGGTCGTCTCCCTCGTCGCGGTCCACTCGGTCGTCACCGTCGGCCGGGCCGTCAGGTCCCATGCGAGGTGATTGTTCACGCCGGTAAAAGCGACAATTATCGTGATAGTTCCGGAGTGGATACCCGAAGCCCCGGATCTACGTGCGGGTCACTCCACGGTGGGCTCCTGGGGTTGCGGGCGGCCCCGGCGACCGCCGAGCGTGATCAGCCACAGCAGTCCCAGGCCGGCGAGATAGGCCAGTGCGGCGGGGACCGCCATCAGCAACATGGTGAACACGCCCCGTGGCGAAATAAATGCCGCCAGCGCGAAGATCGCGACGACGACCTCCCGCCAGTACTTGCGCTGGGTCTGGTAGGAGGCGATCCCGCCGACGTGGAACAGCGCCATCGAGACGGGGACCTCCAGCAGGAGGCCGATCCCGACGGTCGTGTAGACGACCAGCCAGCCGAAGTTGTTGATCCGGTAGGCGATCACCATGTTGGCCTGGATGGCGTCGGCGGCCAGCCAGGAGATGACGGCCGGCGCGACGAACAGGAAGCCGACGATGCTCCCGACGATCAGCCCGAGGATCAGCGACCCGCCCCAGACGAGCATCACGCGGGCGTCGCCGCGGACCCAGCCCCGCGCTTTCAGCGACGGCCAGGCGTAGTACAGCAAGAGCGGCAGCGTCGTCACGATGGCCAGCAGCGTCGAGAACTTGATCTGGAAGATGAGCGCCTCGACGGGGTGGAGCGTGACGATGTCGATGCTCCCGCCGACGCCCTCGGGCACCTTGCTGAAAAAGAGATTCTTGATCTCGCGAATCCCGCCCCGGTAGAGCCAGATGAACGAGCCGGCCAGCACGACCATGAACAGCCCGACCAGCCGGAACGCCTTCGAGGTCAGCGACTCCAGGATGAAGGCGATGTCGTAGTAGTAGCCGCCGATGTCTTCCTCGGTGGTCTCGTCTTCGGTGAAGGCGTCGACCATACCCGCGGCGGTCTGGGTCGCCGTGCCGCCTTCCTCGTCCTCGTCGGCCGCGTCGGTCTCGCCCTCGGCCGCCTGCTTGCGGGCTTCGAGCTGGTCTTGCACCTCGTCGTATCGGTCGAGGATCGCCTGTGCCTTCTCGTGGTCGTCCTCGTCCATGGCGGCCCGGGCCTTGGCGACGGCGTCGTCCTCCGAGAGGTCGGCGAAGGCCTCGGGCGGGGCCGCTCGCACGCCGCCCGCGTCGAGGGGGTCGAGGCTGATCTCGGATGGTGCGCCGGCGCTGGCGGGAGCCGGGCCGGATCTGGCCCGGTCGGCCGCACCCAGGGCCCGCGAGACGAAGACGAGCAGGGCGACCCCGACCGCGAACAGGGCGACGACGAGACCGAGGAGCGCCGCCGCGATATCGTCCGGCAGGCCGAGGAGTCGGGAGGCCGGGGCCACCCGGAACGACGTGTCGAACGGTAGGGACGCGATGGCACGATTGGCCGCGGCGACGCCACCGCGGGTGAAGAAGCCGTAGACGGCGACGCCGGCGAGGAAAGCCACGCCCGCCAGGACGTTCCAGTTGGCGCGGGCGACGCCGGGCACGTCGATCTCACTCCCGCTCCGTTTGGCGACGACGACGATCTTCGTCAACTGGAGTGAGAAGGCATAGAGGATCAACAGGGGGATCGCCCACATGATCTGGGTGAACGGTTCTGGCGGGGAGAACAGCGCGCCGAAGACGAAGATCGCGACGACGGCGTGTCGCCACTTGTCCCGAAAGGTCTCGTAGGGGACGATTCCCGAGTACGCCAGCGCGCTCATCGCCAGGGGCAACTGGGCTGCCAGCCCGAACGAGATGGTGAGCAGGAAGACGAACTCGGCCCACTTGACGATGGAGTACGTGGGCTGGAACCCGACGTTGTAGGCGTTGGCCGCCAGGAAGTCGAACATGATGGGGAAAAAGATGTAATACCCGTACGAAACCCCGACGGCGAGCAGGAGAACCGACATGAGGACGATCAGGGCGATCTTCCAGCGGGCGACGCGCTCGCCGGGCCAGAGGCCGCGCTGGCGGAGGCCGTCCCGCGAGTACCACAGGAAAACGGGCAGGCCGAGCAGGATACCGACGACGAGGCCGATCTTCACCTGCAGGAGAATCACGTCGAAGGGCGTGCGAGCGATGATCTTGGTGGACTCGAACGCCTCTGGATGTTTCGCGGCC
Source organism: Halorientalis regularis (assembly GCF_023698535.1). GTDB lineage: Archaea > Halobacteriota > Halobacteria > Halobacteriales > Haloarculaceae > Halorientalis > Halorientalis regularis. The sequence continues at coordinate 84,105 of NZ_JALJCL010000003.1, forward strand.
AGTCGGGAGAACAGGTCCTCTTTGAGGATCGCCCACCCGAACTCCCGGAGGGCGTAGATCGTCCCCATGAGGCCGAGGACGGCGACGATGAACACCTTCTGGAGGTGCGATTGGGCGGCCGACAACATCGCGCCGATCGTCTGTCGACCGCTATTGACGGCTCGGCGGGTGTCGTCGTCGATCGCCCCGGACATTGTCGTGCGGTGATTGCCGATACCCCGTTATCAACCTTTTCGATGCGCGTGGCCGCGCCGGGGCCGGGAAAAGAAAGTTTACAACAGCCCACCAGCTACTGGCCCTCACATGAGCGACGGCGAACCGGGGCTCTACTCGGAGATGGACATCGAGGGCCCCGACCGCCCGGAGCCGGATCCGAACCCGCCCGGCGGCGACCCGCCAGGCACAGGGACGGGCGCCGGCACACCCGGTGCGCCCGACGACGAGGAGATGCCCCTGACGGAACACATCGAGGAGATGGTCCGCCGGCTGGGCGTCGTCGTCCTGGCCATGGCCGTCGTCGCGGGCGTCGCCTTCCCGTTCGCCGACCGCCTGATCACGTTCCTCTGGTTCTCGTTCCTGCCGGGCGTGGCTTCGCAGTGTCCGCCGCCGGCCGGCGCGACCGCCTCGTCCTGTCCCCGCGTCTATCACCCGCTCTCGCTGATGATCGCCCGGCTGAAGGTCTCGACGCTGGCCGGCTTCATCGTCGCGCTCCCGGTGTTCGTCTACCAGACGTACCTGTTCATGCGCCCCGGGCTCTACCCCCGCGAACGGAAATACTACCTCGCGGCGGTCCCGACGAGTCTGATCCTCGCGGGCGTCGGCGTCGCGTTCGCGTTCTTCCTCGTCTTGCCGGCCATCTTCACGTACTTCCTCTACTACTCCGAGAGCGCCGCTATCATCGCCTTTGGACTGTCCGAGACGTTCAACCTGATGGTGATGATGCTCGGCCTGTTCGCCTTCATCTTCCAGATTCCGCTGTTCGTGATGCTCGCGATCATGATGGGCATCACCACCCGCCGGTGGCTCGAAGCCCGCCGGCTCTACTTCTGGGGTGGGTTCCTCACCATCGCTTTTTTCTTCAGCCCCGATCCGACCGGGATGGCACCTATCCTGGTCGCGTCGACGATGGTCGTCCTGTTCGAGGGGACCCTGGGGCTGCTCCGGTGGACCGGGACGGACGCACGGACCGCCGCGGTCGACCAGGTGGCCGCCCTCCGCCCGCTCCTGTACACCATCGTCGCCGCCGTCGCCTACATCGTCAGTCCGGCCCCGATGCCGACGGGCTACTTCGGCCAGCTCCCGCCGGCCGTGACCGACGGCCTCGCCTATCTGGGACTGACCTCGGCCACACCGATCATCGTCGGGCTCGCCATCATCGGCGTCTTCGAGGGGATCAACCGCCTCGTCCGGCGCGTCACACGCGATTACCGGGTCCGGCGAGTGCTGGCCCGCACCCGGGTCCCGGTCTGGCTCGGCGCGGTCGTCGTCGGCTACCTCGCCAGCCCCGATCCCGGCCTGCTCCGGCGGGTCGACGTGACATACCTCTCGACGACCGAGACGGCCATCGCCGTCGGCGCGGTGGTCGTGCTCTACGAGGGGGGTCTGGTGCTGTGGCGCTGGCAGCGCGGTCGGTAGGAAACGGACACACTCTTTTCGACCCCCGCCGAATCCCTGGTCGATGACGACGGTCGTGGCAGTCCGACACGGCGAGACCGAGTGGAACCGCGAGGGGCGCATCCAGGGGTGGGCCGCCTCGCCGCTGAACGACCGTGGCCGCCGCCAGGCCCGCGCCGTGGGCCGCCACCTCGACGACACCTACGACCTCGACCGCATCGTCGCCTCCGACCTCCGGCGCACCCGCGAGACGAGCGCCCACCTCCGTTCTGCGGGCGAATTTCCCGAACCCGAGTTCACGAAGGGGTGGCGGGAACGCTCCTTCGGCGCGTTCCAGGGCCTGAGCTACGAACAGGTGTTCAGCGAGTTCCCCGAACACCGGGCCTCCTTCGGCATGGTGGGGCTCGAGAACACGCCCGAGCGCGGCGAGAGTTTGCTGGAGGCCCGCGAACGCGTCATCGCGGCGTGGGACGACCTCCTTGAGGGGGCCGGCCCGGACGAGGAAGTGCTGGTCGTGACCCACGGCGGGCCGATCTACGTCCTGCTGGCCCATCTCCGGGGGCTGGATCTGTCGGCGGCGCTGACGAACTTCTCGCAGGGTAACTGCGCGGTCAACGAACTCGAACACGATCAGGAGACCGGGGAAACCGAGATTCTGCGGGAGAACGAGACCGGATATCGGGACATCGGGGCGGTGGAGTGAGTGACGGCGTCCGTTCCGAGATACAGATCGGCTATCGAACGGCCAATTTCCGAGCGAAAGAAGTATTGACACGCTGATTGATTTGGGGACTACCGATGTCCAGTCACGACGAGGAGGCGAACACGTCCAGCGGTATCAGTTCGGAGTCGTTCGCGAGGCTGTTGCTCGCACTCCTGCTCGGGTCGTTCGTCATCGGGACCGCGGTCGTGGCACCGGTCGAGTTCACGATTGCAGCCATCGTCGTCTCGCTTCTCGTCGTGATCGTCTTCCAGTTGTGGAACCTGTCCCGTTCCGTAGCGGAACTGAATCGAACGATAGAGTCCATCGAAGAGCGATCCGAGTAGTTCGCGCGCCCGTGACTGCGCGACCAGCTCGTCGTTTGGGATCCGGTTTCGCGGACAGTCACTCCCCGGTCGGGTAATCGGTGTCGAACACGTCCTCGACGAGCGGTTCGTCGTCCTCGTCGTCGGGACTCACACTGCCGGTCTGGTAGCCGTGGAGGTCGAGCGTCACGTGGTCGAACCCGAGGTCGCCGATGTGGTCGCGGGCGGCCCGCACGAAGTCAGGATCCAGCGCCACGTCGAGTTCGTCCTCGGCGACCTCGATGCGGGCGAGGTCGTCGTGGTCGCGCACGCGGAATTGCTCGAAGCCCCAGGTCCGGAGGAGGCGTTCGGCCTTCTCGATGCGCGAGAGGCGGTCCTCGGTGACTTCCAGGCCCGTGGGAATACGCGAGGAGAGACAGGCCATCGAGGGCTTGTCGGCGACCGAGAGGTCGTACTGGCGGGCGATCTCCCGGACTTCGGGCTTGGTGATGCCGTGTTCCAGCAACGGGGAGTAGGCGTCGAGTTCCTCGACGGCCCGGAGGCCCGGACGATGCCCCTCGCCGGTGTCGGAGGCGTTCGTGCCGTCACAGACGACGCCGATGTCGAGTTCGCGGGCGCGGTCGTACATCGCCGAGAGGCGCATCGACCGGCAGTGATAACAGCGGTCCTCGCCGTTGGCGACGAACTCGTCGCTTTCGAGTTCCGAGAACTCGACGATCTCGTGGCGGATGCCGATCTCGTCGGTCACCCGGTGGGCGTCGTCCAGTTCCTCGGCGGGGAGGGTCTCGCTTTTGGCTGTGCAGGCGACGGCGTCCTCGCCCAGGGCGTCGTGGGCCAGGGCGGCGACGACGCTGGAATCGACGCCACCGGAGAAGGCGATCAACACGCCGTCCATCTCGGCCAGGTCGTCGCGGACGGCCGCGATCCTGTCCGAGACCGCGTCCGCGTCGACACTGGTGTCCTCGGCTGCCATGGCCCCGCTTCGCCGTCGTGGCGCAAAAGCCCGTTGTCTCGCGTCCGATACCGACGGGATGACTTAAATTGCCGGCAACTAACGGCACCGATTATATCAGTTGAGAGGGGCGTGAAACGAACGATGGGGGACGGTGTCTACGCGATCGCCGGCGGCAAGGGAGGCGTCGGCAAGACGACGACGGCGATCAACCTCGGCGTCGTACTGGGACAGGCCGGCTACGAGGTGGTCGTCGTCGACGCGGATCTGGCGATGCCCGACGTGGGCCGGCAGCTACACGTCGACCACGAGCGAGGGCTCCACAGCGTGCTGGCCGAAGACACGGCGGTTCGGGAGGCCGTCGTCGACGGACCGGGCGGTCTCGCGGTGGTTCCGGGCGACCGGGATCTGGCGTCGTTCGCCGACGCGGACCCGGCACGACTCCGGAAGGTGTTCAATCTGCTCGGCATCGCCTACGACGTGGTGCTGGTCGATACGGCTCCGGGCCTGCAGAACGAGGGAGTCATGACGTATCAGGCGGTCGACGGCGTCGTGCTGGTGACGACGCCCGAACCGAACGCCGTCGAGGACATGGAAAAGACGGGGCAACTCGCCGCCGACGTGGGTGCGGACCTGCTCGGTGCCGTCGTGACCCACGGCGAGGGGCGACGAGCGAGAGAGGCCGCAAGCGAACTGGACAGCGGCCTGCTGGGGGTCGTCCCGCACCACACGACCGGGGGCCCGATCACGGCCGTCGCACCCGACGACGCGGCCGCCGACGCCTACCGACGGATCGGCGCGGCTCTCCCCGCGGTCGACGCCGAGGCCGTCGTCCCCGACCACGTGTCGGACGTGGCGCGGAGCGAATCCGGTGCCAACGGGACTGCCAGCGCCGATTCCGACACTGGCGACGCCGACGGGGAGCCGACGGCGGCCGACGCGAGCGAGAACGGGGATACCGACGGTGCCGTCGCAGCCCCGGCCGACACGGCGGAGACCGGAGGTCCCGACGCCGAGAACGACGATACCGACGACTCCGCCGGGACCGCCGGGGCAGCGGACGACAGCGACGGGACCGAGCCGGTCGTGGACGGGGACCGAGCCGAGTCGGCCGACGCCGAACCGGACGAGCGGGTCGAAGGCACGGACGGAACCGACGCCGTTGCCTCGGCGCCCGGCGACGACACCGAGCGGGCGGGTTCGGACACGGCGGAATCCCGACTGACGGCGGAGATTCCGCGGGCGACGGCGGTGGCCGGTGACGGCCCGGACGAGGCGGACGGGAGTTCGACCGACGAGACCGAAGACGACGTCCTGGACCACGTCGACGACGCGGTCGAGTCGGCCACGGAAGCGGCCGGCGATGACGACGGGGGAGCGGCCGCGGACCTGGACGACGAATCCGACGGCTTCGATCTCGGCTCGAACGGGTCCGGGTCCTGAGCGCGCCGCTGTCGTGCTGACCCGGGAACGCTTTTGCCCTCGGGTTCGGTAGGACGGGTCGATGGACCTGGAAGCGATTCCCGGGGTCGGCGCGAAGACGGCCGAGCGACTGGCCGAACTCGACGATCCCGAGCGTGCGCTCCGAGAGGGGGACGTGGCCGCCATCGCCCGCGCACCCGGCATCAGCGAGGGCCGAGCGGCACGGATCGCTCGCGGCGCGATCAGGCGCGACCACGACGATCCCGGCGGCTTCCTCGGGACCGACCGCGCCAGCGAACTCTACCGCGAGGCGCTCTCTTTGCTCCAGGCGCGGACAGTCACCGACTACGCCGCCCGGCGACTGGAGACGATCTACCCCAGCGCCACCGAGTCCCGGATCGAGGAGGTCCGGGCGTTCGCGACGGCGGCGATGGACCGCGACCCCGACCCCGCGGTCCGGGACGCACTCGCGGGTGTGGAACCGCTGGACGCGCCCGGTGACGTGCGGATCCGCGACCGCTGTCTGGCGACTGGTGACGCCGAGACCTACGCCCGGGCACAGGAGGCGATCCCGGAGGTCAGCGTCGAACTCGTCGACGACGCCCGGAAGCTGTCGGAACTCGCGCGGGGCTACGCCACCGTGATCGCGCTCGACGAGGACTTCACGGGCGTCGAGGTCGACGGCGACGTACGCGTCGAGCCGTCGGCGCTGGAGAACCCGGCCGAGGTCGTCCCCGAGCGCGTCCTGACCTTCTTCGCGCGCAACCGCGACAGCCTGCGAGCGGCCGCCACGGTCGCTCAGCAGGCCGATATCGAGGTCGACTGCGATCTGGACGCGCTGGCGGACGCCCTCGACCAGCTCGACGACGACGGGCAGGTCCGGGGCGACGAGGAACTCGACCGGCTGACGACGGCCGTCGACGACCTCGACGCCGCGGTCTCGACCGCCGAGTCCGTCGCCAACGACCGGCTTCGGGAGGCCATCGAGGAGCGGGACGTGACCATCGAGGGCGCGGACCTGCTCACGCTGGTCGAACGCGGCGCGGGCGTGGACTCGCTCCTGGGCCGGGAACTGGCCGACGAATACGCCGACGCCGTGGCGGCCGCCCGCGACCACCTCGTGGACGCACTCCAGTTGCGCGACACCGAGCGCATCGCTCGCCAGACGTTCCCGGACGAACCCACGTTCCCGGTCGAGCGCGACGAGTCCGTGGTCTCCCGGCTCCGCGAGGAGTTGACTGCGGCCCGGGACCGGCGGGCGACCCGGCGCAAGCGGGAGCTGGCGGGCGAACTGTCCGACGCGCGCCCGGCCGCCGAGGAACTGGTCGACGCCGCGCTGGATCTGGACGTGGAGCTAGCTATCGCGCGGTTCGCCCGCGATTTCGACTGCACGATGCCGACGCTCTCGGCCGACCCCGGCTTCGAGATCGAGGGCGGGCGCTCGCCGTTGCTGGACGTGCCCTTCGAGGCCGTCGAGCCGGTGGATTACGGTGTGGACGGCGTGACGCTGTTGTCCGGCGTCAACAGCGGTGGGAAGACCTCGACGCTGGATCTCGTTGCACTGATGGTCCTCCTCGCGCACATGGGGTTGCCAGTGCCGGCGGCGGAGGCACGTGTCGAGCGACTCGCCGAACTGCACTACCACGCAAAGACCCAGGGCACCCTCGACGCAGGGGCCTTCGAGTCCACGCTGCGAGAGTTCGGCGGTCTGGTGACCGGCGTGGGCGACGAGGACGACGAGACGGCCGCATCGGCGCGGAAACTCGTGCTGGTGGACGAACTCGAGTCGATCACGGAGCCGGGTGCGAGCGCCAAGATCATGGCGGGTATCCTCGAAGCGCTGGACGAGCGGGGCGCGACGGCGGTGTTCGTCTCCCATCTGGCCCGGGAGATTCGGGCGGCCGCAGACTTCGACGTGCAGGTCGACGGGATTCAGGCCGTCGGGCTCGAAGACGGGGAGCTTCGGGTGAACCGGTCGCCGGTCAAGGGCGAGCTTGCTCGCTCGACGCCGGAGTTGATCGTGGAGAAATTAGCCGAGGACGGGGACGAGCAGTCGAAGGCGTTCTATCGGAGATTGTTGGCGAAGTTCGAATAGGGAGGCTCGAACGGAGTGAGAGCCTCCGAAAATACGAACGGCGACCGCAGGGAGCCGTGAGCAGGGAGGACGAGCGGAGCGAGACCCCGGAAACTGCGAGCGGGGAGGCACGACCTGCGAGCAGCGGGGTCGGGCAGGATTCCCGGGAGCGGAGCGAACGGGAGTCCACGAAAACCGGAGGGTTTCGGTATGCCACGAGAGCGTCGCGCTCGTGAGCACTCGGAAGACGAGAGGGGCGAGTCTTCCGGTGCGAGACCCCGGAACCGATCAGAGGAGATGGATACACGCGCCGAGTTCGAAGTCCAAGACGACGGTGAAGATGGCGCCGACGACGACGGGGAAGACGGCGCCGGCGGTGGCCTGGAGCGCACCGACCATGGCGCGGCGGCCCTGGCGCTGTCGATCGGCGCGAGGGGAGCCGAGTTTGTCGAACGCGACCGTCGCGGTGATCGCGCCTTTTACGACGTGGAACACGGCGAGGGCGGCGATGGCGAACGTGACGAGGTCGCCGATGCCGAGTTGGCACGCGACCGAGCCCACTTGATCGGCCGCGCTCGCGCTCGCCGGCCCGACGAACAGCGGGACGGCGACGCCCAGTGCAGTCGCTCGGCCGGTCGTGATCGCCCGGACGCGAGCGAGCGCACGCAGTGCAATGCCGATTCCGACGGTCGAAACGACGAGTACCCAGTGCATTGGTCCCCCACGTCCCCCCGGACGTGCTACGTACCGCGATCGTTCCAGTGTCGTGCTGTTAACTCTTTACCAATGGTGGTCCACTCAGTGCCGACTCGGCAGCACTGTTTTTTGACCGAGCAGTAGTCGCCGGGCAGGGACGGGCGGCGTGTCGGCGCACCGGCGCGGACAGGTTTCAGTACCGTGTCCGAGCAGGGCAAAAGCATGATGTGCGGGATCGACATAGGTGGCAAGAATGACTGGGGAGGTAGATTACCGGTCGCTCTTCGAGCACGCCGCCGACGCGCTCGTCGTCTTCGATCCCGATACGGGGGCGGTTCTCGACGCCAACGAACGGTACTGCGAACTGGTGGGCTACGACGAGACGGAACTGGACGAGGTGACGCTGTCTGACGTGACGGCCGACGGCTGGGAGTGGCCGACGGGTCCCGACGAACTCGTCGCTCGGGCACGCGAGGAAGGGCCGACGACGATCGAGTGGTACAGCCAGCACAGCGACGGCACGCCCTTTTGGACGGAAGTCGCCCTCTCGGTCATCGAGTCGAACGGGAACGAAACCATCTGTGCCAGGGTCAGAGATATCTCGGACCGCAAGGACTCGGAGCGAGAGGTCACGCTCTACGAGACCATCGTCGAGAACGTGAGCGACGGCGTGTACGTCTTCGACACTGATGGGATCATCGAGTACGTCAATCCGCGGATCGCCGAAGTGACCGGCATCGACCGGGAACGCTGGATCGGGAACACGGTGCGCGTCTTCGCCGAGGAAGGGATAGCTGGCGAGGAACCGGTCGCGGAGTTCGAGCGGGCCTTCGAGGCGTTCGTCGAGGGCGGCGACGAGCGAACACAGATCGACATCGAGTCGCCGACGGGCATCCTCGACGTGATCGACATCAGACTCTCTGCGGTCCGATTCGACGGCGAGTTGCGGAAGGTAGTCGCGACGGTGCGGGACGTCTCCGACCGGGTCGAACGGGAGCGCCAGCTGGCCGAGCGGACCGAACAGCTCGAAGTCCTCAACCGTGTCGTGCGCCACGACATCCGCAACGACATGACCGTGGTGCTGGCGTGGCTGGAAGCCCTGGAAGCCCACGTCGGCGAGGACGGCGCGGATGCACTCGACCGGATCGAACGGGCCAGCGAACACGTCGTGGAACTCACCGAGATCGCCCGCGATCACGTCGACGTCGTGGTCGGCGACGGAGAGATCGAACCGGAGCCGACCGACCTCACCGACGCGCTGGAGACGGAACTGGAAAAGCACCGCGAGTCCTACCCGAACGCGACCTTCGAGATCGAGGGCGAGGTACCCGACACCCGGGTCGCGGCCGACGGGATGCTCCCGTCGGTGTTCCGGAACCTGCTGAACAACGCGGTCCAGCACAACGACGGGCCGTCACCGACGGTGTCGGTCGCGGCCGAACGCGACGACGACGTGGTCCGCGTCCGGGTGACCGACGACGGACCGGGCGTCCCCGACGCACAGAAAGAGACGATTTTCGGCAAGGGCGAGAAGGGGCTGGACAGTCCGGGGTCGGGGATTGGCCTCTATCTAGTCTACAGCCTCGTCGAGGGCTACGGCGGCGACGTGTGGGTCGAGGACCGGGCCGACGGCGAGTCCGGAGCCGTGTTCGTCGTCGAGTTGCCGGTCGCCGAGGTCTGAGCGCTGGCGAACAATTAAGTCCTGTGGGGAGCGTGGTGAAAGTGATGACCGACGACCCCGAGGAGGGGATGCTCTCGTGGGACGAGTCGGTGTTCCGGAACGAACACGTCTTCGAGATCGACTACCTGCCCGAGACGTTCCACCACCGGACCTCCCAGATGGAGAGCCTGAAGTACGCGCTCCGGCCGGCAGTCCGGGGCTCGCGGCCGCTGAACGTCATCGCCCGCGGCCCGCCCGGCACGGGCAAGACGACGGCCATCCAGAAGCTGTTCACGGAGTTACGCGCCGAGACCGCCGACGTACGGGCGGTCCGGGTCAACTGCCAGGTCAACGGGACCCGCTATTCGGTCTTTTCCAGACTGTTCGAGGGTATCTTCGACTACGAGCCACCTTCCTCGGGCATCTCCTTCAAGCGGCTGTTCGAGCAGGTGACCGACCGGCTGGTCGACGACGAGGAGGTCCTCGTCGTCGCGCTGGACGACGTGAACTACCTCTTTTACGAGAACGAGGCCTCCGACACGCTCTATTCCCTGCTTCGCGCCCACGAGGAACACGCCGGCGCGAAGATCGGCGTCATCTGTATCTCCTCGGACCTCGATCTCGACGTGATCGAGGAACTCGACGGCCGCGTCCAGTCGGTGTTTCGCCCCGAGGAGGTGTACTTTCCCAAGTACGACGAGGGCGAGATCGTCGACATCCTGCAAGAGCGCGTCGACCGGGGCTTTCACGACGGCGTGATCTCGCCGACGGTGCTGGATCGGGTGGCCGAACTCACCGCCGAGTCCAACGGCGACCTGCGGGTCGGGATCGACCTGCTCCGGCGGGCCGGCCTCAACGCCGAGATGCGCGCCGCCAAGGAGGTCAGCGTCGACGACGTGGAGGAAGCCTACGACAAGTCGAAATTCGTCCACCTCTCGCGGGCGCTCCGTGGGCTCTCGGACAGCGAGGCGGCCCTCGTCGCGGTGATCGCCGAACACTCCGGCGAGCAGGCCGGCGAAGTCTACGAGACCTTCCACGAGCAGACCGACCTGGGCTACACCCGCTATTCCGAGATCATCAACAAACTCGACCGACTCGGAATCATCGACGCCACCTACACCGATGTCGACGGCCGCGGCCGCTCGCGTGAGTTGACGCTGAACTACGACGCCGACGCCGTGCTGGACCGACTAGAGACCTGACAGCCGTCCACGCGACCGCTCGATTCCCGCTGAACCGCGACCACACTGCACAGTGATGGGCAACCGGAACTGTTCGGGTATTTTAATCCTAGATGCTATATCTTCGGGTATTCTTGCTGTAGATGGAAAATTTTAATCCTATTTTTTGGGAAGAAATAGATGCAATGGTCGTCCCGAAGCCAGACAGCGGCATACTGAACAGGCTCTACGCGAACCTCGTCGGCGGGAACGGCGTCGTCTCGCTCGACGTGCCCGAGAAGGTGTTGAAGCGCCTGTACACGTACGGGAGTCTGACGAACACCGACGACGGGGTGCGCTTCGAGGTGAAAAACAGGCTGCAGGACGCGGAGTTCGGGGGCCTCGAACGGCTGGAGATCAACGGCGACGAGGTCATGCCCAGCGACGTGACCCTCGAAACCTCGGAGGGCGAGACCTACGCGCTCACCGAGGTCGACGAGGACGAGCCGCTGGGGTTCCCGGTCGGGCGGACGGTGTACGTCACCGTCGCCGGACTCGACCTCCCGACCGGCGACCACGACATCGAGATCGACTTCGTGGCTCACCCCTTCGGGTCGCTGTCGCTGTCGGTCACCGACACTATCCGGGACGAGGAGACGGTGCCAAGCGTCCCGCGGGACGAGGTCGACAACTACAGCACCGAGGCCATCGAAGAACGCCACGAGTACCTCGCCGAACGGACCGATACGGAACTGGACCACATCAGCAGTTACTCCGTCGATCCCCAGGAACTCGAGGGCAACATCGAGAACTTCGTCGGCGTCGCCCAGATGCCGATGGGGCTCGCGGGACCACTGAAAGTGAACGGCGAGCACGCCGACGGCGAGTACCCCATCCCGCTTGCCACGACCGAGGGGACGCTCGTGGCCTCTTACAGCCGCGGGATGAAGGCGCTCAACCTGGCCGGCGGCGTGAAGGCTACCGTCGTCGACGACCGGATGAACCGCGCACCGGTCTTCGTCTTCGAGGACGCCCGCACCGCCCGGGACTTCCGCGACTGGGTGTTCGACCACTACGACACGGTCAAGGCGAAAGCCGAGGGGACCTCGAGTGTCGCGGAACTCGTCGAGATCGAGGACTACCTCACGAACAACCTCGCCTTCCTCCGCTTCGACTTCAGGACCGGCGACGCCGCCGGCCAGAACATGGTCGGGAAGGCCACCTTCGCGGCCTGCAACTGGATCCTCAGTGAGTTCCCCGGCTACGTCGAGAACTTCTATCTGGAGGGGAACTTCGCCACCGACAAGAAACACTCCCAGGTCAACGACATGATGACCCGCGGCAAGCGGGTGACCGCCGAGGCCACCATCCCGGAGGAGGTGTTCACGCACCACCTTGGGGCCGACCCGGAGAGTCTCGTCCACCACGGCGAGGTCGCCAACCTCGGGTCGATGCTGGCGGGAGCGAACACGAACGGCGCACACCCGGCAAACGGGCTGGCGGCGCTGTTCGTCGCCACCGGGCAGGACGAGGCCAACGTCGCCGAATCCTCCGCCGCGCTGGTCAACGGCACCCTGCTCGAGGACAATTCGGTCCACGTCTCGGTGACGATTCCCTCGCTCATCGTCGCGACCTACGGGGGCGGGACGGGCCTGCCGACCCAGAACGAGGCCCTGCAGCTGCTGGACTGTGACGGCGCGGGCAACGTCAACAAGTTCGCCGAGATCGCCGCCGGCGTCGTCCTCGCGGGGGAGTTGTCGCTGGCCTCGGCCATCTCGGCTTCGGACTGGGTGACCAGCCACGAAGAACTCGGCCGCAACCGGTGAGCGGGACCGGCCGGGGCTCGACCCGCCGACACGACCCGAGAGGTTATTCCGGTCGTGGACGCCGGATCGTCTAATGGAACTGTCGCGACGACGGGCCCTCCGGACCGGCGCGCTGGCGCTGGCCGCGGGACTCGCGGGCTGTGGCGCACGCGACGACGGAACGGGCGGGACGGCCACGACCGGCGGCACCGCGACCGAGGGGGCTGGCGCCGGCGACACCGACGGGTGTCCCGCGGAACCGGTTCCGGCGGGCTGTGTCGTGGAAGCCAGCGCCGGGAGCGCCGACCCGATCCCGACGGCCGTGGACGGGTCGGCCGACGCGGAGACGATCCTCTCGGTGCGCTGGAACGCCCGCACACAGTCGTCGATGTCGCCGCAGGACTCGGAGTTCGTCTCGTACACTCCCACTCGCGGCAACGTCTACGTCGTCTTTCGGCTGGAACTGACGCCGGCCGTCGACCGAGAAGTCAGGGTCGCCCCGTTCGGGCTGTTCGGGCTGCGAGCGCACCTCTGTGACGCGCAGTGGTATCTGGAGCCACCGCTCCGAACGCTCGACGCGACCTTCGACACCGGGTTCACCCTCTCGCCGGCGGAGACCCGGTCGGGCGTCCTCAGTTTCGAGGTCCCCGCCGAACTCGACGCGGCGACGCTGGTCCGGTACAGCGACCGGGACGAGCGTCCCGACACCGCCTTCGAGGCGTCCTGCGACCGGGAGCTAGACGTCAGGGTCACGCTCTAGAACGCCTCGACGTGGGGGCGCAGGTCCAGTTCCAGCGTCCACGCCGACTCGTCCTGTTCGACCAGGTGCCAGTAGCTGTCGGCGATGGCGTCGGGGTCGAGGGAGTCCGCGTCGTTCTCGACCTCGGCGTCGGGGGGCCGGATCATCCCGTCGAGGACGACGTGGGCGACGTGGATCCCCTCGGGCCCGAGTTCGCGGGCCATGGACTCGGCCATGCCGCGACAGGCGAACTTCGCGGCGGAGAACCCGACTGCGCCCTCTCGGCCCCGGACAGAGGTGGTCGCCCCGGTGAAGATCACCGTCCCGCCGTCGCCGTCCAGCATGTCCGGGACGGCCTCCTGCGAGCAGTGGAGCGCGGCCTTCGGCCCGACGGCGAGCGCGCGGTCGAGCGATTCGGCCGAGATGTCGGTGAGCCCGTCCCACGAGGCGGCACTGGCGTGGTTGACGAGGACGTCGACGGGACCGAACGCTTCGCGGACGGCCGCGAAACCGTCGGCAATCGCCGCCGGGTCGGTGAGGTCCGTCGGGACCGCCAGTCCCGCGCCGGCGGTCTCGTCCAGTTCGGCGGCGAGGTCGTCGAGGTACGATTCCGAGCGGGCGAACAGGCCGACGCGACAGCCCTCGGCGGCGAACCGGCGGGCGATCGACTCGCCGAGCCCGGGGCCGACGCCGGCGATCACGGCAGTACGTGCCATAGCGTGGCGTACGACCGGGACCGGCAAAAGGCTGTGTCGGCGGTGACGTCCGGGCACGTTCCTGACGGGTATCCGGAGCGTCGCGCCCGACGGTCGGTGGCCGCGATCAGCAGTGTCGGGCGGGAACGTATCGGCAAACCGTTTCGGTACCGACCGGACTCGCCGTCTCTGGAGGTGTCCGAACGGTTCAGCAGCATGAGAGAGTGTCACAGGCACCACCCAAAGTTAAGACAACACCATCCTATGCACCGAATGTATGCCGGAATGTCAGAACTGCGGCGCTTTTGTCACTGCCGCGTATGCACGTGTCTTCACACCGAACGGCATCCAAGCACCACGGGTCTGTCCACAGTGTGAGGACAAGATTCGCGACGGCGCTGACGTCCGGAAAGCGCGGTCGACGCGGCGCGGATAACCACCCCCGGCGGGACGGTACGGCCCGCCGCCCGGAACCACCCCTCAGCTTCTCGCGGTTTCCAGCAGGTCCCGAGCGTCGGCGAAGATCGATTCGGCCCGCCCAGCCTCGCGTGCCTCGGCCGTGATCCGGACCAGCGGCTGGGTCCCGCTGGCCCGCAGGAGGAACCAGCCGTCGCCCAGGTCGACCCGCACCCCGTCCATCGTCTCGACGGCGTCGTACCGGTCGGCCACCAGTTCCCGCACCCGGTCCATGACGGCGGTCTTGTCCTCGACAGCGACGCTGTCGCGATGGATCGGGTAGGTGTCGATCTCGGCCGCCCGTTCGGCCAGCGGGCGCTCGGCGGCGAGTTCGACCAGCCGACACGCCGCCAGCGGCCCGTCGGGACACAGCGTCGCGTCGGGCCAGATCCACGCGCCGCTTGGCTCGCCGCCGAAGGCCACGCCGTCCGCCGCGACGCGCTCGGCCACGTACACGTCGCCGACCTTCGTCCGCTCGACGGCCACGTCGATCTCGGCGAGGTGGTCCGCGACCGCGAGGCTGGTGTCGACGGGCGCGGCGATCCGCTGGCCCGCCTCGGCGGCCGCCCGGGCGAACAGAGCGAGCGTCACGTCCCCCGAGAGGTAGGTGCCGTCCCCCGCGACGGCGCGCATCCGGTCGGCGTCCCCGTCGTGGGCGATCCCGAGGTCGGCGTCGGTCTCGGCGACCAGCGTCGCCAGGGACTGGCAATTCTCGGCGGTCGGTTCACTGGGCCGACCCGGGAACGACCCGTCGGGCTGGGCGTTCAGCGTCTCCACAGTACAGCCGAGTTCCTGGAGGGCGTCGACGGTGACGCCGCCGGCCCCGTTGCCCACGTCGACGATGACGGAGGGCGGGGCGTCGATGTCGACAGCCGCGACGAGTTCTCGGACGTGGCGCTCGCGGGCATCGGCGTCCTGGCGGTTCCCGAGGCTGTCCCAGTCTCGGAGGTCGGCGGCGTCCTCGCGGACGCGCTGGCTGATGGTCCCGCGGCGCTCGGCGTCGAAGGCCTGGCCGCTCGCCTGCCAGAGTTTGATGCCGTTGTCTTCGGGCGGGTTGTGCGAAGCGGTGATCGAGACGCCGGCGTCGGCGTCCGCCCACGCCACGGCGCGGGCGACGGTCGGCGTGGCCGCCAGTCCCAGGTCCAGCACGTCCGTCCCCGACTCGCGCAGGCCGGCGGCCAGGGCGTCGGTGAGCAACGCACCGCTCTCGCGGGGGTCCCGGCCGACGACGACCCGCTCGGTGTCGGCGCCGAGGGCGCGCCCGACCGAGAGCGCCAGGTCCGCGGTCACCGTCTCGCCCACCGGGCCCCTGATGCCGCTGGTTCCGAACATACGCGAGGCGACGGGTGTGACCCCTAAAAGTATCCGCCTCCTGGTCGGGCGATCCCACGGCTTTTTGTTCGCGGGTGCGGTCCCTCCGGGCATGAAACGCGGCGGGAGCGACGAGGCGAAGCGACGGGCCGGCGAGGCCGCCGCCGACGCCGTCGACGACGGACAGGTCGTGGGACTGGGGACCGGCAGCACCGCAGCCCACGCCATCCGGGCGCTCGGCCGGACGGTCGATTCCGGCCTCGACGTCGAGGGTATCGCGACCTCCTACCAGTCCCGGGAGCTCGCCCGCGAGGTCGGGATTCCACTGACGACGCTCGACGACGCGACCCCCGATGTCGCCATCGACGGGGCCGACCAGGTGGCCGACGGCGACCTGATCAAGGGCGGCGGGGCGGCCCACGCCCGGGAGAAACTGGTCGACGCCGCGGCCGACCGCTTTCTCGTGGTCGCCGACGAATCCAAGCTCGCCGACCGACTGTCGGCCCCGGTTCCAGTCGAAGTCCTCCCCGACGCCCGCGAACCGGTCGCCGCGAGCATCCGGGACCTGGGGGGAGACCCCGAACTGCGGGCCGCCGAACGGAAGGACGGCCCGGTCGTCACCGACAACGGGAACCTCGTACTGGACTGTGACTTCGAGGCAATCGACGACCCCGCGGGGCTTGCGACCGATCTCTCGGCACTGCCGGGCGTCCTCGAACACGGACTGTTCGTCGGCCTGGCCGACGCCATCTACGTCGGGAGCGACGAGGACGCGACGGTCCGGGAGCAGTAGAGCCTCGGCTACCGGCCGTGGTACCCGGTGAAAAAACGAATGAAATCCCCAGCCTACAGGTCGCGGGGCTGGACGGTCTTGCGGTCGTTCTCTTCGGCACGACGCGCGGCGTCCTCGAGCAGTTCTTCGACTTCCTCGTCGAGTGCGTCGTAGAAGTCAGATGCGACGTTCATGTCATCGAGCGCTTCCTTCACGGCGGCTTTGACGATCAGGTCTGCCATACACGCCGCCTTTCCAGAGGGTGGTTTAAATACTTTCCCGTTTGTGCGGTTTCTCGCCGGTATTCACGGGGGTCTGAGCCGGTTTCGCGGTTCTCTATTTATAAAGCCACTGGCCGGTATTTAACGGAACCCCTGTGTCGGCCCCATTCGAACCGGCGAACTGGTCGTGTACACCCGTTAGCCGGTCGCTCGCGCGCGCTTTGGTCTAAAAGAATATATGTCATTTTTCCTACCGTCTGTAGTCAAGTCGATGGGTAAGAGTGAGTCGAGTGTGGAGGGAATGTATGCGTGAGTTGCTCGAAGCGGTCGCGGCGGGCGACGTGAGTCCCGCCGAGGCAGAGGCGGAACTCGCCGGGTACGCCACCGGCGAGGCCGGACGGTTCGACGCCGCCCGGGAGACACGGGCGGGCGTGCCCGAGGCGATCCTGGCCGACGGGAAGACGCCCGCCGAAGTGGCCGACCTGGCGGCGACGGCCGTCGAGACGACTGGCCGGGCTATCGTGACGCGACTGGACGCCGAGGCGCTGGCCACGGTCAGAGAGCGCCTGGACGCCTTCGAGGCCGACGACACCTACCACGAGCGCGCCCGCGTGCTGGTAGCCCACACCGACGCGTTCGAGCGCCCACAGCTGGACGCGACCGTCGGCGTCGTCACCGCCGGTACGTCCGACGCCGAGCCCGCCGGGGAGGCGGCTGTCCTCGCCCGAGAGATGGGCGCACAGGTCGAGCGCGTCGACGATGTCGGCGTGGCCAGCATCGTCCGCCTGCTCGACCAGTTGCCCGCGCTCCGGGACCTCGACGTGTTGATCGTCGCCGCCGGCCGCGAGGGGGCGCTCCCGACGGTCGTCGCCGGCCTCGTCGACACGCCAGTCATCGGCCTCCCGGTGTCGGCGGGGTACGGCCACGCCGGCGAGGGCGAAGCCGCACTCGACGGGATGCTCCAGTCCTGTACCGCCCTGACCGCCGTCAACGTCGACGCCGGCTTCACCGCGGGCGCACAGGCCGCGCTGATCGCCCGCGCCGTCGACGCCGCTCGCGCGGAGTGAGAAGCCGAAACCGGGAGAGGGCACCGCCCCGCGAGGATACCTTACTGGTCCGGTATGGAGGATATGTACACGCGCCCCTTATGTACGGTGTCGGCAGTCGGTCGCTGCCGGCAGTGACGAATGCCAGACTGTAATCACTGCGGCGCGCACGTGTCCGACCAGTTCGCTCGGGTCTTCGCGGACGAGTACGGCGAGGTTCACGCCTGCCCGAGTTGCTCGGCGAACGCTGGCATCGCCGAGGTGGCACGCGAGCGCGCTCACAAAGCGTGACGGCCACTGTGGCCACCCGAATCGTGGTCTAGACACCACGCGAAGCCCATTTCGACGGCACTGCTCCGGCAGCGGGCCGGGCGACACTGCCCTTTCGTGTCGTAACACTCACCGCCGAGTGCGTCCTCCGTGCGGACGTGCCGGACCACTACGTCTACGTGTTGCGCTGTGCCGACGATACGCTCTATACGGGCTACACGACCGACGTACAGCGCCGGGTCGCCGAACACGACGCCGGCGAGGGAGCCAAGTACACCCGCGGACGCACGCCGGTCGAACTCGTCCACGTCGAGTCCTTCGACTCGAAATCGGCCGCCATGTCCCGCGAGTACGAGATCAAACAGTACGCCCGGGCCGAGAAGGAGCGACTGATCGAGGGGTGAGCGCCGGCGACGTGGAACCCCCACAGGATTGTCAGCAACCGTGACTTTTTCCAAGGCCACGAGCGAGAGAGCGTATGGACCAGATTTCGTTCGGCACCGACGGGTGGCGGGCCACCCTGGAAACGTTCACCGACCGGCGCGTCCGGATGGTGGGACAGGGCGTCGCCTCGGTATTGCGGGACGACGAGAGGACGAGTGACACCGTCGCGGTTGGCTACGACGCTCGTGAGCACTCGCGGGGCTTCGCGGAAGAACTCGCGCGCGTCCTCTGTGCCAACGGGTTCGACGTCTTGCTCCCCGAGCGGGACTGTCCGACCCCGGTCACAGCCTGGACCGTCCGGGACCGGGACCTGGCCGGCGCGCTCGTGGTAACGGCCTCGCACAACCCGCCCGAGTACAACGGCGTGAAGTTCATCCCTGCGGACGGCTCACCGGCCCCCGCGGACGTGACCGACCGCATCGAGGCCAACCTGGCCGAACCCGAACCGCTCCCGGAGGACGAACAGGGTACTGTCGAGGAAGTCGACTTCGTCGGCCCGTACGTCGACCACGCGCTCTCGGTCGTCGACGCCGATCTGGACGGACTGACCGTCGCCTACGACGCGATGCACGGGAGCGGCCGCGACGTGACCGACCGCCTGCTCGACGCCGCCGGTGCCGAGGTCGAGCGCCTGCGCTGTGGGACCGACCCCGAGTTCGGCGGCGAGTCACCCGAACCGAGCGCCGAGAAGCTCGGTGGCCTGATCGAGCGCGTCCAGTCCGGCCCGGCCGACCTGGGGATCGCCAACGACGGCGACGCCGACCGGATCGGCGTCGTCACGCCCGAGCGGGGCTTGCTGGATCCCTCACTGTTCTTCGCCGCGGTGTACGACTACCTGCTCGAATCCGCGTCGGGGGCGGCGGTCCGGACGGTCTCGACCAGCGCCATCGTCGACCGCGTCGCCGAGGCCCACGGCGAGACCGTCGCCGAGACGCCGGTCGGGTTCAAACACGTCGCCGAAGCGATGGCAGAGACCGACGCCCTGATGGGCGGTGAGGAGAGCGGCGGGTTCGGGGTCCGGGGGCACCTCCGGAACAAGGACGGCGTGACACTGGCCCTGCTGACGGCGGCCGCGGCCGTCGAGGGCCCACTGGACGAGCGCGTATCGGCCCTGGAGGACGAACACGGGGAAGTCCACCAGGATCGGATCAGCGTCGACTGCCCCGACGAGCGCAAGGCCGGGGTTATCGCGGACCTGGACGGGGCACTGCCCGACGAGATCGCCGGGGCCACCGTCGAGCGCGTCAACGACGTGGACGGGTTCAAGATCTTCCTCGCCGACGGGTCCTGGCTGCTGGTCCGGCCCAGTGGTACCGAGCCAAAGCTCCGGGTGTACGCGGAGGCGACGGGCGACGCGCGGGTCACGGAACTCCTGTCGGCCGGCCGAGACCTCGTCGAACCCCTCGTCTGAATCTGGTATCGAACCCGTAAATTCGGCGACTGAGACCGCCCTGCTCGCATTTTGCGCCCACGGAGCTACGCAAACGACTGATAATATTGCTCGCTATGGCGGCCAGCGCGAGCGCGGAACGACACCTCGGTCACCTCATCGACGAGCCTGTTGGATCCGGGAACTCCACTCGTCGATCCGGTTGGGAGCGGCACTGGACCGAGAGCGTCGATACGTCGAGCTGGACTCTCGGCCGGACGACACCGTCGAGCGGGGCCTCTGACGCGTCCATCCCCTGGCGGCCCGACTCATTCACGGACACCCCGGTAGCGGTCCGGCTCGTCGGCGGCGTCGATCTCGAACCCGAGCGACGCCCAGAACGGTCGCACCCGCGGATCGAACTCGGCGACGAGCCGCTCCCGACGGTCGGCCGCGGCCTCGACCAGCGCCGTGCCGATGCCCTGATCCCGGCGGGCGCGCCGGACCGCGACCGCCTCGATCACTTCACCGTCCAGCAGACAGGCCCCGAGAACGCGCCCCCCGGTCGCGGCTACGAGCAGGTCGCCCCGGTCGATGGCCTGCCGGACGGCGTCGACGTTGGTCGCCAGTATGGCCCCGTCGAAGACGGTCAGCACGGCCGGAAGGTCCTCGACCGTCGCCTCGCGGATCTCCATCGGTAGGGAGTAGTCGCTCCCACGCAAAAACTACCCGCCCTTGATCAGTCGCAGGACGCGAACGTGGTCGGCGTCGACCGCGCGGTCCTCGGGGACCGGTTGGTCGTCGACCAGCACGGACACCTCGTGGGGGCTGTAGTCGACGGCCCGCACCAGGTCCGCGTAGGTCGGATCGGCCCCGAGCGTCTCGGGTTCGATCTCGCGGGTCCCCTCGCCGACCACTTCGACCGTGACCATACCGGGGGAAGAGCCTGACTGGATTTGAGCGTGTCGCTCACCGCCGGGTCCGCCGGTTCCGGGCGGATCGAAGCTGGAGTGGTCCCGGGCAGTTTATGACGAGCCCACTCGTTGCCCGGAGTATGAGCGAGGCCGACACCGAGTCGCGGGCCGGGCGGGACGAGATCTGGATCGAGAAGTACCGCCCGCAGACGCTCGACGAGATCGTCGGACAGGAGACCATCGTCGAACGCCTCCAGAGCTACGTCGCCAGGGACGACCTGCCCCACCTCATGTTCTCGGGGGAGGCCGGAATCGGGAAGAGCACCGCGGCACTCGCCATCGCCCGCGAACTGTACGGCGAGGACTGGCAGGAACACTTCCTCGAACTCAACGCCTCCGACCAGCGCGGGATCGACGTGGTCCGTGAACGGATCAAGAACTTCGCCCGCTCCTCGTTCGGCGGCGCGAAATATCGGATTATATTCCTCGACGAGGCAGACGCTCTCACGAGCGACGCCCAGTCGGCACTCCGCCGGACGATGGAGGAGTTCTCGAACAACGTTCGCTTCATCCTCTCCTGTAACTACTCCAGTCAGATCATCGACCCGATCCAGTCCCGGTGTGCCGTCTTCCGGTTCAACCCGCTCTCGGACGAGGCCGTCGAGGAGCAGATCCGAATCATCGCCGAAGAGGAGGACATCGAGGTGGCCGACGACGGGGTCGACGCGCTGATCTACGCCGCCGACGGCGACATGCGCCGGGCGATCAACGGGCTCCAGGCCGCCGCGGTCACCGGCGACGTGGTCGACGAAGAAGCCGTCTACGCCATCACCTCGACCGCGCGTCCGGAGGAGATTCACGAGATGGTCACGCAGGCGCTCGACGGCGACTTCCTGGCGGCGCGGTCGACGCTCGACGACCTCCTCACCAATGAGGGCATCGCCGGTGGCGACGTGATCGACCAACTCCACCGCTCGGTCTGGGAGTTCGACTTGGACGACGAGGCCGCCGTCACCCTGCTGGACCGCATCGGTGAGGCCGACTACCGGATCACCGAGGGGGCCAACGAGCGCATCCAGCTGGAGGCGCTGCTCGCCTCGCTGGCGCTGGACGACTGAGTGTCGAGCGGTCGTCGATACGCTGGGCTTCGGCTCTTCGTCGCAGCGGTACGGATCGAGGCGTCGAAACGCCGGGTCCGTCAGTCGGCGTCCGCAGGTGGGAACCAGGCCAGCACGAGGAGCGGGACGCCGATCTTCAGCGCCGCGTCGAGGGCGACCCGTGCCGGCAACAGCGGCAGGGTCGGGGCGAGCGCGAAGCCCGGCGCTCCGAGCACCCAGACCACCGGGTAGAGCAGGAACAGGGCGACGACGACGTTTCGGACGCGCCCGAACGCGGGCGCGGCGGCGCTGTCCCGAGCGGCTCGCGAGAGGGGCCCGAACAGGATCCACAGGAGTGCACAGAACGCGCCGACGGCGACGGCGAGCCACGCGAGTTTCGTCGTCCCCGTGGTCAGTGTCGCGACCAGCGTCGCGGCCATGCTGTACCCGCCGAGCGCCATCCCCGTCGCCGTCGTCGTGCGGTCGGCGTCGCCGAGCAGGGCGAGGACGAACACGAGAAGCGGGATGGTGAGGACGCCGTCGGCGAAGCGGCCCCAGTGGACCACGCGGTCACCGGCGTCGAGGGCCCACCCGGTCGCCATAGCGAGGTACCAGGTCCCGATGGAGACCGGGAGGAACGGCAGGACGGCGGCGACCGTCCGGGCACGACCTTCGCGGCCGCGGGCGCGCCAGGCGACCAGTGCTGCCCCACCACCGAACCCTGCGGCGACAGTCGCGAGCGTCGGGTTCATCAGTTCAACCGCCAGAGTTCGTAGTTCAATAGTGCGGCGAAACTCACCCACAGCAGATAGGGCACCAGCAACAGCGCCGCCCGGCGGTCCACCCGGTCGAAGGCCAGCACGGTGGCGACGATGGTGAGCCAGAGGACGGCGATGACGACCAGCCCGAGCAGTGGCGAACGCAGGCCGAAGAACGCGCCGGACCACGCGACGTTGAACGCGAACTGGCCGGCGAACAGCGCCAGGGCGATCCTGACGGTCCGGTCGTCGAGGCCAGCACGCCAGACGAGCCACGCCGCGACGCCCATCAGGGCAAAGAGGGTGATCCAGACCGGGCCGAACACCCAGCCCGGCGGAGTGAACGCCGGTTTCGTCAGCGTGGGGTACCACGTCGTGACGCCGGACAGCGAGAGGAGGTTGCCGAGGCCGCCGAGCAGTTCGCTCGCGAGGACGACGAGGACGAGCGACGCGGCCGGGCGACGCTGCGGGAACCGTGCTGTCGTGTCGACTGTGATGTCGGCCATACCGAACCCAGACTGGGGAGGGAAAAAAGGACCGCGACGACTCCCGGCGATCGGGACCGGGCGCGAACCCGAAACGTCCAGACGGCGGCGAATCTCGCCGCCTGTTCGGAACTGTTTTACCGCCCGGTTGGCCACATTAGGGCAACGAATGAGTGAGCTCGAAGCGGAGTACAAACTCCAGTACTTCGAAGACGAGGGGTTTCACCGGCTGGAGTGTTCGGCCTGTGGGGACCACTTCTGGACGCTCGACGGGAGTCGGGATACCTGTGGCGAGCCCCCGTGTGCGGAGTACAGTTTCATCGACAATCCGGGGTTCGACGACGAGCTGTCGCTGTCGGAGATGCGCGAGACGTTTCTCTCCTTTTTCGAGGACCACGACCACGAGCGGGTCGATCCCTACCCCGTCGCCGCGAACCGCTGGCGTGACGACGTGCTCCTGACCCAGGCGTCGATCTACGACTTTCAGCCCCACGTCACCTCGGGGCAGTCGCCGCCGCCGGCCAACCCCCTCGTCGTCTCGCAACCGTGCATCCGGATGCAGGACATCGACAACGTGGGCAAGACCGGCCGCCACACCATGGCCTTCGAGATGGGCGGCCACCACGCGTTCAACGCCGCCGAGGACGCCGAGTACGCCTACGAGGGCGAGGTCTACTGGAAAGAGGAGTGTGTCGAGTACTGTGTCGAGTTCTTCGAGTCGCTGGGCGCGGACATGGGCGAGCTGACGTTCATCGAGGACCCGTGGGTCGGCGGAGGCAACGCCGGCCCGGCCTTCGAGGTCATCTACCGCGGGCTGGAACTCGCCACGCTCGTGTTCATGTGTTTCGAGCAGGACCCCGACGGCGAGTACGAACTCAAGGACGGGAACACGTACTCCCGGATGGATCGCCGGGTCATCGACACTGGCTACGGGATCGAGCGCTGGACGTGGATGAGCCAGGGCACGCCAACTGTGTACGAGGCGATCTACCCCGACATGATCGACTTCCTGAAGGACAACGCCGGGGTCGATCTGACGAGCGAGGAGGCGGCCATCGTCCACGACGCCGCGCGGCTCTCCGGGAGTCTCGACATCGACGACGTCGACGACGTCGAGGCCGCACGCGCCGACATCGCGGCCGAACTCGGGGTCGACGTCGACCGGTTGCGCGACCTCGTGGAGCCCCTCGAAGACATCTACGCCATCTCGGATCACGCCCGGACCCTGGCGTACATGCTGGGCGACGGCATCGTCCCGAGCAACGTCGGGACGGGCTATCTCGCGCGGATGGTCCTCCGGCGGACCAAGCGCCTCTGTGACAACGTCGGCGTGGACGCCCCGCTGGACGAACTCGTCGACATGCAGGCCGAGCGGCTGGGCTACCGCAACCGCGACACGATCCGGGACATCGTCCGCACCGAGGTCGAGAAGTACCGCGAGACGCTCGACCGGGGCGGCCGGAAGGTCCGCCAGCTGGCCGAGGAGTACGCCGCCTCGGGCGACCCCATCCCGACCGAGGAGCTGATCGAGTTGTACGACAGCCACGGCATCCAGCCCGACATGGTCGAGGAGATCGCCGCCGAGCGGGACGTAGCCGTCGCGGTCCCGGACGACTTCTACTCGCTGGTCGCCGACCGCCACGACGCCGAGGAGGCGGCCGCCGAGGCAGAGGAGTCGAGCCACGGCGAGCGACTGTCGGACCTGCCCGAGACCGACCGCCTCTACTACGAGGACCAGGAGCGCATGGAGTTCGAGGCGATGGTGCTGGACGTGTTCGAGCGCGAGGACGGCGACTACGACGTGGTGCTGGACCAGACGATGTTCTACCCCGAAGGCGGGGGCCAGCCCGCCGACCACGGGACGATCACGACCGACGACGTGACCGCCGAGGTCGAGGACGTGCAGATCGTCGACGGCGTCGTCCTCCATCGGGTCGACGAGGACCCGGGCAAAGGCGAGTTCGTCCGCGGGGGGATCGACGCCGACCGGCGACGTCGACTCATGCGCCACCACACCGCGACCCACATCGTCGGCCACGCCGCCCGGGAAGTGCTGGGCGACCACATCCGGCAGGCCGGTGCGCAGAAACACACCGACAGCGCCCGGCTGGACGTGCGCCACTACGAGCCGATCACGCGCGAACAGGTCAAACAGATCGAACGCCTCGCCAACGAGGTCGTGATGGACAACACGTCGGTCACCCAGGAGTGGCCAGACCGCCACGAGGCCGAAGCCGAGCACGGGTTCGACCTCTACCAGGGCGGGATTCCAGCCGGCGAGCAGATCCGGCTGATCCACGTCGACGAGGACGTCCAGGCCTGCGGTGGGACACACGTCGCCCGCACCGGCGACGTGGGCGCGATCAAGCTCCTGAACACAGAGCGTATCCAGGACGGTGTGGAGCGGCTCACGTTCGCCGCTGGCGACGCGGCCATCGAGGCGACCCAGGCGACCGAGGACGCCCTCTACGCGGCCGCGGACACCCTCGACGTGAGCCCGCAGGACGTGCCCGAGACCGCCGAACGGTTCTTTAGCGAGTGGAAAGAACGGGGCAAGACCATCGAACAGCTCAAAGAGGAACTCGCGGAGGTCCGGGCGGCCGGCGACGACGGCGAGGAAGTCGACGTGGGCGGAACGCCCGCGGTGATCCAGCGGCTCGACGCCGACATGGACGAACTCCGCGCGACGGCCAACGCCCTCGTCGAGGACGGAAAGATCGCCGTCATCGGGAGCGCGCCGGACGGCGTCCCCGCGAGCGACGCGAGCGAGGGCTCGGCGGACGAGGAAAGCGAGTCCGGCGGTGCGCAGTTCGTCGTCGCCGTCCCCGACGACGCCGGAATCGACGCCGGCGAGGTCGTCGGCGAACTCGCGAGCAAGGTCGGCGGTGGCGGCGGCGGCCCACCGGACTTCGCCCAGGGTGGCGGCCCCGACGGCGAGGCTCTCGACGACGCGCTGGACGACGCGCCGGACGTGCTCGAACAGGTCCTGAGGGCCTGATCGAGGGGCTGGTTAGTCTTTTCTCGTGTCGTGCTCGGTGTCGCCAGCGGCGGCCCCGTCCGCTTCCTCGGTGTTGTGTCTCGGCGGCTGAACCCGCTCGAATCGTCCGGGATCGAGCGCGAGCAGGTCGGTCGCGTCGAGGCGCGTCCCGGCCCACGCGCGGCCGGCGGCGAGGACGAGCGCGACCGAGACCGGCCAGACGGTGACGTGGGCCTCGTTGAACACCAGGGTGCCGAGGCCGACGAGGGTGGCCAGCGCGGCCGCGAGTCGCGGGGAGCGATCCAGTCGCCACAGGAGGACCGCGGGCAGTGCGGCCACCCCCGCGAGGACCGCGACGGCGAGGAGGACCGCGGCGACGAGCGCCCCGACCCGGTCGCCGCCGGCGTACCCCGCCGCGAACAGCCCGACCGCGAGGGCGGTCTGGAGGAAAATCCCGGTGATGGCGATGCGTTCGGCGGCCGGGAGTCTGTCGAGCAGGGCACCCAGCCGGCGGAGGTGTGTCGTGGGTGTCATAGGAGCCAGGTGAGGAGGCCGACGACCAACCGGGCGGCACCGAGCGCGAGGTCGACGATGGCCCACTTGATCGTGGCGAGCGGGCCGACGCCCCGAACCGTGATCTTCCCGGACGCGAACGCCTGCCTGAGCGCCGCGTCGGACTGTTCGGCCGTCAGGACGCGTCTGGCCGTCGCTTCGTCGACCGTCACGACCAGCGTGGTGTCCGGGTGTGCCCCGGCCCGAAGGTTCCGGATCCGACCGTCCTCGGTCGTCCGGAACGAGACGACGCCGGTGCCACCGCCGGTCCGGTCGATCCGGAGCGTAACGCGTTCGCCGTCGACGTGTGCCCCGAGGACGCCGAGGTCGTAACTGCCGGCGCTGGCGTTGTACGTCGCGACCGTTGTCGCGAGGCGACGATAGAAGCCCGCGCCGAGGCCGGCGGTCCCGCCGGGGTCGGCGGCGACCACGTCCGCGGCCCGGGACTGCACCGCGTCGATCCGGGCACCGGTGACGTTGGCCTCGCGGCGGACGGTAGTGTTCAGCTCCGCGGTCGCCGTCCGGACCCGCTGGACGCGTCTGTCTATCGCCCGGGCACGCGCCGCGACCGGTCCGATCCGGGCCGCGTAGGCGTCGGCGTCGAGCGCCCCTCGCTCGCGGGCGGCGCGCAACGAGTCCGTTCGGGCTTCGAGCGTCGTGAGCCGTGACTCGGCGTCGTCGAGCGCGGCGGCCGCGACGCGGGCCCTCGCCGCCGGCGTCTCGGCGGCGGCCAGTCGGTCCCGGAGGTCGGCGGCGGCGAGGTCGCCGTCGAGTTCGACACGCTGTGTGTCGATGGCACTGGCGACGGCCGTGCCCGGGCCGGTCGCGTTGCGCTCGGGCGGCGTCGCCGCCAGCGCACTCCCGGCGGTCGCGAGTGCCGCGAGGAGTACCGCGACGAGCACCAAGACCACGACGGCACGACGGAGTCGAGTCATTCGTCGATCCACCTCTCCGGTAGGCACCCGGGAGAGTTGAAAGGCACAGACGTTCCGGCCCAATCAGCGCCGTTTCGGAACCGTTCAATCGCCGGACGTGGACGGGACAGTGGGGGACGCGGAGCGCGCACGGTCATACCTCGATCTCCCCCGGGAGTGCGAGGACGTTCTCGCGGCCGAGTCGGTAGACCTCGATACGCTCGGCCTCGTGCATCTCGTTGACCACGTCGCTGGCTTTCGTCCGTGACCAGTCGACGGCCGCGATGAGGTCCTGTTGTTTCATGCGACCGCCCTCGGCTTCCAGCAGTCGCAGGACCCGTTCCTCGTCGGTGAGCAGTTCCTCGCGCGGGTCGTCGGGGCTTTTCTCGGCAGTTTCGCCAACGGTCTCCCCCGCGTCGTCCCGGTCGGCGTCGGGAGGAGTTGTCGCCGTCCCGTCTCCGGGTAGGCCGTCGTCGGTCGTCGACGACTCGCCCCACCACCGTCCGTGGCCGTACCAGCCGACGGCGAGGACGAGCGCCAGGGCCGCGCCGCCGAGAGCCGGCAGTATGGAGTCGATACCGCCGACGCCGGTCGCGTCCAGCGCGACCGTCGGGTCTTCGGTCCGGAACTGCAGCGGCCCCGTCCAGCGGACGGCGTGAGCCTGACTGGCGTCGGGGTCGGGCGTGACCGACGCTCGCTCGAAGTCGTCGGGCCACTCCATCCAGAGCGACTCGTTCGCACCGAGCCGGAGGCCGCCGATGGCGTCACCGAGGACGTACCGGTCCGACGCGGGCGTCGCGGCGAAGTTCGTCCAGGTGAAGCGGTAGGTCACGACGCCGAACCGGCCGGACGGCACCGACCGGTGGGCCCGGACCGAGCCGTTCTCGACCGCCATCGATCGACCCGTCTCCTGCTCGGCCCGGTCGACGGCGCGTCGCATCCGCCCCACGAAGACACCGGGTGGGTTCGAGACGTTCGTCCGTGCCTGCGCGAAAGCGCGACGCGCGGCCCCGTCGGTCAGTTCGTAGCGAAACTCGACCCGCCAGTGGGCATCCCCGTCCCGGTCGAAGTCGACTCGGGTCACGACGGCATCGTAACCCGACACCGGTGCCAGCGCGCCGACGAAAGACGGGTTCGACCCCGTGTCCCCGGCCGCGCCCGCGGATGCACCGAGCGCGACCGCGACCAGAACCGTGACAGCCGCTCCGAGGGCGACCAGGCGGACGACTCGATCCCCGATGGCGCTGTCTGTCATTCCTCACCCCGCACGACGCGTGTTCGATTCGGTCGTGTTCGTGAACCGACTTGATAGTGGGGGATCGTTCGAAATGACGCCACGGACCACCGGGAGGACCGGCGGGAACTCACCGGCGAATATTCTACTATTTAAAACCTTTTACCGTTTACGTCCTCACATCAAGGTCGAAATACCGAATCGCAATACACCAGTGGTGCTGATTGACGCGGAGCGTGGTTGAGAGTCGCTGATTGGCGCTGAGGGTGAGGGGTTTATACGGACATCCCGGCCCGAGAAGGGAGTGTGATGGCTCGAAACCACATCACGGACGGTTCGCATCGAGCGACGACCGGCCCGTCGACCGAGACGGTCGAACTCGCGACGGGTGGCGCGGTCGTCTACGACCGGGAGAACAAGGACGCCTGGATACAGGCCGAGACCACGACCGACCTCACGGAGGTGCGGTGAGATGTGCGTTCGCAGTCGACTCCGGCTGGGGCTCGTCGTCGTGGGTGCAGTGTTGCTCACGTTGAGCTTGGTGCCCACGGCCGCCGCCAGCGGGGCAGGTGGCGGCGCACACGCGTCGCCCACTGCGGACACGGACGAGTCCTCTGCGGTGACGGTCACGAAGTCGCTGTCGGCGGCCAACGGGAAGACGACGCTCTCCGGGACGGTCCAGTACCGCGGCGTCGACGGCAATCTCCGGCCGGCCCGACAGGTGACGGTCAAGATCCGACACGACGTGGTTGGCCCCGTGAATCCGGTGATCGCCCGGACGACGACCGACGATCAGGGTCGCTACTCGGTGCAGATCGACGTGGCGGAGTACGAGGCCGACGTGGATTTCGACAAGAAGCTCTTCCTGCACGTGCAGGCAGTCGCGAAGAACCCGGCGGTCAACGTCGTCAACTTCGGGCAGAACCTGGATACGGCCAACGGCAACACCTGGACGCTCAACCAGGAGGCGATGGTCAAGCGCGGACAGAACTCGGCGACGGTCGACCTGACCGCGACGAAGGAAAAGCCCCGCCGCGCCTTCCAAGTCGCCAACTGGACCCTGGAGGCGTACCGGTTCACCGAGCGCGAGGCCGGCTGGACGCGCAACCGCGTGAAAGCGCGGTACCCGGCGGCCAATCCCAACAACAGCCAGTTCAAGTCCCCCTTCGAGAAGTTCGTCATCGGGAGCAACGGCTGGGACGCGGACAAGCGCCACACGGTCCACCACGAGTACGGGCACGCGGTGATGAGCGGCCTGTTCAAGTACAAGGGCTGGCAGATTCCCAAGCCCGCTAACTGGGGCCCACACTGCGTGTGGAGCGACACCGGACGGATCACCGCCTGGTACGAGGGCTTCGCCGAGTTCTTCGAGGCCGCAGTCAACGACAGCCCCCGCACGGACGGGATGTGGCTCGAACAGCATCACTACTACAACGAGACCAACGAGCACGGCCCGCAGTGTCCCGAGTCGCACGCCAACGACGGCTACGACGGCGCGAAGGTCGAGGGTGCGGTCGCGAACATCCTCTGGGACGTGTACGACCCGGCGAACGAACCCCACGACGAAATCGACGGTGACCTCGGGACGATCTTCGACGCCGTCAACGAGACGGACAACCAGCAGCGGGTGGCACGACCGTTCAACAGCGACCGCACGACGGACATCCACGACTTCTTCATCCAGTACGTGGACAACACCGGTCGCCACGAGGAACTGCGGAAGATCTACTTCGAGTACGGCATCGTCAAGCCCGACCGCTTCGACTCCGCGACGTCCGCGTCGGGACCGCTCAGCGACTGCTCGATCCACTACTACCCCTGCTCGAAGCAACCGAAACACGACTGGACGACGCTCGATCCGGACACGAGCGTCGACGTGATGCTCCACGGGAGCGACATCGACAAGTACATTTTCCAGCTGTCGAAGGGGGACACGATCGACGTGACCACGACGGCGCACGGCGGTGGGACCACCGCGGCGTTCGAGGTCTTCGAGGGCGAACCGCCGTGGGGCAGCGGACAGCCGTCACCGGCGGTCGCCTCGTCGACCGAGAGTGGGAACGTCCACTCCACCACGTTCACGGCCGACCGGAGCGGCAAGTACACCGTGATCGTCCAGCCGCCGGAGGGCAGTTTCGAGCAGGTCACCAGCTACACGCTCTCCGTGACCCACGCATCCGACTCGACGGACAGCGGGGGAACGGGCGACGGCGGTCCCATCTTGGGCCCGGGCGACGACGGTCCGCGCCTGGACCCGGGCGGCAACCTGACCACCGATCCCTGTCCCACGAAACCGGGCGGCTGTGACTTCGACATCAACGTCTCCGGGTTCGGAGCGGACGGCGACGAATCCACTGGCGACGACTCCGACGGGACGGCTGGAACCGATAGCTCGACCGACTCCGGGTCCGGCGACACCGGTGCCAGTGACTCCGGATCGGGCGACAGCGCCACGGAGGGCACTGCTTCCGGCAGTCAGTCGGACTCGTCGACCCGAAGCGACGGGACGACGGCCGACGACGCCGCGGCCGTTCCGGCAACCGACGGCGACTCTGACGGTTCCGGTGCCGTCACGGACACGACCCAGTCGGCCGGTGACGGCAACGCTGCCGACGATCCCGGGGCGACCCGACAGGCGACCGATTCGGACGGCGCGGACGACGGGATCACGGGCAGTACTCTCGGCGTCGTACTCGCCCTGCTCCTGGCGTTGCTCGCGGTGCTGATCGCGGTCCTGCGGCGCTGATCGCCGTCGAACCGCCGACGGCTTTTTTCCAGTTCTCCGCCATCCGCAACAGCTAACTATTCGTTCCCCAACAGGACCAGCAGGGAACAGATGGGGGCATTCACGGACCGGGTCCGATCGGTACCGGCGGCGCTGTACGGCATCGTCGCGCTCGCGGCCGGACTCAGACTGTACGACCTCGGGAACGAGAGCTACTGGCTCGACGAGATCGCGTCGCTGAACCTCGTGGCCGGGCGCACGCTGCCCGAAGTGCTGATCCAGGTGCCGACCGTCGACCGCCACCCGCCGCTGTACTACGCGATCCTGAAGGGCTGGACGGACCTGTTCGGGACGGCCGAGACGATGACCCGGCTCCCGGCGGCGCTGTTCGGCGTCGCGGCCGTCGTCGTTATCTACGCACTCGGCGCGCGCCTCTACGACCGGCGGGTCGGGCTACTGAGCGCGGCCGTCCTCGCGGTGGCGCGGTTCCACATCGACTTTTCGCAATCCACGCGGATGTACAGCCTGTTCGCGCTGCTGACGCTGCTGTCCTTCTACATGCTCGTGCGTGTCGTCGAGACACCGACGCGCCGGACGGTGGCCGGGTACGCCCTGGCGACGGTCCTGCTGGTCTACACCCACGCGTTCGCGCTGTTCGTCGTGCTGGCACAGAACGTCTTCGTGGTCGGCTCCAGATGGCTCGGCGACGAGAGGCCGGCCGTCCCGTTTCGGCCGTGGCTCGCGTCACAGGTCGCCGTCGGACTGGCCGCGCTCCCGTGGATCGCGGTGTTGCTCGGGCAGGCCCTCTCGTCGGGCGGTGGCGGCCCGACGGGGTTGACCTGGATCCCCGACCCGACGGTGCCGAGAATTCTCCTGACGTTCGGTGTCTACGTCGACCCCTGGAATCCGGTGATCGGCTCGCTGGCGCTGTTGCTCGTCGCGGGATTCGTCGCCGTCGACTACGCCGACGAACGGACTGGCGAGACCAGTGAAACCGCCGAGGCAAGAGGGGACGGCGGCGCGGCCAACACAGGAGACGGCGTGGGCCTCACTGGCCGCGAGCGGCGAGCGTTGCTCGGCACCTGGATCGGGGTCCTCGTCGTCGTACCCGTGGCGATCTCGTACCTGGTCACGCCGATCTACGTGTACCGCTACACCGTCGGGGCGGCGATGGGGGTGTACGTCCTGCTGGGGGCGTCGATTCGGCTCGTCGACAGTGCCGAGTTGCGCTACATCGTCGGGGGTGTCCTCGTGCTGGCCTTCCTCCTCCCGCTGCCGGTGTACTACACCCAGGACCAGCACGCCCAGTGGGACGAGGTGTCAGAAACCGTGGGGACCGACGCGGCCGCGGGTGACGTGGTCCTCGTCAGCCAGCCCTCGTACGCCAACCCGTTCGAGCACTACTTCGCGCGGGACGACGTGGCCGTGAAACGACTCTCGGGGTCGGCGTCGGCCACGGAGATCCGGCGAGCGGTCCGCGACCACGGTACCGTCTGGTTCGTCTCCGTCCACGTCCCGCCGGACGGCCTGCGGCGCTACCGCGACACGCTCGAAGCGAACCGGAGCGACGCCGACGTGACGAAGTTCAGAGGGCTGACGCTGTGGCGGTTCGATGCGGGCAACCGGACGGTGTGAGCGACCGAGGGAGTCCGACCACTCCTGTTGGAAAATTTTAACATCGGCGACTGTGCAGGCTCCACAGGGATGGGCTATTACGACGCGTGTGGGACCGAACTCGACGACGAGATGAACTACTGCTCGAACTGCGGGCAGTCGGTGAAGGCGCCGGGGCCGGACACGAACCCGGAGGGGAAATCCCCGTTCGGGGACGGCGTGTTCTCGCTCTCCCTCGGCTACTCGTTTCGAAGCGACAAGCGGCCGCTGGTGATATCGGGGGGTTGATCACCCTCGCCGGGATGACCGTGCCGTTCGTCGGGTGGATCTCGACGGGCTACGGCTTCCAGTTGTGTCGGGCGGTCGCACGCGGGCAGACCCAGCGGCCGGATTTCGACGACTACGGCGGGACGTTCGTCGACGGGATGTGGCTGCCGCTGGTCGTCTTCATATACGGCGGCGCGTTCGTGGTACTCGTCCTCGCGCTGGTGCTCGGGGCGGCACAGGCCAGCGAGGGAATCGCATCGGCCGGCGCACTCGGCCTGCTCGTCCTGTTGCTGTACCTGCTGCCGGGTGCGCTCACGGTCGTCGCCACGACCGAGGAGATGGAGGCGGCGTTCTCGACGGAGTATCTCGTCCGGTTCGTGCTGTCGGGCACCGACCTCGAGGCGATGGTCCTCTGGACAGTCCTGTCGGTCGGGCTGTGGATCGCGCTGTTCCTGTCTACCTTCGCCATCGTCGGGTTCCCCTTCGTCTCGGCGCTGTTCAACTACGTCGCCGGGACGTTCTGGGGCTACTTCGACCGGGAAGCCGCCGAGCGGGGCGACGTGCTGCCCGCGCCGGATCTGGCGGTGTGAAGGCGTCGGCAGCGAACGCAGGCCGACCACACCCCACCGGACCCGGAGGCGATGGCGGGGTTCTTGACGCTGTAGGAACTACCGACGACGTATGCCGACCGCGACCAACGGCGACGTGGAGCTGTACTACGAGACCGCCGGTTCGGGGCCGACGGTCGCGTTCGTCGAACCAGCGGGCTACGGCGCGTGGTGCTGGTCGTGGCTCGTCGACGCGCTCGCCGGTCCCGTCGAGACGCTCGTCTGGGACCTCCGGGGGACCGGCCGCTCCGATGTCCCGTCAGGCCCCTACGACGTGGCGACGCTCGCCGCCGACCTGGAGGCCGTGCTCGCGGAACACGGGACCCGGACTGTGCACCTCGTCGGCGCGGGACTGGGCGGGATGGTCGCGCTTCAGCACGCTCGCGAGTACGGCCGGGCGGCGACGCTCGCCCTGCTCGGGACGACGGCCGACGGGAGCCGCGTCGACGCCGACGCCCTGCGCGGCCTGCAGGCACCGCGTGACGACCCCGACAGGCTCCGGGATTCGCTTCGCGGGGCGTTCTCGCCCGGCGTCGTCGAGGGCCACCCCGACGCGGTCGACCGGATCGTCGACTGGCGGGCCAAGGACGACGCCGACCCCGACGGCTGGGCGGCACAGATCGCCGCGACGACCGACTTCGCAATGGCGGACCTGTACGAGGTGACGACGCCGGCGCTCGTGATCCACGGCCGCGCGGACGCCGTGGTCCCGGTCGAGGCTGGGCGGGACCTCGCCGCGGACCTCCCACGAGGGACCTTCGAGGGGATCGACGCCGGCCACCTCGTCGCCACCGAGGAGCCCACGGTCGTCGCGGACACTCTGTCGGGTCAGCTGGACGAACACGCCGATCTCGACGGGTGAGCGCGGGGGCGGCAAGACGTGTCGAGACGAACGAGCCTTTCAGTCTGGAGTCGTTGCTAGTGAGTGATGACGCGGCCACGCATCGCCCTGTTGAACGCGGCCCACGACGGTGCAGACACCCGACGGAACTTCCGTCGCGAACTCGACGCGGACCTCGTCGAGTTCCACTGTCCGGAGGGTGAGGTGCCCGAGAGCTTCCGCTACGACGGGTTCGTCGTGACGGGCTCGCGGGCCTCCGTCTACTGGGAACGGGAGTGGATCGGCCAGCTGAAGGCCTGGGTCGGCGACGCCATCGAGGCCGGCCTCCCCGCACTGGGCGTGTGTTACGGCCACCAGTTGCTCGCGGACGTCATGGGCGGACGCGTCGAGGCCATGGACGAGTACGAGATCGGCTACCGCACCGTCGAACAGGACGGCCAGAACCGCCTGCTCGACGGCGTCGACGAGGACTTCACCGTCTTCACGACCCACTCCGACCGCGTGGTCGAGGCCCCGCCCGGCGCGACCGTCTTCGCCCGGAACGACTACGGCATCCACGGCTTCCGGAAAGACCAGGTGTTCGCCGTCCAGTTCCACCCCGAGTACGACATGGAGACGGCGGCGTCGGTCACCGAGGGGAAAGACGACCAGCTGAGCCAGGCACGCATCCAGCAGGTCCTCGACGGCATCCACGCGGACAACTACGACGCCGCCTGTGAGGCAAAGCGCCTGTTCGACAACTTCACCGCCTTCGTCCGGGACGTGCGGACCGACCGGACCGGCGGTGACCCGGGGACCAGCGCCGCGGACGACTAGATACCGTGGGCGAGGCCCAACGAGACCGGACGGTTCGGCTGTGAGAACCCCGTTCAGGTTCGGTCCACCCGAGAGACGGACTGGCGACCGCGGCGCTTAACAACAGCCGTTCAGTTGAGTAGTGTTTTTACCACTGGAAACCTAGGCAGATGTATGCTCGATTACTACGGCGTGGAGGCGGACCTTTCCGAAGAAGAGCGGATGATCCAGGAGTCGGCCCGGGAGTTCGTCGACGAGAAGGTGCGGCCGGACATCGGCGAGCACTGGATCGAGGGGACGTTCCCCAAGGATCTGATCCCGGAGATGGGCGAGATGGGCTTTTACGCGCCCAACCTCGAAGGGTACGGTTCGCCCAACGTCAGCGAGAAGGCCTACGGCATCCTGATGCAGGAACTGGAGGCGTGTGACTCGGGCCTGCGCTCGATGGCCTCCGTGCAGGGCGCACTCGTCATGTACCCGATCCACGCCTACGGCAGCGAGAAGCAGAAGGAACACTGGCTGCCCAAACTCGGCAGCGGTGAAGCCGTCGGCTGTTTCGGCCTGACCGAGCCCGAACACGGCTCCAACCCCACCGCCATGGAGACTCGCGCCGAGGAAGCCGACGAAGGCTACGTGCTGAACGGCTCGAAGACCTGGATCACGAACTCCCCCATCGCCGACGTGGCAATCGTCTGGGCGCGAGACCGGACGGATCCGGACACGCCGGTTCGCGGCTTCCTCGTCGAGACCGACCGCGATGGCGTCTCCACGAACAAGATCGACGAGAAACTCTCGCTCCGGGCCTCGATCACCGGCGAGATCGGCCTCAACGACGTGTACGTCCCCGAGGAGAACCTCCTGCCCGGCGTCGAGGGCATGGGCGGTCCCCTCGGGTGTCTCACGCAGGCCCGCTACGGGATCGCCTGGGGCGCTGTCGGCGCGGCCCGAGACGCCTTCGAGACCGCGCGCGACTACGCCACCGACCGCGAGCAGTTCGGCGGGCCAATCGCCCGGTTCCAGCTCCAGCAGGACAAACTCGCGGAGATGGCCACCCAGATCACGCTGGCCCAGTTGCTAGCCCACCGGCTCGCGGACCTCAAAGAGCGCGGCGACATGCGCCCCCAGCACGTCTCGATGGCCAAGCGCAACAACGTCCGCATGGCGCGCAACCAGTCCCGCATCGCCCGCGAGATCCTCGGGGGCAACGGGATTACGGCGGACTACTCGCCGATGCGCCACATGGCGAACCTCGAAACCGTCTATACCTACGAGGGCACCCACGACATCCATACCCTGATTCTCGGGGAGGATCTGACCGGGTTCGCAGCCTACGAGTGACGCTGTAAGCGGTACGAGTGCGGTGCGAACGCGGGCAGCGACCGGGTTCGCAGCCTGGTCTTTTTCTACTCGAAGCGGCCCGTCTCCGCGCCACACTCGACACAGATCGTCAAGATAGCGTCGCGGTCGTCGGTGAGTTCCAGATCCTGTTCGGTCTGGCCGTCACAGTCGGCGCAGTGCCGGAGCATCTCGGTCTCGCCCATGTCCTGTGGTGCGCCCATGGCGAGTGCGACCACGCGCTCGTCGCCATCGTTGGTGCCGAGTTGCCACTCGCCGGGGCCAAAGCGGACGCACTCGCCCGTGGTCGCGGTGATTTCGCCGTCTTCCGTGTCGAAGGTGACGGCACCCTCGGCGATGTAGAACACTTCTTCCTGGTCGCTGTGGCGGTGGTAGCCGAAACCGAAGCTGTCGCCGGGTGCGAGTTCGTAGTAGTTCAGCGCCATGTCGGTCGCGCCGAGGGCGTCGCCGACTTTGCGCTTGGTGTCGGCCGGCCCCATCCGGTCGTCGAGGTCGTCGACGGTGGCTCTGTCCATATGTGGGTTTGTGGTGCCGGGGGGAAAAATCCACGCGCTCGGCGGGTCAGTGGCCGGGGAGGGGCCGGGGGTCACTCGTGGCCGTCGATGTCGAGTTCTTCTTCGAGGTTCGCGAGGGCGTCGCTGTCGGCGAGCGACTCCATCTGTTCGCGGAAGTGCGTCTCACACACGCCCACCTTGACGCCGTCTTTCTCGACCGCGATGTCCGCGTCGCGGTCGCAGTAGTGACACCGCATGATCTAGCCTATGACGCCCGTGGCTTTGAACCCTGCGAAGCCGTCAGCCGACCGTCTGACGGTCAGAGTGAGGCGAGCAACCGCTCGGTCGCCGCCCGGTCCAGTCCGGCTCGGCCCAGCTGCTCGTCGTGGGCGTCGCTCCCGCCGGTCACGAGCAGGTCGTGGGCCTCGATAGCTCGCTCGACCGTCGTCGGGTCGGCGTCGTGGCCGTATGGATAGTACCGCTCGACGGCGTCGAGGTCCGCGGTCAGGTCGAGCGCGGCGTCGGGGTCGTCGTACCGGAGCGGGTGGGCCAGGCCGACTACGCCACAGGCTTCGGCCAGAACCTCGCGGCCGCGCTCGATGGTCGGGATGTCGCGGGCGACGTAGCAGGGGCAATCGTCGCCGATGAAGTGGTCGAACGCGTCCTGATAGTCGTAGTCGGCCGGACTCGCCTCGACGGCCCGGGCGATGTGGGGACGCCCCAGTCCCGGCCGCGACTCGACGCCGAGGTCCACGCCGAGTCTGTCCTCGACGCACTCGACGATGGCGCGGCCCCGTTCCGCGCGGTCGCGCTGGATCTCTTCGACCAGGTCCGTGAGCGCGGGCGTCTGTTCGACGCCGTATCCCAGCAAATCGACCCGCTGGTCCCCCGCGTCGACCCGGAGTTCGATCCCGTGGACGAGCGTGATCCCCTCGCGCTCGGTGACGGGCGCGTCGAGCGCGGGCTGAATCCGGTCGTGATCGGTCAGCGCCACGACCTCGACACCGGCCGAGCGGGCCGCCGCCGGCACCGCGTCGAGGGTCAGCGTCCC
Organism: Halorientalis regularis; assembly: GCF_023698535.1. Classification (GTDB taxonomy): domain Archaea; phylum Halobacteriota; class Halobacteria; order Halobacteriales; family Haloarculaceae; genus Halorientalis; species Halorientalis regularis. Next base: position 122,519 of record NZ_JALJCL010000003.1, read on the forward strand.
GTCCGAGCGCGTCGTGTGAACGTGTACGTCCGCGACGACCATGCCAGCGCTGGGCCCCCCGGCTCCATGCCGCTTGTGGTCGTGGCCCTTAATGTCACTAGAAGACTCGATAGCGAACGTTTATCAACGACCGTTAACGATCGGAGTATATGCGACTACTGAGCGGGCTGGACGACCGGATCGGTGCGCAGGCGTACCCCGCGACGACGGAGGAGGTCATCGAGGAGTACGGGGACATCGAACTCGAACTGCCCAACGGCGACGAACAGCTGGGGGACGTGCTGGGGCGACTCGAAACCGAGACGTTCGAGACGGCCGAGGACCTGCGGCTGGCGACGCTGTCGGCCGTCAGCAGCAACGCCATCGGTCGGGAGGGGTACAGCGACCGTGACCCGTCCTGTCTCGGCGAGGACGGCCACGACCAGGTCTCGTTCTGACAGCTCGAGCGTCGCTGACGGTCGCTTGCGGCGGTTCGTGGCTCACGGCGTCTCGTTTTGGCCGGAGAGTCAAACGGCCCTTTGAGTCAACGATACAACCTTTATCGCGGCTACGGGAGTCGCTCGTATGGATCGAACCCGACTTCTCGGAGCGAGTCTCGCAATCGTCGTCCTCGCTGTCGTGGTCGCCGGCGCGCTGGCGCTCGGCGGTGAGACCACGCGCCCGCCGGCGGACGTGGTGAACGACAGCGACGACCAACCCACCGACAACGCGACGATAGTGCAGTTCGAAGGCGAAGCGGCAGTCGCGGCGTACGTCCAGCGCGGCCAGCGGCTCGCGGCGGTCGACGCGCCCTTCCGGGTGCGGCGCGTCCGGTTCACGGCCCAGCCGACCGTCGTCCGCGGCGAACCGGCCGTCCAGCGGGAACCTCCCGCACGGACCGACGCGGTCGGGAGCAGTGCCGCGTCGGGCGGCGCTGGCGGCGAGAGCGCGCCCGAACGCGTCTCGAACACGAACGTCCAGGTGGCCGGCCTCCAGGAGCCGGACATCCTGAAAAACGATGGCCGGAACGTCTACTACGCGCCACAGCGCCAGCGGGTCGAGCCGTGGATGGAACCCCGACGCCCGGATCACGGTGACGACGAAACCTACGTCCTCGCGGCGACGCCGCCCGAGGCTCCCGAGGAGATCGGGTCGATAGACGCGAGCGGCCGGCTCCTGCAGGTCAACGACACGCTCGTCGTCCTCGAGGACGACGCGGTTCGGGGCTACGACGTGAGCGATCCGGCCGCACCGAGGCAGGTCTGGGCCCATCCGCTCGAAGACGAGGTCGTCACCGCGCGCGAAATCGACGGACGGCTCTACCTGGTTACGCGGTCGTCGGTGTCGGTCGACGACCCCTGTCCGGTGCAACCGCTGGGCGGCGACGCGGCCATCGCCTGTGACGACATCTATCGGCCGACGCGGCAGGTGCCGGTCGACGCCACCTACTCGGCGCTCGCGCTCGACGCCGAGAGCGGCGCGGTCGGTGACGCGATCAGCTTCGTCGGCACGCAGGACAACACGGCGGTCTACATGTCCAACCAGTCGCTGTACGTGACCTACACCGAGCGGAGCGAACGCGGGGCGCTCCGCGTCGACTTCCTGCTGGAACGGCAGAGCGAGCGTCTTCCGGCGTGGGCGGTCGACCGCCTCGAAGAGATCGAGAGCTACAACATCTCCGCGACCTCCAAGGAACGGGAGGCCAACCGCATCCTGCAGCAGTATCTCGCCACGCTCGACCGGTCGAAGCGCGACCGGGTGGCCAGCGAGATCAGCAACGACTACCGGTCGTTCCTCGCGGACCACCAGCGGGACCTGCTCACGACGGGCATCGTCCGGGTCGATGTCGACGGGACCGACCTCGCCGTCGAGACCGTCGGGACGGTCCCGGGCCGCCCGTTGAACCAGTTCTCACTCTCGGAACACGAGGGGACGCTCCGCATCACGACGACGGTGCCGGCCGCGGGCAGCGCCCAATCGGCCAACGACCTCTACACGCTGGACGCCGACAGTCTGGATCGGCTCGGCGCGGCGAAGGACATGGGCCTGAACGAGGAGGTGTTCGCCGTCCGCTACGTCGGTGACACCGCCTACGTCGTCACCTTCCGACGGGTCGATCCCTTCCACGTCGTCGACGTGTCCGATCCCCACGACCCCGAGGAGGTCGGCCAGCTCGAACTCCCGGGCTTTTCCTCCTATCTCCACCCCGTCGACGAGAACCACGTCCTCGGGATCGGCGAGGAGGACGGCCAGGTCAAGGCCGTCCTGTTCGACGTGTCCAATCCCTCGGACCCGACCATCGACGACGACCACCGGTTCGGTGCGGGCTGGTCGGCCGTCTCTGACACGCACCACGCGTTCCTGCTCGACCGCCGCCACGAGGTCTTCTTCCTGCCGACCGGCCAGGGCGGGACGGTCGTCGACTACAGCGACGGTGACCTCTCCGTGAAGACGACGGTCGACACCGACGGCGCGGCCCTGCGCGCGATGTACGTCGACGACTACATGTACGTCTTCGGCCAAGACGAACTGATCGTCGTCGACGAACGCACCTGGAACCGGACGCGGGCCGTCGCCCTCGACGGCTCGTAGCCGGCCCGACGCGCGCCATCTCGACCCATTCATCAATATTTTTATTAATTACCGTTACATTCATAGGCAGTTACTGCCTATCGTGGGTGTGAGTACCAATGTCGATGGGAGCCTACGACGAGGAAGAGCACGAGCGCCGTGAGCGGAAAAACAGCGAGGTAGACGCTGACTTCGACGACGAGCGGACGAACTACCACGGCGAGGTCGAGTACGACAGCGGTGAGTCCGCGGAGGACCTGCTCGACCAGTTCAAGGAGATGAACTCGGAGTAGCCCTTTTTGTCCGGACCCGTAGGAGCAGTATCGACGCGCCCGTCACGACAGTGACCGCCGCGACGTGTCCGAGGACGGCCGTTCGGAGGACTGGTGCCGAGGCAAGGAACGGGACCAGCACTAGCTGGAGAATACCGAAACCCATCGTCTCCAGGTCCGCCCGCTGGAGCGCCCGGGCCGTCGCGGGGTCGAACCGATAGCGGGCCGAACGCCACAGCGCGACGACGCTGGCCCACCAGCCAGTCCCGATCCGGTAGCACACGTCCCACAGCACCAGCAAGACCAGGTAGACCACCAGGATCGGCGGCTCGGGGCCGAACAGTGTGGTCAACAGCGGCGTCCCGGAGCGTGAGTCGTACACGAACAGGTGCGTGATCAGCGCCACGTACGCCAGCACCGAGAGGACGACCTCGACGCTGGACCCGAACAGCAGGCGGCGGTAGCTCTCGGGGACTGCCTCGCCGCGGACGAAGCGGCTGATCCGGAGCATCTCGACGCTGCCGGCCGTCGCGACGACGACTGCGACGGTGCCCGCGGCCGCCGCCACCCAGAGGTCGTAGATCGCCGCCAGCCCGAGGACTGCGACCTCGAAGACGAGAAACTGGACCAGGACGGCCGCTCGCGTCGACACGTCGATGCCAGGCAGTGCCCCGACGATGCTCTCGTAGGTCCAGGTCTCCCCGTACTCGACGTCCATCAGCGCTCCCCCGCGGCGACCGACTTCGGCTCGGGGGTGTCGGCACCGTCGCCGACCGCCCGCCGCACCGACATCTCGAACGGCGTCAACTCGATGGGCAGGTACTCCCGGATACTGTCGTCCTGCACGACGACCGCGCTTTTCAGCCTCAGAATCGGGGGATGGGCGACGGAGCGTGGCACGTCGGTCACGAGGTTCACCCAGTACGCCGAGAGCTTCGGCGTCAGCACGGGCACCGGGACGATCACCGGCCGCCGTCCGGTGACGATCTCGGCCGTCCGGGCCATCACCTCCTTGTAGCTCATGACCTCCGGGCCGCCGATCTCGACGGTTCGCCCGGCGAGTTCTGGCACGTCGAGGACCTCGGCCAGATACGTCACCACGTCGTCGATGGCGATGTGCTGGCAGGGCGTGTCGACCCACTGGGGTGTGACCATCACCGGCAGGCGGACCGCCGACTGCCGGACCATCTCGAAACTGGCGCTCCCGTCGCCCACGATGATCGCCGCCCGCAGACTCGTCGGCTCGAACGCCGCGTCCGCGCGGATGTGTTCGACCTCCCGCCGTGACGTGCGGTGTTCCGAGAGGCGGTCGCGCTTCTCGCCCAGTCCGCCGAGGTAGAGGACTCGCTCGACGCCGGCGTCGTCGGCTGCGGCGACGAAGTTCGTCGCCGTCCACCGGTCCCGCTCGGCGTAGTCCGGTCCCGCCCGCATCGAGTGGACCAGGTAGTACGCCGCTTCGATGCCGTCGAGGGCGTCGTCGAAACTCCCCGGGTCGAGCAGGTCGCCCTCGAAGACCGACACCGCGTCGGGCCCGTCGTAGCCCTCACGGTCCCGGACCAGCACCGACACGTCGTGGTCGCCCGCCAGAAGTGCCGGCACGAGGTGGCTTCCGACGAACCCCGTCGCACCGGTCACCAGTACGCGCATACCACATGCAAGACCCGCTGTCCCTTAACTGGTCCCCAGAATCACCGTCAGGACGACCGCTCGTCTCCGACGCACGGAGGTCAGTGACACTGCTCACTCGCAACGTCACTGCCGACCGCTCGTCTCCGACGCACGGAGGTCAGTGACGTTGCTCATCGCCTCGTCCAACGGTTCCTCCCCACCGAGCCCCCGCGAGAGCGTCGCCGTGACGGCCTCCCGTGCCGCCGGAATCGGCTCGTGGGTCTCGACGTACGCCGCCAGCGCGAACGCCCGCTCGCTGGCCCCGGTCAGTTCCATCGCCTCGGTCCGGGACAGTTTCGCGTCCAGCCAGTCCCGGACGATCCCGCGCCCGGTCGGCCCGAGCGGCGAGACCTGTTCGCCACACAGGTGCAGCGTCTTCGCGGCCGTCGTCGGCGCGACCTCGGCGACGCTGGCCGCCGTGTCGATAGCGCGGCCCTCGGCGTACACCTCGACGACGGTCGCCGCCACCGCCGGTGCACAGGGCAGCTCGTCGGCGTGGTCGGCCAGGCGCTCGGCGAGGTCCGCGTCCGTCTCGTCGACGGTCGCCACACCGCGGTCCCGCTGTTCCGTCGTCACCTCCACCCCCGCAGCGATGTCCGACAACCCCATACGCGGCGCTTCTGCCATCTCGTAAATAAATGTTCGTGGAACGGAACGAGTGGGCACCCATATCGACGCCGCTCCACACCGCACCGCGCCACGAAGGTACCGGTTACCGGTATGTTTGTCCGGCCGGTTTCGGGCGGTTCCGTGCGGTTCGGCCGTTCTTTAAATACTGATCCCGGGCCAACCTTCGACTGTAAGATGGCTACGTCAACGCAGTGCTGTCCGGAGTGTGAGGGTAGACTCCGCGAGAGCGAGAGCGAAACGGTGTGTGGGGAGTGTGGCCTCGTCGTCGCGGAGGACAACATCGACCGCGGGCCCGAGTGGCGGAGTTTCGCCGACGACGAGACCGAGAAGGAGCGGACCGGTGCGCCGCTGACCCGGTCGCGTCACGATCGTGGTCTCACCACGGAGATCGGCCGGTCGACCCGGCTCAAGGGGCGCAAGCGCCGTCGGTTCGCCCGGATGCGCCGCCAGCACAGCCGGTCCCGGATCAAATCCAAGGCCGAGCGCAACCGAGTGTACGCCTTCGGCGAGATCCGGCGACTCGTCAGCGCGCTCGATCTAACCGACCACGTTCGCGATCAGTCCTGTGTCCTCTTCGAGTCCGCCCAGAAGGAAGACCTCCTCCGGGGTCGCTCCATCGAGGGGTTCACCGCGGCCGTCGTCTACGCGACCTGCCGGACCGCCTCGGTCTCGCGGACGCTCGACGAGGTGGCCGACGCCGCCCGCGCCTCCGAATCGGAGCTCACCGCAGCCTACGACGCCCTCAATCAAGACCTCGGACTCCCGACGGGGCCCATCGACCCCGCGGAGTACCTGCCCCGCTTCGCCAGCCAGCTCGACCTCCCGCAGGCCGTCGAGCGTCGAGCCGACGCGCTCGTCGACACCGCCCGTGATCGCGGGCTCGTCTCGGGCCGGGACCCCTCGGGCGTCGCTGCCGGCTGTCTCTACCTCGCGGCACGGCAAGAAGAGTACGACCTCACGCAGGCCGAAGCAGCCGAGACCGCCGGCGTGACCCCAGTGACACTCCGGTCGACCTATCAGGACCTCCGGGAATGAGCGGACCGTTCGTGCGAGTCCGGGTCACTCGTCGCTCCGGTCGGACCAGTCCTCGAGCGACCGCTGGGCCGCGTCCGTCGGCGTGTCCCGCGACGTTTCGCCGAACTGCTCGAAGGAGACCTCGTACTCCCGTGGCAGGCCGGAGACATCGACGCGGGCGTAGATGACCGGCGTCTCGCGGGCCGCGTACTCGATCAGTTCCCGCTGGGACCGTTCGAGCGAGCCGCCGCCCGTCTTGATCTCACAGCGGTAGCGTGCCACCGTCCGTCCGGCGACCGCGACCGACAGCGCGCAGTCGGGCTGCCAGCGCCCGGGTGTCCCGGGTTTCGTGACCGCCTGCGGGGACTCGTCTACGTCTATCGACAGCGACGTTTCCGGGTCGAGTTCCAGGTCGTGGCGCACGTACAGCGCCAGCGGCCGTGCCGTCCCGTCACCCGCCGTGAGCAGGGCCTCGCCCAGCGCGCCGTACTGGCTCGCGTCGACGCCGAACTGCCAGCCGTCGTCGGGCGCGGCCGCCGGGATCGACGCTCTGGTCCGACTGCCGGCGACCAGATACGCGTCGGCATCGGTGTCGTCCTGTGGCGCGACCGCCTGGATCCGTACCGGACTCTCCCCGCGTCGCGTCAGTTCGGCTGCGTCCGCACGGGCGTCTCCCTCACCCCCGTAGGAGAGTCGCTCGCCCGCGCTCGCGACCAGTTCCGCGACGGCGGAGTTCCGGTCGATGGCCGACGCCTTCACTTCGACCCGGAACTCGTCACCAGCCATGCGTGTGGCCGACACGGCCGTCCCGAATCAACCTCCCGGATTCGTCGCCGACCGGACGGTCGTCCGCACCCCCTCGGCGAGGGCTTCGATCCGCGCCGCCGCGGTACTCTCCGGCGCGACCCCGGTGACCGGCTGCCCCCGAGCCTGTGCGTCGGCCAGGGCGGCCGACTCCGGGATCGCCGTCACCGGCGCGCCGAGTTCCCGGGCGAGCGCGTCGGCCGTTCCAGCCGCCCCGGCGAGGTTCAGGACGATCCGGGACAGTCCGGCGTCCAGTTCCCGCGCCAGCGCCCGGGCCCGGACCGCGTCGGCGACCGCTGGCTCGGCTGGCGTCGTCACCAGCACGCAGGCCTCGGCGGCACAGAGCGCCAGCCCCACGTCCCCACCCAGTCCCGCGGGACAGTCGACGACCACTCGCCCGTACTCGGCCGCGACCGACTCGACGGCCGAGACCAGCCGTGTCGGCTCGGTCGCCCGCGCACCCGCCAGCGAGCGCCCGCACGGGAGGATGGCGACGGGCGTGCCCTCTCGAACTGCTTCGACCGGGTCGGCCCGCCCCGCGAGAACGTCGTGGAGGTCGGGGCCGCGAGCGGCCGGCAGGTCGGCCATCCCGAGATCAGCGTCGACGACCACGGCGTCCAGTGCGGCCGCCAGGTTGTACGCCACCGTCGACTTCCCGACCCCGCCCTTCCCACCGGTGACCGCCAGGATCATCGCACCCGGTCCAGCCGTTCGACCGGTACCGTCGCCGCCTCCGCGCGCTCGGCCAGTTCCGCCGCCCGGGTCGCCAGCCGCGACAGTCGCTCCACGTCACGGGAGAGTTGTGCGTCCAGATCGCGAGCGCCAGCGATACCGCCGACCGCACGGAGCGCCTCGGTCGCGTCCGGGACTCGCGTCGCCGCCGAGAGTCGGTCGGCGGTCTCGACGCGTACTGCAACGGCATCCAGCGCCGCTCCGACCGGCGCGTCCTCGGATCTCGCATCGGCACTGTCGCGATCCGCCCTGGCCCCGTCGCCGTCGGCTGCCCCGACGACCGGCCTCCGCCCGGCGTCGCCGGGTTCGGACACCGCCGAGCCAGCCGCTCCGGATTCGGGCGAGGAGTCATCGTTGCCTGTCCCGGGCGTCGGCACCGCGTCCCGTGGCGGGCGGGGCGCACCGAGCGCCCGGACGACGCCGTCCGCCGTCGACTCGGCGGTCGGCACGGTGACCCGTGGTTCGACGCCGTCGTCGTCGGCGTCGACCGGTTCGGTCTCCGCGACGGACAGCGGCGGCTCTGTCGGCGGTGCCGGACTCGCGAACCCCAGGGGCCGAACCTCGTCGGCCGCCAGAACGCACTCGAACCCGTCCTCGTCCCACCCCTCGGCGGGCACGCCCTGACGACGCGGCGGCCAGAGCGGGGCGTCGAGGCGACTCGTCAGTCGGACGCGACGACAGTCGCCTGCGTTTTCGACGCGACCGGTCACGAGCGTCACGCCGTTCTCGCGCGACGCGGTACAGGAGAGCGTCACCATGGGACGGGCTGGTCCTGCCTTCGGATATAAACTACAGGCGAAGGACCTCGGCGTCCAGCCAGTCGGCCGCCATTGCGGGGCCGTCGAACCGGTCACAGGACAGCACGACTGGCGCACGCAGGTCGGCGACCCGGGCCGCCGCCAGCACCGCCGTCACGTCGTCGACCTCGAACGGATCGGCCGGCGTCGCCCACGGCGCGGCCGCGACGGCGTCCCGGTACTCGTCGGCGATGGTGTCGGCGAGAGCCTCGCGGGCCGCCCGACGGCGGTTCGCCAGCCGATCTTCCAGTACCATCCGGCGTTCGCGGGCGTCCCGTGCCGCCCGGGCGGTCTCGGTGGCCGCGTCGTGGTTCTCGCGAGCGGCGATCAGATCGGTCCTCGCCTCCGTGAGGGCACGCATCGCCGCCGCCAGTTCGGTCTCCACCGCGTCGGTCTCGGCGTCGCGTTCACGAAGTGCCTGCACCCGCCCGCGCAACTCCGCCACCCGTTCGTCGAGGCGCTCGACCGCGTCGGCCCGGTCGGCCACGTCCGCCCGGGCCGGTCGCGTCGACACGTCCGGCACCGTCAGCGCTGCCAGTTCCGACTCGATCTCCGCGATCCGGTCGTCCTGTGGCGCGGTGTGACCCCGAGAGCGCGCCGCCGCCGCGAGTGCCCCCCGGATCGAGACGGACAGCTCCGGATACACCTCGCCGACCCGCTCGTGAGCGGCCCCTGGCTCGGGACAGGCGACGGCGACGGCCGCCCCATCCCCCCGGATCGCCGCGACGGCGTCGGCCCGCGAGAGGGCGAGGGCGCGCGCGTCGACGACGCGTCCCTCCCGGACCGTCTCCCCGTCGTCGACCCTCATAGTTCGCGGTCTTTCATCGCCGCCGGATCAGGATGGTCGTCGCCAGCCGCGAACTTCGCGTACGGCGTGCTGGCGTGCTCCCGGTCGGCGTAGGCTTCCGCAGCTTCCCGGACACCCTCGGGCACCGCTTCGAACTCGTTGAGCGGGTCCGTCCGTTCGACCTGCACGTCGACGCCGTACTCCGCCCGGAGTCTGAGTGCGAGGAAGGCCCCGAACTCGGTCTCCTCGAACAGCGCCGCACGGCCGAGTCGGCGCACGACCGTCTCCTCGTGGGCTTCACACGCGTTTCGGAGCGTCTGCCGAGCCGCCCGGGAATAGGTCACCACCAACAGCACAGGCGAATCGCCTGCCCAACACGTCAAAAAAGTATCTAAATTCGTCGACCGGCTACCCGACGAGGTTACGTGTCCGGACGCTGGCGGTCCCGTCCTCGTCGAGGCGCACTTCGGCGTCGAACAGCGAGAGGAGCGTGTCGATGGTCTGCTGGTCGTGCGCGTTCGGGTCGATGTGGAAATGGGAGGTGGCACCGACCGAGTGCAGCTGGCCCGTCAGGGCGTGGAGGAACTCGTAGGCAGTTTCCAGATCCACGTACTGCAACAGAGCGGTCAGCGAGTCGAAACAGACCGCGATCCGCTCGTCCCGTCCCGAGATGAACTCGCCGACCTTGATACCGATGCCGGTGAGGTCGCTCGCGTTCGAGATGGTCTGGACGGCCTGTGAGTCGATGTCGGCGTTCCCGCCGCCACCGCCGACCGTCTCGCCGACGACGATCACGCCGAAATCCGCCGGATCCGTGTCGTGAGCCGACCGCCAGCGGTCGAGACAGGCCCCTGCCGGCTTGGTGAAGGACACCCACAGGACGCTCACCTGGCCGGGTGCGTCCTGCGTGAGCAGGTCGACGCAGGTCCCGTCGGCCCCACTGCTCATCGATGGCGCGCCGAACATAACTGTCGTCGCGTCCCCGATTCGCTCGTTGATGTCTGACATTTCGGCTGTCACCGGCGCTCTGTCACCCTATTTGGGAGAGCCTGCTAAAATCCTTCGGGTGTTGTCTAGTCGCCCGACTGTCCCGCCCCAGCATCGGTGACGCGGTCGACCTCGACCGGGCCGTCGGACACCCCATCGAATAACGAGCGAACCCGCTCGCGAGCGTCGGGTTCACCGGTCGCCATCACGACCGCACCAGCCACACGCTCGGGGCTGCTGACCCGATAGGCCGCCAACTCGCCCTCGAACTCCGTCGCGTACGTCCGCAAAATGCCACGCACGTCACGCTCTAGCCCCTCCAGGTCCGTCTCACCGTCCTCGAACGATTCGAGGGCGTCTTCGAGGTTCCGTAACGCCGAGATCCGGTCCATCCTATGTCGTCCTGAGGTGGTCGTTGCGCGGTTCGTACACTTCGCCTTTCTGTTTGAGCTTGTCGATCTCGTGTTCGGCCTTCGACCGCTCCATCCCGGCCTCTTCGGCGTGTTCGAGCACGCGCTCGACCGGCGCACCCTCGTCGTACTCGTCCTCGATGTCGGCGATTAGCGTCTTCAGGTTCTTGATCCGGTCGCGCTGGCTCTTCGACGTGCCGGTCTCGATCACGTCCGCGTCGAGTTCGCCCGTCTCCGGGTCCATCCCGATGTCCTCCAGGGTGCGCTGGACGATCTCGATCACCCGCTGGGCGTCGGCCTGTTCGACGGTATCGGATAATCGGAGTCGGGCGCTCGCCTCCGCCAGCCGCACCAGCGCCTCCAGTTTCCGGGCCGTCACCGGCACCGGCGCGTCCTCGTCGGTCCCCTGGGAGCGCAGGTCGACGTAGAACTCCCGGATCTCGGCTTTGGCCTCCTCGGTCATCGTCGGGAAGACGTTCCGCTTGGCGTAGGCCACGTACTTCCGGAGCAGTTCCGCGTCGATTTCGGGCGCGACCTCGTCGGTGACCCGTTCGACCTCCTCCTCCGTGTAGTCCGAGGCACTCGTCTCCTGCCGATGGGTGTTCAGCTCCCCCGCGTAGTTGGTCGTCAGGATGTGTTCCGCGAGGTTCCGGTCTTCCTCCTCGTCGGGCTTGTCCGTCACCGTGAAGATCAGATCGAACCGGGAGATCAGGGCGGGTTCGAGGTCGATCTGCTCCGCGATTGGCTCGTACTGGTCGAAGCGACCGTACTTCGGGTTGGCCGCGCCGAGAAGCGAGCAGCGCGATTTGAGGGTCGCGTTGATGCCAGCCTTCGAGACGCTGATGGAGTTGTGGAGGACGACGCCTTCACTGACGAAGGTGTTCGTGGGTTCGACGGTCACGTCGTACACCCAGTCGCAGGCGTACTCGCCCTCGTTGGGAACCGTCTCCACGTCGGTCACGCGGTAGTACCGGAGGTCACACCGCCGTTCCAGTTCGTCCGCCCGACGCTCGAACTCGGCGAGTGCATCTTCGACAGCGGTTCGGGCCGCGTCGGCCAGTTCGGAGCGTCCGTCGGCGTCGTAACCGCCGTCCTCCGGGTAGTCGATCGTGCTCGTCGTCTCGTCGATCCGCTCACCGAGTTCACGGCCCGACCAGCCGACGACCTCGCGAATATCACCCAGCGTCTCGGTTCCAGTCAGTTCCCCACGCAACTCGTCGGCCCGCTCCCGAAGCGCGTCGAGTTCGTTCTCTACAGTCTCGATCTGGACGCCGTAGCCCTCGTCGAGGTGCGGACGGAACTTGCCGGTGAGCCGGAGTCCGAGCAGACTCCGTAGCTCCCGGATCTCCCGAGCAGCGCTGGTCGGGAGCACGTCGTGGTGTCGCCGGGTCTCGTTGCTCCGGTCGACGAACGCTCGAGCGTCGTCGTAGCGGTCGTCCGCCGACCGGACGACCTGATCGACGAACCGCTCGGTCGAGTCACCCGTCACGTAGACGTTCCACGAGTCCTCGGCCGAGTCGTGGTGGATTCGGGAAGCGACGCCGATCTTCGAGAGCGCGTCGGCGTAGTCCCGCGCCAGTCCCTCCGAAGCCGTCGAGAACGACATCGCCTCGCTTTCGACTCCCCCATCGCCAGCGAAGGCACCGACGAGGAACCGACGAATCTCCTCCTCGGAAGCCCCGAGAACCGACGTCGGGATCCGCTTGTCCCGCGCGGTGTGCATCACTTCGGGGAAGCTCTCCTCGAACCACCGGTAGAGTTTTGTCGAGACCCACCGCTTCGTAACGGTCCCCGCGGCGTTCGTCGTGTCCGTACTCTCCATCCCGAACACGTCGCACATCAGGTCGGCCGCCCGGGCGAGCAAACGGTCGTCCTGATTCGAGAACCCGATCTCGTGGGCCGATCCGGCGTACGAGTGGCCGTCCACGGTAAGTAGCCCGAGGATCTCGGCCAGATCGGGCGACAGTTCCTCGGGTAGAGACACGTCTTTCTCTTTGCCCTGCTGGATCTCGGGATCGAGTTTGACGGGTTCCGCCGAGTTCGGGAGCTTCCGGGGTGCGGGAACGAACGCGCCCTCTTCGATACTGTTTGCTTCGACGGTCCCGACTTCGCCGCCGTCGTCGACGAACATCGGATGTTCCGGCGTCACCAGCACGTCCCGACCGTTCGAGAACGTCACACGGACGAACTCGTCGGGAGCCTCGTGTCTACTCACTCGGTCGACCGCCGTCTTCTCGACCTCGTTCGTGCCGAGGTCGACCGAGTGGACGCCCACGTCCGCGACCGGCAGGATCTCACAGTCCACACCGTCGACGACCTCGCCCGGTCGGTCGGCCATCCGCTCGTCAACGAACTCGCCGATGTTCACTCGCCGACCGTCGGCGAGCAATACCTCCGAATCCGGGTGGTAGGACTGCTGTTCGAGCGCTTCGTGCATTGCGCTCCGATCGTCGGCGGCCATCTTGTCCAGTTCGTCGACCGCTGCGATGCCCTGATCGGCCAGTACGAGCGCTCCAGCCTCCAGTGTCCACTGCTGGCCGTCGCCGAAGTCGTCGCGCACGGCCGCCGCGGTAAGGCCTGCCGAGCTGCTGCCTTTCCCTGACGTGTAGACGGAACGGGGCGCGATTTCTCGGATATATTGTAAGAGCTGAGAGTTGTGGGAGACAACGTTGTTCGAGATGTAGTTGTGCGTTCCCTCAACTTCGAGGTCGTAAACCCAGTCGTAGTCGGGTTCGATTTCCGCTATCGACTCGATTTCGTCCCACAGAACGTCGCCCGTTGCGAGTGATCGAAGCGCCGAAACGTCCCCTTCTATGCCAGTGCTACCACCGTCCGCGACGAGGGAAGACTGCGTCGCTCTCTCAGCCAGACGCGCCTCGAACGCATCGACGATAGTCTGAAGGCTCTCTCGGCTCGGATTTCGGTCCCCGCGTTCGTAGTGTTGATACGTAGTGCGTGGCAGACCGCACTCGGCCTGCGTCAGATCGAGCGCCTCGCGGATGCGTCTGAGATCGTCCCCGAGGTTCGGGACGATGTCACGGTTCGTATTTCCGGGCGTCTTGTCGTACGATCCGGCCACCGAGGACTTCCGGTCAGTGACGAACCCGATTCGCTGGACGTATCGCTCGAACTGTGAACCGCTAATTCGCAGTCGATAGCTACCGTTGTGGCGCTCGGTGAGTTGCGATGTAATTCCGAGCGACAGCAGAAGGCTCCGGATGTTTTCCAGGAGGTCACGACTCATCGACGCGACTGTGATCTCGCGCTGAGACGCCGACACGTGGCCTTCACCTTCGACGAACGCGCGAACGAACGCAGTTTTCGTCCGACTGCTCGCCCCCATGATCTCGTCGGGGACGCGCTGTTCCGAGGACGATCCGAGGATGTTCTCGTCCAGCCGTCGGAGGAAGCTTACAAACTCACCCGACGAACACAGTATCTCGCGTGCAGACTTGCCTTCGCGAGGGGTACGTTCCGCGTAGTTCAGGTTGAGGCGTTCGAGTGCGTCAGTCGCATCTTCGAGTACCTCGCGGTCGTCGTTCGTAATGGAGACGTATCCGGTCTCGTTCTCGCGTTGTTCGACGTATCCCTCTGCCACGATGTACCCGAGCAGCCGTGCTAACCACGGTGTCCACGTCTCTGGCAGGTCCAATCGAACGGCATTTTTCGCCCGCGAGCGGCGATACTCGGCCTCGATTTCGTCGTCGCCCTCCGAGGGAATAGCTCTCGGGGTTGCGATAAACTGCCTCTCAGCCAATGCCTCTGCTTTCGTCGCGTCGAACCGACCCCCGGACTGGACGAACAGCGGATGCGACGGCGTGACTTCGAGTTCGTATCCGCTGGCCGTCCGGATACGGTACATACGGTCCGGCGCTTCGCGTTTCCAGACCTTCGTCGCGCGCCGGAGTCCTATTTTCCCGTCAGTCCCGAGCGATGGAACGTCCAGGTCCACCTCGTCGTAGAACCCGTCGTCGACCGGTTTCGGATCGTCGAGATTCGCTTCGACCAGTTCCCGGATCGGTCGTTCACTACCGTCGGCCAGTGTGACCCGGGTATCTCCGCGAACGCACTTCCCGGTACCCGGGTCCCCGATGAGAAGCATATGCAGGTCGCCCCGAATCCGCGATTCGTCGGGGAGGTGTTTCGTGACGCCCGAAAAGAGCTGGAGGATCATCGCCAGTTTGGCCTGGCGGTAGCCGTAGATCGAGGGGGCGATGGAGTCGACCATCTGCTCGTAGATGTCGTCTTCCTCCGAGAGGGAGACGATCTCCTTTTTGTCCTCGTCGGTGATGTCCATGTCCTCGAACTGCTCGTCCTCGATGGTGACCGCGGAGCCGTCCATGTACACGTCGAACATGGGCGATTTCTCCTGTTGGCCCCCTTGCTGGTCGAGGTTGAGTTCGCCGCTGACCCGGACGTGGTCGCCGGCGGTCACCCGGCCCGTGATGTCGTCCTCGATATTCACGTCGATGCTCTGGGGCGTCTCCCCGCCCCGGAGTCCCTCGGGGCTCTCCTGGACGCGTATCTTCTGTGCGTCGACGAACTCCGACTGGTCGTAGTTGATGCGGAAGGGGCCCTGGCGTTCACAGCCCTGGCACTCGTGGGGTTCCTGAAAATCGCCGGCGGACTGGGGGATGCGGGTGAGCGTGCCACAGCGCTGGCACTCGAAGGCGGCGGTCGTCACCTTGGGACGGACGTCCGTGGCCTTGCGAACGATGCCAGTGACGGCGATCAGCTTGCCGCGGTGGTCGGCGCGAATGTCGCGAATCCCGGTCGTCTCGGGCAGGTTCTGGACACGGACGTGGGCCTGTCCGAGTTTCACGTCGACGGGGAGGTCGTAGAGGCGCAACGCCTCCTCGGCGTAGTCCTGGAACTGGCTGGGGTGGTTGCGGTAGTCGTCGGCCAGATCGGGGTCGAACCGGTAGAGGTCCTGCCAGTCGACGTAGAGGGATTTCTGCTCGTTGGGATACTTCTGTGCGAGTTCACCGATATCGTTGCGGTAGTAGTTGCGGTAGAACTCCTCGAAGAGATCGATGACTTCGGTGTCCTCCGCGCGCGCCATCTGTCGTCACCGGGTTGTGCCCACTCGCCTAAGAAGGTTCGCAACGCAGGGTGGAAGTGGACGGCGTCCGGGACCGCTGGATCACCGGTAACCGACGGGCTGGACGGCAAACCGGTCGGATGGATAGAGTTAACACGCCGACCACACATCCCTGACGTGATGCGACGCCGCACCCTCCTCGCGACCGTCGGTGCCGGACTCGCGGCCGGCTGTTCGGAGTCGATTCCGTTGCTCGATGGAACCGAGGCCCCCGCAAACACCGATTCCACGCCACAGGACGGCGAGTCGCCCTCCGAATCACCGCCGACCGAGACCGCCGAAGCGACCGCGACGGACGCGGAGCCCACCGAGGAACCCACCGAGACCGAGACACCGAACCGGGCCGAGCGCCGCGGTGCCGAAGTCATCGGAACCGCCCGCGGCCACCTCGGCGACGCCTACGACGCGTACGTCGCCTTCGCCGGCGCCAGCCGAGACAGCGGCGGGAGCCAACCCACGCTGCTCGACGTGACCGTCGCGACCGAGGTGACGTTCTCGCACGTGACCGGTCCCGTCGGCAAGGCCCGCAGTACGCTCGAGGAACTCCCGCGTCGCGCCAGTGGCGAGCAGATCGAAGCGTCACGACGACTCCGGGGCGTCGCGACGTTTCTCGATCAGGGGATTCGCTGTCAGGACGACCTCCGTGGGGCCTACGAGGAGTTCGACTACGTTCTCGGCCGGATCTACGCCGATAGCACCGGAAGAGTTCCCAACGCCCTCGGCAGAATACGCACCACCCGGTCGGCCGCCGCCGGACACCTGGACACCATCGAGCGCGAGACGGCAGTCGAGGACACCGACGCGTTCGACCGACTCACTGCGTCGGCCTACGAGGCCAAGGTCGACCAGCTCCAGCGCGCCGTCTCGGCCTTCGAGGTACTCCCCGACGCGCTCGCGAACGTCAAGCGCGGTCTCGACGCATTCAGGAGCGCCACCCAGGACTACCGAAACGAGCGATACCTCTCGGCGGAACAGACGTTCCCGACGGCCCAGAAGGAACTGCGTTCGGCAAGCGACACGCTAGGAACCCTCGATGCTCCCGAGCCCATGACCGACGACATCACGGACCTGGCCGTCGTCACCGACGCGCTCGCACTGGCCGCCGTCGACCTCGAGACCGCCGCCAGCGCAGGCTCGCGAGGCGAACGCCAGAACCGCGAGACCGCCCTCGCCGACGCGAGGGCACACCTGCGTGCGTCCGACGTGGCCGTCGCGCGCCTGGAGATCGTCCAGCGCCTCCTCGAGGAGTAGTCACGCCGCGACGAACGCCTCGAGTTCGTCCGCGCCGACGAATCCCTCCGCCTTCCGCGCGACCGGTTCACCGTCGTCGAACAGGACGAGCAACGGCACGCTCTGCACCCGAAACCGGTCGATCAGTGGCGGATCGTCGCGGGGATTCACCAACCCCACCGGGACACCGGTCGCCCGCGCCACGTTGCCAAGCACCGGTTCCATGCTCTGACAGAGCGTACAGCCCTCGGTGTAAAACTCCGTCAGCGCGCGGTCGTGGTCGGCCACGAACGCGTCCAGTTCCGCCTCGTCGGCCAGCTGCACGGGTCGATTCTTCGTCTGTTCGCTCATACGCTACCACGGGGGTCGAGCCGTTTAGCCTCCGCGGCCTGCACCTGCCGGCAGTCCGCTCTTTGCCCGCGCCGACCGACCGAGCACCTGGCACAGCACCCTACGATCAGTGGCGTGGCGCGCGGCGATGACCGCTTCCACGTCCGCTACCGCGACCCGACGCGTTCGACGCTATCCGGACCCCCGACTGGGCCGCGAAGGCCGCCAGTTCCGTGGTCGAGGGGAGCGAGGTCGGACCGGTGACGGCGAGGGCGACGACGACTGGCTCGTCCAGAGCGTGCTGATACCCGTCCACGTGGCCGAAAACGAGGACGAGGCGCGCGAGATCGCCGACCGAATCGTCGCGAAAATCGCGGCGTGACGGACTTCGAGGGCACGCATCCGCACGAACGAACTGAGCGCGGTTCACTTCACGCGAGCGTAGCGAGCGTGAAGCAGTTTTTCCCCACGTTTTTGCAAAGGGGGTTCGCCGAAGGCGAATCCCCCTGCAGTAAAAAGTGGGATGGGACCGCCCGGATTCGAACCGGGGGTATGGCGTCCCAAACGCCAAAGGTTACCAAGCTACCCCACGGTCCCGCGTGTAGAACTGGCTCGTGGCCAGACGTAAGCGTTTCGTTGCAGTGCGGGCCTGAACGTTTTTGCCACTCGATACCGACCACGGAGTATGAATATCGGCGAGGGCGAATCGCTGGTGGACTACGACACGGGGGCGGCACTGGAAGTGGCGACCGACCACGCCGGGGAGGACCTCCTGGTCTGTGCGGAGTACACGCCCGAAGACTTCCGGGTAGTGTACCTGTCCGACCGCCTGCAGGCCGAGTACGACGACCTGTCGGAGGTCGTCGACGCTGGTGAGGTGTTCCATCACTACGGCCAACTCGACTTCATGAGCGAAGACCAGTTCGCGGAGTTCTACCCGACGGTCTCGGAGACACAGGCGTTTGTCGCCTACACCGACTTCGCGATCATCGGTCGGGTCGTCGGTGCGAACGAGGGGTTTTATCTCTCGGTCGCACAGGGCACCGAGATTACGCCGCTGGTCGACGCGGTGACCGAGATCGTCCGTTAAACACCGACGAAGAAGGCGATGCCGAGAGTGGTGGCGACGGCAAAGATCACCTGTAGTGGGCCACCGACGCGGATGTAGTCGGTGAACCGATAGCCCCCAGGACCGTAGACGAAGAGGTTGGTCTGGTAGCCGGCGGGGGTCATGAACGCCGTCGAGGCGGCGAAGGTGACGGCGAGGACGAACGAGAACGCCGAGGCACCCAGTTCGATGGCGACGGTCACTGCGACGGGGATCATGAGGACGACGCTCGCGTTGTTGCTGATCACGGCCCCGGTCGAGTCGTTTCAGCGACTCAGGTGATCCCTGGACGAGCGGAGTGCCCCCGGCTCGCAGCGAGACGTGGTCCATGCGTTTGCGGAACACCTCGCCCGCGCCGGAGCGCGAGGACGGTCGCGTCGAACTGCTGGCGGAACGCTGCTGTCGCCAGCGTCTCGCCGACCAGCTGGGCACCGGGGGCGACGACGACCTCGACGAGGTTCTGGCGCTCGTTTGCAGCCTCCAGTTCGGCCTCGTCCACGTCGATTTCGGGGAGCAGATCGAACCCTTCGGCGTCGCTGACCTCCACGAGGGTGCCCCGGCGCTCAGGACGAACATCGCCCCCACGGTGATCGCGCCGCGTTCGACGGCCGAGATGCCGCGTTCGGGATCGCTGAGGCCGATCAACGAGTCGGCCGACAGACCGAGGTCGGCGGCGACCGCCGAGAGCGGTTCGACGAGAAAGAGCGCGATCGTCACGCCGATAGCGGTGATGGCGATGGGCACCGGCTCCGTCGCGAACATGACGAGTGCGCGAAGATCAGCGCGAAAACGAACACCATCCCGGGTGTGATCGGCGCGAGTACCACGACCCACCTCTCTTGGGCCGGACTGGAAAAACTACAGGATTCACCCGGGCGTCGGCCGCTCGCGACGGACCCGGCGCGAATCCCACCGGCAGGTCACGCACCCAGCCGATCCCGGATGGCCGCGTAGGTCGCCGCGAACGAATCGTCGTCCCGGAAACACCCCGCCGCGACCCCGAGTGGATCCAGTCGGGCGACGCCGTTTGCCCCCTCGACGACGAACTGGAGTCCGTCGTCGGTACGCTCCCACTCCCCGCCGACGGTCCCCTCGATCACCAGCGCGAAGTAGCCGCCGGCCTCGGTCACGCGGTCGAGCTGGAACTGCGAGCCTGGGTCCGCGAGGTCGAAGTCCGCGAACGTCTCCGGGTCGTACTCCTCGGTGACGAGGCGGTCGAGTCGCTCCAGCGAGTCCGGCGAAAAGTCCAGGTCGTAGCCGGGATAGGTCGCCGCGAACGCCTCGGCGTTGTCGTGGAGTTCCGCCGGCGTCGGCAGGGTCGGCCCCGATTCGGCCGGCCCGCTGTCGCTGATCTCCGCGGCGAGGGCCGCCCGTTCGGCGTCGGCGTCCGGGTCGGACTCGCTGGCCCCCGCACCGGGTGTCGCGGCCGTCGGTTCCTCGTCGTCGGGTCCTGCGCCGTCGGCCGGTTGCGCGTCGACGGTTTCGGTGGGCTCGGCGGCGTCGGTTCCGTCTCCAGGGTCGTTCGTACCTGCGGTCGCCGCTGTCTCGTCCCCCTCCCCGGCCCCGTCGCCGCGGTCGACCAGCCCTGCCGCGACCGTCTCCGCGATGGCGGTTTCGACGGGAGATTTTCCCTCGGGATCGACGGTGGGTTCGGTAGCAAACGCTTCGTCTGCGGTCTCGCTGTCGGTGGCGTCGGTCACCTCGTCCGTTTCCGCGTCGACCCTGCCGTCATCGTCCGCATCGGTTTCGGCGGATTCGGGTTCCGTTCCCCCGTCCGAGCTGTCTCCGGTCGCCGTGTCGTCCGCCCCGCCGACGACCGACGCGGCCAAGGAATCGGTTTCGTCCCCCTCCGCCGGGTCGCCGTCGGCCGACCCCGACTTCGCTCCGCCCCCCTCGCTTACCACGCCGCCGTCGACCGACTGCGCGTCGGCCCCGGCCACCTGTGCAGGGTCGGCCGGGTCGTCGGCGGTCTCAGTGGCAGCGGTCGTCGGAGTTTCCGGATCGGCATCGGCACCAGTCTCGTCCGCGTCGGCGGCATCGCTGTCGGCGACCTCGCCGTCTGCACTGTCGGGTTGCACCGCGGTCAGGTCCTCGTCCTCCCGGTTCGTGGCGGCGGGTGTCTCCGTCGCTGGCGTCACGCCGGCCGTCGTCGCCACCTCGGGGACTTCGAGGGTCGCCCGGTCGGTCAGATCGTTGAACCGCGTGGCGAACATCGACGGCCCGGTCAGCGAGTCCTCCGCGACCGAGAACACCGGGACGGGAACCGGCGGTGCGCTAGTGTTTCCTTCGACGGCAACGACGATGTCGTCGTCCCGGCGGGTCCACTCGGCGTCGAGGCTCCGGACCAGCGTCTCGCCGTAGTAACTGCCGAGTTGCTTGACCAGTTCCGTGAACATCCCCGAGTCCATGTCCGACGCGCCGAGTTCGGCGTCCGCGAAGCGGTCGTCGTCCCACTCGCTGTCGGCGAGTTCGTCCAGTCGGGCGAGCGAGCGCGGCGAGAAGTTCAGATCGTACTCGTCCCAGAAATCGGCGAGTTCCTCGGCGAGAGTCTCCATGTCGCTCGTGTCGACGGGGTCCGGGTCCGGGTTCTCGGCCCCTTCGTCGTCGTCCTCGGTGAACCGGTCGGCTACCTCGCCGAACACCGGTTCCTCGGCGAAGGAGTGCCCGGCCAGCTCGAACACGTCGACGGTGGCTGGTTCGCCCTCGTACTCCAGCGAGACCGCCCAGCGCTCGCCGTCTTCCACCCACTCGCCGCCGCGCTGGCGGACGAGCACCTCACCGAGGTAGCTCCCGGCCTGGATGGTGTAGCGGGTGTGCAGGTCGGCGACGTCGTCGTCGCCCTCGTCGTGCATCACGTCGAGTTTCGCGCCCTGCTTGTCGGCGAAGTCGTCGAGTCTGGAGAGCGAGTCGAGCGAGTAGTCCAATTCGTGGGCGTCCCAGTCGGCGACGGCGTCGGCGGCCTTGTTCCGGAAGGTCGTCGGCGTCGGGTCCCGTCGCTCGGGCGCGGCCGCGTCGGCGTCGTCCCCCGGCTCGTCGTCCCCCGAGACGAGTCCGCGGACGGAGTCGAAAAGCCCCATGCTCCGGTATCCGGTCGCGGCGTGAATATGTGTTACGGGCACCGGACAGGTCCACCCGACGACCCGTCACTCCTCGTCGCGCAACTCCAGATCCGCGACGATTCCGGCCGGATCCCGGCCCTTTCTGATCCCGTCGAGCATCAGGAAGGCCTGGTCGGGCGCGAGGAAGTGCCGTGTCACCGCCCGCCCCAGCGGCGTCGGCGAGAGGCCGTCGATAAACTCGTACTCCAGCAGTTTCCCGAGGGCGTGTTTCGTCGGCACTTCCCCGACCATTCGGTCGTTGAGTCGCTTGGCTCCCTTCCCCGCGACCGTGACGTTGGCCAGCGTTTCTTCGACGGCGGCACTCTCGTCGTAGCGGGTGATGACGGGTTCCATGTCGCCTTTCAGGAGCTTGAACGCCACCCCGTCCTCGGTCATCTCCATGCTGTTGTGGTAGACGCCGTCGGGTTCGACCAGCATGTACACCGTCCCCTCGTCGTGGTAGTCGGGCCGGCCCGCCCGGCCGAGCATCTGCTCGAACTCCTGGACGGTGAGCCACTCGATCCCCATCGCCAGCGAGTCGAAGATCACCTGCGAGGCCGGGAAGTCCACGCCCGCCGCCAGCGCCGCCGTCGTCACGACCGCCGCCAGGTCCTGGTCGGCGAACTGCGACTCGACCGTTTTGCGGCGCTTGTAGTCCAGTCCCGCGTGGTACGGCGCGGAGTCGTACTGCAACTTCCGGGAGATCTCGTGACACCGCCGCCGGGAGTTGGTGAAGACGATCGTCTGCCCGCGGTACCCCTTCGAGGACTCCTGGTCGAAGGCCCGCTTGACCAGTTTGTCCTCCACCTCGAGTTTCTCGCGTCCGTCCGCGAAGGTCAGGTGTCGCTCGATTGGAACCGGGCGTTCCTCGAACTCGATCAACTGGGCACGGAGCTTCTCGGCCAGCTGACCGGGGTTGCCCACCGTCGCCGAGAGGTAGATGTACTGGGTGTCGGCGGCGGAGTCGTGCGTCTCCGTGTAGTGCTTCAGCCGCGATATCAGCCCGTCGAGCCGGTGGCCCCGTTCGTCCTCCCCGAGTGTGTGGACCTCGTCGATGACGACGGTTCCGATGTTCCCGAGATCCTTTCCTGTGCGGAGCGCGTGGTCGATGCCCTCGTAGGTACCGACGATGATGTCGGCCTCGGGGGAGAAGCGGTTGCCGTCGTCGTTGATGCGGCTGGCACCCACCCGGATCGTCACGTCCGCGATGTCGCCGTAGCGTTCCTGGAAGGACTCGTGTTTCTGGTTTGCCAGCGCGACGAGGGGGACGAGAAACAGCATCTTCCCCTCGCCGTTGAGGACGCGGTCCAGCCCGGCCATCTCGCCGATCAGCGTTTTGCCTGTGGCCGTGGCGCTGACCACGAGTTGATCGCGCCCGTTCAACACGTCGTTCTCGACGGCGAGACTCTGGACGGGGAGCAGGTCGTCGAACCGGCCTTCGAGTTTCGACTGGATGCCCGGGTGCAGGCCCAGCGAGTCGACGGACACTGGCTCTACGTCGTCCAGCGTCGCGCTGATCTCGTCGAACTTGGTGAGGTCGGGGTCGAGTCGGCCCTCCAGCAGGTTGGTGATGCGGTCCAGGTCCTGGACCTCCAGCAGGAGTTCTTCGAGGCGCTCGCGGGCGCTGGCGCTCATCGACCCCTGCATCGTCACCTGCCGGTCGAGTTCCTCCTTCGCGCAGTCGGGACAGATCGACTCGTCGTCGGCCTCGATGGCTGTCTCGCTCGTGATCGGGGAGTAGCGGCCGTCGCGGGCGCAGAACCGACAGGTCCGGACGACCTTCGCGTCCAGTTGGTAGCCGTCGAGCATCGCCAGCAATCGCTGACGACCGGATTGGGAAGTCTGCTGTGAGATGCGGATGCGCGACGCTCGCCGCGCGATATCGACGAACTCGTCGGGACTGCGCGGTTCCTCGCTGGTCCCCTCCTTGATCCGGAACCGGCCCGGGCGCGGGCCGGCGTCGGTCTCCTTGAGTTCGAGGACGGCCTGGAACAGTCGCTGGCCGTCCCGCTCGACGACCACCCGGTAGTCGTCGCCGGACTCGTGGAGGAACAGCGTATCGACCTGCGCGACCTGCCGTGACACGTGTCCCGATACTCGGGTGAGGTATTTCAGTCGCTCGGAAACCGAACAGGCCCGGTCACTCCACGAGTTCGATCTCGTCGTCGCCGTTGGGCACCGCACAGACGAACGCGCCCGCCTCGTCGCCGTCGTTGCGGTACCAGTGGACGACACCGGCGGGAATGAACAGCGAGTCACCCGCGGCGACCTGGTACACCTCGCCGTCGATGCCGACGGTGTACTCACCTGCGAGGACGTACTGCTCGTGTTCGATCGCGTTGGTGTGTTCGGGGATCTCGCCGCCCGGCGCGATGGTGAACCGCCGGATCGCGAAGTTCGGCGCGCCGTGGGCCTCGTTTATCAGGACGCCCTTCTCGACGCCCTCGGCGGCGTCGACCGTCTCGTAGTCGATGTCCTCGGCCCGTCGGATCAGGGGATCGGGGTCGCTGTCGCTCACAGTACTCGGTACGGTCGGCAGTCCCAAATCGCCACTGGTGGCGGCCTCACTCCACGATGGGTTCGAAGTACTTCGGGAGCCGCTTGCGCAGGGCGGTGTAGACGCCAGCGCCGGCGACGAGCGCCAGGGTCAGCCAGCGGATCGACCCGGGAAAGACGAGGACGACCGGCACCGCGAATGCGGCCGTGACGAGGAAGTCACGCGGCGCGCCGTCGTAGGGGACGACGTACCGGGCGCGGAGCCACCGGCCGGCGGCGTGGCAGTAGACGGCGTCGCGGTTGGTCCGCTCCCAGGGGCGCAGTTCCTCGCCGGCCCCCAGGGCGTCGCTGGCGGAGTGGACCGCCGCCGCGAGAAAGCCCACCGCGACCGCGACCGAGAGCGGCGTCGGTGCGACGAGCGCGAACCCGGCGGCCAGCGCCGCGGGGGCGAACAGCAGTGCGGGCGCGTGCAGCGTCCGGCGGTGCTGGCCGACGAACAGGTCCACGTCGGGCGCGGCGCCGCCGACGGCACCGCCGACCGCCGCGGCGGTCCCCAGCGACGGCTCCACGGTCGCGACGGCGGCCCCCAGCGCCAGTCCGACCACGACGTGTGTCGGTGCCATCATGGCTGTCCGATCCGGCCCGGCAGTTGACACGGCGCGGTTATGACTGTTCCGCCGCCCGCGGCAGGTAGCCGGCCACGAGCAGGTAGTCCCGGGCGAACAGCGCCAGCGACGGGGCCAGCACCACGGCGGCGAGAACCGCGAGTGGGCCAGCCGGAACGAGCGGGAGCAAGGCGACGGTGACGAACACCATCTGCAGACCCGACAGTTGCCGGCGGCGCTCGCTCGGGGGTACCTCGTGGACGGGGCGGTCGCGCCAGCGCCGGAGGCCGCGTCCGGTCTTGAACAGGTACCGTGCCAGCGACAGGGAGAGGTACCAGACCGGCAGCTGTCCCCAGACGACGGCGACGACCGGCGCGACCAGGAACCCGAGCGTGTCGAACGCCATGTCGAGCCGTTCGCCGAGGCGTGTTCCCCCGCCGGTTCGGCGGGCGATCCGGCCGTCGAACCAGTCGAGCGCGACGCCGGTCCCGTAACAGAGGCCCGGGAGCCAGGCGACCACTGTCGTCGGCGGGAGGACGACGAACCCGGCGACGGCGGCGTAGAGCCAGCCCCGGACCATCGTCACGGCGTCGGCGACCCGGAGCGCCGTCCCTGCGGTCGGGACCTGGGCACGGCGGGAGTGATAGAACCAGGCCTCGAAGCCGACGATCGGACCCACGACCAGCACCCAGGCGACCGCCGCAGTGACGTCCAGCAGGCGATGCAGGGCGGCCGCGCCGGCCGCGAGGACGAGGACGCTCCCGCCACCGAGGAACAGCCATCTGTGCCGCCGGCCGAACCACACGCGTTCGGTCCCGCTCATCGTGAAAACTCCGGATCTTCGAGGGTCGCGATCCGCTCGCGCGCTTCGGCGTCCAGTCGCTCACCGGCCGCCGCAAGGTTCGCGACGACGTGGGCCTGGTCGTTGCTCGACGGGATCGGTACGACCCCCTCGGTCACGTTCCACGCGAGCACGACCGCGGCCGGCGGGAGTCCGTGCTCGGCAGCGACCGATTCGAGGACCGGTTCGTCGAGGAGGCCCGGGGCCGACAGCGGCGAGTGGGCGATCACGCGGATGCCCCGCTCGTGGCAGAACTCGACGAGGTCCGTCCGGGGCTGGTATGGATGACGCTCCACCTGCACGACCGCAGGTTTCACCGACCCCGCCTCCAGTACCGTCTCGACCTGCTCGCGGGTGACGTTACAGAGCCCGAGCGTCCGCGCCCAGCCCCGGTCGTGGATCGCCTCCAAGTTGGCCCACGACTCGGCGAGCGAGCGGTCGACGGTGGGGGTCTCACCGCTCTCGTCCTCGGGGAATGCGATGGCTTCCTGCTCGGCGACGGGTTTCTCCGCCAGCCGTTCGAGCGGGCCCTGATACGCCCACGAGTCGGGCCAGTGCAGGGCGTAGCAGTCGAACGCCTCGATCCCGAGTTCCGCGCGGCTCCCGGCACACGCCTCTTCGACGTGGCCGTGGTTCGTGTTCCAGACCTTCCCGAACAGGAACAGGGAGTCCCGATCCGGCGTCCCGGGCGCGGCCAGCAGGTCGCCGATCCGGTGTTCGTTGCCGTACAGTTCCGCGGTGTCCAGCAGGCGGTACCCGGCGTCCAGCGCCGTCGCGATGGACTCGGCCCGGTCCACGTACTCGTCACCGCCGCGGTAGCGCGAACAACCGAAGCCGATCGGCGGGAGGCGGAGCGACCGGCCGGTCGGGTCGGCGGCCCCACCGGTCGCGGCGTCGGTCCCGCCGGACGCCGCTCGCCGCGGCCGGACGACCGGGCTCGGGGGTCGCGTCGCCGTCACGCCCGGATCGGCGACCGAGACCGGCCCACCGTCGGTGGCCGACCGCTCGACGGCCTCGCAGATCGCGACGACGTGTGCCCCGCGGCGGGCGGTGTCCCGAGGCCGTCGCCCGTCGGCGACGGCGGCCGCGAGCCGCTCGACGCCGTCGCGGTAGGTCCCGGCGCGGGTCGGGCGCTGTGGGGCCATCGGGGTGTACTCGCAGCCCTGGCGGCCGAAGGTGACGACACCGGGCTCGGCGTCGAGCGCGCCGGCGTCCCGGAGCCGCAGGGAGCCGTCGTCGCCGTGGAGTTCGACGCCGTAGAACTCCCGGCTCCGGTGGGGCGCGTAGAAACTCGCGGTCAGGCGGACGACCGGCCCCGACGCGAACGCGAGCGTCGCCTCGACGTGTGTCGGCGCGTCGGGGGTCGCGGACTCGCGGTCGGGCCACACGTCCAGCGCGTCGGCGGTGCGGACCCGTTCGACGGGGCCAAAGAGCGCGACGAGGACGGTGAGCGGGTAGACCGCGCCGTCGTACAGCGGTCCGACCGACAGGAAGCCATCCGGACTCCGGTGCCACTCGGTCACCCGGCCGACGTGGGCGTAGGCGTAGCCCAGGCCGACCCGGCCGAGCCGGCCGTCGGCGACGGCGCGGCCGGCCAGTCGCTGGGCCGGGCATCGCGGTGCGACCGGCGCACAGCCCAGCGCCCGGTCGCGCTCGGCGGCCAGCCCGAGCAGTTCGCGAGCGGTCTCGGCGTCGAGTGCGAGCGGTTTCTCGCTGTAGACGTGGCGGTCGGCGGCCAGCGCGCGCCGCGTCACGGTCGCGTGTGCGCCGTGACTCGTGAGGTTCACGACCACCGGGGCCCCGCAGGCGGCGAGTGCGTCCTCGAGGGCGGCGAAGGCGGCGGCGTCGTGGCGGGCAGCCAACCGCTCGGCGCGGTCGGCGTCGGTGTCACAGACGCCCGCCAGGGTGAGCGGGCCGTCCGCGAGCCCGGCCGCGTACTGGTCGGCGACGGCCCCCGCACCCACGAACAGGCAGTTCACATGTACAAACAGGGATTATGCATAATAAGTTCGTCCCCGGACGCGGCCAAGGTTGAAGCCACTCGCGCCCGCACTACGGCTATGGCAGAGACAGCCACGGGCGGCCGCACGATCGACACGGCATCGCTGTCGCCGCTACACTGGGTGGCGTTCGGCCTCGCGGCGATCACTGGGGTCCTCCACGTCTGGCTCGGGGTGCAGTTCATCTCGTCGCCGATGGGGATCAGCTTCCTGCTGGCCGGCGTGGGATTCTTCGGGGGCGCGGCGCTGGTGGCAGTCGACTACCGTCGGCGTCTGGTCTACGCCATCGGTATCCCGTTCACCGCCGTGCAGATCGTCGCCTGGTATCTGGTGAACGTGCCGGAGTTCTCGCCGGTCGGCTATCTGGACAAGGCCGTCCAGGCCGTCTTCATCCTCGTGCTGGTGGTGCTGTACCGGCGCGAGGGGTAACTGGCCGATGTTCGCCGACGACGCGGGTCGGGGCCCACTCCAGCGGGCGTTCCTCCGGGCGATCCAGGCGGTCGGCCGCCGGCTGGACTACGGTACCCACGTCTACGATCACGAGTGGGACCTGTTGGTCGTTCTCGATAGCTGTCGACCCGACGCTCTGGCGACCGTCGGCGCGCCCTTCCCGTTCGTGGACGAGATCGACCGGCGCCGGTCGGTCGGGAGCTGTTCCTCGGAGTGGCTGACACGGACCTTCGGCGCGGAGCGGGCCGACGCCGTCGCCGAGACGGCCATGGTGACGGGCAACACGTGGACCGACCGGTACCTCGACGCCGACGCCTTCGCCGCTCTCGACGAGGTGTGGAAGTACGCCTGGGACGACGACATCGGAACGGTCCGAGCCGCTGCCATCACCGACCGGGCCGTCGCGCTGGCCCGGAACCGGAACCCCGAACGACTGGTCGTCCACTACATGCAACCCCACCATCCGTTCGTCCCGGACCCGGTCACGGGCGACGCGGGCATGGCCCGGACCGGGAACCGAAGTAGCGACACGAACCCGTGGGTTGCGCTCCGGCGCGGCGAGGTGTCCGTCGAGCGAGTGTGGCGGGCATACGAGGCCAACCTCCGGTACGCCCTCGAATCGGTCGGCGTCCTCCTCGACAACGTCACAGCCGACCGTGCCGTAATCACCGCCGATCACGCCAACCTTCTCGGCGAGTGGGGGCTGTACGGCCACCCGATGCACGCGCCGGTGCCGGCGCTGGTGACCGTCCCGTGGGTCGAAACCGAAGGACGGGATCGAGGAACGTTCGACCCGACGCTGTCCCCACCGGAGCCGTTGCCGGTGGGGCGGGTCTACGGAACCGGCGACGCGACCGACCGGTTGGCGGCGCTGGGCTACCGCTAGACATTCGTACGCGCGACGAGGGGCCTGTCCTGGATTTCCGCCACACACAGTTTTTATCAGCTACAGTCCTTGGCAATGCCATGGCGATTCAGCCTCCGTCGGCGTTCCGGACCGAGTTCGTGAATGGGATCGACGACCGTCGTTGCCCAGTTCGGGCGTGATCGACCGTGGCTGCACGCTCGCTGTACTTCACCGGACCGCGTGAGGTCACAGTTCGTGAACGGCCGGTCCCGGACCCCGGCCCCGATCAGGTCCGCGTCCGGACCGAACGCTCGGCCATCAGCCCCGGCACGGAACTGTTGCTCTACCGGGACGAAGTGCCAGCCGACATCGAGATCGACGAGACCATCGACGTACTCGACGGAACCCTCTCGTACCCGCTCCAGTACGGCTACGCGGCCGTCGGTCGCGTGAGCGTGACCGGCGCGAACGTCGACTCCGACTGGGAGGGGCGTCGCGTGTTCGCGTTCCACCCCCACGAGAGTCACTTCCTCGCGACCCCGTCGGAACTGATCCCGGTCGACCAGCCCGCCGAGCGAGCGACGCTTCTGGCCAACGCCGAGGCCGCCGTCAACTTCGTGATGGACGGGCGGCCACGCGTCGGGGATCGAGTCGCCATCTTCGGCCAGGGAATCGTCGGCCTGCTGACGACCGCCGTCCTGTCGGAGTTCCCCCTTGGCGAGTTGGTGACCGTCGATCCCTACGAGCGGCGGCGGGACATCTCGGAACGACTCGGTGCTGATACGGCCGTGGCCGACGCCACGGCACTGGCGGACGCGGTGGCGACCGACCACGTCGAGGGGGCAGACCTGACCTTCGAGCTCTCGGGCAACCCCGACGCCCTCGACGATGCCATCGACGCGACGGGCTACGCCGGGCAGGTGATCGTCGGGTCGTGGTACGGCAACAAACCGGCGACCCTGCACCTCGGGGGGGAGTTCCACCGCAGTCACGTCCGGATCCGGAGCAGTCAGGTCAGCCGCATCGACCCGGACCACACCGGCCGCTGGGACAAGGAGCGACGGCTCTCGCTGGTCCGTGACCTGCTGGCCGAGGTCGACACGTCGGCGCTGTACAGTCACGAGTTCCCCGTCGAACGGGCCGGCGACGCCTACGAACTGCTCGATGGCTCCCCCGAGCGCGCGCTGGGTGTTCTGTTGACATACCAGTGACAGGAGATGCGAGTGGCGCGAGCATCTCCGGACGCGCGAGTGGCGACGACGGAGCCGCGAGCTGGCCGCCTCGACCGACGGGAGAGTCGGCGGGCGAGCGGGCCGAAGGCCCACGAGGCCGCACAGCAGCGGCGGGAGACTTAGGTGGCGACGGGCCGTGGTACGTTCTATATGTACACGGTCACGGTGCTGGAGTCGTTCGTCGCACAGCACTTTCTCACTGTACCGGACGCGGGCCCGGAGGGGGAGCCACACTCCCACCGCTACGAGATCGAACTCGCCTTCAGGGGGCCGGAACTGAACGAGTTCGACTATCTCGTCGACATCGACGACGTGGAGGCGGCACTGGACGGACTCCACAGTCGGTACGCCGATACGATGCTCAACGACTTACCGGAGTTCGAGGGCTACAATCCGAGCGTCGAACGGTTCGCCCGGGTGGTCTGGGAACGGGTGACCGACGAGGTGACCGACGACACCGTGACGGAGTTGACGGTGACCATCTGGGAAGACGACCAGGCGCACGCGGCCTACGAGGCGTCCGTTCCATGCGCGTCGGCCTGACGCTGTACGGGAGTCTCGACGACCAGTCGGGCGGGTTCCGGTACGACCGGCGACTCGTCGAGGGGCTCCGCGACGCCGGCGACACCGTGGAGGTGGTCGAACTCCCGCGCCGGCAGTACGCTCGCGGCCTGCTCGACAATCTCTCGTCGTCGCTGCGCGACCGACTCACCGTCGACGTGGACGTGATGCTCCAGGACGAACTTGCCCACCCGTCGCTCGTCCGGGCGAACCGTGACCTGCCGTATCCGGTCGTCAGCGTCGTTCACCACCTGCGGGCCAGCGAGGGCCGCCATCTCGCCGGTCTCTACCGGGCCGTCGAACGCCGCTACCTCGGGAGCGTCGACGCCGCCGTCTGTAACAGCACCGCGACCCGGACCGCAGTGACCGAGACCGGCGGGCCCCCGGACGATCGGACGGTGGTCGCGCCGCCTGCCGGCGACCGCTTCGATCCCGATATCGACGCCGCGACCATCGAATCGCGGGCCCACGAGGGGCCGCTCAGAGTTGCCTTCGTCGGAAACATCGAGCCGCGGAAGGGGCTGGACACGCTCGTCGACGGGCTGGCCGAGGTCGAGGAGCCCTGGGAGTTGACCGTCGTCGGGCGGGCGGAGGACCCGACGTACGTCCAGACGGTCGAGAACGGGATCGCCCGGAGCGGTGCCGGCGACCGCATCGACCTGCGCGGCCGACTCGCAGACGACGACCTCGCGGCCGTCCTCCGGCGGAGCCACGTCCTGGCGATCCCCGCGCGCCACGAGGGGTTCGGCATCGCCTACCTGGAAGGGATGAGCTTCGGTCTGCCGGCGGTCGCGTCGGCCGCGGGCGGGGCGGGGGACTTCGTGACGCCCGGCGAGACCGGGGCGCTGGTCGAGCCGGATAGTCCCGAGAGCGTGCGGCGAGTGCTGGGCGCGCTCGCCCGTGACCGCGACCGCCTCGCCCGGATGGGCAAGGCGGCAAGGGAGCGGTACGAAGCCCACCCCGACTGGTCCGAGACGACCGCCAGGGTCCGGGAGTTCCTGCACACGGTCGCCGACGACGGGAGGGCCGCCGCATGACGGCCGACGACTTCCAGCGGTACCTCGCCGCCAAGCGGCCCGTCGACGACCGGAGTCTGGACCGGCGGCTCTGGCGACAGCTCCGGATGAACCTGTCGACGGCGGCCGACGACGAGGGCCCGTTCCGCGTGCTGGAGGTCGGTGCCGGCGTCGGGACGATGATCGAACGCGCCGTCGAGTGGGACCTCTTCCCCGGGGACCGGGACGTGGTCTACACGGCCGTCGACCGGGACGAGGCGGTCGTCGAGCGGATTCCCGACCGACTCGTCGAGTGGGCCGCCGACCGGCCCGTCGAGGTCGGCGAACGCGACGACGGGGTCGACCTCGTCTGGCCGGAACGCACCGTCGCCGTCCGGCCCGTCACCACCGAGGCCGAGGCGTTCGTCGCCGACGCCGACCGGTCCTGGGACCTGCTGGTCGGCCTGGCCGTCCTCGACGTGATCGGCCTGGAGACGCTGCCCACGCTCCTGTCGGGGCTCGCGTCCGGTGGCTACTGGTACTTCCCGATCACGTTCGACGGCGGAACACGGTTCACGCCCGATCACACGGCCGACGACGCCGTCGAGCGCGCGTACCACGGCCACATGGACGCGAAACCGGGGGGCGACAGCCGCGCGGGCCACCACGCGCTGGCGCGACTCCGGGACCTGGACGGGGCGAGCGTCTCCGGCGTCGCGGGATCGGACTGGATCGTTCGCCCGGACGGGGACGGCTATCCGGACGACGAGGCGTACTTCCTGCGGTACGTGTTGAGCACTATCGAGGGCGCGCTCGGCGAGATCGACACCGGGGAGGTCCTCGACGACGGCGCCCTCGACGACTGGCTCCGGACGCGCCGCGAGCAGGTCGCCGACGGGACCCTCGTCTACGTGACCCATCAGCTGGACCTGCTCGGCGAGTGGGCGGGCGGCGGGTGATGGGGCGGGCGGCCGAACTGACCGTCTTCCAAAGAACAATACCGCTCCCGTCCGAACGACGAGTGTCGTGACAAATACGCAGGTTACGCTGATCCAGATCGACAACTACGGACCCTGGACAGTCACGCCGACGCCACGCCGGGAGGTCGACCTCCAGACGATGCAGTCGCGGCTGTACGCCGACGTGTCACAGCTGGTCGGCAACCGCCAGGGATACGCCTTCTTCGGCCGGTTCGACAACATGGTCGCCGTGACCAACGGACTCGATATCGATGACCTCGCGCTAGTGCAGGAATCCATCGGCAACCGCTACCCGGTCACCGCGAGCATCAGCGTCGCGGTCGATTCCTCACCCGTCGCCGCGCTGGGGCGCGCCTCGGACCGCCTCCAGGACGCCGGCAGCGCACAGGACGAGAGTCGTCGCGAGATCCTTCGGGGCGAGACGCTGGCCGAGACCGAGCGCACGGACGACGACGTACAGATCGCTCACTTCGACGTGAACGACGCGACGGGCAAGTACACGGACGAACTCAACGAGTTCGACACGTTCATTCGGATCGAACAGGGCTACGCCGAGTTGATGCGGTACATGCGCCAGGCCCACGAGTCGCTGTCATTCTTCGTCGGCGGCGACAACGTCATCGCGGTTTGTGCCGACCTCGACACGGACGACTATCGGGACGCCATCGACCACGTCAACGAGGCCGTCGACGTGGACCTCAAGGTCGGCGTCGGGCAGTCGGGCGTCGCCCAGGCCGCCGGGATGGGTGCGAAGCACGCGCTGGAAGCGTGTCGCGAAGACGGGACGGCAGTCGAGTTCGCCGACCGGCCGGCGGTCGCCGCCGACGACGATTAGTCGTCCCCGTCGCGGGGTTCCTCGTCCGCGTCCACTTCCGCGGCCAGCCACGCGGTCGCGGCGTCGACCTGTTCGGGGTCGTCCCCAGTCACCTTCAGGCGGTTGTGTCCCGCGTCCCGATCCGGGTAACAGCCGACGGTCACGTCGAACTGCGCGCCCGCGTCGGTCAGCGCCTCCACGAGGTTTGCCTCCGGTTTCTCCGTGTAGAGGAACTGCGAGACCGACTCCCCCTCGAACTCCTCCTCGATGTCCTCGAACATCGTCTGCATCTCGTCGGGGATGCCCGGGAGGACGTAGACGTTCTCGATCACACACCCGGGCGCGAGTCCACCGCGGTTGATGAGGGGACGGCTCCCCGCCGGAATCGTCGCCTCGGCTCTCGCGTCGACTTCGAGGTCGGGATAGTCGCCGGCGATAGCTTCGAGCGTCTCCTCCACGTCTGCCAGCGCCAGGTCGTCCACCGCGAGATCGCGGTCGAACGCGTCGGCGACGGCGGCCATCGTCACGTCGTCGGGCGTCCCCCCGAGCCCGCCGGTGACGAGGACGGCGTCGTATGCCTCGCTGTAGGCCCGGACGCGCTCGGCGATCTCGGCGCGTTCGTCGGGGACGACCAGCACGCGCCGGACCGACACGCCCCGCTCGGCGAGCCTGGCGGCCAGCCACGAGGCATTCGTGTTCACCGTGTCCCCCGCGAGCAACTCGTCTCCCACCGTGACCAGTGCGACCTGCATTCACTCGGGAGACGAACCCACGAGCAAAAGAGGTAACGGGGACTGACCGCTCAGATCAGAATCCGCCCGACCAGCGGGACGAGCCCGTCGTTCACCAGCGATCCCTGTTTCTCGATGGCCGCCGCCGAGAGCCCGCCGGCCAGGCGAACCGACTGGGTAGCCGCAAACAGCGGGAGCGAGGCCAGCGCCGCCGCGGGGACGTCGTTGCGAGCGTGTCCGAACGGCTGGTAGTGGGGGTTGACACGGTCGAGCGAGAGCGTCCACCGATCACGAAACTCCTTGAGCTGGAGGTGTTCCCCCGGACTGTCCTCCCGGTAGACCCGGACCGCGCCGCCGTGAATCGACCACGGGAAGTTCGACGGCCGGAGGTCGACCGACTCGGGCAAGCTCGGCTCGGCCGCCTTGGGAACGACGACACGGTTCCCGTACCCCACCTGTCGCGCACGAGCCAGCGCCTCGTCCCACCCCGCCGCCTCGTAGGTCTCCACCATGTGAGGGGGTTGTCACGAGAGAAGTAAAGCGCTCCGACACTGCGCCGGATGGAGCCAGCGACCTCACGGGAGGGAGAGTTCGGGCTCCTCGCCCGACCAGTCACGCAACAACTGAAACTCCTGCTCGAAGATGTGGGTCGTCGACCCGATGTGGGTCTCCGGTTCCATATGGTAGTGGGCCAGCGCACCAGCGTTGTGCATCGTCACGTTGAGCACGTGAACGAGCTTGAAGACGGAGCGGTTCCCAAACTCGTGGATGACGTTCGAGAGATTGTCGAAACAGACGGTGGTGCATCGACACTCCTCGGCGAGTGTCGACGTATTGTCGGCGATCTGGCGCCCCAGTTTCTCCAGTGACGTACTCGACAGTTCCGTCACTTCGGCCGGCCCGTCGGTGATCGCGGACCGATCGAACAGGTCCTCGGTGACCGTCGCGGACGGCGGAACGAGCAGCTGCAACCGCTGTGGCCACCCGTCGGCGTGTCGCCGCCACAGGTCGAGGCGCTCGGCAGGTGACTTCGTGATCCAGAGCACCCCTGTGTTCGGGACGTCCCGAACGGTGAGGAGGTCGGTACAGGCCGGCCCTTCGTCGGTCCGGGTCGGCGAGTTGTAGACCAGAATGCCACCTCCACTTCGCACGAGATGGGACTTCACCTGATCGATCAGCGCTCGCTTGTCACCGGCACTGACGCTGTATTCACAGTGGCGACAACTCCAGTCGTACACGCTACCGCGAGAGAAGGTGGCCGGAAGATATATAACCTCGTGTCTGTGGACGCGGTTGAAACACGTCTCATCTCCGCGAACCCGGACCGCGGTATTTATATAAACCTTGTGGCCAGTGTGCTGGCCCAGAAACTCCGCGAGAGGGACATGTGGGTCGTCCGTGTAGGCGAGGACGAAACATGTCACCACCACTGCGGAGCCGACACCGGCGCGCGTTACTCGGCGTCGTCGGTCTCGTGTTCGTGACGGCCGGCTGTCTCGGGGCACCCGGGACGAGAGTCGACGATCCATCGGCCGTCGCCGAACAGGTCGAATCGCGGTACGAACGACTGGACGGGTTCCAGGCGACGATGATCCAGCGGGTCACGGTCGGCGACGAGACCGAGACCACACGGGCGACCGTCACCTTCGACAAAGGTGATTCGCTCCGGATCGCCTACGAAACCGGCCCGAAAGCCGGCGAGGTCGCCGTCATCGAGAACCCGTCGGCGAAGCTGTTCGCCGGTGGGGCCGACGCCGACGCCGAGGCCAGCGCGCGCTTCGGGACGGTCGCCGCCGACCTCGTGCGCGACAACGAGGTCGTCTTCGAGGGGACCGAGCGACTCGACGGTCGCTCGACCGCGGTCTTCTCGGTCACCCCGCCGGACGACGCCGCCGCGACCCGGCCCGAGCGCCGCGTCTGGGTCGACACGAAGCAGGTCGTCCCCCGGCGGATCGAGTCGACCTGGATCGAGGACGGACAACGGGTGAACGAGACGATCCGCTTCGAGAACGTCTCGTTAGGCGTTCCCGCGACCGACACGGGCGCGACTCCGGGAGGTGCGACGGCATGAACCGGGATCCTGGCCTCCTCGACCGCCTCGGCGGTCCGGTCGTCGTGTTCGCCGTCGTGGGCCTGCTCGTCGGTGCTGCACTCGTCCCCTACGCCTGGGGCGCGTCGACGGGGCCCGACGGCACCGTCGCCGTCGTCGAGATGCACGGGACGATCACCGGCGACACCGCCGCCGCCGCGATGGCGGACCTGCGCGAAGCGCGCCAGAACGACTCCATCGAGGCAGTCGTCCTCGACGTCAACAGCCCTGGCGGCCTCGCTTCCGCGAGCGAACAACTCTATCTCGCGGTGAAACAGACCAGCGAGCAGCTGCCCGTCGTCGTCGCCGTCACCGGGACAGCGGCGTCGGGGTCGTACTACATGAGTGCGCCCGCCGACAAAATCTTCGTGACGCCGGCCAGTACCGTCGGGAGCATCGGCGTGCGAGCGGTCGTTCCGCCACAGGGCGCGCCCGACAACCAGATCACCACCGGTCCCGACAAGACGACGACCGCGACACAATCCGAAGCGCGCCGCCGCGTCGAAACGCTCCGGCGTGCGTTCGTCGGGAGCGTCGTCGCCGAGCGTGACCTCAACATCTCCGCGTCGGAACTCTCCTACGCGAAAGTGTACTCGGGCACCCGCGGCATTCAGGTCGGACTGGCCGACGAGATCGGCGGCCTCGGGGCCGCCGTCGACGAGGCCGCCGAACGGGCATCCCTCTCGGACTACGAGACCGTCCGGATGGAGTCACCGACGCCGAGCCCGCTGAGTCGGATCGGGCTGAACGCCACCGGCGCGACGACCGAAGCGACCTTCGAGTACACCGGGGTCGACACCACCCAGTACCTCATGTTGCACGGCCAGTTGAACACCCCCGACACTGCGGCCCAGATCGAGGTGAGAACCAATGGCACGAACTGATCTCCTGAAAGGCGTCGGCGTGTTCGCAGTCGTCGTCGTGGTAATCGTGGCCGCCACGGTCGCCACCGGCACGCTCCTGTCCGACTCGTCGACCGACGCCAGCGTCGACGCACCAGCCTACGACGACCAGTTGCTCCCGACAGCCGTCGACGACGGCGGCAGCGTCGGGACACCCGAAGGCGACGCGACCAAGACCGTCGTCATCGACAAGAGCCACGGTAACGCGCTCAGCGAGAGCGAGATGCAACCGCTCGTGGACGCGCTGGTCCGGGACGGCCACAACGTGCGGTTCTACACCGGCGGCTCCGGCGGGACCGGCGGCTTCTCCGGCGGTATCTCCAGCGGTTCGTCCGGGCTCAACGCGACGCTGCGCTCGGCCGACGCGTTCGTCGTCGCCAACCCCGCCAGCACGTACACGGCCGGCGAGATCAACGGGATCGACGCCTTCGCCGAGGCCGGCGGCCGCGTCCTCATGCTGGCGGACCCGGTCAATCCCTCATCCGGTGGCCAGTCCATCTCGATTCCAAACCCCCTCGGTGGGACGACCGGCAGCACCGTCACGCCCGGCCAGCCGACGAACCTCGCCGCGAACTTCGGCGTCTCCTTCGGCGCTGGCTACCTGTTCGACATGACGGACAACGCCAACAACTTCCAGCGGATCTACGCCCAGCCCAGCGGCGATAGCTCGCTCACCGAGGGCGTCGACCGCCTCGTCTTCGACGACGCGACGCCGCTGGCGACCAGCAGCGACAGCACGGCAGTCGTCGAGAGCCAAGACGCCCAACTCTCCTCGACCCGTCGCGGCAGTACTTACACGGTCGCCGCCAAGACCGGCAACGTCGTCACCGTCGGCGACACGAACTTCCTCGAACCGGCGAGCGCGACCGTCGCCGACAACGACGTGTTCCTCACCAACCTCGCCGACTTCCTCGTCAGCGGCGACAAGGAACCTGGAGCCCCGGAGGCCGCAGGCCCGTCGACCGGCACCGGTTCCGGCTCCGGCGGCTTCGGCGGCCCGCCCCAGCCCGGCACCACGCCCACGGTCCCGGGCAACGACACGTCCTTCCCGACCGGGAACGGCACCAGTCCGTAACCGGCCCGGTCACTCGCCCGCCGTCTCGACTCTGACTTCGGCCCGGTCGAGCAACGCCTCACTCAGACCGCTCTTTCTGTGCTCGACGAGGAGATGTCGGTACACGTCGGCTTCCGTCCTCGCCCTGCCGTCACAGACCGGACACCGGAATCGAAGATCGCTGTCCGCGTCGGTCGCCACGTCGGCCGGTTCGAGCCCCAGATCGAGCAACTGTGTGCTCATGTGCCTTCGGCTACCGGACGCAGCCTCAAGGTCGCTTCTAGGAGGGGTCCTTTCTGCTCAGTGAGATATATAGCACGAACGTCACTGCACCGTACTCTCGGGCCGCTGTGCCCGCCGACTCCCGCTCTCGACGCGCCCCGCACCCTCCGGGAGGGCCACGTGTGGACCGTACTTCGTCCCCGCCGGCACGTACGACAACAGCCGCGCCTTCGGGATCACGCCGAAGTCGGCCTTCCGGTGGCAGTCGATACACAGCGACACGACGTTCTCTTCGTAGTGCGCGTCCGCTTTCGTGAAGCCACGTGCCGCCGCGAACACCCGCACGGGGACGATGTGATGCACGTCCGGGTTCCGCCCGATCTCTTCCTTCGACTTTCCGCAGTGAGTACACTCGTAGCCGTCCCGTTCCAGTGCGAGTTTCCTGATTCGGTTCCAGCCTTTCCCGTAGTTGCCAGTGTCGCCCCCTTCCCAGTTGGGGTGACCCTCGCCGGTGAACGACTCGGAGAGCCATTTTCGGTGACAGTCTTCGTCGCAGGCGACGATTTCGCCGGTCACTCTGCCGGGATATCGTTCGACTGTGTCGCCGCACACGTCACATTCGAACTCCTGCTTGCCTCCGTTCCACCGAGGGTTGTCCTCGCCGCTGAAATCCTGTTCCGGCCGCCAGTCTTCTGTTTCGACGCAGGTGGGGCAGTAGAGTCCCTTCTTCTCCGACGGATAGTAGTCGAAGGACTCTCCGCAGATCTCAC
The DNA here is from genome assembly GCF_023698535.1 of Halorientalis regularis. Lineage (GTDB taxonomy): Archaea > Halobacteriota > Halobacteria > Halobacteriales > Haloarculaceae > Halorientalis > Halorientalis regularis. The sequence continues at coordinate 161,626 of NZ_JALJCL010000003.1, forward strand.
ACTCCGTTTCGGTCTTCCCGCCGCTGTAGTTCGGGTTGTTCTCTCCCTCGTAGGAGACCGCTGCATCCCTGCAGTCCTCGGAACAGTATTTTTTCTCGTGTTTGCAGTGAAACGTCGTCCCACACTCGGCACATTCACGATTCGGCAGTGTCTCGCCATGTGTGTGACTGTGATGAACACCAAGTCCACGGTGACTGTCGAATCCCCGACCACAGGTCGGACAAACGTGTTCTGACATTCGGACAACTATTTCGTGGTTCGGTAGTTAAATCCGACCCGTCCGGGGTGAAAGTGTAGCGGCTCCTCGCCACCTCGGTTCATGTAAGAAATTTGTCAGTCCGGGCACGGGAATCGAACCCGTTTCCCAGCCACCACAAGGCTGGAGGATACCAGTACCCCAGCCCGGACACGCACTCAATGGTAGGCCGCCTGCTCCTGAAATACGTTACGACTCCCGGAACGCCCTGCAACGGTGTGACAGGGTACTCAGTCCACGAACCGGCCGTCCCGGAGCGTCGGCACGACCGAGCTCGTGTCGAACGTACAGAGGTCCTCGACTTCGTTCTCGAAGCCGAGGCCCTGCAACCACTCGGCGGTGCCGCTCTCGCGGACCTGCGTGGCGAGGTCGTCGGGCGTGAAGTTCGTCGCCTGGTCGGTGTGGTGGTGGCGAATCAACTCGACGCCAGCCGAGTCCTCGGGCGTGCGGTCGCCCTGGCGGCCGGCGGCGACGAGCCACACGTCGTCGTGGCGCTCGCGCAGGTGGTCGGCCACGGCCGCGGCGTTGACGGTACTGCCGATCAGCACGTCGGCGTCGTCGCCGATCCGGTGGACTGCGCGGGTGCCGTTTGAGGTGAGGATGCCCACCGGCCGGTCCGTGAAGTCCCGCTCGGCGATCAGCGAGGGCAGCGGCGAGCAGTCGAAGCCGTCGACGGGCTGGCCGCCCTGCTCACCGACGAGGACGGCTCCCTCCGTTTCGGCCTCGAACGCGCGGGCGGCGTCGGCGTCGGCGAACGGTCGGACGTAGCGGGCGCCTTCTTCCAGCAGGCGGACGATGCTGGTCGAGGAGATGATCACGTCGACGACGACGAAGGTCGCGTCGGGCGCGGGGTCGGGCACGTCCTCCAGTCGGTCGACGGTGTGGACGGCCATCAGAGGGGGCGTTCGCCCTCGATGATCTCGCCGGCGTGGTCGGCCATCGTCGGGACGCCGTCTTCCATCATCTGGTAGAGCGTGTTGTCGGAGTTGCCCATCAGGTAGCGGGCGAAGAACATCTCGCCCAGCGCGGCCATCTTGTACACCGCGAGGACGCGGTAGAACCGCTGGTTCTCGACGGTGACGCCGGTCCGGTCCTCGTAGCGTTCCACCAGTTCCCCGCGAGTGAGGTAGGCTTCGTCCTGGGTGAACGTGGGGGCCATCGTCTGCATCAGCGGCGTCAGGTCGTCTTCTGGGTCGGGCCAGAAGAAGAGCAACCACCCCAGGTCACAGAGCGGGTCGCCCAGCGTCGACATCTCCCAGTCGAGGACGCCGCCGATCTCGGGCGGCGAGCCCGGCGCGAAGATGACGTTGTCGAGTTTGTAGTCGCCGTGGACCAGCGCGTGCGCCGACTCGTCGGGGACGTTTTCGTCGAGCCAGTCGCCGATGCGGTGGATCTCGGGGACCTCTCGCTCGGCGGTCGTCTCCTCGAAGGCCCACTCGAACTGCTCGGTCCAGCGGTCGACCTGGCGCTGGGCGAACCCTTCGGGAGTGCCGAAATCATCGAGGCCCACTGCGTCCACGTCGACAGTGTGGATGGCCGCGAGGGTGTCGACCATCTCCTCGCCGACCCGTCGGCGCGCGTCGGCGTCGGAAAAGCGATCCAGTTCGACGAAGCGCATCACGTCGCCCTCCAACCTGTCCATGACGTAGAACGGACAGCCCATCACGTCGCTGTCCTCGTGCTTGGCGACGGTCGTCGGGACGGGCACGTCGGTGTCCTGCAGGGCGTGAACGACCTCGTACTCCCGGAGCACGTCGTGAGCGGTGTCGGCGGTCTCGCCCGGTGGTGGCCGGCGGATGACCAGTTCACGGTCCCCCCAGGTGACGAACAGCGTCTCGTTGGAGAATCCCTGATCGTGTCGTTCCACGCCGAACTGGTCGGTCTCGCCCAGTCGCTCCGCGAGGAAGGGCCGCAGGCGGTCGCGGTCGACGAGATCGGCTTCGTCTGGCATTGCCACGGAGTAGCGTGGTCTGCAGTAAATGCGTTGTCATCCCCCTGGCACTATCGGAGGGGGTTAAATAAGCCTCGGTAGGGCGGCAGTGCAACTAACTCCCCGGTTTCACACTGTTAGGGTATGGATCTCACGTACCAGGATTCCGAGCGAGCGCGCGAGGTGGCCGAGCGGACACGCGCGTTCCTCGACGAGGAAGTGCTGCCCAGAGAGCGGGAACTGCTGGGCCAGCGCGACGCGACGAGCGACGCCGACCGCCAGGAAGAGGGGCGCGAACTGATGGAGGACCTGCGGGAAATCGCCCGCGAGCGGGAGGTGTTCGGCCCGCAGATTCCCGAGGAGTACGGCGGCCTCGGTATGGACTTCGCCGACCTGCTCCCAGTCTTCGAGCAGGCCGGGCGGTCGATCTTCGCGATGGGGGCGATGCACGTCGCCGCGCCCGACGAGGGCAACATGGAGATCCTCGAACAGGCGGGCACCGAGGCACAGAAAGAGGAGTACCTCCGGCCGCTGGTGAACGGCGAGGTCTCCTCGGGCTTCTCGATGACCGAACCGATGGACGGGGCCGGCTCCGACGCGAAGAACCTGAAGACGACCGCACAGAAGGACGGCGACGAGTGGGTCATCGACGGCCACAAGTGGTGGACGAGTTTCGGGCACAGCCAGCCCGACTTCCTGATCGTCGTCGCCCGGACCAACGAGGACGCTCACCCCTACGTCGGCACCTCGGCGTTCATCGTGGACGCCGACGCCGACGGCGTCGAGTACGTCCGTGACATTCCCCACATGGGCGAGTCCGGTATGGGTCACGCCGAAGTCGTCTACGACGGCGTTCGGGTCCCCGAGGAGAACATGCTCGGCCCGAAAGACGGTGGCCTCGCCATCGCCCAGCAACGACTGGGCAAGGCACGGCTGACCCACTGCATGCGCTTCATGGGGATGGCCGACCGGTCGCTGGACATCGCCAAGGCCTACATGGACGAGCGCTCGGCCTACGGCGACACACTGAGCCAGAAGCAGGCGCTGCGGTTCGACATCGCCGACGCCGAGATGCGCCTCCACGCCGCCCGGACGATGGTGCGCCACGCCGCCCGGACCATCCAGGAAGAGGGCCAGGCCGACACCGAGGTCTCGATGTCGAAGGTGTTCGCCGCCGAAACGGTCCAGGACATCGTCGACACCTGCGTGCAGGTGTGTGGCGGGAACGGCATCGGCAAGGACCTCCCGCTGGCGGACTTCTACGAGAACGTCCGCTGTTTCCGCATCGTCGACGGCGCCGACGAGGCACACCTGCGCTCCATCGCCAAGGGAGCCTTCGACGACGACGAGATCGAACCGGCGGAGCTGGAGTACGTCACACGCTTCGGTGAGCCCCAGCGATGAGCGCACTCGACAAGTTCCGGCTGGACGACGAGGTCGTCCTCGTGACGGGGGCGGCGAGCGGCATCGGAAAGGCCATCTCGGAGGCCTGTGCCGACGCGGGCGCACGGCTGGCGCTGGCCGACAAGGACGTGGAGGGCGTCGAGGCGGTCGCGGACGACCTCGACGCGGAGACGCTGGCGATCCCGGCGGACGTGTCCGACCACGACGAGGTCGTCGCGATGGTCGAGGAGACCACCGCGGAGTTCGGCGGGCTGGACGTGGCCTTCGCCAACGCCGGCATCGGACGGCTGGGCGCGACCGTCGACGACTACGACATCGACCAGTGGCACCAGGTGATGGACGTGAATCTCGACGGCGTGTTCTACACGATCCGGGAGGCCGCCGCGGTCATGGACGAGGGGGGCCGCATCGTCACCACGGCATCGGTCCTCAGCCAGATCGCCTCTGACTTCCCCGGCGTCGCGGCCTACGTCGCCTCGAAGGGTGGGGTCGCCCAGCTGACGAAACAGGCCGCCGCCGACCTCGGCCCGAAGGGGATCCGGGTCAACGCCATCGCGCCGGGCTGGGTCCACACCGGGATCGGCGGCGGGGCCTTCCGGAAGGACTCGGGCATGGACCACCTTCACGAGCGGATGGAAGCGGAGACGATCATGGGGCGGCTGGGCGAGCCCGAGGACATCAAGGGCGTCGCGCTCTTTCTGGCCAGCGAGGCCTCCGCGTACTGTACGGGGAGCGTGCTGACCGTCGACGGCGGCTGGACGACGACCTGAGAGACCGACACGACCCGGACAAACCCCTTTCGCGGATTCCGGACCTACCACTGTGTATGGCGAGTTCGACCCGGGACGGGGACGCTCACGAGGGAGCGATCCGACTCTGGCGCGAGGACGACGGGTGGATCGCGAAGGACGTGGAAACCGGCGTCACGACGCAGGGGCCATCTCGGGAGGCGGCACTGGAGCGCCTGGACGACGCGGTCGCACTGCACGAGGGAGAACGCGGACGCGAGCCGACCGACGAGGAACTCCGCGAGCTTGGGATCGACCCAGCCGGCAACACCACCGGAGAGCAGGAACCACCGGACGTTCTCGATTGATGGGACGGCGGACCGTCTCCGGCATGGAGGTAGCCACGGTGCTCGTCAAGGTCGGCGTGTTCGAGTGGCGACGGACCACTGGCGACCACGCACAACCGTCCTACGAACATCCGACGAACGAGGACGACCAGCGGCGGGTGACGGTCCCCCTTCACGACGAGCGCCGAACCGGCACACTCCGGGAAATCGCCGAGAGTGCCGGTGTCTGGGGCTTCGAGGCGTGCTGTGACTGGATCGACGAGAACGCGTGACGGTAACCGTACTGACCGTCGGCGGCGGCTGGACGACGGCGTACTTAGGCGTCGAGCGATTCACCACAGGCTGGACACGACGACTGCCGACCGTCGAGGTCGGTCGGCTGTCCGGTCCACCCACACACTGGACACTGGATCGGAGCGTCGGGCATGCGCTTGGTCCCGACGACGCCGCGCGGAAAAGCCTGGTGTCGAGCGGCCGTGACGGTCCACACCGTGGCCCCCAGTTCCGAGACACTTTTGCGCATCAACCGTCTACGAACACCCACGCGTGGCCATCACGGACAAGATCTACGTGAAGAACCACCGGCAGATCGCCTCCCAGCTAGAGACCTCCATCCCGAAGGGGGCGTTCTCCGGGGCGACACTGGACATCCTCTACCAGGGCGACGGGCTGGCCAAGCTCGACGACGCCACCCGCGACCGGGTGCTGGAGTTCGCCGAGGACTTCCTGGACTGTGACTGTGAGGCCAATCCCCACTGTGGCCACCCCGAAGAGAAGTTCGTCGACTACCTGCTGGAGTTGCGCGCCCAGGGGCTGGGCCCCGACGCCATCGTCGACGTGATGGGCGACGACTACATGCTCTACGCCTATCCGGGCGACATCCTCTCCTTTCTCGACGACTCGGTGCGGACGCTGGAGGCAGTCGAAGCGCTGGCCGACGTGGACGAGAACGGAGCGATGGCCGACCGGGCGCGACGGCTCCGGCAGGACCTGGTGCGGTAGCTACTCCTCGTCGAGGAGTCCGAGATCGTCGACCACCAGGTCGGCGAGGTGGTCGGCGATCTCGGGGTCGACCTGTGCGATCTCCTCGCCGTCGTGGAGCTGGTCGTTGTGGCGCTCGATGGCCTCGTCAACGTCGTCCAGCGCCACTCGGGTCGTGGTCCCGCAGTCGTCACAGAAAACCGGAACGGACGGCTCGTCGTCTGACATCGGTACGTAGTACTCGCCAAGCCGAGGGTATAACGGGGTCGGTTCAGGCCTGTTCCGCGTCGCCGTCGTGGACGATCACCAGGCTCTCGTCTTCGAGGCGGACGATGCGGGCCTGCAGGGCGACCGTATCGCCGTCTTTCCGGCGGGCGACACACTCGCCGGTCCAGCGCCAGTCGTCGGCGACGGTCGGGAGGACCGACGAGGCGATCCGGTCGGCCTCGGCGTCGGTGTAGCAGTCCTGCCACGGCCGCCCCTCGATCTCGTCGGGTTCGTAGCCCAGCCGCGTCGCGTAGACGGTGTTGGCGAACTCGATAGTCCCGTCCGGATCGACGATAGCGATGCCTTCCTGTGCAGCCTGGGCCGCTGCCAGCCCCCGCTGGGCCGTGGTCGTGGCAGCCTGGTGAGCCACGAGTCGCCGGACGCGCTGGCCGAGCAGTTCCAGTGACCGGAGGCCGTTCTTCTCGAGATAGTCGGTCCAGAGCCCGTCGAACGTGGTCGCGGGAACGTCACGAAGCGATTTGACGGTAAAGAGGATGAACGGGAGCGTCTCGTCCCGGTCTCGAACGGCCGCGAGCAGGTCGTCACCGTCCGGCGTCGAGCCGTCGAGGTTGCTGACGACGCAGTCGACGCCGTCGAGCTGTTCGAGCGCCGCCTCGACCGAGCCGACCGTGACGACGTGAATCCCCTCCTCGGTCCCGAATGTCGCCTCGACCAGCGAGGCGAACTCCGCGTTGTCGTCGGCGTAGAGGACCCTGATCGGCGCGGACGAAGCGGGGAGATCCGGGGCCGGAAGCTGGTCCGGTGCCGGCCCCGTCGCCGTCGCTTCGTGCCAGTGCCTGCTCATGGTTCGACGGGGCAGGTGCGGTCCGATTGGATCCAGGCGTGTTCGTTCTCGCTGTCCGAGATCATGGCGACCGTGACCGATCCGAGTTCGTACTCCTCGTAGGTGTCGCCCATCCGCTGTCGGAAGTCGTCGTACATGGTATCAGGCCTCGTAGACCGCGCTCCCGACCTCGATACGGCCGTCGCCTCGAACGGTCACCGTCGTTCCGTCGTACGTGAACGTGACTTCGAGGGCAGCCGTGTCGCTCTCGCAGAGTCGGTCCAGTGCTTCGAGGTCGATCTCCCAGTATAGCGGCACGTCGAGGTCGGTCGGATCGACATCGCGTGCGTCCGCTATCGACTCGATCACTCGCGTGCTGATCCGTTCGACCGCCGCCTGTCGTGAGTGCGCTCCCATACACACCCGAAGGACTGTCGTCGCCATCCCTTGCGCCGACATATGCCGAACCATCGACCCGATCCGGACGCTATGTGTATAGCCCCGACGGGCCGATCGCCGTGCCGTCGGCCGGTCCACCGGGGAGTGCCGATCGTGGCCGGTTCGGCAGGCTCGGTCGCCACCTGCACGAGGCTCGCGCTCTCGGTTGCCACTTTTGAGCTACTTCGTGTCGACTCAGTTCAACAATCGTGTAGATTTTTCAACCTGCTGTGCATAGCAAGGGGAATGCGCGTTCGCGTCCCCCGTCGCTCGGTCGGTCGGGACCGGTCGGGCCGAGGATGGCACTGGCCCCTGGCGGTCACGCTCGTGGCTGTCGGAAGTGTGCTGCTGGCGGGCACCGGCGGCGCGTTGCTCCGGGCGCTCGCCGGGATAGCCGGTGGTGACGGCGTCGTCCCGGTTCTCGTCGTCGGGCTCGCAGTCGATCGCGACGCCGGCGGTGTCATCGACCGCCTGATCGAACAGGTGCGACGGCTCGAGGACGGCGACTACGACATCGACGTGCCGACAGACCGGGACGACCGCGTCGGTCAACTCGCGACTGAACTCGACGAACTGGCGGCGACGCTGGCGGCCGCCGACGATACGAACGGATCCACCGAGGGCGAGACACCAGCGCCACCGCGGGGCGAGAGTCGATTCGAGGCCGTCTTCGAGGACCCGAGGATGCTCGTCGGGCTGTTGGACCCCGACGGGACACACCGGCGGAGCAACGAGACGGCGATGTCCTACATCGACGCGGATCAGGAGGCAGTCGCTGGCGTTCCCTTCTGGGAGACGCCGTGGTGGGCCGGCCACGAGGACGCACAGGCGATGATCCGGGAGAAAGTCGAACGGGCAGCGACCGGCGAGTACGTCAGTTACGAGGCGGATCTCACCGACGCGGCCGGCGAGCGGTTCAGCAGAGAGGGGACGATTCGTCCCGTCACCGAGGACGGTGCGGTGGTGTCACTGGTCGTCTCGGCCCGGGACGTGACCGAGCGCAAAGAGCGCGAGCGAGAGCTCGAACGGTACCGTGGGCTGGTGAACGCGATGCGTGACTCCGCCTCCATCTACGACGCGGACGGCCGGTTCGAGGTCGTCAACCAGGCGCTCGCGAACTTCTATCGAACGACGCCCGAGGACCTCGAAGGCACGCAGAGCCACCTCGTCGAACACGTCCGGGAGTCGGGCGACGGCGAGACCGACCCCTACCGGGAACTGGTCGACGGCCACCGGGACGAGATTCGCGGGGAGTACGAGTCGACGTATCCCGAGGCCAGCCACGCGGTCGTCGAGTACCGGATGACGCGCCTGACCGTCGACGGCGAGTTCGGTGGCATCGTCGGAGTCGCACGCGACGTAACCCAGCGCAGAGAGCAAGAACGCCGGCTCAGAGCGATCGTCGAGAACACGAGCAACCCCATCTACATCAAAGACCGCGAGGGGAACTACCAGTTCGCCAACGAGGCCAGCGCGGCGTTCTTCGGGCTCGACCGGGACGAACTCGTGGGCAAGACCGACCGCGATCTGTTCGACGAGGAGAGCGCGGCCTCGATCCGCGAGGACGACCGCGAGATCCTCGAAACCGGCGAGTCCATCGTCATCGATCGGACCCGGCGTATCGACGGCGAGAAGGCCGTCTTTCTCGAAAACAAGTACCCGTTCCGCGACGAGAACGGCGAAATCGTCGGTATCATCGGCATCAGCCGGGACGTCACCGAGCGCACGGAGAAGGAGCGGGAGCTCGAACGCTACAGAGAGTTCACGGACGACATCCTCGACGCCATCGACGACGTGTTCTACGCGCTCGACCGGGACGGCAACCTGACGCGGTGGAACGAGAGCCTCCCGGCCGTGACCGGCTACGACGACGCGGCGATCGCCTCGATGCACGCCACCGACTTCTTCACCGAGGCGGATCGGCCCGACATCGAGGCGGCCATCGACGAGGTGCGTGAAACCGGCCGGGCTCGCGAGGAGGTGGATTTCCTGACCAAGGACGGCGAGTCGATCCCCCACGAGTTCGTGGCGACACGGGTCCAGACCCCGGACGGCGACCCGGCCATCGCCGGCATCGGCCGGAACGTCACCGAGCGCAAGGAACGGGAAGAGCAACTCCGGGAACGCGAGCGTGTACTCTCGACGCTGATCGACAACATCCCCGGCATGGTCTATCGCTGTGCGAACGAACCGGACTGGCCCTTCGAGTTCGTCAGCGAAGGGTGTCGCGACGTGACCGGCTACGACCCCGAGACTATCGAGGACGGCGACCTAATCTGGGGCGAAGAGGTCGTCGACGACGACACCGACGAGATCTGGACGACGGTGCAGGACGCCGTCGAGAACCGCGAGCCCTTCCAGCTCACCTACCGGATCGAGGACGCCGACGGCGAGCGACGTTGGCTCTGGGAACAGGGCCGCGGGGTGTTCGACGACGACGGTGACCTCCGGGTGCTGGAGGGCGTCATCATGGACGTCACCGACCGGAAGGAGCGGGAACTGGCCCTGCAGTCGCTCCACGACGCGGCCCGCGATCTTATAGGAACCGAAACCGAGAACGACGTGGCCGACCTGGTCCTCGACGTGGCGACCGAAGTCGTCGATACTCCCGGGGTCGGCATCTACCTGCTCGACAGCGAGACGAATACACTCGAACCGACCGCGTTCACCGACACCTTCGCCGACCTCTACGACGGACCGCCAGCGGTCACCGTCGGCGACGCCGACTCGCTGGTGTGGAACACCTTCGTCACCGAAACCCGGACCATCGTCGAAGACGGCGAGGCGACCGACGGCACCGGGCTGTTCGACGACGGCGTCCGGAACGGCGTCCTCGTGCCCATCGGCGACCACGGCGTCTTCGTCGCCCTCTCGTGTGACGGGCGACTCGACGCCACCACCCGTCAACTCGTCGAGACGCTCGTGGCGACGACCGAGGCCGCGCTGGACCGACTCGAAAGCGAGGCGGCGCTCCGGGAACGCGACGCGGAACTCAAAGCCCAGAACGAGCGGCTCCGCCGACAGGTCAAGATCACCGAGATCATCCGCTCGGTCGACCAGTCGCTGATCGGCGCGAACGCCCGCGAAGAGATCGAACGCGCCGTCTGTGAGCGACTGGTCACCGACGACACCATCAGCTTCGCCTGGATCGGGGCGCTCGACCCCGACGAGGAGTCCGTCACCGCCCGCCAGTGGGCCGGCGAGGGTGAGAGCTACCTCGACGCCATCGCCGCCGACGGCACCGCGGCCACCCCGGAACCGGCCTGGCAGGCCGCCCGGACCGACTCCCCCGTCATCGTCGAGAACGTCGTCGACGACCTCCAGCGGAAAGGGTGGCGCAAGCCCGCACTGGCGAACGACTTCCACTCGGCCGTGGCCGTCCCCCTCGTCTTCGACGAATACTCCTACGGCGTCCTCGCCGTCTACGCCACCGAACCCGGCGCGTTCGGCGACCTCGAACGGTCCGTGTTCGCCGAACTCGGCGAGTCCGTCGCCAACTCGATCACGGCCGCCAAGACCCGCCAGGCGCTCCACGCCGAGACCCTGCTGGAACTCGAACTCCGGTTCGAGGACGCCGACGACCTGCTGGCCCGCATCGCCCGCGAGGCCGACAGCCGCGTCGAGTACGAGGGACTGGCCACCGGCTCCGACGACGACGACCGTATCTTCTTCGTCGCGCACGATGCCGACCCCGACGCCGTCCGGGACGTGCTGGACGGCCTCGTCTCCGTGAGCGATAGCCGGCTGATCAGCGACGCCGACGGCGCCCTGTTCGAGGTGACGACTACCGCCCCGCTCGTCGCCGCGAAACTCGTCAGCCACGGCGGCCGTCCCCAGTCCATCACCGCCGACCACACCGGCATGGACGTGGTCGTCGACCTCTCGACCGGCACCGACGTGCGCGAGTTCGTCGAGATGCTCCAGGAGGACCACCCCAGCGTCGAACTCGTCGCCCGACGCCAGGTCGAGCGCAGTACTCACACCAGACGGGAACTCGTCACGACGCTGTTCGAGACCCTCACCGACCGCCAGCGCGAAGTGCTGGAGACCGCCTACCTCGCGGGCTTTTTCGAACAGCCCCGCGAGACGACCGGCGAGGAACTCGCCGCGATGCTGGGCGTCTCACAGCCCACCGTCAACCGCCACCTCAGACTCGCCCAGCAACGGCTCATGGAACAGCTGTTCGCGACCGACTCGGAAGACAGTCGATAGGTTCGAGACGGCCGGATCAGATCGACTCGTCGAAGCTACTGCCGATCCGATAGGACGGTTCGTCGTCCTCGTCCTCGTCGCCGTCCAGGTCTTCGAGCTGGATGACCTCCTCGCCCTCCTCGTGGGCGTCGAGTTCCTGCCGGAGCTTCGTCACGTAGCGTTTGTGTTCCTCCAGCTGTTCGCGGAGGTGTTCGGCTTCCAGTTCAAGCCGCTCGTGTTCGCGCACGAAGCTCTTTGGCACCTCGACCTTCGGTGGGAAGCTCGTCCCGCTCGTCTCGGTACTGTCGGTCAACTCGTGTTCCGGGACGACCTCGACCTGGCCGTCGTGGGCAACGAGCAGGTCCACGTAGTCGCGGAAGACGGCCGAGAGCGAGAGATCCCGCTCCTCGGCGATCTCGCGGAGCGTCTCGAATTTCTCCTGGCTCACGCGAAAGGAGATCGTCTTGTTCTTGTTGCCCATCGTACGCCCAACTCGTCACTACTCCTACTTGAAGGTTTGTCAGACGCTCGCACGTTCGTCGCGGCGGGTGAAAGAAAGTCGAGCGCGTGACGGCGACCCGACGGCCCGTCAGGGCGAGGCTTCGACCTGCTCGTCGTCCGCTTCGAGGCTTTCCAGAGCCTCGGTGACGGCCCGGCGGTAGTTCTCGACCGGCAGGTCGTACTCCTCGCGAGCCATCCGGACGTACTCGTCGACGGCCGCGCCGTCTTCCTCGTCGGCCGCGTCGAAGCGCTGGATGCGGTCGATGGTCCGCTCGGCGGTCTCGACGACCCAGCGGTCGCGGGTGGCCTCGCCGACCGTCGTGATCGACTCCGGCCGGACCGAGACGTTCACCTCGCCGTCGTCGGTCTCGTAGGTCCGGGGCTTGCCCACGATGGACACGTAGGCCGGCGGCTCCAGCTCCCGGAGCATCGAGGCGGCGTCGGGCTGGTACTGTCCGGCGTACATGAAGAACGTGTCGCCGTTCGGGTCGACGACCCGTCCCTGCCAGTACTCGCTGTCCTCGCCCACGTCTTCGGTCTCGGTGAGCGTCCCGACGAGGAAAATCCGGTTGACCCGCTCGCCCGTCGGGAGCAACAGGTAGACCGGCGCGCGTTCGTCGTCCGATTCCTTGAACGTGTAGCTCGCGTCGTTGAACTCGCGGGCGAACACGCGCCGCGCGACCTCTCGGGATGGGACTGCTGCCATGTTAGATCGACCTCGCTTTGATGAGCGTCTCTTCGGCATCCACCGGCCCGTCCAGTTCCTCGACCTCGTCGGCCAGGACGTACCGGCTGAAGGTCGGCCCCGTCACGCGGTAGTACCGACCCAGCGTCTCCTTGCGCATCTTGTCGGCCACGACCGTCGTGTCCAGCGCGTCCATGGCCATCTCCTTTGCCTCTTCGAGCGTGATCCCCGTGAAGTCCTCCGTGGCCTCCTTGTCGAAGATCACCTCGTGCACGTCCTCGCCGTCGTCGAGGACCCCCTTGATCCGGAGGTCGAACTCGCCGTCGGCCTCGCCGTGTTCGGAACACCGGCCGTTCTGGAGGACGCGCGTACAGTCCTCCTCGGGACAGCGCTTGATGAGTCCGGAGCCACTCTGGATGTCCACCAGCGCGCCCTCGACGGTCGTGTCGTCGTCGCCCACCTCGATGTCCTCGTCGGCCGCCTCGATGACCGTCGTCCGGTTGAGCTTGACCGAGAATCGCCCCTGGTACTCGTCGGTCACGACGTTTCGCAGGTGGTAGACCTCGCCGTCTTCCAGTTCAGGCAGGTCCGATTTCGACCACTTCGTGAACTTGATCGTGCCCGTCTCGTCGCCGAGCAGGCCGACCTGCGCGACCGCGTCGCTGTTTGGCTCCCACAACTCGACGACCTTCGCGGTCAGGTCGACCCACTCCTCGGCCGCGTCCACGTCGCTGACCTGGACCTGCTCGTTGCCGCCACCGCCCGACAGTTCCTCGCGGTCCATGCCCGCCTCGTCGAGGTACGTGCTGGTGACGCTCCGGCGCGCCTCGTCGAGTGGCACCTTGTACTCCTCGACGAGCGTCTCCAGTCGCTCGTGGACGTCGTCGACCGAAATCTCTAGCTGATCGGAAAACTGCTCGTGTATCTCTTCCGCCTGGGTACGCAAATCTGTCATTGCTCTCACTGCCTCCGCGTCGTTTTCAATGGGAGGCAAGTGAGCGTTGGTCGGCTTCGGTCATAAAGGCTCGCCCCGGCCGGAGTGAAAGTGAAACCAGCAGACTGCGGCGGGACAGACTGGACTCTCTGCGGCGGTCACAGCCGCCGACACGGGTTCCGAAACCCATATATGAACAGTTGCTCAGATATGCAGGTATGAGCGAGACCGAGCGGATCGAGCGGCTCATCACCGAGGAGTCGGGGGAGTGCTGTGCCGCCGACGTGGAAGAGCGACTGGACACGCTCCGGGAGTATCGGTCGTGGGCCGACGACGACTACGCGACCGACCTGAACGCGCTGAAGACGCTGGGCAACGACACGCGCTACGAGATCGTGCGGTTGCTGACGGCGGCCGGGCGGGAACTGTGTGTCTGTGAGGTCGAACCCGTCATCGACGTGAGCGACAGCGCGATCAGCCACGCGCTCTCGGACCTCCGGGACGCGGGCCTCGTGACCCGGCGGAAGGACGGTACCTGGCGGTACTACGAGGCGACCGAGCGGGCCGAGGCACTGCTCGCCGCGCTGGACGACACGCGGGGTGGCCAATGACGGTTCGCGTCGCGTTCGTCTGCGTCCAGAACGCCGGCCGCTCCCAGCTGTCGGCGGCCTTCGCCGAGCGGGAACGCGAGGAGCGCGGACTCGAAGACGACGTGACGATCCTGACCGGCGGCACCCACCCCGCCGACGCGGTCCACGAGGAAGTCGTGGCGGTCATGGCCGAGGTCGGGTTCGACCTCTCGGGCCGAGAGCCCCGCGAGATCGGCACCGGGGAACTGAACGCCTGTGATTACGTCGCGACGATGGGCTGTTCGACGCTGGAACTGGATGCGGACGGGCCGGACGTCCGCGACTGGGCACTCGACGATCCGGACGGACAGGACCCCGAGGAAGTGCGAGCGATCCGCGACGAGATCGAGGGTCGCGTGGGCGACCTCTTCGACGAGATCGAGCGAGCGGTCGAGGAGGAACGCACGGCGGAGGTGACGGATGAGTAACGCCGCTCACGACCACGGCCCGGACTGTGAGTGTGAGAGCTGTGGCGACCCGCGGTCGATGGACTTCCTCGACAAGTACCTCACCGTCTGGATCTTCGGCGCGATGGCCGTCGGCGTCGGCCTCGGGTTCGTCGCGCCCAAAGTAACGAGTCCGATCCAGGAGTTCCACCTCGTGGAGATCGGACTCGTCGCGATGATGTACCCGCCGCTGGCCAAGGCCGACTACTCGCAGTTGCGCGCGGTGTTCAGCAACTGGCGCGTGCTGAGTCTGAGCCTCGTCCAGAACTGGCTCATCGGGCCGACGCTGATGTTCGGGCTCGCGGTCGTGTTCTTCAGCGGCCTCGTCCCCGGCCTGCCCGCGCGGCCGGAGTACTTCCTCGGGCTGGTGTTCATCGGGATGGCCCGCTGTATCGCGATGGTACTGGTCTGGAACGAACTGGCCGAGGGCTCGACCGAGTACGTCACCGGTCTCGTCGCGTTCAACAGCCTCTTCCAGATCCTCACGTACGGCGTCTACGTCTGGTTTTTCGGCCTCGTCCTGCCCCCACTGTTGGGCATGGACGCGCTCGTCGCCGGCATCCAGACCTTCGACGTGACACCGATGCAGGTGTTCGAGGCTATCGTCATCTTCCTCGGCATCCCGTTCGCCGGCGGCTTCCTCACCCGCTACGTCGGGACCCGGTGGAAGAGCGAGCGGTGGTACGACGAGCAGTTCGTTCCGAAGATCGATCCCCTGACGCTGGTCGCGCTCCTCTTTACCGTGATCGTGATGTTCGCGACCCAGGGCGAGAACATCGTCGCCGCGCCCGGTGACGTGTTGCTCATCGCCGTGCCGCTGACGATCTACTTCGTCGTGATGTTCCTCGTCAGCTTCGGCATGGGGAAAGGGATCGGCGCGGACTACTCGACGACGACGGCCATCGGCTTCACGGCCGCCTCGAACAACTTCGAGCTCGCCATCGCCGTCGCGGTCGCGGTGTTCGGCGTCGGCTCCGGCGTCGCCTTCACGACCGTCGTCGGGCCGCTGATCGAAGTCCCCGTCCTGCTCGCGCTGGTCAACGTCGCGCTGTACTTCCAGCGGCGGTTCGACTGGAGCGGGACCGCGCCCGATGGTCGTGACCCGTCGCCCGCCGAAGTAACCACCGAGGACGATTGACGAGGGACGCGAGCGGAGCGAACGTCCCGAACGGGTGAGCGGGGAGGAACGACCCGCGAGCCGGGCGGTTCGCTCCCCCGAGCAGAACCGTCGGGCGGGCGATGAGAACTCGCCGGTATTTTGGTCGGCCACACGAACACTCGGTATGGACGTATCGACGGCGCTACCCTGGCGACGCGTCGGGTTGCTCGCGGCGGGACTTGGCCTCACCATCGGCGGCATCATCCTCGGCGTGGGCGTGCTGTTCGCCCTCATGGCCGTTCTCATCCTGGGTCTCGGACTCGACCTGTCGAGTCAGAGCCTCCTGATCTTGAACCTGATCGCCGTCCAGGGCGTGGGCTTCCCCGTCGTCGGCTACGCGTACCTCCGATATCGAGGCCGACACGTGTGGGAATTCGTCCCGACCGCGATCCCGAGTCTCCGCCAGATCGGCGTGATCGTCGGCGGCTGGCTCGGAGCGCTCGTTCTCGTCAGCATCGCCGGCGTCGTGATCCAGCTCACCGGGACGACGGCCGCGGAGAACCAGGCCGGGCAGGTCGTCGCCGAGAACCCCGAATTCGTCCCGTTCCTGCTCCCCTTCGTCTTCCTCCTCAACGGCCCCGGCGAGGAGTTCCTCTTTCGGGGTGTCATCCAGGGCCGGTTCCGCGAGGAGTTCGGCCCTGCGGCCGCCATCGTCCTCGCCACGCTGATGTTCGCACCGATCCACGTCTTCTCCTTCGTCGGTGCCACTGCACAGGCGGCGCTCGTGACGATCAGCATCCTCACCGTCCCGAGTCTGGTCTTCGGCGCGGTCTACGAGATCACGGACAACTTCACCGTCCCGGCGCTGGTTCACGGCCTCTACAACGCGACGCTGTTCGGCAGTATCTATCTGGCCGACACCGTGGCACTGGCAGGCATATGACCGGATCGAGCGCCGTCTCTTAGTAGCCGGCCCTCCAACTGCGGGTATGGACGACGACGGGCGACTCCGACGGTTCGTCGAGAACCTCCGGTCGGCCGGCGACCAGTTCGCCGAGGCGAAGCGCGCCTACAGCGACGCCAAACGGGCCGCGCTGGCCGACCTCCCGCAGGACGACCGGGGCCGCGCGAAGCTCGTCTGTCGCCGCTACGCCGAGCGACGCGCCGTCGCGCTCGACGATGCCGGTCGCCCCGCCTGTTTCGACCCCGACCACCGCGACTGTCAGGGCTGTGTCGAGGACGTGCGCGAGGGCGTCGTCGAGACCTGGTAGGCTTTTTGCCCCGAGCGGCCGTCGGGTCGGTATGGACCGTCCGCTCGTCGCCGTCGTCCTCGCCGGCGGCACCGGCACCCGGCTCTACCCCGCCAGCCGGAGCCACCGGCCAAAGCAACTCCAGTCGTTCGACGGCAAGCAGTCACTACTCTCGGCCACCGTCGACCGCGCCGGCTTCGCCGACGACGTGTACGTCCTCACCCGCCCGGAGTTCGCCGAGTCCGTCCGCGAACACGCGCCACAGGCCGCCGTCCTCACCGAACCCGCACCGAAAGACACCGGTCCTGCCATGGTGTACGCGGCCCATCGCATCCGCGACCAACTGAGCGAGGCCGTCATGGTCACCCTGCCCAGCGACCACCGCATCGACGGCGACTTCGCCGGCACCGCCCGCGCGGCCGCGCAGGTCGCCGACAGCACCGGCGGCCTCGTCACCGTCGGCGTGGAACCGACCCGCGCCGCGACGGGGTACGGATACATCCAGCCCGGAGAACGGCGGGAGGTCGACCATCGGGAGCCCTCCGAACGGGCGAGCGGGGAGCAACGACCCGCGACCCGCGACGGCTACCACACCGTCGCCTCCTTCACTGAAAAGCCCGACCGCGACACCGCCGACCGATACGTCGAGCAGGGGTACTACTGGAACGCCGGCATCTTCGCGTGGACGCCCAACGCCTTCCTCGGCGAGGCCCGGCAGTCCTCGCTGGGCCCGCTCGTCGAGGCCATGGACGACGGCGACCCCGACCGCGGCTTCGCGGCCGTCGACCCCGTCAGCGTCGACTACGCCGTCCTCGAACGCACCGACAAGGCCTACGTCGTCCCCGCGAGTTTCGAGTGGGACGACCTGGGCTCGTGGGACGCCGTCGAACGCCTCTTCGAGGCCGACGAGGCGGGCAACGTGGTGCTGGGCGACGCCCTGCTCGAGGACGCCACGAACGCTGTCGTCGCCACCGACGGCCACGTCAGTGCCGTCGGCGTCTCGGATCTGGTGATCGCCAGCTACGGCGACCGGACGCTGGTGATCCCGAAGGATCGCGCGCAGGAGGTCCGCGACATCGTCGCGCAGTTGCGCGATGAAGACCGATATTAACTCCGCAGACTCCCGCCGTCGACCGGCACCGCCGCGCCGGTGACGTAACTCGCCGCCTCGCTGGAGAGCCAGGCGACGGTCTCGCCCAGTTCCTCGGGATCGCCAATCCGTTCCAGCGGGATGCCGTCCGACCAGTCGTCCAGCCCCTCGTCGTAGCTCTCGTACTCGCCGCGGTCGATGTTCTGCTCGATCAGGTCCTCGATGCGGCTGGTCTCGTGTGCCCCCGGCAGGACCGCGTTGACCCGCACGTCGGGCGCGAACTCCCGCGCCTGGGTCTTCATCAGCCCGATGACCGCCCGGCGGACCGAATTCGAGAGGACCAGCCCGTCGATGACCTCCTGCACCGACCGGGAGGTGATGTTGACGACGGTCCCCGCGTCGCTCTCTTGCAGGTGTGGATAGGCTTCCCGGGTCGTCCGCACGACGCTCATCACCAGCAGGTCGTAGGCCGAGTAGAAGTCCGCGTCGTCCATGTCGAGGAAGGGTCCGCTCGGCGGGCCGCCCGCGCTCGTGACGACGTGATCCAGCCCGCCGAAGGCATCGACGGTCTCGTCGACGAACCGCTCGATGTCGTCGGCGTCGGTGATGTCGGCTTCGACGGCCAGCACGCCGCCGTCACCGAGTTCCTGCAGGGATCGCTCGGCCTCGTCGAGGCGCTCCGCCGACCGGCCACAGATCGCAACGTCCGCGCCCTCGCGGGCGAACGCCTCGGCGCTGGCCAGACCGAGGCCGCTGCTGGCTGCCGTACACAGTACCGCGTTCCCGTCGAGTTCGAGATCCATGTCCGGGCCGACGGCGGCCGCCACCTAAAGGCTCACTCCTCGGGCCGCTGGCGCACCCGCACCGCGCCGTCGCTGGTGACGCCGACGAACAGCCGCCGATCGACGTTGCGCCCGACCACCGCGTCGCCCGCCTCGTCGCTGATCCGCTTCATGAGTTCCGGGGCCGTGTGGTTCACCTTGACCCCGACCTCGTCACACTCCGCGAACACCCGCGCCGGTACGTCGTAGAGGTCCGTCCCCGCATCGAGGGTGATCTGGACCGGCGCGCGCAGCGTCTCCGCGAACGCGATAGTCTCCCGGGCCTTCGAGACGTTGTCGCGGGCGCTGGACTCGACACTGGAGACGTTCGCTCGCGACGTGCCCAGCAACTCGGCGATCTCGGCCTGCGCCAGCCCCCGCTCGCGCAGTGCCAGCACCTCCGCCTGTCGCCGCGTCAGGACGTTCTCCGCGGGGTCGAATCCCGCCCGCTCCAGAATCCCGTCGACGTCGATCTCGTCGTCAGTCATTCGTGTCTCCCACGTATCCGTTGCACAGCGGTAACACCGCCCGCGCGAAAAACCCACCGTCCGAAGGCCCGCGACACCCGCCAGGTTTTGGCCGCCGAGGATCCGGATTGTCCACAGTCCTGCCGGTCACGACCCCCGAGCCGCTTCAACTGCCCCAGAAGTTGTCCCGGCTCCCGAGGTGTGGCTTGTCCTCGTCCTCGTCGTCGGCCTCGGCCTCGTCGGCATCGGCCTCGTCGTCTATCTCGGCCTCCACGTCCTCGTCCTCGTCCGCTTCCTCGTCCTCGTCCGCTTTCTCGTCCTCGTCTTCGAGCGGGAGGCGCTCGACCTCCTCGGCCTTGGCGTGGTTCGAGTGGACGCGCGTGATCTGGACGCGTGCCCGAGCCTCCGGCAGGACACCGTCGACCATCACGATGAAGCCGTCCTCCGTGCGGCCGACGCCGGCCCCGCTCTCGTGGATGTCCTCGACCGTCACGACGACTTCCTCGCCCGGCTGGACCGGCTGTTCTTTCAGGTCGCGGATCGGCTGGTTGTAGTGGCTGCACCACTCCGCGCCGCCGCGGTCCCCGTAGTGCTGGCACCCCATACCTTCGATTCGTTCGCTAAAACTGGGGCAGTCGTCCGCCAGTGGACAATCCGGCATACAGAAGCGTACTCACAGCGGCAATTAAACGCTTACGACCCACCTTTTTACTTCGGGGGGTGCGCGGAGCGCACCCCCGCTCGCAAAAAGCTGGATCAAAAACTACGGACTTCGCGCCGGCGGCGCGAAGTCCGGTGCTGTGCTGGTGCTACCACCCCGCTACCGCACCGCTACCGTCCAAACCTGTCGAAATATCGCGGCTATCCCGCGAACAGCTCCCGGATCGGGTCGATCTGTTCGGGCGTGTTCAGCGCCGGTGCGTGTCCGCAGTCGACCTCGACCGTCTCGGCGTCGGGCTGGACCTCCAGCATCCGCTCGAACGGTTCCGCGGGCAAGATGTCCGAGTCCGTTCCCCGAAGGACCAGAATCGGCACGTCGATGGCCGCCCACACGTCCCACGGATCGGGGCCCTCGTCGTCGTCCTCGCCCGCGAGGATGCGCGGATCGTAGTGTGTCGTGACACGACCGTCGTCGGTCCGCCGCGCCGAGGTCACGGTCAACCGCCGGTACTCGTCGTCGGTCATCTCGCTGAACCGCCCCTCGTACAGGTCTCTGAAGTACGCTTCCAGTTCGGTCATCGTCTCGACGGTCGGTGGATTCGGCACGTACTCCATGATCCGCCCGAGCGCCTCGGGCGCGGAATCGGCCTCCGGATTCGGCGGCATGTCGTTGATCACCAGCCGCTCGATCCGGTCGGCCAGCGGTCCCCCGGCCAGCGCCATGCCAAGCCCGCCGCCCATCGACGTGCCGACGTACCGGAGCGAGCCCAGGTCGAGCGCGTCACAGAACCCGACCAGTGTCTCGACCATGGCCGCGTTGCTGTAGCGCGCCGCGGGGTCGTCGGCCCACTCGCTCCAGCCCCGTCCCGGCATGTCCGGACAGACCACGTGGTAGTCACCCTGCAGTTCGCGCGCCAGCGGGTCGAAGTCCCGCCCGTTCCGGGAGAGGCCGTGGACGCACAGCACTGTGGGGTCGGCCGGGTCGCCCCATGCCGAGTAGTGAATCTCGATCCCGTCGACGGTGACGAACTGGTCGCGTCGTGCCATGCCCCCGCTTGGTCGGGCCCGCTCAAAAGTCCCGGTGGCGTGGTGGGCAATCACATCCACGCCACGAACAGACCGGGGGGATTTTACTCCGGGAGTCTCTGGGGTGGTACACAATGGGCTTTGGAAGCTACGACGAATCCGAGCAGAAAGATCAGAGCGTCGAGGCAGACGAGGACGAAGCGGTCAACGTCCACGAAGACCACGACACCGGTGACGTCGAGTTCCAGTCCGACAAGGACACCGACGAACTGGTGGACCAGCTGCAGCACATGAAAGAAGACTGATTTTTTGTCGGATTGCCCGCCACTGGCGCGCGATCAGACTAAATAGATCGACGGTTCAGTTCCCACCGTCACCGACCGCGGGGTTCGAGCCCGTCGCGTCTCGACTCCCCGGCTGGACCGTGAACTCCGACAGCAGCGACTGCAGGTCCTCGGCGCGGGTCCGCAGCGTCGAGACGGCGGCCTCGGCCTCCGAGATCGACGCCGACTGTTCCTGTGCGACCCTCGACACCGTGTCCGTCTCCTCGGCGGTCTCGCGGCTGAGATCCGTCACCTCGTCGATCATCGCGACGGCTTCCTCCGTGGACGCGGCCTGCTCGTCGACCGTGTCGCTGATCTCCTGGACGCCGTTGTCGGTTTCGGCGGCGTTCTCCGAGACGTCTTCGAACGCTTCCACGGCGTCGTCGATCGCCTCGATCCCCTCGACGACGCTCGACTCGGCTTCCTGAGCCTTCGCGACTGCTTCCCGACTCTCCGCGCGGGTGCCCTCGATGAGCTGTTCGATGTCGCCCGCGGCCGACCGTGTCTCTTCGGCGAGGTTCTTGACTTCGTTCGCGACGACGGCGAAGCCATCGCCGGCGTCCCCGCCGCCGTCCCCGGCGCGGGCCGCCTCGATGTTGGCGTTCAACGCGAGCATGTTCGTCTGCTCGGCGATGTCGCCGATCAACTCGACGATCTCGCCGATCTCGTCCATCTGCTCGTCCAGCGACTCGACGCGTTCGACGGTCGACTCGATGGCCGTCCGAACGTCCTGGGCCTGCTCGCGGGCGCGGTGAGCGGTCTCTTCACCGCGGTCCGCCACGTCGGCCGTCGCCTGTGAACTCTCGGCGACGGTCTCGGCCGAGGCGGCCACCTCCTCGATGGTCGCCGACAGGTCGGTCATCTCGTCGGCCGTGGCTTCGAGTTTCTCGCGCTGCTGGTCGGTCGCAGTCGTGATCCGCTCGACGGACTCGGTGAGCGACTCGGAGGCCGTCCGTGCCTCGGCGGCCTCGGTCGAGACCTGGTCGCTCTCCGTCGCGACCTCGTCGGCGAACGTCTGGATCTCGTCGACCGTCGACTCCAGTTCGGCGAGCATGCCGTTGAACGCCGTCCCGATCTCACCCATCGCGTCGTTCTCGTCGTCGATCTCGACGCGGACGCTCAGGTCGCCGTCCGCCGCCCGATCCATCTGAGCCCGGTAGCGGTCGGCGACCCGTTCGAGGTGCTCGTTGCGTTCGCGGACCTCGGCCATCTTGCGTTCCGCCTCCGCCTTCGCCTCCTCGGCCTCCTCCCGTTGCCGTTCGATCTCGGTCTGTTTGGCCTCCAGATCGTCGATCTGCTGGGCGCGGTCCCGGGCCTGTGCCAACTGTTCGCGAGCCTCCTCGCGGGAGCGTTCGGTCGACACCCAGTTCGACAGCAACGCGAGCGCCAGAAAGAGGACGAAGATTCCGTGGATGAGGCCCCAGACCCACGGGTTGTTGATCGCGGCCGTGTGATTGTACACGCGGCTGGCCTCGATGGTGCCGAACACGCCGTGGGTGAAGACGACGTAGCCCAGTCCGAGCGCGAACGGGAGCCAGTCCTCGTAGGTCGCGACGACCGCCATCGCGACGAAGAAGTGGAAGTGCGCCTCGATGTATCCGCCGGAGAACTGCACGAGGACGACCGACGAGGCCAGCAGTGCGGTGATCGATAGCGCCGTCCGGACGCGCCGCGAGAACGGGCCGAACCAGGCCGCCGCCGCGAACGCGAACACGATCCCGATCTCCAGAAAGATCAGCGGGAGCGGCGTCGCCGGAATGCGCGCCGCCGCGATAGGCGTCGTGCCGCTGTAGATACCCAGCAGGAACCACAGCGGCAGTTGCAACAGCGTCGCGACGATCACGTTCCGGTGGCGCGCCCGCCACGTCGCTTCCGGAATCGTCGTCCCGTCCGGAATATAGGATACGAAGGTCGCGAGCGCGTCCCGGAGACTGTCGTCACCCGACGCACCCGTCCCGGCTGTACCAGAGACCCCTGACATAGCCGTACAATCGGCACCGCAAATAAGAAACTTCGGTCAACGTACTCAGCGTTGATAATGTGGTCGGCCAGCGGGAGTGAGAGGGTTCACGCGGAGCGCGAATCTCCATGCAGTACGGATTTAGACCGGCGTCCGCTCCACGACCTGCCCGTCGTAACTCGGATACTGCTCGACGATCTCACCCTCGTCGAGGTCGCCGTCGGCGATCATCTCTTCCAGCAACCACCACGCCACCTCGACGTGGTCGGATTTCACGGTATAGAACTCTTCGGGCACGCCCAGGGCCTCGAAGCGCTCGGGGTCGGCCCAGGTCTTCCCGTAGACGAGGGTCCCGTCGTCGGTCACCTCGTCGAAGGGGCGGCGAACGGTGCGAGCCATCCGCTTGAGCCGGCGGCGATGCTGGGCGGCGTCCTTGAATACGGAGGTACAGAAGTACACTTTCTCGTGGTCGCCCATCACTTCCAGAATCTCTTCCCTGGAGTCCTCGACGGCGCTCATGTGGCCCTCTTTCAGTTCGTACCCTTTCTCCTGCATCCGCCGGTAGTTGCCGTCGGACATCTCGAACTCGTTGATGTTACAGAAGTCGGCCGCGCCCTCGTCCAGAAAGTCGAGAAACTCCGTCTCCGGGCGGATGCCCGGGATCTCGAACGCGGGCGTCAGCCCCTCCTCGCGGGCGGTATAGAGGATGTCCTCCCACTCGGTGCCGTGGAGGTCGCCCCACTGCTCGAACGGCGGGTGGAAGCGGATCTCGTCGAGACCGGCCTCGCTCAGGCGGCGCATGTTCTCGCGGCCGCCCGTGATGCCGGTGTAGAGGTGGGTGTGGAAGTCCTCGCCGTACTCGTCTTTCAGCATGGAGAGATAACGAGTGGTTCGCTCCATCGCTTCCTGGGGTTCGCCGCCGGTGATCGAGGCCCCGAGGGCGTCCATGCGCTCGGCTTCCTCGATCACGTCCTGGTCGTCCTCGACCTTTCGCTCGTTGGCGTACACGTCGGTGACGTTCTTGCGGTTCTCCCCCAGCGGGCAGTAGAAACAGTCGCGCTGGTCGCAGTAGCCGTAGACGAAGAGGACGAGCTTGCCACCCTCTGCGCACTGTTCACAGCCCTTCGAGATCATCGGTTACCCCTTCTTTCCCGTCGAGCGGCAAAAGCCGTGCGAAACGGAACTGGTGGTTCCCGGTCGACACCGGTCTTTTCGGTGTTCGGGCCATGGTACCGGTATGGATGGCGAGGGCTCGGGCCAAGACGGCGGCTCCACCGACGAGTCCAACAGTGAGGCAACTGCCGTGGGAGAGTCGGAAACCGCACTCTCGGGAACGAGAATCGACCCGTTCGTCAGCTTCTCCGAACGCGTCATGCAAGTCGTGGAACTGATCGCAGGGTTCGTCCTCGTCGTGCTGTTCGCAATCGGTGTGTTCGACCTCGGTCTCCAGATCGTCGAGGAGATACGGAGTGGCGATATCAGCGAACCGCTCGTCGTCATCGGATTCATCGACACCGCACTCCTGCTTTTCATCATCGTCGAGGTGTACAATACTGTCATCGCCTACGCGCGGTCGGACGAGACGGCGCGTATCCTTCGGCTGGTGATCTTTACTGGGGTCATCGCGCTGGTCCGGAAGGCGATCGTCTTCCGCACGGGTGAGTTCGAGACGAAGACGGACGCGCTGATGGTTGCGGCCTCCTACGCCCTGCTCACGCTGACGCTCGGGGTACTGTTGTACGTCAGTTACCAGTACGTCGGCAGCGAGGGCGACGAACCGGCTGGCCTCTAGGTCAGTGGACGCCAGACGAGGGCGGTACTCTGGTCCACCTACCGGGCCGATCCACGACTATTCGCCCAAAAGCAGATAAGCGACAGCGGCGAAGTGGTGAGTGATGCTGCTGGTCCTGTGTGTGGACCTCGACGACGACCTCGGACGCAAGACCGGGATGGACACCCCGGTAATCGGCCGCGACGCCGTCGAAGAGGCTGCCGTGGCGCTCGCGACCGCGGACCCCGAGGACTCCGACGTGAACGTCCTCTTCGAGGGACTCCACATCCAGAAGTCGATCGAGGACGAGGCGGTTGAGGTCGCCGCAGTGACCGGCGTCGACGGCAAGGACGTGGCCGCGAATCGCGAGGTCGGCGAGGAAGTCGACACGGTGCTGGCGAGCATCTCCGCCAGCGACGACGTGCGCGCCATCGTCGTCACCGACGGCGCACAGGACGAGAGCGTCGTCCCCGTCATCCGCTCGCGGGTCTACGTCGACGGCGTCCAGCGCGTCGTCGTCCGCCAGGCACAGGACCTCGAATCGATGTACTACACCATCAAGCAGGTGCTGGACGACCCGGAGACCCGCGGGACCATCCTCGTCCCCCTCGGAATCCTGCTGTTGATCTATCCGCTGGCGATCGTCGCCGACTACTTCGGGATGCCCGGCGCGGTCTTCGGGATGACCTCCGGCCTGCTCGGCCTCTACATCCTGGGCCGCGGCCTCGGCGTCGAACGGGCGCTGGACTCGGCCATCGACCGCCTCCGGTCGGTGTTCTACGCCGGTCGCGTGACGCTGATCACCTCCGTCGTGGCCGCCGCCCTCCTGCTGATCGGCGGCGTCGAGGGCGTCCAGTCCCTGGAAACCGCACAGACCAGTCGCGGGGCGCTGGGCGCACTCGAAGTGCTGGCGGCGCTCGTGATCGGGGCCGTCCGCTGGTTCGCCGCCGCCGGTATCACCTCCAGCCTCGGCCGCGTCACCGACGAGTACCTTGCTGGCGAGTTCGAGTGGCACTATCTCAACGCCCCCTTCTACGTCGTCGCCATCTCCGCGGTCCTCTACGGGATGAGCGCGTACTTCCTCGACCTCGTGACCCTCTCGTTCCTCGCGGCGACGCTCACCGGCGGCACCATCCTCGGGCTCGTCAGCACGCTCGCCTTCGCCGTCGTCGAATCCCGCGTCCGGAGGGACCGACCCCCTGCCTGAGCCCGCGCCCGAAACCGCCCGGCGGCGTGACCACAGTCGAGTTCGACAGAACGCTTATTCCACCCACGGTCGTAGGCTGTGGTATGTCTAGCCGGGAGATTCGTCTCATCGAAGAAGCCGACGACCAGTGGTCCGCGGTCGACGTCGAAACCAGCGTCGTCACGCAGGGCGAAACCCGCCAGGAAGCCCTGGAAGTCCTCGACGAAGCCGTCGCCCTCTACACCGACGACGACGGTACGGCCATCGGCGACGAGGTCGCCTACCTCGAAGACCACGGGATCGATCCGGCCGAAGTCACCGACCCCAGGGACCTCCCCGACTTCATGCAGTAAGGAGGACGACCGTCGAGTCCTCCGAAAATGCGAGCGGTGCAACCGCGAGACAGAGCCCTCGTTACCGTTCTCTCACTGCGTTCGCGGCACGCTCGTTCGCGGTCTCACTTCGCTCGACCGCACGCCCACCGCTCACGAACTGCGTTCGCGGTTCCCTCCGGTCACCGCTCCCGTACAACCACGAACTCCGCCAGATCCTCCAGATACGCCAGCGCCTCGGAGTCCTCTGCGTCGACCGTCGACAGCGACGCCAACGCCTCGTCGGACATCTCGCGTGCGCGCTCGTTTGCCTCCTCCGGCGTGAGGTCGGTGACCTGCACCAGCGAGGGCCGGTCCATCGCCGCGTCGTGGCCCGTCGGCT
The DNA here is from genome assembly GCF_023698535.1 of Halorientalis regularis. Taxonomy (GTDB): domain Archaea; phylum Halobacteriota; class Halobacteria; order Halobacteriales; family Haloarculaceae; genus Halorientalis; species Halorientalis regularis. The sequence goes on from NZ_JALJCL010000003.1 coordinate 188,514, forward strand.
TCCCGAGGTCGTCGGCCTCGGCGGTCGCGTCCAGCACGTCGTCGCGCATCTGGAAGGCGATCCCGACGCGCTCGGCGTACTGCCCGAACGCCTCGACCGTGTAGGCGTCGGCGTCGGCCGCGATAGCACCCAGCTCGGCGGCGGCGCGGAACAGCGCCCCCGTCTTCCGGCGGGCCAGTTCCATGTACTCGCTCTCGTTTTCCGGCTGGGCGACCAGTTCCGTCGCCTCCCCCTCGCCGAGTTCGACCATCGACTCCGAGACGGCCTGCATCGCTCGCTCGTTGCTGGAGAACAGGGCGAACGCTTCACCGAGCAGACCGTCCGAGGCGATGATCGCCGGGCCGAAGCCGAATTCGGCCCACGCACTCGGGACGCCCCGCCGGACCTCCGAATCGTCGATGATGTCGTCGATCACCAGCGAGGCGTTGTGGACGAGTTCGATGCCCACGGCGAAATCGACCGCATCCGCCGGGTCACCGCCCAGCGTCTCACAGACCAGCACCGTCACCGTCGGGCGGACGCGCTTCCCGCCCGAGAGCGTGACGTGGCCCAGCTCGTCGGCCAGCTCCGCCGGCTCGACCCCGCCGAGGACCGCCTCCAGCCGCTCCTCGACGCGCGCCCGTCGGCGCTCCAGATACTCCATTACCAGGCAGTTAGGACCAGGGACCAATGAGGGTGACGAAGCGACGCGTCGGCGTCACCCACCGGTCGCCCCGCCACCGACCCCGCCGCGACGACCCTCAGAACGAGTCGACGACCGGAATCCCGTCCGTCTCGAAGTCCGTCATCGCCGCCAGCTTGTCCGACACGTCTTCGAGGTCGACAGTCTCGGACACCACCGCGCTCGGGTCGATCTTGCCCGTCGACACCATCCGGAAGATCTCGTCGTACCGCGACACCGGCATCCCGTAAGACCCGAGGAACTCGATCTCCTGCATCACCATCGCGTCGGTCGGCTGTGGGATCGACCCTTTCTCCGCCTCCGTCGTCAGGCCGATCTGGAGGTGCTGGCCACGGTTCCCGAGACTCAACACGGAGTTGCGGCTCGTCTCTGCCACGCCGAGGGCGTCGACGCTGACCGCCGCCCCGCCGTCGGTCAGCCCCTTGACCGCCTTGGGGACGCGCTCGGTCTCGGCCGCGTTGATCGTCTCGACCGCGCCGAGATTCTCCGCCTGCGTGAGCTTGTCGTCCTTCAGGTCGACCGCGACCACGTTCGCGCCCAGCGCGTCCGCGATGTGGACCGCCGAGAGCCCCACGCCACCGCAGCCGTGGACGGCCACCCAGTCGCCCGCACCCACGTCCGCGCGGTGAGCCAGCCCGTGGAACGAGGTCATGAACCGACAGCCCAGGCCCGCCATGTCGACCGACGTGACCCCGTCGGGCAACTGGACCGCGTTGAAGTCGGCGAAGGGGACGTGGACCTGCTCGGCGAACGCCCCCTGGGCCTGCTCGACGAACCCCAGCGGGATGCCGTTGTCGCAGGTGTTCGAGTGGCCCGACTGGCACTCCGGGCAGGTGCCGTCGCCCAGGCTGAACGGGATCGCGATGTGATCGCCCGCCCGGACCTGTTCGACCTCGTCGCCGACCGCCATCACGCGGCCGGCCGGCTCGTGGCCGAGGATCTGTCCCGCACCGGCGTCGATCCCCAGCCAGTCCCAGTCGCCCTGCCAGACGTGCCAGTCACTCCGGCAGATCCCGCAGGCTTCGGTCTCGACGACGACTCCGTGGGGGTCCGGTTCCGGTTCGTCCACGTCTTCGATAGCCAGTGGCTCCCCGTGTTCCTCGATGACTGCTGCGCGCATATCGTCTCGACCGTGGAGTGCTCCGGTGATAAGTGTTGACGCGGGCGTGTGAACCGCACTAAGTAGCCGATCAAAGCGGGTGACGGAGCCGGGACGACACCAGCGACGAAGCGCCGCCGCTGATGGAGTTCGCGACCGTAAAAAAGACGAACCGAATTTCCCGATTTACACGTCCGGCACGTCGCCACCCCACCTTTTTACACCTCGGGTGGCTCACGCTGCTCGCCACCACTCGGCGCAAAAACGTGGGCGAAAAAGCGGTCGCTCACGCCGTTCGCGGCCGTAAAAAAGACGAACCGAATTTCCCGATTTACACGTCCGGCACGTCGCCGCCGAACTCTTCGATGAGGGCCGGCACGACCTCGAAGAGGTCGTCTTCGATGCCGTAGTCGGCGAGGTCCCAGATGGGTGCGTTGGGGTCGGTGTTGATCGCGACGATGGTGTCGGCGCCCTTCATCCCGGCGACGTGCTGGACGGCCCCGGAGATGCCGATGGCGATGTACACGTCGGGCGTGACGACTTTCCCGGACTGGCCAACCTGCCGGTTGGCAGGGAGCCAGCCGTTGTCGACGATGGGACGGGACGACGACAGCGTGGCGTCGGTCGCCTCGACCAGCGCCTCGATCAGCGTGATGTTCTCCTCCTCATCGATCCCGCGGCCGATGGAGATCAGGAAGTCCGCCTCGCTGATGTCCACGTCGCCCCCGGCGACTTCCTCGAATCCCGTCACTGTGGACTGGATCTCGCTCTCGTCGATGTCGGCGTCGAACGCCTCGATGTCGGCGTCGCCGTCACCCTCGGCCTGGGCCCACTCGGCCGGCCGGATCGTCACGGCGGCGTGGTCCTCTTCCACGTCGATGGTCGTCTCGACCTTGCCACCGTACTGCTCGCGAGTGACGGTGAGTCCGCCGTCTTCCTCCAGGTCGACCGCATCGGTCACGAGCGGCAGGGAGAGGCCCTCGGCGACGGCCGGGGCGTAGTCCATCCCGTTGACCGAGTTGGGGGCCAGGAGGTACTGCGGGTCGAGGTCGGCGTAGAGCTGTTCGATGGCCTGGGTGTACACGTCGTGGTTGAACTCCTCACCGTACTCGACGGTGTGGATGGCGTCGACGCCCTCACGGTTGACCTGGGTCGCGTAGTCGTCCACATCGCCGCTGATGACTGCCAGGTGCAGGTCGCCGCCGGTCTGGTCGGCCAGGTCGCGGCCGGCCGTGACCATCTCCAGGCTTACGTCGCGCAGTTCGCCACGGCGATGCTCGGCGATGGCGAGAACGTCGCTCATGCGCCCTCACCTCCGGTGAGGCGCATGAGGTCGTCACGCGTCGTCCGTGCGACGGAACTCATCCCTCGACCACCCCCTTGTCGCGGAGGAATTCGGCCAGCTGTCCGGCCGTCTCCTCCGCGTCGCCGCTCCAGACCGTCGCGTCGCCCTCGGACTCGGGCTCGTACATGTCGGTCTGGGCCAGCGAGCTCTCGAGATCGTCGGCGGAGAGGCCGACATCGTCGAGGCTCTTCACGTCGAGCGGCTTGCTCTGGGCCTGGCGGATGCCGCGCAGGCTCGCGTAGCGGGGCTCGTTGATCCCGGACTGGATCGTCAGCACGGCGGGACTCTCGACTTCGGTGAGCTCCTCGACGCCGCCCTCCAGTTCGCGGTGGACGTTCGCGACGCCACCCTCGATGTCGAGGTCGAGCTGGTTGACGACGGCGGCCCACTCGAAGCCGATCTTTTCGGCCAGTGTGACGCCCGTCGCGCCGTTGGACTCGTCACCGGCCTGGACGCCGGTCAGGACGAGGTCGGGGTCTTCCTCCTCGACGACACCCGCGAGCAGTTCGGCCTTGGTTTCGACGTCGAGCTTGCCCGCACTCTCGATGTCGTCGTCCCACACGCGGACCGCGCGGTCGGCACCCTTGGCCAGGGCCATCCGGATGGTCTCCTCGGCGCGCTCCGGACCGATGGTCGCGGTGACGACCTCCACGTCGTCCTCGGCCTCGCTGATCTGGACGGCTTCCTCGACGGCGTAGTCGTCCCATTCGTTGAGGTCGTATTCGAGATACTGCTCGGCGATATCGCCGCCGGAGATCTCGAACTCGTCCTCGACTTCCGCCACCTCCTTTACCGTTACGAGAATCTTCATACTCACCCGAACCTGGGGATTACTCCCCGTTAAACGTTTCCGAACGGCGGAACCGCAGACAACTGTTCATCCCTCGACCGGACGGTAAAAGCCGAGGGTTTCGCCCCCTCTATCCACCGTTTTCCGGCTCCTCGCCGTTCGTGTCCGTGATGTCCTCGTCGGGGAACGAGATGAGGTTCTCCCGGCCGATCCGGAGTTTGTCGATGCGCCCCTCGTCGTCCATCGAGGAGAGCAACTGGGACACCTTCGCGTTCGACCAGTCGGTCTCTTTGACGATGTTCGCCTGTTTCATGCGCCCGCCGTTCCGTTCGAGCAGGCGCTCGATCCGTTCCTCGTCGCTCAGCAGTTCCTCGTCGATCTCGTCGTCGCCAGCCTCGGCGGCCGCGGCCGCCGTCCCGCCGTCGGTCGTCGACGCGGCCGTCTCGGCCGCTGCGGGCGGGCCGTCACCGTCGCCGCCACCGTCACCATCGTCGGTCGGCGCGGCCGGCGACGGCACGTCGAAGTCGCGTGTCGCGAGCAGATACGCGATCACGACGGCGACGAACAACGCCGCGATGCCGACGAGCAACAGCGGCGGGATACCGCCGGACTGCGGCCCGGGTGTGCTGTCGTTGGACGGCGTGGCGTTCCCGCTTCGCCGGTAGACGACCGACGGCTGGCTGACCTCGAAAGTCCCCTCCTGGTCACCTTCCCAGCGGAGCGACGCGTTCGTCACCGAGTATCCCGGTGGAGAGGCACTGTACAGGTCGTACGCCCGCGGTGGAACGATGGTCAGCGTCTGGTTCGCACCCAGCGTCGGGAACCACGTCCCGTCGAGCGAGAGGAACACGTCGTCGACGTAGAGGTAGGTTCCGGACTTACGAGCGAACCCGGTCCAGGTGAACTCGAGCACGAGTTGCCCGGTATCACCCGTGAGGGAACTCCGTCGGGCCACATCGGTGATGTCCATCGGCCGACCGGTCGCGACGCTGGCGCGCTCGCTCGCCGTCCGTGCCGTCCTGATCGTGTCGAGCCCCGCGCCGCTCTCGAACTCCCGTGCGACCGATCCGAAAGCCGCCCGCTTTGCCTCGGTGTCGACCGTGTAGTTCCGTCTGATCGTCCACACCGCGTCACCGTCTGACCTGATCCCGACGTGGAACGTCGTGTCGGTCCGGTTGATTTCCGTGTCCTGTGTCTGGAGGGAGACGCCGCTGGAGACGGCTGGCTGGTGAGCCTCGGCCCCGTCGGCGAGCGCCGGGGCAGCCACCGGACCTGCGGTCAGGAGGAGGGCGAGTGAGGCGAGCAGGGCGGCATGTGCCCGCGTCAACATTAATCGTCTCTGGTCGCGCCTCGGGCAAAACACTTTCCATCAGATGAAAAAACGTCAGAAGCGGCTGTGAAAGGTCTAAGCGGCGCTCACACGGCGATAGAAAATTAGTCTGAGAGACATGAGTGCAGGGAACGACGGCGAGAGTCGGTCGGGTTTTTTGTAGTCCCACCTCCATGTGGCAGGTACCCGCCATGCGATACCTACTCCCCGCGCTCGTGGCCGTGTTCGTCGTCACCGCGACGGTGGCCGTCGGCACGCCGGCCCTCTCTCCCGGACCACAGTCGGGCACGGCGACACAGGCCGCGCCCGGTTCCATCGCCGCTCCCGTCACGACGGCCAGGAATACGACGAACTACCTGGAACTACCCACCGAAGACACGCGGAGCCGAATAGGCAACGCGTCGCTCGACCTCGGCGCTGCGGTGGCCACCGACAGCGCGCAACTACAGGAGACGTTCACTAGCGAGACGGACGTGGAACAGTTTCGTATGGCACCCAACTCGTCGGCCAAGACCGCCGTCCTTCGAGAGACTGCGACCGACCTCAGGGACAGGACGAGCGCGCTGCGCCAGTTCCAGCGGCGCACTATCCAGCAGTTCGACGACGGGCAGATCTCGGCCAGGGTCGTGTTCAGACGGTTCGCAGTGATCGATTCACGCGCCCGAGCGATCGAAGAGAGCGCAGTCCGCATCCAGGGACTCGCCCAGTTCACGCCTCAGTACACCGTCCCGTTCGAGATCGAGAATCGGTTCAGCAACGCCAGACAGCGGGCCGGGCTGTTCTACACCGACCCGCGGCAGAATATCCGGTCGTCACTCGTCGGCACGCGCAACACGAAGCAGTTCCTGGTTCAGACCGGCAGTAGCGGCATCGTCCTGTCGAGTGCCGACAGCCGCCGCCAGGCGTACCTGCGTGAATCGTTCATCGACAACCGATTCCAGGAGGGCGGGAACGACCGATTCAACGGCGACATCACCGCCGCCATCGACTTCGTGTACGACCTGTACCCGTGGGCCGCCAGGGACAGCAATCAGCGAAACGACGACATCGACTCGATGCTCAACGGCGTGTACCAGGCCAGCTTCGACCACAAACACGGTGAGTTACTGACCTACCTCGACGGGTCGAACGGCGAGATCTTCTTCGAGACCCAGGAAAAGCGGCTGTCGACGCTCCCGGTCGGCGAGACCGTCACCGCACGGAACGCCACCGCCGACCTCACCGCGCAGGTGAACCTGTCACACCCGACCGGACCGATAGAGCTGACCGTCCGGGACACGGCGAGCGGGGACGCCGTCGATGCCCGAATCCTGATCGACGGCCAGTTCGTCGGCACGACCGGTGCCGACGGTCGCCTCTGGACGGTCCAGCCACGGACGAGTACACGGATCAAGGTGATCGCCGGTGACGACCACCTCACGTTCACCACCGCCCACGCCGTCACCGGAGGTTGAAGTACGAAAGCGTCGCCACCGACCGGCGTGTCGACTCGCGCACTCAGCTCCGTCGTCGGCGTCGTCCTGTTGCTCGCGGTCGTCGTGCTCACGGCCGCCGCCGTCGGTGTGACCGCACTCGGCGCGGCACCGCCCGACGACGGCCCGACCCGGGCCGCCTTCGAGCTCCAGGCCGACGCCAGCGCGGACCGGCTGACCCTCTTGCACCGCGGCGGCGACACCGTCGCCGTCTCCGCGCTCCAGGTCCGCGTCCGGATCGACGGCCGCCCGCTCGCGCACCAGCCACCGGTCCCCTTCTTCGCCGCCACCGGCTTCGAGTCCGGTCCGACCGGGCCGTTCAACACCGCCGCCGACGGCGACTGGCAGGCCGGTGAGCGCGCGAGCGTGCGGCTGGCGGGCACGAACGACCCCGAGATAGCGCCGGGGTCGCAGGTGACGGTCGACCTCTATCTCGACGGGCACAAGCTGGCGGAACTGGCGGCGACAGCCTAACTCTCACTCAGGAACCTGCGCCACCGTCGCAATCCCACCTGTTTCCGCTCGGGGTCGCGGGACGACCCACTCGCGCAAAAACGTGGGCGAAAAGGCCGAGCGGTCCCTGCGATCACGCCCGGTACAATTCCTCGTTACTCCGGCACCGTCGCGACCGTCGTGATCGCGATCTCGGGGTTGTACTCCGGCCCCATAGTGTGGTGATCGAAGTCGACGAAGCCGGCTTCCCGGAACATCCGGTCGGCCTCGCGCTCGTCGTAAAAGAGCATGATCGCGTCGGCGAGTTTCTGGAACACCGACGAGTTGGGGTAGTTGGGGCCGACGATCAGCACCTGGCCGCCGGGTTTGGCGACGCGGCGGCACTCCTCGAGGGCGTCGACGGGGTTGGGCCAGTACTCGATGGAGCCAGAGGACCACACCACGTCGAAGGTGTTCTCACGGAAGGGGAGCCGTTCGGCGTCGCCGAGGTGGAAGTTCACGGGGCCGTCGCGTTTGCCGAACTTCTCGTAGGCTTTCTCCAGCTGGTGGGGACTCTGATCGAGGCCGTAGACGGTGTCCACGCGGTCGAGGAGACCCTCGGTCGCGAAGCCGGTGCCACACCCGATGTCGAGGACCCGATCGTCGCGCTCGACGTCGAGGAGGTCGATGGCCGCCGTGCGCATCTCCTCGTTCCAGATGAAGGGGTTGATCTGGTCGTACACCTTCGAGAGGTACTTGTAGAAGAGCCGGGCCCGGGACTTGTTCTCGAGGACTCCCATTGGCTCAGCATAGGGCGCTGGAAGTGATAATTCCCCGGATTTCCGGCCGCCGACGGGCCGGGGAAAGGGGGCGATCGGCCGTGAACGTGTCACACAGCTACGAACGAGTGGGTGTGGCGGCAAACTTCGCAACTACCATATAGCCGCTTCTGTAATCTCCGGATGATTCAAATGCCAAGGCCAGAGGTTCTCGATCGGATCAAAGAGACCGAACAGGAGGCCGACGAGATCGTCGCCGAGGCCCAGGAGGAGGCCGAAGCGACGATCTCCGAGGCTCGGGAGGAGGCCGAGGAGATTCGCCAGCAGGCCCGCGAGGAGGCCGAGGAGCGGGCTCAGCAACGCCTCGAGGACGCCCGCGACGAGATCGAGGCCGAGCGCGAGAAGATCCTCGCGGAGGGTGACGAACGACGCGAGGAGCTGGAAAAACAGGCCGAGACGCAGCGCGACGAGGTGATCGAACACGTAACCGATCTGTTCGAGGAGGCGGTGCATGCTCAGACCTGAACAAATGAGTCGGGTCTCGGTGACCGGCTCCAAACAGGTCATGGAGTCGGTCGTCGAGACCGTGCACGATCTGCGTCTGGTCGACCTCAGCGACTACGACGGCGCGTGGGAGGGCTTCGAGCCCGGCACGCCCGCCGAAGGCGGCGACGCGGCCTCCGAGAAGCTCGTCACCGTCCGCTCGCTGAAGTCCATCCTCGACGTCGACGAGGCCAACGCTGGCCCGACGCGGCTGGTGACCGAGGACGCCCTCGACGAGGAACTCGAAGACATCCGCGAGGAGGTCAACGAACTCGACGACCGCCGCGAGGAGTTGCGGGACGAACTCCGGACGGTCGAAGAGCGCATCGACAGCGTCGAACCGTTCGCGGCGCTGGGCATCGACCTGGATCTCCTGACGGGGTACGACTCGCTGGCCGTCGGCGTCGGCGAAGGCGACCCCGAGACCATCGAGGCCGAACTCGCCGGTGACGATAGCGTCGCCGCCTTCGAGGTGTTCTCGGAGGACGACGCGGTCGCCGTCTTCGTCTACCCCGAGGCGACCGACCCCGTGGAAGAAGGCGTCGACGCCTCGGTCCAGGACCTGCTCGTCGGAGCCGACTTCCAGGCATACGACGTGCCCGACGCCGAGGGCAGTCCCGAGGAGTATATCTCCGAGCTGCACCACCGCAAACAGCAACTCGAGTCCAAACTCGACACGGTCGAGGACGAACTCGAAGACCTCAAACTCGACGTGGCCGGCTTCCTGCTGGCCGCCGAGGAGACGCTGGCCATCGAGGCACAGAAGTCCGAAGCACCCCTCTCCTTCGCGACGACCGAGAACGCCTTCGTCGCGGAGGGCTGGCTCCCGACCGACGAGTACGAGCGCCTCGAACGCGCGCTCGCCGACGCCGTCGGGGACCACGTCGAGGTCGAGGAACTCGAACGCGCCGACTACGACGAGGACGGCCACGCCCGCCACGCCGAAGACGTGACCGAAGGACCGCCCGCGGCCGGCGGCGCGACCGAGACGGACCTCGGCGCGAGCGTCGGCGGTGACGTGACCGACGGCGCGGAGTCACCCGCCGAAGCGGAGGCCGAGCAGGAGCAGGAGAAAGAGACGGTTGCGGACGGTGGTCACGCGAGCGCAGCGAGTGTGACTTCGTCAGAGCCTCGCTCTGACGGTGGGAGTGTTACGATGGGCAGCGACTCCCCGCCGGTCATCCAGGACAACCCCGGCGCGGCCAAGCCGTTCGAGGCACTGGTCGAGGTCATCAACCGACCCAAGTACACCGAGTTCGACCCCACAGTGCTCGTCTTCCTGACGTTCCCGGCCTTCTTCGGGTTCATGATCGGTGACCTGGGCTACGGGATCCTCTACATGGGACTGGGCTACTGGCTCTACAGCAGTTTCGACAGCGACGTGATCCGGAGTCTCGGTGGCGTCGGCATGTGGGCCGGCGGCTTCACCGCGATATTCGGCATCCTCTACGGTGAGATATTCGGCCTCCACCTGATCTCGTCGTATCTGTGGGAGGGCGCGCTCGGTATGGGCGGGTCACCCCTGCACAAGGGCCTCCAGCCCAAGTACGGGGACTACGCACTCGGCTGGCTCGTGTTGAGCCTGCTGGCCGGCGTCCTCCACCTGACCATCGGCTGGGTCCTCGACTTCATCGAGAACCTCGAACACGGCTTCATGGACGCGCTCGGAGAGAGCGGCTCCTGGCTGATGATGATGTTCGGCCTGTGGGCCTGGATCTTCGCGGGCGCGTTCGGGAGCGCACCGTCGATCCTCTACGGCTCCGAGAGCGTCTTCGCCGGGAACCCGATCCCGCTCGGCTTCACCGGCTTCTCGCCGACGATGGGGCTCGCGGGGCTGGCCGTATTCTTCGTCGGCCTGGCGCTCCTGACCTACACCGAACCCATCGAGTTCGTCGAGTTCCTGAACGTGCTGGTCAACGTCCTCTCGTACACGCGGCTGGCGGCGGTCCTGCTGGCCAAGGCGGGAATGGCCTTCGTGGTCAACCTGCTTTTCTTCGGCGTGTTCGTCACCGGCGACGGCGCGTGGCACTTCGGCATCGGTCACTCACCGAGTCACGTGCTCGAACAGGGAACCTACCACGGCCACGAGGTCACGAGCGTGATGTTCGAAGGGCTGGCCCACTCTGGCATCGCCGGCCTGGTCGGCGGTCTGCTCGTCCTCGTCGTGGGCCACCTGCTCGTGCTGGCGCTCGGTGTGACGAGTGCCGGTCTGCAGGCGGTGCGTCTCGAGTACGTCGAGTTCTTCGGGAAGTTCTACGAGGGCGGCGGTCGTGCGTACTCGCCCTTCGGCTACGACCGCGAGTACACGACCGAGGACTGACGGTTCAGGCAGTTTTTGCACGGCGTTCGCGTGGCGCGGGTCGCTGCGTCCGGTTAGTTTCCCGAGCCGTGAGACTGTCTCTCATCGGGTTTTCACGCGCTGACGACGGCATTTGGGAAGTTTTATGAAGCCCGTAGAGACATATCCGGATGTTCGGAGCGAGCGAATCCCGGAATCCAAATCATGATCGACACATTCACCGCGGTACTGACCGCACTCGGACCGGTTCTGCAGGAAGGTGGCGCACAGACGATCGAACAGGCACCCGCTATTCCGCCCGCAGCCGCAGCAGCGCTGGCGGTCGGGCTGGCGGCCTTCGGCGCGGGCTTCGCGGAGCGCGGTATCGGTGCGGCCGCGGTCGGCGCGATCGCCGAGGACGACGACATGTTCGGTCGTGGGCTGATCCTCACGGTCCTTCCCGAGACGCTGGTGATCCTGGCGCTGGTCGTCGTCTTCGTCGTCTAAACGCCCTCAACTTTCTCTAACTATGAGCCTTGATACGGTCGTAGAGGACATCCGAGACGAAGCCCGCGCGCGTGCGGAGGAAATCATGTCCGAGGCGGAGGCCGAAGCCGAGGAGATCGTCGCCGAGGCCGAACGCGACGCCGAGGAGATCCGCAGCGAGCGCGAGGCAGAGGTAGCATCGACCATCGAACAGGAGCGTGAACAGCGCCTCTCCAGTGCCAAGCTCGAGGCCAAACAGAAGCGTCTCGAAGCGCGCCGGAACGTCCTCGGCGAGGTTCGCGAGGCCGTCGAATCGGAGATCGCCGACATCGAAGGCGACGACCGCGAAGAGCTGACCCACGAACTGCTCGTCGCGGCCACCGAGGAGTTCGACACCGACGACGAACTCGCGGTTCACGGACACGCCGACGACGAGGCGCTGATCGAGTCACTGCTCGACGAGGAAGGGCTGGACGGGTACTTCGCCGGCGAGTCCGACTGCCTCGGCGGCGTCGTCGTCGAGAGCGAGGGCTCGCGGATCCGCGTGAACAACACCTTCGACTCGATCGTCGACGAGGTCTGGGAGGACAACCTCGGCGAGATCAGCGACAGACTGTTCGAGCAATGAGTACGGAACGGACCGCGGGCGGCAGCAACTACGAGTACGTGATCGCGCGAGTCCGCTCGCGCCGCGCCGCGCTGTTCGACGACGACGATTACCGGAAGCTGATCCGGATGGGGCCGGGCGAGATCGCCCGGTTCATGGAGGAAAGCGAGTACGAGAGCGAGATGAACGCCCTGGGTGCGCGCCACTCGGGCGTCGACCTCATCGAGTACGCGCTGAACCGCAACGTCGCCAAACACTTCGACGATCTGTTGCAGTGGGCCAACGGCCAGCTGTACGACTACGTGGCTCGCTACCTCCGGAAGTTCGACGTCTGGAACGTCAAGACGATCATCCGGGGACTGTACGCCGGCACCAACCCCAGCGACGTGGAGACGGACCTCATCCGGGCGGGCGAGTTCGACGACGCCTTCCTGGACCAGTTGCTCAACGCCGGGTCCATCGAGGAACTCGTGGAACTGCTCGAACCGACTCGCTTCGGCGACCCCCTCGCCGAGGCCTACGCGGTCTACGAGGACGAGGGCGTCCTCGTGCCGCTGGAGAACGCCCTCGACCGGGCCTTCTACGAGGACCTGTTGACGGGCCTGTCGGGCGAGCAGTCCCGGGCGATGGAGCTGTACGTCGAGTTCCTCAGCGCGGAAGTCGACTTCCGGAACCTCCGGAACGCCTTCCGGCTGGCCCGCAGTGGTGCGGACCTGGAGCCCTCGGAGTACTACATCGAGGGCGGCAAGCTGTTCGACGCCGACGAGATCCGCCAGCTGGCGCGCAACCGCGACCAGCTCGTCGAGTTCGTCCGGTCGAGCAAGTACGGCGACGACCTCGAGGCGGGGCTGGACACCCTGGAGGCGGCCGACAGCCTCATCGAGTTCGAGCGCGCCCTGGACGCGGCGCTTCTGGAGTACTCGGGGCGGCTGTCCAACCGGTATCCGCTGTCGATCTGCCCGGTCCTGGCGTACGTGCTGGCCAAGGAGCGTGAGGTCGACAACATCCGTGCCATCGCACGCGGCCGGGAGGGCGGCCTCTCCACCGACGAGATCGAGAACGAGCTGGTGATACTATGAGCCAGGAGATCGCTGTCATCGGGAGTCCGGACTTCACGACCGGCTTCCGGCTGGCCGGCGTCCGCAAGTTCGCGGACGTGCCCGAGGACGACAAGGCGGCCGAGCTGGACGACGCAGTGGCGGGGATGCTCACCGACGACGACGTCGGCATCCTGGTGATGCACGAGGACGATCTGGAGCATCTCTCACGAGGCGTCCGTAACGACGTCGAGACCAGCGTCGAACCGGTGCTCGTCACCCTCGGTGGCGAGGGTGCCGGCAGCGGCGGCCTGCGCGAGCAGATCAAACGAGCTATCGGTATCGACCTCATGGAGGAAGACTAACAACGAATGAGTCAAGCGACAGAATCCGACGTCCGCGAAGACGGACAGATCGAGAGCGTAAGCGGTCCCGTCGTGACGGCGACAGACCTCGACGCGAAGATGAACGACGTGGTCTACGTCGGTCACGAGGGACTGATGGGCGAAGTCATCGAGATCGAGGGCAACATCACGACCATCCAGGTCTACGAGGAGACCTCCGCGGTCTCCCCGGGCGAACCCGTCGAGTCGACGGGTGCGCCCCTCAGCGTCGACCTCGGACCGGGCATGCTCGACGCCATCTACGACGGCGTCCAGCGCCCGCTCGACGTGCTCGAAGAGAAGATGGGCAGTGCCTTTCTCGACCGCGGTGTCGACGCCCCCGGGATCGACCTGGAGAAGACCTGGGAGTTCAACCCCGAGGTCTCCGAGGGTGACGAAGTCGGCCCCAACGACGTGGTCGGCATCGTCCCCGAGACGCCCAGCATCGACCACAAGGTGATGGTGCCGCCCGACTACGAGGGCGGCGACGTCGTCGACGTGAAGTCGGGTAACTACACCGTCGAGGACACCATCGTCGAACTCGACAACGGCGAGGAGATCAAGATGCGCCAGGAGTGGCCCGTCCGCTCCCAGCGCCCCGCCGACGAGAAGCAGACGCCGGACACGCCGCTGGTCAGTGGCCAGCGGATCCTCGACGGCCTCTTCCCGCTCGCGAAGGGCGGGACGGCGGCGATTCCCGGCCCCTTCGGCTCGGGCAAGACCGTCACCCAGCACCAGCTCGCCAAGTGGGCCGACGCGGACATCGTCGTCTACGTCGGCTGTGGCGAGCGTGGCAACGAGATGACGGAAGTGATCGAGGACTTCCCGGAACTGGAGGACCCGACGACCGGGAACGCGCTGATGGACCGGACCTGCCTCATCGCGAACACCTCGAACATGCCCGTCGCCGCCCGCGAGTCCTGCGTGTACACGGGGATCACCATCGCGGAGTACTTCCGCGACATGGGCTACGACGTGGCGCTGATGGCCGACTCCACCTCGCGGTGGGCGGAAGCCATGCGGGAGATTTCCTCGCGGTTGGAGGAGATGCCCGGTGAGGAGGGCTACCCGGCCTACCTCGCCGCGCGCCTCAGCGAATTCTACGAGCGGGCCGGTTACTTCCAGAACATCAACGGCACCGAGGGCTCCGTGAGCGTCATCGGAGCCGTCTCGCCGCCGGGCGGGGACTTCTCGGAGCCGGTGACCCAGAACACGCTGCGTATCGTCAAGACGTTCTGGGCGCTGGACGCCGACCTCGCCGAGCGCCGGCACTTCCCGGCGATCAACTGGAACGAGTCCTACTCGCTGTATCGCGACCAGCTCGACCCGTGGTTCGAGGACAACGTCGCGGCCGACTGGGCCGACCAGCGCCAGTGGGCCATCGACACGCTGGACGAGGAGGACGAACTCCAGGAGATCGTCCAACTCGTCGGGAAGGACGCCCTGCCGGAAGACCAGCAGCTCACGCTGGAAGTCGCACGCTACCTGCGTGAAGCCTGGCTCCAGCAGGATGCCTTCCACGACGTCGACACCTACTGCGAACCAGAGAAGACCTACGCCATCCTCGGTGCCATCAAGACCTTCAACGACGAGGCCTTCGAGGCACTGGAGGCGGGCGTGCCGGTCGAGGAGATCACGGCCGTCGACGCCATCTCCCAGCTCAACCGTATCGGCGTGCAAGAGGAGTGGGAGGAGTACGTCGCGGAACTGGAAGACGACATTGCCGAGCAGATCAGGGGGCTCTACTAATGCAGAAAGAATACCAGACCATCACGGAGATCAGCGGTCCGCTGGTGTACGCCGAAGTAGACGAGCCCGTCGGCTACGACGAGATCGTCGAGATCGAGACCCCGGACGGCGACACCCGCCGCGGCCAGGTGCTCGAATCGACGAGCGACTTCGTCGCCATCCAGGTGTTCGAGGGAACCGAAGGAATCGACCGGAACTCTTCGGTGCGGTTCCTCGGTGAGACCCTGCAGATGAAGCTGACGGAGGACCTGCTCGGACGGGTCCTCTCGGGCTCGGGCGAACCCATCGACGGCGGACCCGAAATCGAACCGGACGAGGAACGACCGATCGTCGGCGAGGCGATCAACCCCTACTCCCGGGAGTACCCCGAGGAGTTCATCCAGACCGGCGTCTCCGCCATCGACGGCATGAACACGCTGGTCCGGGGCCAGAAGCTGCCGATCTTCTCGGGATCGGGGCTACCCCACAACGACCTCGCACTCCAGATCGCCCGGCAGGCGACCGTCCCGGAGGAAGAGGAGGGCGAGGACGACGAGGGCTCGGAGTTCGCAGTGATCTTCGGCGCGATGGGGATCACCCAGGAGGAGGCCAACGAGTTCATGGACGACTTCGAGCGCACCGGGGCGCTGGAACGCTCGGTCGTCTTCATGAACCTCGCGGACGACCCCGCAGTCGAGCGGACGGTCACGCCGCGACTCGCGCTCACCACCGCCGAGTACCTGGCCTTCGAGAAGGACTACCACGTCCTGGTCATCCTGACGGACATGACCAACTACTGTGAGGCACTGCGCGAGATCGGTGCCGCACGGGAGGAGGTCCCGGGTCGCCGTGGCTACCCCGGGTACATGTACACGGACCTGGCCCAGCTCTACGAGCGGGCCGGTCGTATCGAGGGCAAGGAGGGGTCGGTGACCCAGATCCCGATCCTCACGATGCCCGGCGACGACGACACCCACCCGATCCCGGACCTGACGGGCTACATCACGGAGGGCCAGATCTACGTCGACCGTGACCTGAACAGTCAGGGGATCGAACCGCCGATCTACGTCCTGCCCAGCCTCTCGCGGCTGATGGACGACGGGATCGGCGAGGGCCTGACTCGGAAGGACCACGCCGACGTGTCCGACCAGATGTACGCCGCGTACGCGGAAGGTGAGGACCTCCGTGACCTCGTGAACATCGTCGGTCGCGAGGCCCTCTCGGAACGTGACAACAAGTATCTCGACTTCGCGGACGACTTCGAGACGGAGTTCGTCCAGCAGGGCTTCCGGACCAACCGCTCCATCGACGAGACCCTCGACCTGGGCTGGGAACTGCTCTCCCAGCTCCCCAAGGAGGAGCTCAACCGTATCGACGAGGAGCTCATCGAGGAGAAGTACGTCGAAGACGAGGGCGAGACGGTCGAAGCCGAGGAGTAACGCCGCCTTTTCCTTTCGCTGTCGGTCCCGAGTCGCAGCTACAGCTCCGACGAGCCGGCGTCGTCCCCGAGCGAACGGGCGCGGTACTGCGTGACGGCGTAGAACCCGGCGGCGTAGATGCCGACCGAGAACACGCCGGCGGCGAAGATGCCGACCGAGAAGATGCCGGTCGAGAGGACGCCGCCGCTGAAGTTCCCCGCCGCGAGGTAGCCGATTGCGCTGTCGCCGGCCGCGAGAACCTCGAAGCCGGCGAGCGTTTCGACGCCGGCCACGGTCAGTCCCAGTGCGATCACCAGGAGGCCGACGGCGACGAGTCCGGTCACGTCTCCCCAGTCGATGTCCATACGCCCACTTTTCGCTGCCGGATCTTGTAATCTGGTAGGAATTCTCACTCGGTGAGAAGGTCCGGCCGTGTGGTCGGGACCGAAGTGAGAGGACGGTACGGATGGTTCTGTAAAGAGTTAACCGCCTGGGCCGGTAACCGTCGCCCAATGGCTAAGGACGTCAAACCGACCCGGAAGAACCTCATGGCGATCGAGGACCGGATCGAGCTCTCCGAGCGGGGCCACGACACGCTGGAGAAAAAGCGCGACGGCCTCATCATGGAGTTCATGGACATCCTGGATCAGGCCCAGGACGTGCGGTCGGACCTCAACGAGAACTACGACGATGCGCAGCGCAAGATCAACATGGCCCGTGCGATGGAGGGTGACGTGGCCGTGCGGGGCGCGGCCGCCGCGCTGAAGGAACACCCGGAACTGACCACCGAATCGAAGAACATCATGGGCGTGGTCGTCCCCCAGATCGAATCCTCGAAAGTCAAGAAGAGCCTCGACGAGCGGGGCTACGGCGTGCTGGGCACCAGCGCGCGCATCGACGAGGCCGCCGAGGCCTACGAGGAACTGCTGGAGACGATCATCCTCGCGGCGGAGGTCGAGACGGCGATGAAGAAGATGCTCGACGAGATCGAGACCACCAAGCGCCGCGTCAACGCCCTGGAGTTCAAGCTCCTGCCCGAGCTCAAGGAAAACCAGGAGTACATCGAGCAGAAACTCGAAGAACAGGAGCGTGAGGAGATCTTCCGGATGAAGAAGATCAAGGCCAAAAAGGAAGAGGAGGAGAAAGCCGAGCGGGAAGCCGCCGAGCAGGAAGCCGAGGACGCCGAGGCCGTCACGGCGGACGACTAGACACCGGCTCGGAGCCGACGGCCGTCGCGGGATAGCCTTTTCCGGTGGCCGCTCGTTTTGTGTGTATGAACTGTCCACACTGTCAGACGCCGCTGTTGCGGTTCCCGGTGGCCGACGAGTGGCGGCCACACCTCCCGGAGGACTCGCCGGGGGCGGCGATCTGTCCGACCTGTCTCACGCTGGAACCGGACCCCGATCCGCCGTCGACGACGCCGGATTTCGGGGAGATCGGCGAGCCGTTCCCGGAGGGCGAGGCCGCAGTCCCGATGGCCGTGGCAATCGGCCTGCTGGATTCGCTGGCGCTCAACCGTGCCGAGATCTCCGAGCTGTTCGCCGCGGTCGAGGAAGCCGGGACCGATCCACTGCTGGTGCTGGACCGACTCGCGACGACGGGGGGCGTCGACAGCCGCGTCGACCTCCAGGGGCGGCGACAGCAACTGGAGCAGTTGCTGGAGTAGCCGATCAGTTCGAGTTCCCCGGGGGTCCGATCGGTTTCCACGTCAGGATAGTCCTGCCGTACTCACGGTCGAGTCGGTCACTGCGTCGGTGCTCACGTTGCCGAAGACGAAGCGGGCACCCGGCGCGGACTCGTCGAGTTCGACGGTCCAGCCGTGTGACTCGGCCATCGTCTCGACGATGCTGAGTCCGAGTCCGGTCCCGTCGTCGGTGGTCGTGTATCCGTACTCGAAGAGGTTGCCGACGTGTTCCTCGGGGATGCCCGGGCCGTCGTCCGCGACGTAGAACCCGTCGTCGGTCACGCCGACCGTGACCGTCACCGAACTGGACTCGGGGTCGGCCAAACCGTGTTCGACACTGTTGCGGAGCAGGTTCTCGAAGGTCGTCAGGAGCTTGCTCCGGTCGGCCTGGAGCCGGCGAGTGTCGGCGACGGCGAGGGTCGCGTCGTCGGTATCGACGTTGGCCCAGGCGTCGCGTGCGACGGCGTCGAGCGCGACCGGTTCGGTCTCCTCGACGGTCTTGCCCTCGCGAGCGATGGTCAGAATATCCGAGATGATGTCGGTCATCCGGTCGTGGGTGCCGTGGATCTTGTCGGTGTACTCCGTGGCCCGCTGGGCGGCCTCGGGGTCGGTGATCTCCGCCTCGGCGATGTCTTGCAGGCGCTCCGCGTACCCGTCGGCGACGTTGATCGGGTTCCGGAGGTCGTGGGAGATGGTCGAGGCGACCTTGTCGAGTTGCTCCTTCTGCTTGCGGAGTTGCCAGCGGGATCGTTCCAGTTGCGTCACGTCCCGGAGGAGCAGCGAGAGCCAGTCGCGGCCGTCCCCGGCGTCGCCGACGCGGGAGATGGTGACGGAGTAGTGTCGCTCCTGCCCGTCGACGGCGAGGGTGAGGCGCTCGGGCGAGTCCAGGTCCGGGTCGTCGACATCGACCGCGGCGGCCAGGTCGGGACAGGCCGTCCCGAGGGGCTGACCGACGGCTGAGTCGATATCGGGCCAGAGAGTCTCACTGGCAGTATTGTAGTCGACGACGCGCCGCTGGTCGTCGAGGACGACGACCGGGTCCCGGAGGTTCTCGACGACGGCGGTCCGAGCGACCGGCTTGACGTCGAGCAGGTCGAACCGGAACAGCGCGACGGTCGTACAGACCGAGAACGCGAGCATCCCCCACATCTCGTGTCGGTACCCCGGCGCCGACGGGAGCAGGCCGACCGACGCGGCGACGTACAGGAGGACCGACGGGACGAGGCCGAGGACGAGGAGGAGGAGCTGGGTCCCCGATCCCGCCCCGGTCGAGAGCAGGTGCTTCGAGAGCACGTACACGCTGTACCACCAGAGGATGGCCAGTGGCGTCCCGAGGAGTGGCTCCGCGAGACCGTTCTGGACCCCGAGGTACCGGACCGGCTCGGTGTACAGCGTCGCCTCCACGACGACGAGGTCGTGTAACGGGGACGTCAGGATGAGTGCGATGTAGGCGACGACGGTCACGACCAGAACCGCCCGCCAGTGGCGACGGCGGTGGAAGTCGGTGCCAGTGTACCGTGCGACGAACACGGCAAAAGCCGGGATACTGAAGACCACCTCAGCCGACGCGATGTGATAGAACACGCTCGCGACCGCCTTCCCGGGCGCGACCGACTGCAGGAGCGTGAACAGCGACTGGCCCCCGATGAGCAGCAGCATCGCCGCGAACCACTTCGCACCCCGCTGGTCCCAGTGGGTCCGGTAGATCCACGCCGAAATGGCGCTATTGAATATGAAAATCATGGCAGGAATACCGATATAGAGAAGGGGAGCCACAGATCGGAAGGCTGCCACAGAATACAGATGAGGCCCGAGTTTCTTTTACCCTTCCCCTGTATTTCAGTTGATGATTCTGTCGGGGTCGTGACGGGTGGTCTCGGTGGCCGGTCGACCGGGGCCACCAGGAGAACGGTCTCGTAGCCCGGAGTCGTTCGCTCAGATCCCGGTGTCGTACCGGAGGATGCCGGCGACGCCACCGAAGGCGTTCAGGAGCTGTTCGCCCTTCTCGAAGTCGGTGGAGATGAACTTCGTCTCGGTGCCCCGCTGGTCGGCGATCTGCATGAGGTGGTCGATGAGGTCCTCGCGCTCGGCGTCGTCGGCGGCGACGGTCTCGCCACAGCGCGAACAGTCGTGGTCGGGGGTGTCCTCGCGACGGTCGACGATCTCGCGTTCCTCGTGGTCGTTGGGGCACTCATAAGAGACCACGTCCCGGCGCATGTCCTCGGAGATGAGCAGGCGGTCGACCGCGCCCATGACGAGGTTCTCGCGGGTAGCCTCGAACCCGTAGGTGGCGAGGTCGCCGTCGTGGAGTTCCTTGAAGAACTCCTCCATCTCCGATTTGTCCTGCATCACCTCGTACTCGTCCAGGATATCCTGGGCGGCGTCGACCAGATCGTAGAGGCCGGACTCGTCGGTGTAGGACACGTCGAACTTCCCCAGGACCAGGTCCCCGAGTTCGTGGTGGAGGTAGTCGCCGTCGAGGAACTCGTCTTTGGTCGGGGAGGGACCGCCCACGAGGATGCCGTCCATCTCGTGACGCTGGTCGACGAACAGGTCGTCGGCCATACCGGCGACCTCCTGGTAGAAGTTGTCGATGGCTTCCAGGCGCAGGCGGGCGAACCGCTGTGCCGACTGGCCACCTTTGCGCTGTTTGCCCGGCACGAGCGAGGTGGCCGACTTGACGGGCTCGACGCGTTTGCCCTTCAGCCAGCCGACGTTCGCCTCCCGTCGGTCCAGCACGATCAGGCCGAACAGCCCCTTGTCGCCGAGCATCTCCTCCAGTGGCTCGGTGAGAAAGTCCGAATCGCAGTGATAGCGGAACGACTCGATGGGCTGGGGCGGCGACTCCAGGACCTTGGTGATCATCTCGGTGCGGCCGCCGCCGGAGTCGATGGCACCGGAGAAGATTACCATGCCGTTCTCTGGCGGATAGGTGTCGTAGTAGCGCAGGCGGTCCTTGATCGAGGTCAGCGCGTCCTGGACGGCGGTCCGGGTCTGTTTCGACTTGATGTTCGAGGCTTCGCTGTGTTCCTGGGTGACGTGTTCGACGACGGAACTGATCCGGCGATCCTCGGGGATGTAGATCGTCACGAGCTGGGTCCCCGACCCCTCGTACTCCTTGAGGTCCTCGATGACTTTCTGGAACTCGTATTTTTGTTTGTCCGTCTGATCCTGCTCGGAGCTACTCATTACCTCCGTATAGCCGAATGGGCGGTAAGTAACTGTTGACCGGGCGGCCAGTCGCGGGAGTTCGTCACATACCTTCACATGATCACGTATTGAAATGGACCGTGGCGCTTTTCAACCATTGCGGGCGTGTGTTCATCTAGCAATCGTCCGGGTGTCGGTGGCGGCGGTTCCGTTGTCCCGGGCGGGGCGCAGTCGGAGACGAGGGAGAAAGCCCGTCAGACGCACGGGTTTATATGTTTCCCTTGTCTGTACCAAGTTAACAGGAAGTATGACGGGATACGTCTACACAATCGCAGGCGGGAAGGGCGGCGTCGGGAAGACCACGACGGCGATCAACGTCGCCGTGTCGCTCCAGGACGCCGGCCACGATGTCGTCGTGGTCGACGCCGATCTGGGGATGGCCAACCTCGGGGCGATGCTCGACGTGGACCACGAGCCGAGCCTTCACCAGGTGCTCGCCGGCAAGGCGGCCGTCAGCGACGCGATCATCGAGGGCCCCGGTGGGATCACCGTGGTCCCCGGTGAGCGCAATCTGGAGGCGTTCGCCGACGCCGACCCCGCGAAACTCCGGAAAGTCGTGAAAGCACTTTCGACGGCCTACGAGATCGTCCTCATCGACACCGGGGCCGGGTTGAGCCACGAGACGACCGTCCCGCTGGGACTGGCCGACGGTGTCTTGCTCGTCACCACCGCCGACGAGGTCGCCATCGGCGACACGATCAAGACCGCACAGCTGGCCGAACGGATCGACGGCGACGTGGTCGGTGCGGTGCTGACCCGGGCCGACGACGACACCAACGTCTCGGAGGTCGCCGACAAACTCGACATGGAGATGCTCGCGGTCGTCCCCGAGGATCAGGACGCGACCCGGGACGAGCCGCTGATCATCAACGGTCCGGACAGCTACGCCGCCGAGGCCTACCGCCGACTCGCCTCCACGCTCGAAGAGATCTACGAGGCAAACACCGAGGGCGGCGTCACGCCCGAACAGGAGTTCGAGCCGAGCGCGACGACCGACACCGACGAGGAGTCACCCGAGGAGAGCGAGAGCAGCGACGGCGAGGACGACGACGAAGACGACGAAGAAGGCGTGTTCGGCCTGTTCAACTGACCAGTCGCGTCCGTCCTCCCCGTCAGGACCGCGCGCCCGTTCTTTCGAAACGGTACATCTAAACCGTCCCTCCTGCCACGTCTCGGTATGGCAGACGACTCGATCCGACTGAGCTGGGTGCTGATCTTCCTGCTGTTGGCTCTCGGTCTCGGTCTCGCGGCGATCCAGTTCGCCGGGGGATCCATCCTTCCGACCCTGCTCCCGGTGTAGTCACATCGACTCGGGCGCAGCGACACCGAGCACACCCAGGGCGTTCCCCACAGTGTGGCGTGCAGCGGCCACCAGCGCGAGCCGTGCGTCCTGTGTCTCGGCGTCGGCATCGAGCACCGGGCACTCCCGGTAGAAGGCGTTGAACGCCTCGGCGAACTCCCGGGTGTACGTCGCGACGACGTGTGGATGGTGGTCGTCGGCGGCCGCCTCGATCACCGCCGGGAACCGTGCGATGGTCGCGAGCAACTGGCGTGCCTCCGGCGTGTCCAGCGCGTCGGCGTCCAGGTCGGTCGGGTCGGGGACCTCGTGGCCCGCCTCGCCGGCTTCCCCGAGGATGCCGCAGGCGCGCGCGTGAACGTACTGGACGTACGGCGCGGACTGGGCCTCGAAGTCCAGCGCCCGGTCCCACTCGAAGGTGATGGCCTTGGCGGGCTGTTTCGAGACGATGTCGTACCGGACCGCGCCGATGCCGACCTGGTGGGCGATCCGTTCCACGTCCTCGTGATCGAGGTCGTCGTTGCGGAGGCGATCCTCCAGACGATCCTCGACTTCCTCGCGGGCGCGGTCGATGGCCTCGTCGAGCAGGTCGTCCAGGTCGATCCCCGTCCCCTCGCGGGTACTCATCTTCCCCTCCGGGAGGTTGACGTACGAATAGAGGACCTGATCGAGCTGGTCGGTCTCGTGGCCGAGCAGGTCGAGGGTGGTCCGGACCTGCTGGGCCTGGAGCTTGTGGTCCTCGCCCAGCACGGTCACGGCGCGGTCGTAGTTGTCGAACTTCCACTCGTGGTGGGCCAGGTCCCGCGTGGCGTAGAGGCTGGTCCCGTCCGAGCGCAGGAAGACAAGGTTCTTCTCGATGTCGGGGAGGTCGAGTTGCCAGGCCTCGTCCTCGTAGACCGCCTCGTCGAGATCCTGAAGCCGGTCGACCAGGTCGTCGGTCGCGCCGCTGCGCATGAACCGCGTCTCCTTGATGAACTCGTCGAACTCGGCGGGGAGGCGGGCCAGACACTCCTGCATCCCGCTCAGGACTGTGTCGACGACCTCGCTGACGCGCTCGTAGGTCGCCTCGTCGCCGGCCTCCAGCCCCTGCATGATCGACTGGATCTCGGCTTCGGCCGCCTCGACCTCGGCCTCGGGGGCCTCGTCGAGGAAGGCGTTGCCCCGGCGGTAGTACCGGACCATGTCGTACTCGGCGCGGTCGCGTTCCGGTTCGGGGAGCTCCGACTCGTCGAACGTCTCGTAAGCCCAGGTGAACACGGCCATCTGGCGGCCGGCGTCGTTGACGTAGTAGTGCCGGTCCACGTCGTACCCGGCGAAATCGAGGACGTTCGCCAGCGCATCGCCGATGATTGGGTTGCGCGCCCGGCCGACGTGGACCGGCCCGGTCGGGTTGGCGCTGGTGTGTTCGACGGCTACCGAGGTCCCCTTCGGGTCGAGCCGGCCGTACTCGTCGTCCTGGGCGGCTTCGAGCGTCGCCGCGAAGTAGGCGTCGCTGGGCAGGAAGTTGCAGTAGGGGCCCTGGGTGGTCACGTCGCCGACGTACTCGTAGTCAGCGGGGTCGATCTCCGCGGCGATGTCGGTGGCCACCTCGGGCGGGGCGGCACCGACCTCGCCGGCCAGTCGGAAGGCGACGCTGGATGCGAGGATCGCGTCCACGTCGTCCGGTGGCTCCTCGATCCCGAGGTCGTCGGTGGGGAGGTCGAGGGCGTCGAGTGCGCCCTCGATGGCGGCTTCGACCTCCCGGCGCGCGGCAAGGAACATACCCACCCGTTTTCGAGCGCCGGGTATAGGCGTAACGAGTCGGAGTCGACCGTGGTGGAGCGCCGCGGACGGAACCGAACGGCCCCGGGTCGCGGGGTCGCCGCGTCAGCCGGTCGACTGGATGTCGGCGGCGATTCGCTCGCCCACACCGACGTCGGGGACCTGGTAGTTGCAGTGGCTGTCGATCTCGTCGGTCACGTCCACGTCGACCCAGTTCTCCGGCGGGGAGCCCGTCGAGAACCACCCGCCACAGTCGATACCGCTACAGCCGATCCCGTCACGGAAGGTCTGGAGGTCGTAGAACACGCAAATGGTGTTGTCCTCCTCGGAGTGGTAGTTGTAGACGTTCTCGGCGGTCGCCTCGACGGCGTCGGCGTCGAAGGCCGCGTCGTCGTCGGCGCAGATCTGATCGTTGTCGACCGACGCGCCGAACAGCGACACCGACGCCACGGGCACGTCGCCGTCGAGGTCGTCGAGCGTCGCTAGCGGCGGCCGGCCGCCCAGCGACAGCCCCGCCAGCCTGATCGTCGTGTCGGGGTTGCGCTCGTGATACTCTCGAAGAAACTCGGCGAAGCGCCGGCCATCGCGGTCGGCGTTGTCCTCGCCGGTCGAGAACAGCGTCGTCTCCGCTTCCCACTGCACGGTGACCACCGGCCGGTCGTAGCCGTTCGACCGAAGCGTCTGCTGGAGTGTATACCCCTGATCGTCCCCGATCTGGCCCTCGCTGGTCCAGCCGATGAAGTAGAACACGACCTCGTCGGGACGCTCCGGCAGGTTCCGGGTCGTCGGCTCGGACTGCCGCACGTCCACCCGCGGGAAGGCCGCGGGCGCGCTCTCCCAGACGGTCGCGCAGTTCGAGAGTTCGAGCGGCGTCGGGTCGGCAGCGGCCGGCTGGGTGGCACCGACCCCCAGCGCGCCCGCGCCAGCCAGCGTCCCGGTCGCACGAAGTATCGACCGCCGACGCAGGTCTGTTAGTTCGTCGTCACTACTGCCCGTCGTTCGTTCATCCCCCATAGCGATTTTATTTACGGAATTAGCAGGCTTGTATTCATATCTTCATACGTTAAGTTATTTATTAGGGGCGAGTCCTCTCGGTTCGGAACGACTCACGCCACGAGTGAAACGAGCGGGGCTCAAAACCGTTCACCAGAGGTTCTCGGCGTCGCCCGGGACCGCCGGGGTCTGTGGTCGACGGCTGTCCGTCGCGGCTTCGAGGCGGGCGAGGCCGTCCTCCACGCTGTGGTGATCGCCATCGAGCCAGCAGGGATAGACGCCCGTGAGACGGCCGCTCCGTCTGATCGTGAGACAGACCACCGGGAACACGATATCGCGTTCGTCGCCGTCCCGGGAACCGTCGGTCGGACCGGCCGCCTCGATGGAGTCGAGCGTCTCGTGTTCCTGGAAGAACGGGTGGAGGCGGCCGCCCGCCTCGTCGACGGCGGCCTGTAACTCCTCGTAGATGGCGACCGCTTCGACCGCCGTGGTCCCCTCGGCGGCGGGCACCCGGACGCGGTCGCTCCAGTGACCGGTCCGGAGAGTCGTCTCGTCGGCCCCGTCGACGGCCGTCTCCAGTCGTTCGGTGAGACGTTGCTGTCGGCGTCGTGCGACCGACGACGGGTCCGAGCGGCGTCGTAGCGTCACCGTCATCGGCCCGTCCGGAATCCGTGAGGCGACTTCGGATTTGCGTGCAGTCATGGTCTCCGGCCCTCCGTCACGGTAGCTCCGACGATCCAGTCACCCACTCAGAGATTCTCCGGGTCACCCGGCTCCGTCGCGAGCGCTTCGAGCCCGTCCTCTACGCTGTGGTGGTCACCGTCTTTCCAGCAGGGGTAGAGCCCTGTGAGGTCGCCGTCCCGGCGGACGGTCAGACAGACCACCGGGAACACGATGACCCGATCCGTGGGCGGCCCCGCCGAGAGCAGGCCGCCGACGGCCTCCCGGGTCTCGAAGAACGGTTCCAGACGCGCGTTCGCGCGCTCGGCGGCGGTCTCGAACTCCGCGTACAGCTCGACCGGTCCCTGTCCGCTCTCGTCACCCTCGGAGGGGACGGTCACCTTCGAACTCCAGCGCTCGACCCGAAGCTCGGGGACGACGCCGTCCGAGGCGAGCGACCGCAACCGGTCCAGTACGGTCCGTTGCCGCCGCGTGGCGGCCGCCGGTGCCGAGGCCCGCAGGTGCAGCGTCACCGTATAGTCGGCCTCGACCGCCGTCTCCGGTTCTGACTCGGTGGTGCGGTCGGTCTCTGCCTGCTCGCCGCCGCGTTCGTTCACGACGTTAGTAGCCATACACAGTCTTTGGGAAATAACACTAATAGTCTTTACCCACAACAGTCGTAGATTTCCGTAGACTTTTCTGCCGTGTTTGTATTACTAGTCAGAGTTTTTGGAGACGGATGCGGATCGTGGATTGGGGGCGTCGAACCGACGTGACACCCGGATGCTTTTGCCCGCGCACCCGAAACGTGGGGGCAACATGAGCGACTCAGAGTCCGGGAGCGGGGGCCCAAAGCAGGTGTCGAATCCAGATTACCACAGCGAGAACCACACCGCGGCTCAGACCTGCGGGTGGACCAAGAACGCGCTCCGTGGGGAGGGGAAATGTTACAAAAACATATTTTACGGGATAGAATCCCACAGATGTATCCAGATGACTCCGGTCGTGAAGTGCAACGAGCGGTGTGTCTTCTGCTGGCGGGACCACCAGGGTCACGCCTACGAGATGGACGAGGTCGAGTGGGACGACCCCGAGGCCGTCGTCGACGCCAGCATCGAACTCCAGACGAAACTCCTCAGCGGCTTCGGCGGGAACGATGAGGTGCCCCGCGAGATGTTCGAGGAGGCGATGGAGCCCCGCCACGTGGCGATTTCCCTCGACGGCGAACCGACGCTCTACCCCTATCTGCCGGAACTCATCGAGGCCTTCCACGATCGGGACATCACGACCTTCCTCGTCTCGAACGGCACTCGCCCGGAAGTGCTGGCCGAGTGTGACCCGACCCAGTTGTACGTCAGCGTCGACGCCGCCGACCGGGCGACCTTCGATGAAACTGTGAAGGCCGTCGAGGACGACGCCTGGAAGCGGTTGATCGACACGCTGGACGTGCTGGCCGGGAAAGATGAGACCCGGACGGTCCTGCGGACGACGTGCATCCAGGGGCTGAACATGCACCATCCCGAGTGGTACGCCTCGATGTTCCAGCGGGCCGACCCGGACTTCGTGGAGTTGAAAGCGTACATGCACGTCGGCCACTCCCGTGGCCGGCTGGACCGGGACTCGATGCCCGACCACGAGCGCGTCGTCGAGTTCGCCGAAGACGTGATGGAACACATGCCCCACGACGTGCTCAAGCAGGTGCCGGCCTCCCGGGTCGCCCTGCTCGCCGAGGACCGGAACACCCTCGTCCCGAAACTGCAGAAGGACAGCGACTTCTGGGAGTAGGGGGACGCGAGTGCAACGAGCGTCCCGGACTGGCGAGCGGGGAGGCACGACCCGCGAGCCGCGGGAATCGACGATCTCCCCGAGAGGAGCGCTTTTGCATCGACACCCCGAGGTCAGGGCATGGAAATCGCCATCCTGCTATTCGAGGGCTTCGACGGACTGGACGCCATCGGCCCGTTCGAGGTGTTCGAGAACGCCGCGAACGCCGGGGCCGACTGCAGGACGACGCTTCCTTCCCTCGAAGGCAGAAGTCCGATAACGGCGAGTCACGGGCTCGAGGTCGGGGTGGACGGGCCACTGGCCGAGACGGGCCCGGACCTGCTCGTGGTTCCCGGCGGTGGCTGGACCGACCGGGAGGGTCCGGGTGCGTACCGGGAGGCCGAACGGGGGTCGATTCCCGAGGCCATCGCCGCCCACCGCGAACGCGGGGGCTCGGTCGCCGGAGTCTGTACCGGTGGGATGTTGCTCGCCCGGGCGGGCGTCCTCGACGGTCGGCCGGCGGTCACGCACGCGAGCGCGCTGGCGGACCTCCGAGCGACCGAGGCCGCGGTGGTCGACGCCCGGGTAGGCGACGACGGCGACGTGCTGACCGCGGGTGGCGTCACCTCGGGACTGGATCTGGCCGTCCACCTCGTCGAGCGCGAGTTCGGAGCCGAGGTCGCGGCGGCCGTCCGGACCGAGATGGAGTACGGGCCACGGGCTGCGGTCCACACGGCCTGACCCGAACGCCTTCGGAACGACGGCTTTAGGTTGGTGGTCCCAAACACCGAGTCAGGAAACACTGTTTCCGTTTCTCTGCGTTCCAAAGTCGTTACGCATCCCACATTCGTTACGCTTATCCCCGAGACTGCCCAACGATGAGACATGGCACAGGCGAGCGAGGGGACGGTCGGATACGACGAGCTGGCGACGCTGAAGCTGCTGGCGCTCGAGGGCGCACTGGAGGGCCAGGAGAAGGTGTCGTGTTCGGCGCTGGCCGACGACCTCGACGCGTCGAACCAGACGGCCTCCCGCCGACTCCAGCGCCTCGACGACGCCGGGTACGTCGAGCGGGAGATTGTCAGCGATGGGCAGTGGATCGAGATCACCGGCGAGGGCGAGTCGGCCCTCCGTCGCGAGTACGCCGACTACCGACGGATCTTCGAGCGCGACGCGGCCATCGAACTCCAGGGCTTCGTCACCAGCGGAATGGGCGAGGGTCGCCACTACATCTCGCTGCCGGGCTACATGGAGCAGTTCATCGAGAAGCTGGGCTACGAACCCTTCGCGGGGACGCTGAACGTCGACCTCACCGACGAGAGCGTCCGCGCCCGCGCCGGGATGGCGTCGCTGGAACCGGTCACCATCGAGGGCTGGGAGGACGACGAACGCACCTACGGCCCCGCGTTCTGTTACCCCGCGAGCGTCGAGGTGGGCGACTCGATCTACGAACCGGCCCACGTCATCGCACCCGAGCGGACACACCACGACGAGGACCAGCTGGAAGTGATCGCCCCGGAGAAACTCCGCGAAGCGATCGGACTCGAAGACGACGACAAGGTCACGATCAATGTCACGGAGCGATAAGATGCACACCGAATCCCGGACCGGCGTCGAGGCGGCCCTGGCGGCCTTCCGTGAGGGCGACCCCATCCTGATCCACGACGCCGCCGACCGCGAAGGCGAGACCGATCTGGTGTATCCCGCGGCCGCCGTCACGCCCGAGGCCGTCGCCCGCATGCGCAACGACGCGGGCGGGCTGGTCTGCACGGCGTTGAGCGACGAGGTCGCCGAGGCCTTCGATCTCCCCTTCCTGCAAGAGGTCATCGACCACCCCGTCGCGGCCGACCACGACCTCGACTACGACGAGCGCTCGTCGTTCTCGCTGACGGTGAATCACCGGGACACGTTCACCGGAATCACCGACGAAGACCGGGCGCTGACCATCACGGAACTCGCCCGGGCCGCCAGCGACCCCGAGACGGCCCAGTTCGCCGAGGAGTTCCGCGCCCCGGGCCACGTCCACCTGTTGCGCGCCGCGCCGGACCTGCTGGCGGATCGTCTCGGCCACACCGAGCTGGGCGTCGCACTGGCGGCGGCCACCGACCAGTCGCCCGCCGTCGTCGTCTGTGAGATGCTCGACGACGAGAGCGGCGAAGCGCTCCCGCCCGCGGCCGCCCGCGCCTACGGCGAGCGCAACGACATCCCCTACGTCGAAGGCAGCGAGATCGTCGACCGCCTTCGCTGACCGCTGTTTTCCGGTACGTTCCCCGCGCGTCCCGGTTTTCGATGTCCCCGGTGTGGTTCATCCCGATAAACCAGTAATCGCGATATAGAACTTGCCGTCGTGGAAGTTGAGACTACAGCGGGTATAGCAGGTCTGTAATGCGTGGTATCGGCCAAATCGAAAAGGAGAGTTCGACGGCCTCGTGATCGTCGTGCTGGAACCGTGTTTCCGCGACGAGGCGAACATCCGGTTCTGCTCCGGGCAGCGACGTGCGATCGAACAACGGGCTCGACTCGTCGGTGGGCCAGTCGGCGGGGGACAGCTGGGCGATCTGCCGGAAGACAGTACGACGAGATTTACGTGTCGGGGCCACGGCGGGATGGTGGCGGTGACACGCTCAAGTAGTCGTCTGACTGCTCAGTGCAGAGACTATAGTCAGCACAGCGGCTTCAGTTGTACCAGACCAGTTCTCTTGAATCAACTGCTCACCGTGGGTCCGGAGTGGCTACTCGATCTCTAACTGACTACTTCCGCCACTCTCATCACCGCCGTTCTCGTCCCATTCGAGTTCGAACTCGATACTTCGTTCAGTCATGTTGCCAGCTGGCCCTTCGCGTTCAGCTTTGACTTCGAAGGTCGGTCGGGCAGGCGGAGTCAGCGTTACAGACTCGGTGCCTGCTTCCAGGGTGATAGCGTTGCTGTTGTCGAGATTGTCCGCGACTTTCCGGAGGTACGATGCAATCTCTTCTCGACTCTGGTCGCTCTCTGATTTGAACAGGACTTCCTCAGGCATACAGAAGATGGTACACAGCCTGCACGAATAAATGCGCCCACCGTATGGAGTAGAGAGGACCGGCCAGTGTGTTCGCATCTGTTGGGCCATCCTCCTTTCATGCTGCCTGTTACTGTAATCGCGACACACCCGAATGCTATTCAGATTCGCGTCTGAACACCACTGTAACCCGTATGGAAGACGATCTCAACATCGGCATCCTGTGTCAAAAGAGCAAGCCGGTATTCAGGGACGTGGCCGAGCGTCTTCGGAATAGTGGCTTTCAGGTTCGATTCTTTCATCCCGAATCACCTCTTTCACCGGAACAGGTCAATGACTTCTCATTGGTTGTTAACAAGAAGACACTCCCGAGTGCATTCCCCGCTCTCAGGCATGCTCGACGGACAGGGACAATGCTGTGGAACAACTTTCAGGCGGTGGTTTTGTTCAGTTCACGGCTCGTCGGCCTGCGAGCGCTGTCGGAGGTGGGATTTCTCACACCCAAAGTCACCTTCGAGAAACCCGGTGGCGAGTACGTCGCTAAGGGCTACTACATCTGGAACGACGAACCCGAACTCAACGGTGAGGGAGATTTCTACCAGGAACTGATTCCGACGGAACCGGTCGATTACAAGTATTATGCCGTCAACGACGGGTCACAAATACACGTTACAGGGCGTCGCGTCACCTCGAAGCTCTATGGGGAGAAGCAGTTCATCGGCCAGATAGAGATCAAGCCAGCACTTGCAGCGTCGCTCCGAGAGCTCGTTGAACGATTTGACCTTCGGGGTGTCGGGGTTGATCTGGTCAAAGATGGCGACGACCAGTATTGGGCTGTCGACGTCAACCTCGCAGCGGGATACCGAGACACTGGACTAGAGCCGGCTCTCACCGACTCGATTATTGAGCGTCTGCCAAGCGAGTAAGGAGAAGTAACCGCGACGTCTGGATAGCGTCCACTCTGTTGAGTTACTGGGCGAAATTGCAACCCATTGTGGCTTTCAGCGGAACAGTTTGACGACCTTCGGACCGCGTTTTTCCGGATTCTGTTTCGAGTTCTCCGATACGTACGAGTACGTGAGAAGTCACGATAACCGAAGGTAGAGATTCTCTGCCCGGAGGAATCACTCACCGTTGCTAGGTCAGAAATGCGCTGCATGAGACCGGTTGATGAGTCATTTCAGTTTTCTTCCGAGCAACAATTCCAACGCGTATGCATTGAGAGCCCCAGTCTCAACTTCACGGTGCGGCAGGCAAAGACGGTCCGTTGCGAGTGTACTTCAGCGAACCGGGCAACGTCGTCGGAGCACTCGACGCGACCGCAGGCGAGCAGGCGTGGTCGACCAGACTCGGTCCCGAAGAGAACACGATAACACCGGCACCGGTCGTCGGTGATCTCACGGGTGACGGTACCGCCGAGCTGGTGTCGGTCACGAACGGCGGTACCGTCACGGTTCTGAGTCCCGACTCGGGAAGCCAGCTGGCGGTCTATCGACGTGACGTGCCGGTCTGGACGTTCCCGACGGTCGCGGACGTGACCGAGGACCCTGGCGCGGAAGTGTTCGTGATCTACGGCGACGGCCGGATCACGTCGCTAGATTACACGGAGGAATCGTGACAGTACAAGCCGACGGGGACAGGTGGACAGCTCTGGATGGGGCGCGATGATTCAATGGCATCCACTCCACGTCGGTACCGCTACCGGTCCGTCGTTGCCATCCATAACGATACTTACTGTTGCGGCTGCCGCAACTGCCCTATTGCTCGGCGTAGCACTCGCTGCATTCTTGCAACGGCGTTCCCGGTCATATCTGTTGATCGGCGGCGCGTTCGCTGCGCTGTTCACCCGATCTGCTGTAGCAGCTTTGTCGACGATGGGATATTTATCGCCGGCGAGTCATCACTTGCTAGAACACGGGCTCGACGTGGTGTTGGTCGCGCTCGTCGTCGCAGCGGTCTATTTAGCGCGATCGGATGATCGCACGCCAGAGTACGAATCGTAATATACGAGATGACGAATGTGGTTGGGTTGAACTCAACAGAAGACAAACAACAGTTCTCTCCTCCGAGGTTGTGGAGTTCGACGATCTTCCGAGACCCGGATCGTGTCGCCACTCGGACGCACCGCTACCGGTCGCACGGCCATCGTGTCACTTTTTCGCGCAGAGCCCCTCGTGTGGATATGAATCAAACGGCGATTTTGCACGCGACAGCCGCAGTGATAGCCGGCGGCGGGTTTCTCGTTTCGGAACGACTTCTCAAATTCGGGCTGTTCGGCCTGGCGGGTCTCCTCTTCGTCGCCGGTATCGTGGTCGCCCGACGGGGCGACGGGGGCTCCGATCCCATCGACGGCGCCTGAGCGCGACCGTCGGCGACACCTCGTTCGGTACCGTCTGTGATCTAGGCGTCCCGGAGTTGCAGGAGCGTCCGCTCTTTACCGTGGCTCTCGAGCATCACGTCCGCCTGCGCACGCAGCCAGTCGGGGACGCCGGCGACGTGTTCGGCGTGGTCCTGTGGGCGTGCTTCCGGCTCACCGTGGAGCCGTGCGGGCTCGGAGTAGTGAGCGATCGGTCGGACGCCGTCCCAGGTGTCGCGGGCAAGCGCGAAGCCCTCGCGATAGGTGGTTCCGCGATCAGTGAACGAGTGGTGGTGATAGTCGAAGGTGACCGGGATGCCGACTCTGTCGGCCACCTGGTCGACGAGTTCCTCGACGCTCCACAGCGATTGCGTGTCGTCGTTTTCGACGACGAGCCGCTCGCGGGCACGCGGGGGGAGGTCGTCGACGACACGACAGAACCGCTCGCCGGTGGCAGCCTTGTCGCCGTAGTGGGCACCGATGTGGACGTTGATCGCGTGCCGGGGCGAACGTGGGAGTCCCAGCAGGTCCAGCCACCGACCGTGATGCGCGACCGACTCGACCGAACGCTCGACGGTCTCCTCGGACTCGCTTGCCAGCTTGCACCAGTGGCTCGGATGGAACGTGAGGCGCATGTCGTTGTTCCTGACGAGATTGCCACACCGTTGCGCGATGCTTCGAACCCGCTCGTAGTTGGGGAGGTCCGTGAGTTGGAACTGTGAGTTCCACGGGATCAGCTTCGAACTACAGCGATAGAACCGGATGTCGTGGTCGAGATTCCACTCGAGGATGCGTTCGAGGTCGGCGACGTTTCGCTCTGCGAGCGTGGCCGCGTATTCGATGCCCGCCGACTCCCAGGTGGACTTGTGCATGTCGCGGTTGCACCGACGCGGTGGGTCCCGGTCCCGAAGCGTGTGGTTCATCGCCGCGTACCCGAGCATGGCCGCCAGTACGAGCGCCGTCTGGATAGCTCCCCGGATCGCCACCGATCGTCACTGCCGGGCTCTCCGACGGTGCAGGCCAATCACCCACTGACGGCTCCGGGGATGGCCGACACCCCGTGTCACAGGGGACAGCCGGCGTCGAGGGTAGCGCCACAAGATGCATTTGCGAGCAGCGTCTTTCGAAACCAATGCGGGTTCTCGTTGTGGGTGCGACCGGATTCGTCGGCAGCCGACTCGTCGAGGCGCTGGTCGAGGCGGAGCACGAGGTCGTGGCTTTCTCCAGGAGTGCCACGCCGTCGGACTTCCCGGACGGGGTCGAGGTGTTCAACGGCGACTTGGCTGAGCCGGCGTCACTCGAGGGCCTGTGTGAGGATATCGACGTGGCGTACTACCTGATCCACTCGTTGACGGCCGAGAACTTTGCCGATCTGGATCGGACGTACGCTCGACGGTTCCGTGAGCGGGCCTCGGCGGCCGGCGTCGACAGGGTGGTGTATCTGAGCGGTATCAGCGGCGACGAGCGTGACCTGTCGCCACATCTGGCCTCTCGCCGGGAGGTGGAGTCGGTCCTGGAATCCGGGAAGTTCGACCTCACCGTCCTGCGGGCGGCGATCATCATCGGGGCGGGGAGCTCCAGTTTCCGTATCGTCGACGACCTCACCGACAGGCTCCCGCTGATGACGGTCCCGAAGTGGGTTCGGACGCCGTGTCAGCCCATCGGCGTCGACGACGCCGTCGAGTACCTCGTCGACGTGCTCGACGCCCCGGAGACCCGCGGCGGCATCTACGACATCGGCGCAGAGACCGAGTGTACCTACGAGTCCCTGCTCAAGATGACCGCCGAGCAGAAAGGCAAGCGAATCCGCATCATCCCCGTTCCAGTCGTGTCGCCGGAGCTCTCTTCGCACTGGCTCCGGCTGACGACGGACGTCAAGTACGCCATCGCGCGGCCGCTCGTCGAGAGTATGCGCAACCCGGTGACGGTCGACCCGGAGCGGGACTTGCAGAACGTCGTTCCCATCGAACGGACGCCGGTCGAAGAGGCGATCCGGCGGGCACTCGCCAGGTGATGAGCGGCGGTCGTCACCGTCGGCCCCGATGTCCGGTGCTGCCTCGGCGCTCGATACGCCCAGATCGGATGCGTGGCTGTTCGGTCACGCCTCGTGGACTGCCACGTCTGTGAGGGAGATGGTGACGGCTGTCCCGCCGAGGTCGCTCTCGTCGAACGAGAGCGTCCCGCCCATGCTCTGGACGGCCCAGTTGGTCCCCCAGAGGCCAAGGCTACTGGCGTGTTCGAAAGGTGTCTCACCGCCGGCCTCGATCACCGCCCGTTCCGACTCCGGAATCCCCGGGCCGTCGTCCGCGACGAGAAGACGGATATCCGCCCCCGTCTGCTCCGCACGAACCACGACGCGTGGGGACTCCCCGTCGTTGTGTTCGACCGCGTTCTCGACGAGGTGGTCGACCACGTACCGGCACCGTTCGGGGTCGATCTGTATGCGCACGTCGGGGGCAGTGACGGTCACGTCGGCGGTCACACCAGCCGTTGCGTCGGCGACGACATCTTCGAGAAGCGGGCGTACCCTGACCTCGGTTCGGTCGGCCGCGGACCGCTCCATGAGGTCCTGGACCCGCCGTGCCTCCTCGCTCAGTTCGCTCAGCCTGTCTACGCCGTCGACCGCCGGGGCGAGGTCGGCCTCCTCCGCGTGCGCCCGAATCACGTCCAGTTCGTTCCTGACGTTGTGACGGAGAATGCGATTGAGCACCGCCAGTCGCTGGCGCCGGATCTCGCGGTCCGTCACGTCGATCAACATGACGGTGTATCCGAACGTCTCCCCGTACTCGTCGACGAGCGGCGAGACGCTCGGTTCGAACTGTCTGCGGCCCGCCGTCGTCCGGCAGGTGATGGTGCTGTGCTCGGTCAGTGACGTCACCGAGTGGTCCGTGACATCGGCCAGCGTCTGTGCGCCGCCGAACATTCGCTCGGCCGGTTCGTTGACTCGGACCACCCGTGCCCCGTCGTCGAGGACGAAAATCGCCTCGTCGGTCTCTGTCAGTGCCGCCCGCTCACCCAGTCGCCGGGTCGCGGGGACGCGCGTCACCACATCGTAGCGAGTGACCCCCAGCGCGAGGCCAGCGGCGACAATCAAAAACGTGCTCCCGCTCAGCACGTCGTTCAGCAGCGGCGTCGCGGGGCGGGTCGTCTGCACGGTAAAAACGAACCCGGCCATCGGTACCACGACGAGGAGACTCTGCACGGTCGACAGTCGGTCGTGACGATACGTAGCGACGACGACGCCCCCGATCAGGGCGAACACGAGCGTCAGGAGCGCGAGTGTGACCACCGACTGTGCCGTGTTGAGCGTCTGGAGCGTCTCGGTACCGACCAGCGAGGTCGTGATCCACCCCTCCCGTATCAGCCGTCCGAAAACGTTTATCGCGACGAGGAGCGTCACGACAAGCGCTCCCGCGAACACCCGTCCGAGCGTGACGTACCGCCCGATCCCGATGTACCGTGCTGCGAACGTCATCCACGGAACGGTCAGAAGGAGGATCGCAGACCCCAGCCGTATGTTCCCGAGCGGCGTCGCCGCGTGCAGCCCAGCGTACCCGATCCCGAGGAGCGACACCACCGCGGCGAGGACGACGAACGGCCTGGCGAGTCCGGTGCGGGCATCACCGTGCCGGAGTCGTCGGTACACAGTCACCCCCACTACCCCGGCGACACCGCCACTCACCGCTGGAATACCGACCCTGAACAGCGCCCACGGACCGAGTTGAATCACGTTATCGTGTTGGGTGGCTTCAGTGTCAAATCGGTTGTGGACCGACCGTCTTCCGACGGCACCGGGCACGTGCACGAACCGCCACGGACCGCAGTCAGCGACTGTGCCGTCGTATCGGAACCGACGGGCGGTCGTCGCCTCGAGCGACACCACGGAGACGACCCGGTCTGTCGACGCGCCGTGATCGAGTCCGGACGGGTGTTTCCCGCGCTGAAACACCGCCAGCCCAGTTTTACTATTCGGGGACCGATCCCGTCGTACGGATGACCGACCACGCGATACCCCTCTATCCGATCGCCCTCGTCTGTGCTAACGTCGGGGTCGCGGCCGTTCTGGCAGCGGTCGCGGCACCTGTTCCAGTGCTACTACTGGGCGCCGTGACGGTGTTGCTTCTCTGGTGTCTCGCCGATTCCTGGTACCGCACCGAGCCGGCCCACGGGCGACGGCCGAGCGAAAGCCATCGGAGAGACCCGACCCGTGCCGACTGATCGACCGGGCGTCGTCAGTTACAGATAGACGGCCACACGGCTCGTCCGTAGCACCAGGGTACAGGACTACGACACAGCGGCGACTCGATCGAGGTGGTCGCCGCTCGCGGACGGAACCGCAGGTCGTATGTCCCAGCGTCTGTCCTGTGTACACAGGATGACCACTGTGAGTGTAGTCGGTTGTGGAAACATGGGCGGAGCCATGGTGACTGGGCTCGCTGCGACCGACGACTACGACGTGACGGCGATCGATCTCGACCCGGACGCGCTGGCGGCGGTAGCCGACGACGCGGACCGGACGACTGACGACATCGCCGCCGCTCGGGAGGCCGACATCGTCGTGCTGGCGGTGAAGCCGAAAGCGATCGATGCAGTCCTCGACGACCTCGACGCCCGTCCGGATCAGTCACTCGTAACCATCGCTGCGGGTGTTCCGCGAGCGTACGTCGCCGAGCGGACGGACGCAACCGTCGTTCGGATCATGCCGAACCTCGCGGCGAAAACCGGTAACATGGCGGCCGCCGCAACCGAGACAGGCATCACCGACGAGGTCCGCGAGATGCTCGCTGCTGTCGGCGAGTTCGTCGAGATCGACGAAGACAGCATGGACATCTCGACGGCAGTCAACGGGAGCGGACCGGCCTTCGTGTTCTACCTCATCGACGCGATGAAACAGGCTGGCATCGACGGGGGACTCGATCCGGAGCAGGCCGAGACGCTGGCAGCGCAGACGTTCAAGGGTGCCGCCGAAACGGTCCTCGACGACGATCGCGATGTCTCGGAACTCATCGACGCCGTCTGTTCGCCGAACGGGACGACTATCGAAGGTATGGAGGTTCTGTGGGACAGCGATGCCGACACAGCGGTGATCGAAGCCGTCGCAGCCGCCGAAGCACGGTCGCGCGAGCTAGGCACACAATTCCAAGATGAGTGAGCCCACCCTCACCGACGCCGTCGATAGCGACACCGTCGAGCAGGCGCGCGAACAGGCCGCGGCGGCGGACCGGGTGATCGTCAAGGCAGGCACGAACTCCCTGACTGACAGTAACTCACGGCTCGACCGGGTGAAACTCGACACGCTGGTCAGCGATATTATGGACCTCCGAAACCGGGGCAAAGAGGTGCTGCTGGTCTCCTCGGGTGCAGTGGGTGCCGGCAAAGGGATACTCAACAGTGAGGAGGTCGAGGCCGAGACCCTCGAGCAGAGTCAGGCGCTGTCGACGATCGGCCAGAGCCACCTGATGCGCCACTACACCCAGAGCTTCGACCGCTACGACCAGACGGTCGCACAGATCCTGCTGACCGAGCACGACCTGGCCAACCCCGATCGGTTCACGAACGTCCGCAATACCGTCGAGGCCCTGTTCGAGTGGGGGATCGTGCCGATCATCAACGAGAACGACGCGGTCGCGACCGAGGAGATTCAGATCGGCGACAACGACATGCTCTCGGCGTCGGTCGCTATCGGCCTCGACGTCGATCTGCTGGTGACCCTGACCGACGTCGACGGCGTCTACACCGGCAATCCGAAGGAAGACGACGGGGCAGAACTGATCAGAGCCGTCGGCACGAACTACGATGCGGTCCAGTCGCTCGTCGACGACAGCACGACCGCCGAGTTCGGCGGTATCCAGACGAAAGTGGAGGGCGCACGCGACGTGAGCGAGCACGGCATCCCCGCGATTATCGCGGGGTCGGCGGACCGAGACGTGCTGGAACGGATCGCTACTGCCAAATCGGTGGGCACGCTATTCGTCCCGATAGACGGAGCCACAGATGACTGAGTACGACACGGAATCCCAAGTGACCGAAGCACAGCACGCCGCGTTGCAGTTGGCAAACGTCGACGAGGCGACGCGCAACGCCGCGCTCGAATCGATCGCCGACGCCATTCGTGACCACGCGGCGGAGATCCGGGCGGCCAACGCGACCGACGTGGAGGAGGCAGAGGCCATGCTCGAACGGGGCGAGTACACACAGGCGCTCGTCGACCGGCTGAAACTCGACGACGCGAAACTGGAGAGCATCGCCGAAATGGTCGAGAGCGTCGCCGAACAACAGGATCCACTCGGTGAGACACTGGAGGCCCGGAAACTGGACGCGGATCTCGAACTGTACAAGGTCTCCGTGCCGATCGGCGTCGTCGGCACCATCTTCGAGTCACGGCCGGACGCGCTGGTCCAGATCGCCGCCCTCGCACTCAAATCCGGCAACGCCGTCATCCTCAAGGGCGGCAGCGAGGCGAGCGAGTCCAACCGCACCCTCTACGAAATCATCCGCGAGGCGACCGCCGAACTGCCCGACGGCTGGGTCCAGCTCATCGAAGCCCACGAGGAGGTCGACCGCCTGCTGGAGATGGACGAGCAGGTGGATCTGCTGATGCCTCGTGGCTCCTCGGAGTTCGTCTCCTACATCCAGGACAATACCCAAATTCCCGTCCTGGGCCATACGGAGGGAGTCTGCCACGTCTACGTCGACGAAGCCGCCGACCTCGAACAGGCCGAGGCGATCGCCTTCGACGCCAAGGTCCAGTATCCGGCGGTGTGTAACGCCGTCGAGACGCTGCTGGTCGACAGACGCGTCGCCGAGACGTTTCTCCCGCCCATGGTCGAGCGCTACGAGGCTGCCGATGTCGAACTCCGCGGAGATGAGGCGACTCGCGAGATCGTCGACGTGGGCGAAGCGACCGACGACGACTGGGACAGCGAGTACGGTGACCTCGAGCTGTCGATCAAGATCGTCTCGGACGTGTACGAGGCTGTCGAACACATCAACGCGCACGGCTCGAAGCATACCGAGTCGATCGTCACCGAAGACGCCGAGACCGCCGAGACGTTCATGACCGGGATCGACGCCGCGAGCGTCTTCCACAACGCCTCGACGCGCTTCGCCGACGGATATCGCTACGGTCTCGGCGCTGAGGTCGGCATCTCGACCGGGAAGATTCACGCCCGCGGCCCGGTGGGTCTGGCGGGACTGACGACCTACAAGTACTACCTCGAGGGCGACGGCCAGCTCGTGGCCACCTACGCAGGTGAAGACGCCACACCGTTCTCCCACGAATCCCTCGACGGGGAGTGGACGCCCGGCCGACTCGAGGACGAATAGCAGACGGCCGAGCGACCGTTTCCGGGGACGAGTAACGGCCGAAGAGTCCTCACAACACACAGCGCCGGGACGTCCCGGCTCTGCCCTGTGATCGTGGTGGAGAGCGGTCGACCCGGAGAACCGGATCCGTACCACGGAACGCCGCTCGCCTCGTGCTATCGGGTCCGACTGAACGACCCGGTTTCGCCGAGACGTTTCGGCAGTATCGGCGGGGCTTTTACAGTCGGCGGAGTCACTCGACGGTCCCTGAACGTGCGTCGCCACGATCGAGTACGCTGACCCGGCGGCGAGAGAGATTTCGTATCGCGATATACGATTTATGGGACCGTTACCCGGGCGGAGCGTCGCTGCGTGGACACGTCGAAGTCGTCCGGCTGTCGGCACGTTCTCCGGAGACTCTTGCCCCGCCCACCGGGGGGTGCCGTCGTGCGAGCCGTCGGCACGGCACGAAAACTGTTAAGAGCGGATTGGGCCAACCAGTTACCAATGGGATTCGACGAGATGGACGTCGACACGATCTGGCAGGACGGTGAGTTCGTCGACTGGGAGGACGCACAGGTGCACGTTCTCACGCACGGACTCCACTACGGCACCGGGGTCTTCGAGGGGGTCCGGTGTTACGACACGGAGAACGGCCCGGCGATCTTCCGC
This sequence comes from Halorientalis regularis, assembly GCF_023698535.1. Taxonomy (GTDB): domain Archaea; phylum Halobacteriota; class Halobacteria; order Halobacteriales; family Haloarculaceae; genus Halorientalis; species Halorientalis regularis. Next base: position 229,624 of record NZ_JALJCL010000003.1, read on the forward strand.
TGGGAGGACCACCTCGAACGGTTCTACCAGTCGGGGAAACCGTACGACATCGACATTCCGTTCAGCCGGGAGGAGTTGACCGAGGCGACGAAGGAACTGATCCGCCGGCAGGACCTGGAGTCCTGTTACATCCGGCCGGTCGCGTTCTACGGGTACGAGGAACTCGGGCTGAACCCCTCGAACTGTCCGGTCGAGGTCGCCATCGCGGTCTGGCCGTGGGGCGCGTATCTCGGCGAGGAGGCGCTGGAGGAGGGCGTCGACGTGTCGATCTCCTCCTGGCGCAAGTACGGGTCCGATCAGATCCCGACCAACGCCAAGACGACCGGGCCGTACGTCAACAGCGTCCTCGCGAACCTGGAGGCGACGGGCAACGGGTACACCGAGGCTATCGTCCTCAACGGCGAGGGCAACGTCGCCGAGGGACCGGGCGAGAACATCTTCCTCGTCCGGGACGGCGAGATCTACACGACGGGCCTCGCCGAGTCGATCCTCGACGGCATCACGCGACAGTCGATCATCACCATCGCCGAGGACCTGGGCTACACGGTCCACGACGACGCGACGATCTCACGGGGCGAGCTGTACACCGCCGACGAACTGTTCTTCACGGGGACGGCGGCGGAGGTGACGCCGATCCGGAGCGTCGACGACAACGAAATCGGTGCTGGCACGAAGGGGCCGGTCACCGACGAGTTGCAGACGAAGTTCTTCGAGGTCATCGAGCGTCGGACCGACGAGTACGAAGCGTGGTTCCACTACCTCTGAGGCCCTGGCGGTTCTGGATCGGCCGTCCGACGGCGTCGATGACGCCACTGTGACCCGCGACCCGGTCCAGCAGACTCCGCATCCGCTGGAAACGACTCCCCGAGCGCCGGGACGGGCGGCTCAGTCGTCGGCGTCCCCGTCGCTGGACAGTTCGTCGGTGACGCTGATCGCGACGCTGTCGTCGCGGGACTCGCCGAAGCCGGCGCTCAGGATACGCGTCAGGGCGTCCTCGACACGTTCGTCCATCTCGTCGTATTCCTCGGATTCGACTTCGATGACGAACCCGGTCGTGATGTTGGGCGCAGTCGGGAGAAAGAGCACGTCGCGGCCGTCGTCGGTCGTCTTGCCGGTCTTGAACGCGGTCATCCGCAGCCCGTTCCAGGTCTCGATCTTGACCGGTTTCTGGAGGTCTTCGGTGCCCGAGACGGCGGTTTCGACGGCCATCTTCGAGGCGTTGTAGACCACCCGGAGGCCGGGCAGGCGGTTCATCAGGTTGTCGAGAATGTCCTCGAAGATGTCGCCGAAGGCCGTCCGGCTGAGATAGCCCACCGACAGGACCAGCAGGAAAAAGACGATCAGCGTCGTCAGCACGCGGACCAGCCCCAGTGCCTGCCGTGGCACTCCCAGTTCCGTCAGCACGGCGAGATTGATGCCGAAGACGGCCGTCGAACTCGCGATGATCCCGTAGAGATACGCGATGACGTACAGGGTGACGATGACGGGCAGCAAGACGATGAGTCCGCTCGCGATGTCCCGCTTCCAGGAGGCCATAATGCGGTACGAAGTGGTTCTTGTGCCTCCCTTTACTAGTTGACGATTGCCCGTAAGGCGAAGGTCAGATTCTGCCGGCGTTCGGCGACGCGCCGGTAGAAATACGACAGCCACGTCCCCCCGTAGGGGACGTACTGCCAGACCTCGTGCTCGGCGGCCAGCCGTTCCTGGGCCGGTTCGCGCACACCCATCAGCATCCGGATCTCGAACGGCGCCCCGTGTTCTTCGTGGAGCCGGTCGGCGGCGGCGATCATCGCCGGGTCGTGACTGCCGACCGCGATGCCGCCCTCACGCTCGGCGAACGCCTGTGCCAGCAACTCTCTGTAGGCGTCGTCGACTTCCGCGCCCGGCAGTGCCACGTCCCGCGGCGGGTCGTCGGCTCCCTTGACGAGCCGGATTTTCCCGGGACAGTCGGCCAGCCGCGAGAGGTCCGCCGGAGGTTGGCCTGGAGACAGACCCCGACCCCGCCGTCGTGGGCGCGGGCCTCGGCCTCGAAGGCGTCCAGCGTCGCGTCGGTCGTCGTGTGATCCGCCATGTCGAGCCAGACGAACACGCCCGCTTCGTCGACGTGGTCGACGATGCGCGAGCGGTTTTCCCGGAAGACCGACTCGCTCACGTCGAGACCGATCTGTGAGGGCTTGACCGAGATGCAGGCCCGGAGGTCCGTGCCCGTGATGTCGTCGAGGAGCCGACAGTACGTCTCTGTGTCCGCGTCGGCCGGCCCGCGCTCGTCGTAGTGTTCGCCCAGGTGATTGAGGATAGCCCCGGTTCCACGGTCGTCGAGTCGCCGCGCCCGCTCTATGGCCGTGGCCGCCGTCTCGCCGGCGACGAGCCGGCTCGCTATTGGCGGGATCATACTGGCAAATATTGCCTCCGCCATACTGAGTCCGTCGCTCAGTTCGGGACGCTTAAGGACGGCGCTGACCCAGCATGCCTCAGGAATGGACATCGTCGGCGTACTCGCGGTGGCGTTCTGGGCGATGCTACCGGCGTACGTGCCCAACAACGCCGCGGTGCTGGTGGGTGGGGGGCCACCGATAGACGGCGGGCGGACCTGGAACGGGCGACGACTGCTCGGTGACGGGAAGACCTGGCTGGGGACCGCCGGGGGGATCGTCGCCGGCGCGGCACTGGCGCTCGGGCTGAACACGATCCATTCGACGGTCTCGGATGCGGTCGCGGGACTGCCGGAGTTCACACTCGTCGCCGCGATCACACTGCCGGCGGGCGCGTTGCTCGGCGACATCGGCGCGTCGTTCCTGAAGCGCCGGACGGGGCGGGAACGCGGGGCGGCGTTCCCCGGACTCGACCAGCTGGACTTCGTGGTCGGGTCGCTGGGGCTCACGGTCGTGCTCGCACCGGGCTGGTTCTTCGAGACGTTCACGCTCCCGGTGCTCGCGGTCGTGCTGGTCATCACGCCCGTCCTGCACGTCGGGACGAACCTCGTGGCCTACATGCTCTCGCTGAAGAGCGAGCCGTGGTAGGGCCGAACTGATGTACTTTTCACGCCGGGCCGACGAGGGGCGGGTATGACCACAGACAGGACGCTCCGGCTGGCGACCCGGGGGTCCGACCTCGCACTCAGGCAGGCCGCCACGGTGAGGGAGACACTGGCGAGCCGGCGGCAGTCGGTCGAACTCGTCGAGGTCGAGACCACCGGCGACCAGATTCAGGACGAACTCATCCACCGCCTCGGCAAGACCGGGGCCTTCGTCCGCAATCTCGACCGGCAGGTGCTCGACGGCGAGGTCGACGCCGCCATCCACTCGATGAAGGACGTGCCGACCGAGAGTCCCCCGGAACTGATCGTCGCAGGCATCCCCGAGCGGGGCCCGGCTGGCGACGTACTCCTGACGCCCGACGGCATCCCACTCGACGACCTTCCCGAGAGCGCGACCGTCGGCACCGCCAGCCTCCGGCGGGCCGCGGAACTTCGGGCCGAGCGGCCGGACCTGGAGATCGAACCGCTCCGGGGCAACGTCGACACGCGCGTCGAGAAGCTGCTCGCACCCTCACTCCAGCGGGAACACGAGCGGCGGCTGGAAAGAGCTGTCGGGGAGCAAAGCGACGACGAGGACGTGGACGCCGACGATCTCGACCCCGACAACCTCTCGGATGCCGTGCTGGCCGAGATCGATGAGTGGTTCGACGGCCTCCACGAGATCGAACGCCGCGCGACCGAGCGCGAGGTCGAGGTCGAGTACGACGCCATCGTCCTCGCCGAGGCGGGGCTGGACCGGATGGGCCTGCTCCACGCCGTGGAGTTCGAGCGCCTGCCGACGGACACGTTCGTCCCCGCACCCGGCCAGGGTGCGCTGGCGGTGACGGCGCTGGACGACGACGTGGGGACCCAGATCCACGACCGGCTCGATCACCCCCCGACGCGGGTGGCGACGAGCGTCGAGCGCATCGTCCTGGACGAGCTGGGTGGGGGCTGTGTCGCGCCCATCGGCGTCCACGCCACGGTGCAGGGAGCGGTCGTCCACACGGTCGTCCGCGTCCTCAGCCAGGACGGGACCGAGGAAGTAGCCACGTCGCGTGACCTCCCCGTCGAACGCCACGCACGGGCCGCCGTCGATCTGGCCGACGACCTCCGCGAGCAGGGCGCGGCCGACCTGATCGAGCAGGCCAAACGCGAGGAGCCCGACGAGCGAAAACGGGAGGACTCTTAATCGGGGGCACGAAAGGCTGCTCATCATGACAACCGACGCCGACATCGCACCGGGGAAGGTCTACCTCGTGGGGAGCGGTCCCGGCGATCCCGACCTCCTGACGGTCAAAGCGAAACGCCTGCTCGACGAGGCCGACGTGGTCCTCCACGACAAACTCCCCGGCCCGGATATCATCGAGATGATCCCTGAGGAGAACCGCGAGGACGTGGGTAAGCGCGCCCGCGGCGAACGCACCTCCCAGCAGTACACGAACGAACGGCTGGCGGAACTCGCCCACGAGGGCAAGACCGTCGTCCGGCTGAAGGGCGGCGACTCGTTCGTCTTCGGCCGCGGTGGCGAGGAGATGGTGTACCTCGCCGAACACGGCGTCCCCTTCGAGGTCGTGCCCGGCGTGACCGCAGCCATCGCCGGGCCGGGCGTGGCTGGGATTCCGGTCACCCACCGCGACTACGCCTCCTCGGTCTCCTTCGTCACCGGCCACGAGGATCCCACGAAGGAGGACTCGGCGGTCGACTGGGGGGCACTGGCCGACACCGGCGGAACCATCGTCGTCCTGATGGGCGTCGGAAAGCTCCCCGAGTACACGCGGGAACTCCGAGCGGCCGGGATGGACCCGAACACGCCCGTCGCGCTGGTCGAGCGCGGAACCTGGCCCGACCAGCAGGTCGCCACGGGAACGCTCGATACCATCGTCGAGGCCCGCGACGACGCCGGGATCGAACCGCCAGCCGTCACCGTGATCGGCGACGTGGCCCGCGAGCGCCAGCGCGTCGTCAAGTTCCTCCAGAACGGGGCCGAGGAATCGTGAGCGACCGCCCCCGCGTCGCCGTCTTCCGGCCCGACGACGAGCGCATCACCGCGGCGGTGGCGTTGCTGGAGGACCTGGATGCCGATCCGGTCCCGGATCCGATGCTCGAAGTCGCCCCCACCGGCGCGAGCCCCCGGTCCGACGCCGACTACGCCGTCTTCACCAGCAAGACCGGCGCGGAGTTGATCGCCGACGCGGACTGGACCCCCGGCGAGACGACAGTCTGTGCCATCGGCGACTCCACCGCGGCCGCGCTGGAAGCTTCGGGCTACACTGTCGATCTGGTGCCAGAGGAGTTCTCCTCGTCCGGACTGGTCGATGCCCTCGAAGGAACTTGTGACGGCGCGCGGCTCGAGGTCGCCCGGAGCGACCACGGGAGTTCGGTGTTGCTCGACGGGTTGAACGACGCCGGCGCGTACGTCCACGAGACGGTGCTGTACCGGCTCACCAGGCCTGACGGGGCCGGCGAATCCACGGAGCTAGCGGCCGCGGGCGAGCTGGACGCCACACTCTTTACTTCCTCGCTGACCGTCGAACACTTCCTGGCGGCGGCCGACGACCGCGGGGTTCAGGACGAGGTGGTCGCGGGATTGGCGGACGCCGTGGTCGCCGTCATCGGCGAGCCGACCGCCGAAACGGCCCGCGCTCACGGGCTCTCGGTCGACGTGGTTCCCGATCAGGCCGAGTTCGAGGAACTGGCCCGCGACGCGGTCGCGGCGGCCACGTCGGAGTGATTTACACGAAGGAAAATTTATTTTTCGGCGGTCAGTGAGACGTTTCGCGCCCGGAAGGCGCGGCCTTCCTCGAAGACGGCCATCATCGGTTCGGCCTCGAGGGGCCGGAACGTGATGTGGTACCCCTGGTGTTCGTTCTCGCCGGTGATCCGGTAGCGGCCGTTCCGGTAGCGCGCGGTCGTAATCCGCACGTCGTGGGTCGCCCCTTCGAGTTCGAAGGCGAGGCGGTCGCCGGGTGTGGCGGCGAGTAGACGGGCGCGGTCGGGTTCGAGCGCCAGTACGTTCTCGGCACGGTAGTCGTGGCAGTCCTCGCCGTCGACGTGGGTCGCCTCGATGCCGTCGTCTGCCCGGTGGAGGGTGACGCCGTAATCGGCGGCGGGGTTGTGGAGATGGATGGCCAGGCGGTCACCCGAGGGCGGGAATCGCGGGGCGGCGAGCCACTCCTGGCGCGTCTCGAAGTCCTCGCGGCGGACGCCGTGTGAGGCCATCGCCGCCTCGTCGGTCGCGGCGTAGTCCCGGACTGTGCTGGTGATCCTGCCGACGAGAAACGGTGTGCCGTGTCGGTCGGCCCGGGCGTCGGTCGCGTCGTCGTCACCCGGGTCCGGGGTCACGGTGTCGACCCGAACGGCGACCCAGGTTCCCAGGGTCGCGCTCTCGAAGACGGACTCGGAGACGGCGGGGTCGGTGTGGGTCGCGGCGGCCGCTCTGGCGGCGCGGGCGCGTTCCCGAACCAGTGGATGGCTGTCCGCCCGGGCGCGTTCCCGGAGCGCCTCGTCGACCCATGACTGGTCGGTGGCGGCGGCCACCCGGCAGGCGGCCTGGCGGACGCTGGCCACCGCTGCGGTCACGAGTTCGCGGAGGCGATCCGACACCACGTTACACAGGCCAGGATAGGCGCGTTCCAGTGGTACCAGCGTCCGCAAAACGGACACCTGCACGGGGTAGTGGTCGTCGAGCAACGCCCGGGTGAGTTCGTCCGCGTGGGGTTCGAGCAGTTCGGGATAGTACGGTGCCAGCGAGGAGAGGGCCCAGGCGACGTTGCTCCGGACGCTTTTCACGTCGGAAAGCGGTGCGATCAGCGCGGGGACGGCAGACCGAACTCGTCGCGGGCGTTCGGCGGCCAGTTCCGCCAGTGGGCGCGCGACACACGCCCGGACGGCGGTCACCTCGTCGGACAGCGCCGCGACCAGCGGGTCGGCCACGGGCGCGACGGCGGTCGGGTCGGCGACGCCGACCTCGAACAACGCGTTGGCCACGTCCCGGCGGACCGACTCCTGCTCGTCGCCGAGCGCGTCCACGAGCCGGGCGAGCGAGCCCTGCAACCGTAACGGTTGCTCGGCGGCCGCCTCCCTGATCGTCCGGGCCGCAAGCCGCCGCTCGGTCTCGCTGCCGTCGCTCAGCGCCCGTAGCGGGAGGTCGGTGGTCATACCAATCCGTGGTATACGGTCCCACCACACGAGCCTAAGTCTTCCGGAAATCCGGGAAAACCGCCAGACAGCAGCCCATTCCGTAGCCGACAGGTCGACCCGCAGACCGGAGGTTTAAACGGGAGACCGCGATAAGAAACGCGCGATGGCTGGCCCAGTGCAAGCGCTCGAGGATCGCGCCGTGGCGTGTGCGAACTACCTGCAAAGCGCCGAGCGAGTGGTGCTCGCGTCACACATCGACGCGGACGGACTGACGAGCGCGGGCATCGCCGCGACGGCGCTGGAACGGGCCGGGATCGAGTTCGAGGTCGTCTTCAAGAAACAGCTCGACGACCACGAGATCGCGACCATCGCGGCCCGCGACGAGGAGACGGTCCTCTTTACCGACTTCGGGAGCGGCCAGCTCGACGCCATCGCCGACCACGAGGCCGCGGGCGATTTCACGCCCGTCGTCGCCGACCACCACCAGCCCGCCGAGCGCGACACGGAGTACCATCTCAACCCCCTGCTGGAGGGACTCGACGGGGCTTCGGAACTCTCCGGTGCGGGCGCGAGCTACGTCCTCGCGCGGGCGCTCGAGAGTGAGGGCGTCGACAACCGCGACCTGGCCCGCCTCGCGGTCGTCGGTGCCGTCGGCGACATGCAGGCGGTCGGTGGCGAACTGGTCGGTGCCAACCGGGAGATCGTCGCCGAGGGCGTCGCGGCGGGCGTCCTCGAAGAGGGGACCGACCTCGCGTTCTACGGGAAACAGACACGACCGCTCCCCAAACTGCTCGAGTACGCCAGCGAGGTCCGGATTCCGGGGATTTCCAACGATCAGAACGGGGCGATCCGATTCCTCGACGGGCTGGGCCTGGACCTGAAACGCGACGGCGAGTGGCGGCGCTGGGTCGACCTCGACCACGAGGAGCGCCGGACCGTCGCCAGTTCGCTCGTCCAGCGCGCCCTCCAGAAAGGGGTTCCCGCCGACAAGGTCGACGGCCTCGTCGGGACGACCTACACCCTGCTGGCCGAACCGGCGGGAACGGAGTTGCGCGACGCCAGCGAGTTTTCGACCCTCCTGAACGCGACCGCCCGCTACGAACGGGCCGACGTAGGCCTGGCGGTCTGTCTCGGTGACCGTGCCGACGGGTTAGAGCGGGCGCGCAAACTCCTCCGGAACCACCGCCGGAACCTCTCCGAGGGGCTCCAGTGGGTCAAGGAGACGGGCGTCACCCAGGAGGAGAACCTCCAGTGGTTCGACGCGGGCGAGGAGATCCGCGAGACCATCGTGGGCATCGTCGCGGGCATGGCCGTCGGCGTCGACGGCGTCGACCGCGACCGCCCCATCGTCGCCTTTGCCCGGAAGAACGACGAGGAGACGAAGGTCTCGGCACGAGGGACCGGCCCCCTCGTGGCCCGGGGGCTGGACCTCTCGGCGGTGATGGGCGAGGCCAGCGCGGAAGTCGGCGGCGGTGGCGGCGGGCACGACGTGGCCGCCGGCGCGACCGTCCCCGCGGGCCGAGAGCAGGAGTTCGTCGAACTGGCCGACGAACTCGTCGGTGAACAGTTGGGGTAGGGTTCGGGCCGCCCCCGGTGGAAGTTGCGACTACGATGGTTTGGCGGGCCTGTGATGCGTGGTATCGGCCTATTCAGTGATCGGAAACCGACTCAGATTGCACTCCAGACGGACGTTCTTGTTTTTCAGGCAACTGATTCGGTGAGTTTCAGAGACTCCGGATAGTGTTGCCACTCAGACGGAGGGGTGTCGCCGAGAGCTTCCCAGTACTATCCGATTCCGGTTTCCTTCTTCAAGGGAAAGAGTGTGCTAACTGTTCTCTGACACCCTGTTTTCCGTGGTAAAATAGCGACCTTGCGAAGCGGTCTATGACACCCTTCCAAAGCAGCTATTCGTCATGTCTGCTCAGTTAAGAACCCCCCTGCACCGTTTCAGAGTCAGCAACGCAAGGAATGGAGTATGTATACAGATATACAATACAGCGTATGCTCTCGAATACCCGAATCCGTCGGATTCCGCAGGCCTGGCGCGTTGCGATTCTCGGAACGGTAGCTGCATTACCCGCCACTGCCGTCATAAACTGGCTTCCGAACTCCGAGGCGACTGTCGGTGGTGGGGTACTGCTGGTTGGGTCAGTACTCGCAGGAGCCGTCGCAGCTAACCGCTCGGTAGAGCCGAGTACTGCTGGGCTCCGTGCTGGGTTTCTGGGCGGACTGGTCGCAGTATTCGTATTTGTTCTCACAGAAGGCACGACTGTACCGTGGTCTCTCAATACGGTTGTGTTCTTCCTCATTGCCGTCGTGATGCTTCTGTGTCTCTCGCCGGTGCTCGGCCTCATTTCCGGTCGAATTGGTGGCTGGGTAGCGAACACTGTCGCCGGTTTCAGGGTCGATCAGGCATCGTGACCGAGCGATAGTGTACTCCCAACAGTGCCGTATGGACGTGCACACCGGTCACGAGTATCCGCGAGCGTAGCGAGCGGTTCACCGGCCACGAACGAACGTCCCGAGTGAGTCGTCCGGCAGTTTTCCCCACGTTTTTGTTTCTTCGGATGGCCTGTGGCCACCACTCGGTCGCAAGAACGTGGGCTGGCTGTATCCTGCACGACGGATGCGACGCTCCGGGAACGGCGTCAGCTGGTTACTCGGGGCCCTGCCAGCGAGCAACCTCACCAGTGGCACCGTCTACACTCGCGTACACAATGACCTGGTCGCCATCCGGCTCTACGGCTGTCTCGAGAATCGTACCAGCACCGATCGGCTCGTCGCTGGTCAGCGAACCGACGCGGTCGGTGAACAGGCCTGGTGCCTCCTGTGGTTGTGCGACGAGTGTCTTGGCGCCCGTGTCTGCGACGACTTCGATCGTGAGTGACCCGAGATCGCCAGCATCGGGGGACTCGTAACGAAACGACAGCGCGTCTGCCGGCACTGCCCGGCTGGCCGCTGTCTCTGACAGCTCGTCTGTGGGGACAGACAAAGTCGTGAGTTTACCGACCGCACCCTCGCCGTTGACCGCGAAGACGGTCACCGAGTCCCCGTCCGGATCGACTTGGACCGCAACACTGTCACCGGCGCTGACGGACCGCTGCTGTGGCTGGATTTCGGTGGATCCCCCCGAATCAGCCTCTATCCGGAGCGCTGCCGCGTCGGTATCTTCGGTGATTCTTACCCAGAGTTCACCGCGCCCCTGGCCACGTAGCGGCTCGTACTGGAACGTCAGCGCCTCTGGCGACACCAGCTCCGCAGCCGCCGTCTGCGAGAGCTCTCGCTCCGCCGGGTCTGCAGTGAGTTGTTCGACGTCGTAGGTCCCAGTTGCGGTGATGGGGTTGTCGTTCACCTCGACCGATCTCGAGCTATCGATGGCCGCGGTCCCGAAGGAGGTCTCGATCATCTCTCGTCTGTCTTCACCGGTATCCTCCGCTGCAAGGGCGAACTGTGACTCGAAAGTTTCCCGCCTCGCGTCGAAGTCCACCGCTGCGACCACATGCTCACCGGAGCGCGGTCTGAACTGCGGATCAGGGGTGAGCTGTACGTCCCCGAAGAACTGATCACCTGTTGCTGGCCCGAGCTGGCCGACCACGAGATCACCGGTTCCGGCCTGTTCGAGCAATTCTGCAATGCTTTCATCGGTCTCGAAGACCCGGGAACGGGTCCCGTCTCCGGCGGCAATCGTCTGGTCGAGTTGGCTGGCGTCCGGCCCGATTATTACTGTCTCGTCTGTGATTGCTACCGCAGGTGGATCATTCACTGAATCGGGAACGTCGACGGGCTCGTATCGGTCGTACCCACGGTCCGTGCTGGTTTGTTCGTAGGCAACACCGAACGTCTCGTCTGTGGGCTCGATCAATCGTTCATCTAGCTGGTCGGTTGCGAAGGATCCCTCGGCGATTACGGTCTCATTGGTGACAGTGACCTCGTTCACCGTCGAGTCGGACGTCGGCGTAGGATTCACGGCCTGGGCGAGTCCGGCAAACGAGAGCGACAATTGACCAACGCCGACAGCCGTCCCGCCTATCACGAGCGGATACAGAACCAGCGGATCATCGACGGACGGATCCGAAAGGCCACCAGAGCCACCGACGGTGTCGTCGGGGAAATTGTCCAGATTAGCGTAGGCAAAAAATATCCCACTTTGGTCTGTCGTCAACCACTGGCCATAGGGCAAGTCGCCCGCCGGATCGAACGTGTCCGTCGACGAGTCGTCTGTCGGAGTGTCGTCGGTCGGACTGTCGGTTACCTCTTGATCGGTACCGCCGCTGCAACCGGCCAGTGCTGCCGTCAGGCCGCCCATCCCGAGCAGGAATCGGCGTCGACTCTTACTCGTCTGTGTCGCACTGTCGTCGTTGTCGTTAGCGGGCATACTGGTGAACGCCTCTACGAGGTGTACACGTACTAGTCTCTCATGAGTCCACTAACAGCGTTTCGCGTTGAGAAACAGTCCGGATGTCGATAGGATCGACCGATATCTTATCTTCTCGCACAAGACGAATCGCGGGACCTCAAGCGGGCGTTCGAGTATCGGGTCGGCGTCCCACGGGCGTGGTTCGGATTCGCTCAGGATCGGACGACGGCCGTGCCGGCAACCCGGTCGCCGAGCCGTCGCTGGCCGTCCGAGAGGGCGACCGCGACGATCCTGACGAGGTAAAAGAAGGGGAGCCAGTCGACGAGTCGGAGGACGTTGCGACCGAGGACGGCACCGAGCGACGGCGCGGTCCCGTCGGCGGCGACCACCCGGATGCTGACGAGGTACTTGCCGAGGGTCTTGCCGGTCCACCACTCGGCGAGCGTGTGGTAGCCGATGGCGAGCGCGAGCCAGAGGCCCAGTCCGATCGCGGCGGGCGTGCCGGTGAGATTCGTCTCGACGCCGCTCGCAGTGGTCGCCGTCTGGCCGGTGATCGCACCGACGGCCGAGACGGCGATCATGAAGAGCGCGATCCAGACGACCGAGTCGATAGCCATCGCGACGCCGCGGATGCCGACGCCGCACCGGTCGGAGTCGAGTGCGTCCATACCTGACCCGTCGAGCGGGGAGCCCAATAACGTGAAGGCGACGTTTCAGCGCGGGAAACACCGGCGGTTCCCCTCGGTCAGGGGAACGTCTCCCGGGCTATCGTCCCCGTGGTGCCGTCGACGGTGGCGGTGACGGCGACTTCGTCCCCCTCGGGGTCGATGTAGACGTAGAAATAGAGCCCCTCCTGGGGTGTCGTCGTCGAGGCTTCGTATCCCGATTCGAGCGCCCGCATCGTCACCTTGTCCACTGCCATGTCGGCGGTGAGTCCGACCTTGACCTTGCGGCCGCCGTCGTAGCTGAACTCGATCCCGTCTTCGGGCACGGCCTCGGTGACTGCGGGTGGGGGATCGCCCGACGGCACTTCGTTGCCCGGAGTTGTGGGCGTCGTTGGAGGCTGGCTGAAATCGACATCGAACACGTCCCCGGTGTACGACCCGGTCGCTGAGAGTCGCCTCTCACCGCCCGTGAACGATGTATCGGCGCTCGACGTACCCAGTTTGGACTTCAGGCGGTCTCTCCCCGATCCATCGAGTCCGCCGTCCTGAACGGCCAGTTCCGCAGTAACCTCGTTCTCGTCCGGCGCGAAGTTCACGGTGCCGAATACGTGATCACGGTCGGTCAGCAAGTCGTTCGCGATCAGACTGTCCGTGTCACCGAACATATAGTCGCTCGGGTCGGCCGACCCCTTCCACCCGGCAACGAGGTCGCCCCGCCCTCCGTCGTCGACCAGCCACTCGAAGGTCCCGTCCTCGTCGACGGCGAGGCTCCCGTCGCCGCGCTGGGCGTCGACGGCCGCTTCCAACTCCTCGCGCGTGTCCGCGACCACGACCGCCGACCCACTGAGGCCCGTGACGCCGTCGAAATCGGGGGTGGTCGGCCTATAGATCGTGAATCCACGGTAGTCGCCGCTGGACTCGAAGGCGATCTGGCCGATGAGGTCGTCGGTCCCCTCCCGGAGACTTTCGTCGGCCTCGCGCTCGTCGATCTCGCCGACGCCGACCATGACTCCGTCGGCCACGAACAGTTCGTCGACGATCTCCGCCGGCTCTTCCGGATCGACGAGGTAGCCGAGGCCGCCGGCAGCGATCCCCAGTGCCGCACCGGCGATCAGTCGGCCCCCGGCCTGGAGCGGCCAGCCGAGCAGGGGATCGTCGATCTCGTCCAGTCCCGAGAGGTTCGGAACGAACTCGGCGGCTTCGCCGCCGTCTCGCGACGGGAGCATGAGTGGGAGCAGTCGGTCGGCTCGCGGGGAGTCCCGCGTGATGCGAAAGTCGATATATCCGACCAGGAGTCCGTCATCGCTCGGTGGGATCCAGTCGGTGTAGTTCGGATAGTCACCGCCGCCGAGGCCGAAACAGCCGCCGAGCGCGGCCGTCGCTGCTGTGGCACCGAGGCCCAGGAACCGGCGGCGACCACACGAGGATGCGACTGACGGGGCGTCGGAGGAGTGAGTCATGTTATCGGGAGGGCGCGCAACGGTATCTCATTCGGTCAGGAGATTGTTAAAACGTATCATTCGGGTTCGTGTTCGGCCCCGAGATCGGGAATGTGGACGGTGACAGTGCTGTCGTCGGACTCGCGGTCTCCGAAGGACAGTCGGCCGCCGAGGCGGGTCACGCCCCAGGAGACGAGCCAGAGGCCGACACCCGTGCCGTGCATACCTTCGGTTTCCTCGCCTTCGAGCAGGACGGCCCGCTCGTGGTCGGGGATTCCCGGACCGGAATCACGCACGTCGAGCGTCCCGCCGTCGTCGCTAGGTCGGACGGCGACGACCACCGGCTCGTCCCCGTCGATGTGTTCCATCGAGTTCTCGACCAGTTCTTCGAGGACGAGCCGGACGATCTCCGGGTCGGACCGTATCTCGACGGGGTCGTCCGGACGGTCGACGGTGACCCGCTCGCCGTCGGTTCGATCAGCGACCGTCTCGGCCACAGCCGACAGGTCACACCGCTCCCGTCGCGGCGTCGGATCGGTCATCAGCCGTTCGGAGCGCTCGATGGCCGACGAGAGGTCGACGAGGCCGTACGCGAGCGTCTCGATCCGGTCGAAGTATCGTTCCGTCTCGGCGTCGCCGAGGTCCTCGTCCCGGATCGTCTCGGCGAATCCGCGGATCGCGTCGAGGTCGTTCCGGAGGTTGTGACGCGTGATCCGGTTGAGCACCTGGAGCCGCTGTTCGCGGGTCTTCCGGTCGGTCACGTCCCGGAACCGGTAGGCGTACCCGAGGACGGTCCCGGTTCCGTCCTCGATGGCGCTCCGGTCGACGACGAACTCCCGACGACCGTCCGCAGTCCGGATCGTGAGCGGGGCCGACAGGTCGGTCCCCTCGTCGACGCCCGCGACCGTGTCCAGCGAGCGCTCCCGTAGTCGCGTTCGGTCGATCGCGAACACCTCGGCGGCGGCCTCGTTCAGGTCGAGCAGGCGGTTCGCGCGGTCGACTACGGCCACGGGCGAGCCCACCGTATCGAGCACCGCCTCCCGCGCGAGGTGGCCAGCGGTCGGCCCCGCTTCGAACAGGCCCGCCGTGAGTTCCATCGCCGCGTAGAGGCCGATCACGAGACAGAGCTGCAGGAACGCCGTCCGTAGCGTCGCGTCTGGTGTGAACAAGCGACCGAAGCCTACCGTCAGCGGCAGGAACGTGATACCCAGGCCTGCGACGGTGAGGACGCTCGCACGCGGGAGCGACAGGTCGTCGTACGCCGTCGCCGACCGGGCGATCAGGACGACCCCGAGCAGCCCGAGCGAGAACACCGCGATCTGCAGGACGAAGGTCGTCAGGTACGAGACGCGTCCGACTGTTCCCAGTGGCACGCGCCCGATCTCGTGGACCCACGTGACGGCCGTGCTACCGATGGCGAGACAGCCGAGCGCGAGCAGCCCTGCCCAGCGCCCAGCGGTCAGCGCTGGTCCCCGACCGGTGTACTCGAAGACGAACCCGATCCAGAGCACGGACGTGAACGCGTAGCCACCGAGCAGGAGTGCCTCGATGGCTACCGTCGACCCGACCGGCGCGAGCCCGGTCTGCCACAGCGAGATCGTGACTGCAAGCGTGCCCAGCAGACAGACGAGGATCGCGAACGGGACCGCCCCCGGCCGATCGCGGTGCCAGGCGGTTCGGACGATCGCCGCAGCGCAGACGCCCGCGACCGCGACGCCACCGAGTATCCAGCCGGCGTCCATCAGCAGTCACCTCCCGAACCCTCCGGGGACGGGAACTCGGCCGTCACTCGCCGCTCGTCCCCGTCCCGCGTCACCGAGACTGACCCGCCGGCTCCCTCGACCGCGAGACGAATGACTGGAATCGTCACCTCGTCGCTCCGGGCCGCATCCGACCGCTCTCCGGACGCTGCCGGGTCGGCACTGACCCGGACCGTCGGCGGTTCCACCGTGGCCCTGATCGCCACGCGGCCGACTGTGCGCTCGAGAGCGTCCTCGACGATAAGTTTCACCACCGTCTCGAACAGTCCGGGCGGGAGATCGGACGAGAGCGGTTCGTCCGGCATCTCGACGGCAGGGTCGGGAACGTCGCCGTTCCCTCGCCCGTCTGCGGCCCGCTCGACGGCCTCGGGTATCCGAGGTCGAAGGTCGGTTCCGCTGGCGGTTCCCGCGCCATCGGCGATGGCCTGTTCGATCTCCCGGGCATGCGCGACCAGAGTCGTGAGGTCTGTCGTTCGGGTCCAGACGCGGTCGGCCACTACGGTCTCGTCGGCCGTCTCGGTTCCGTCGGTGACCGCGGCGGCGTCCGCGGCCACGTCGGCCATCCGGTCGTCGACGACGTCCGCGACGAACCGGGAGAGCAACGTCAGCTTCTCCTCTCTGGTCCGGCGGTCAGTGACGTCGGTACAGAGCAGGACCGTCCCGAACGACCGGCCGCGCCGATCGGTTACCGGCGATCCAGTCACCTCGACGGTCCTGCCACCGGCATCGAGCCGAATCGGCTCCTGTGAGGCGACGACCTCGTCCGGATCAGCCCGTTGGTCCAGGACTGCGGATACCGGGCGGCCGGTGGCCTTCTCGGTTGGGACGCCGAACAGGCGTTCAGCGGCCGGATTCAGGTCCTGGACCGTCCCCGTTCGGTCCGCGACGACCACGCCGTCAGCCAACTCGTCCACGACGCGGTCACGGCCGGCGACGCGCGCGGCCGGGAGCGTCTCGAAGATCGGGTAGCGCCGTACCGGGAGGAGGAAGGAGCCGCCGGCGAGCGCGATCGATGCGGGGTACAACACGGGACGGCCGAACACCTGCGCGACGTGGACGGCCGACAGGAGGACGACGACCCCGCCGGATAACACCAGTGGCTCCCGAACGGGGAAGGCGTTCGCGCCGACCGACGCCCACAGTAACAGGTAGATCCCGACCGTCGCCAGAAATCCCACGAGGAGATAGCCGACAGTGAGTGCGTCGACAAGCGCGACCGATGGCCCGGCGGTCGCGGCCCGGACCGCGACGGTGACGCTCCCCAGCGAGAGCAGTCCCACACCCGTCGCGACGACCCGGATGGACCGGGGGTCGCGGCCGGTGTACCTGAACGCGAACAGCGACCAGAAGCCCCCAGCGACGACACTGGTCGCAGCACCGAGGACGACCCAGAGCAGGTCGGTCGACTCCCGACCGGTCAGGTCGCGGGCGACTGCCGCTCCGATCGGACCGGCCACGAGGAGGTGAACGAGACTTCCGAGGAGCAGGACCAGTGCGACGCCCAGAAGCGAGCGTGCAGTCGCCTCGTCGCGTTGCGGCCACAGCGACGCCGCGAGCGCGCCGGCGACCACGGCTGCCAGGATTCCGACCGCGAGGCGACCGACGGGAGCGACGCTCATCGTCCTCGCCGCCCCTGTCGCGTCCGTCGAACGCAGTTCCAGTTCCCTGGCAACGTGGTACTCCTCCAGTCGTCAATCGTCCGCCGGCGCACGAGCGGGTACGCGCCCCCGGGCGTGTGTGCCGTCAGTGTCGACGGCCAGTTCGAATCCCTCTTCCCCGAACGTGACGGAAAAAGTATCGATCACCGCGCGGTAACGCTTGTGGTGGTGGCCGTCGTCGTGATCGATGTGATATTCGGTCTCCACGAGACCCAGTTCGGCCAGTTCGTTGAGACGACGGAACGCCGTTGCCCGGGAGACGCCGGCCTCGTCCGCGACCGCCCCGCCGCTGCGCGGGCGGTCGAGGATCGCCTCCAGCACCGCCCGCGTGTACTCGTCGCCCAGGAGTTCGAGCAGTTCGTCGGGGTTGGTGCCGACCGTCCCTGCGGTGTCCGCATCGTCGGTTTCCCGTTCGCTCCGTACGCCATCGGTCGTTCCGTACCGCCGCGTGTCTCCGGTCATCGTATTTCGACCGAAACACGCCATCGTGCTATGGATCGATGCTAGCTGTACAGACGACCGCTCGCCGAACCATCTAGTAATACAGACGAAGTCGCTGGCGGGCCGAACGACAGGCGTTATGACCGTGACCGAACAATACAGAGACCGAGATGGGTGACGGGACCGACGAAGCCGAGGAAGACCGCCCGCGGGCGCTGGTCGTCGACGACGAGCGAGAGGTGGCCGACGCGTACGCACTCCGGTTGCGGGGCCTCTGTGAGGTCGAGACGGCCTACGGCGGCGAGGACGCACTGCGAGCCGTCGAGGACCACGAGTTCGACGTGGTACTGCTGGATCGCCATATGCCGGGGCTGTCGGGCGACGAGGTTCTCGAACGCCTCGACGAAGGCGACTTCGACGGTCGGGTGATCATGGTCACCGCGATCGATCCGGGGTTCGACGTCCTCGATATGCCCTTCGACGACTACCTCTGCAAGCCGGTCGACCGCGAGGACGTGCGGGCGGCGGTTACGCATCAGTGTACGGTGCTGGGCTACGAGGTCCTCGGCGACTACTTCGGCGTCGAGTCCAAGCGGCGGGTCGTCGAGGCCGAACTCTCGGCCGAGGAACGGGCGTCCCACGAGGAGTTCGGGGAACTGCAAGCGACCGCCGAGCGGCTGGAGCGGCGCGCCAGACGCCTGCTCGGCGACGCGGCGGACGCGCTCGACGACTTCGATGCCATCGGCCGCGAGAGCGAGTGAGCGACCCCGTCCGGGCCCCGTTTCTCGTCCGGAAACGCCGCCCCCTGTTTATTAGTCTCGCGGCGGCGAGGTGACACCATGGACGTCGACCAGTTCAAATCCGAACACGCACCGACCGACTCCGACGACCGGTTCCAGCTCGAGAACAGCTACACGCTCGACGCGGCCGTCGACGGCTCGCTACTGGCCAAGGCCGGCGCGATGATCGCCTACACGGGCGATCTCTCCTTCACTGGGCAGGCCTCGGCCGAGGGCGGCATCACCGGCTTCCTCAAGGAGGCCGCGACCGGCGAGGGGACGCCCGTGATGACCGTCGAGGGGCAGGGCCACGTCTACCTGGCCGACCGGGAGAAGAAAGTCCAGATCCTCGAACTCGACGCCGGGGAGTCGGTCACGGTCAACGGCGAGGACGTACTGGCGTTCGATCCGGAACTCGACTACGAGATCAGTAGCATCGACAGCCTCGCCGGCTCGTTCGCGGGTGGGTTTACGAACGTCTACCTCGAAGGTCCCGGCTACGTGGCGCTGACGACTCACGGCGACCCAGTCGTGATGGAGCCACCGGTCACGACCGACCCGAGCGCGACCGTCGCCTGGAGCGGAACCACGCCCGACGTGTCGGTCAACACCAACCTCTCGGACATGATCGGCCAGGAGTCCGGCGAGCGCTTCCAGATGGAGTTCACCGGGACCGGCGGCTTCGTCGTCGTTCAGCCGTACGAGGAACACGTCTGACAGCTCTGGGGGACACTCCCCGCCAGTCCGCGTTCACCCAGCGTCCCCGTCGACTCTGTATACCTAGCGACACCGACTAAAACGACCCCGCTTGTACACAGCACAACGCCAATGCTCACCGAGACATCGACCGCCGCGTCGTCGTCCGCGACGAGGGACGCGAACGCATGACCGGGGACGGAGCGGACGCGGACCCGATCCGGATCGAGCGGTGGCCCGATCCCGCCTGCCGGTTCGGTTTCGAGGACGGGACAGCGCTCCTCCGCGCCGTGAACGACCCGTTCGAGGCGACCTTCGGGCCGGTGACGGCCGGCCAACCGGTGGCCGCCGCGATGGCCGACCTCGGCGTCACCCCCGTGTCGACCGACGGTTTCGAGGCGGTCCTGTCCAGCGATGGCCCCGTCCGAGTTCGGGCCGACGGGGACGCCGCTGCAGACAGCGGGGCGAAGCGATACCTCGCGCGTGTCGTTCCGTCAGATCCGGACGGCGAGGCGGTTCTTGCGTTCGTCCCGCGCCCCGGAGAGGGGGACGAGGGGTCGGTTGACATCGACGTGGACCACGTGGCGAGCGTGGTCAGTCACGACCTCCGGAACCCGCTCGACGTGGCGACGGCCCGGCTCCGGGCCGGTCGCGAGACGGGCGACGACGACCATTTCGAGCGGGTCGCCGCCGCACACGACCGCATGGAACGGATCATCCGGGACGTGCTGACGCTGGCTCGCGGCCGGGACGTGGTCGATCCCGACGAGACGGTCGCCCTCGACGTGGTCGCCGAGGACGCGTGGGAGACCGTCGAGACCGCAGACGCGACCCTCACCGTCGACGGCTCGCTCCCGACGACGACCGCCGACGCCGACCGCGTTGGCCGCCTCTTCGAGAACCTGTTCCGGAATGCGGTCGAACACGGGTCGACGGGTCCCGACGAGGCCACCGAATCGACCGATGCCGTCACCGTGACGGTCGGTCCGCTGGGGGGAACCCGGACCGGTTTCTATGTCGAAGACGACGGCCCCGGGATCCCCGAGACCGACCGCGAGCGTGTCTTCGAGCCGGGATACAGCACCGACGACCACGGCACTGGGCTAGGGCTGGCCATCGTCGCCCGCATCGCCGCCCTCCACGGCTGGTCGATCGCGGTCGGCGAGTCCACGTCGGGCGGCGTCCGATTCGAGGTGACCGGGATCGAGCCGGAATCGCCGTGAGTCTCAAGTATCACTGCCCGGAACCCACGAGGCGAACGAGATGAACGGCCGAGCCCGGAACGCACCGATCGGGATGCTCGACGTCGCGCCCAACGGGGCCGTCAGGGACCTGAACCCGGCCGCCCGCGAGTTGCTCGACCTCGGCGGGGCCGACGTGACCGACGAGCCCATCGACGCGGTGTTCCCCGAGTCCGTCGAGGCACGGGTTCCGGGAGCCTTCGAGCAGCCACCCGAACGCGAGCGGTCGTTCGACGCGTACTACCCCGCCCTCGACCGCTGGCTCGACGTGTCGCTGGTCCCCGACGGCGAGGCGGTGTATCTGTACCTGCGCGACAGGACCGAACAACGGCGGACGGAACGGCAACTCGCGGACGCACGCGGGGACGTGGACCGGCTGACGGTCACCAGCGAACTGATCGCGGACGTGCTGGGGGAACTGGTCGCGGCCTCGACCCGCGCGGAGATCGCGGAGACGATCTGTGCACAACTGGGCGAGACGGACCTCTACGAGTTCGCCTGGGTCGGCGAGCGTGCGGTCGGCAGCGACGACCTCGTGATGCGCGCGGCGGCTGGGGCGGACAACCGGACGCTCGACCGCATCGCGGACGAACTCGACGGCGACGGGCGGGTCCCGGCGCGGCGAGCGATCGAGAGCGGCGAACCGGAGACCGTCCAGTCCCTCGGCGAGGCCGACGCCGTTCCCGAAGCGATCCGGCGGGCGGCCTTCGCAGACGGCGTCCAGTCACTGCTCGCAGTCCCGCTGACCGACGGCGAGAGTGTCCACGGCGTGGTCGGCGTCTACGCGTCCGACCGGGACGCCTTCTCCGAGCGCGAACGACGCAACTTCGGCATCGTCGGCGAGATGGCAGGGTTCGCGGTGACCGCCGCACGCAACCGCTCGCTGTTGTCGGCCGACACCGTCGTCGAACTCGTGTTCGCACTGACCGACGGCGACGCGCCGCTGGTTGCGGCCGCAGCCGAGACGGAGACGTCGCTGTCGGTGACCGGTCTGGTCCCCGACGGTGACCGACTCGTTTGCTATCTCGACGCCGAGGGTGACGCGCCCGGCGCGGTCGAGCGCTCGCTCGACGGCGAGGCGGTCCTCGGGACGCGGATCGTCGCGGACCACGACGACGGCGGATCGTTCGAGGTGATCCTCGACGAGTCGACGCCGCTCGGGCAGCTCGTGGGACAGGGCGCGACGCTCCGCTCGGCGACCTACGACGCGGCCGAGGGACGGATCGTCGTCGAGTTACCGCCCGATGCGGAGGTTCGACGGATCGCCGACGCGTTCTCGCGAGCCCACGACGCGACCGTCGTGGCGAAACGCGAGCGCCGGCGGGAGGCGACGACCGTCGGCGAGTTCAGGGAGACGCTCGGCGACCGACTCACCGACCGACAGGAGAACGCCCTCCGGACCGCCTTCTTCGCCGACTACTTCGAATCGCCCCGTGGGAGTACCGCCGAGGAAGTCGCCGAGGCGCTCGGGATCACCGGTCCCACACTCCTGCACCACCTCCGGGCCGGCCAGCGAAAGCTCCTCGACGAGTTCTTCGAGACGACTGACTGAGCCCCAGTCGCCAGTTGTCGAATTGAACGCTACTGAATTCGGGGAACGCATATCGAGTTGTCTGTGCAGAGAGTCTGCGAACTCATCGGCAGCCGACGGAAGAGACGGTCCGTGAGGTATCTTTTTCAGCGAGGCTTCGATAGCCGGTCGTGATGGATTCGGGGTTCAAGCGCGTTTTTGTTGAAGAAGCATACAGGAGTATCGCGCCGCTCGTGTTGAGTTTATTCGGCTGGTCGATCATTTACACGTCGATGCAATCGCCACCGTTTTCGGCATCGTTCCTGCTCGTTCTGGTTCTCCTGACCACGGTGTATCTGGCTGGACTTTTCGTGGTGACTCGGATCGTAACCGGCCAGACAGCAGCCACGACCACCAGGATCAATAACTTCGGTCTCGGTAGTAGTGTCGGGCTGTTCGTTTTCCTGTTTCTCGTACTCGTGCGTGGCCGGTCGGCACTCCTTCTTGTCGCGTATGTGATCGCGGAGGCGATCGGTATCGGAATCCTACGTCGGACCCCAAATGACGTGATTTCGAGTCATAAGTGAGTCTCCTGTGTCGTGCACGCACCGAAGTGAACTATTGATTGGCTGTCGGGAAGGGGCTGTATGAACCAACGGGTTCATACCGGATACAGCGCGGAAACCCACCCTTTCAGTAGTTGCTGAAGGAGGAGTATTGATATTTTCTGCTCCGACTCTTACTGGTTCTGAGAGCCGTGCACCGGGTGCATGGAGACCTCGATTTCTCTGCGATTGGTCGTCAAAACCGATATCTGCCGAATCAGCAACTACTGTTGAGCCGTGGGTTAGCTTACTCACCGACAAGAGGCGGGGTGTGGACATCGACACCGTCGCCGAGCGCGCCAGCGAGTCCCTTCGTGCCGAATTTGGCGGGGCGATTCTGGCGGTCGGCCGCTACAGCAAGGCCGCTGACCAGCAGGCACGGACGGTCTACACCGCCACCTTCGAGCGGTCCCACGGCGAGAACACCTCCAGGAGCGTCCTCGAGGACGCTCCCGGAGACCATCGCCCGGGTGCTTACGAGACGAGCCACGACGAACGCCTGACCGCGACCGTCCGGATCTACGAGACGCTCGTCGACGTGGTCGTGCCGCTGGCCGGTGGCAAAGGTGTCGTCGTCGCGGTCGAGCGGGGGAGGGACTCACCGATGACCGACGTGATCGGGACGGTCCAGGCGGCGGAATAGCGACGTTCGCCTCGGCGACGTAGCCGCCCCCGGCCAGCGAGGTGGCCACGTCCTCGGCCTGGCTCTCGACGGTCGTGTCGCCGAACCAGCCGTGGACGAACACGAACAGTTCATCGACCACGGGCAGGTCGTTACCAAAGCTGAACCAACTGCTCACGTCGACGACCTCGTCGATCTCGACGCCGGTCTGTGCCGACGCCGACCTGGCCACCGCCGTCAGTCCCGTCCCGGCCGCGGCCGTCGTACCGATACCCCGGAGGACGGAGCGTCTGTCGAGTTCGCGTCCGCTTCGATTCGCCTCTCGTGTGCTGTTACGGTCTGCCATGCGACGACCGAACAATGTTGTGTTCGCGAGGAATGTATTCTTACGGTCATAAGCGTATTTTTATAAGTATCGACTAATATGGATGTTCTCAGGTTCGGAAGGCCGAGTCAGCATGTGGGAAGTCGCCTTCACCATGACGCCGGAGCGCGGGTACTTCGACCGCGGGGAGCAGGCGCTGTGGGAGGCCGGCGTCTACCTCGAGACGGTGCGATCCCTGGAGTTTCTCGCGGACGGGACGGTGCTGGTCGTCTACGAGATCGACGGCACGGCGGCGGCACTCGAAGAGTGTCTGGCCGCGGCCCCGGAGAAGGTCGTCGACGCGACGGTCACCCAGCGCAGCGAGCCGCTCGTGGCACAACTGCGCTTTCACCCCGACGAGACCTTCGAGCGGTTGCTCTCGGTCCACCAGTCCTTCGGTGTCTCCGTCGAATTCCCGATCCACTACGTCGAGCACGAGCCCGCGACCGTCGAACTCGTCGAGACGGGGAGTCAGGAGGCACTGCGGAACCGGATCGCCGAGACCCGGGAGCTGGCCGACGTCCACGTCAAGCACGTCCACCAGCACGAACCGACCACGCGACGGCAGTTCCGTGAGCTGACCGACCGACAGCGCGAAGTACTGGTCGCCGCCGTCGGGTGTGGCTACTACCGGAATCCACGGGAGGCCACCCACGAAGAGATCGCCGCGGAGCTGGGCTGTTCGGCGAGCGTCGTCGGCCAGCACCTCCGCCGGATCGAGCAACAGCTGGTGTCCGCGACCGTCCCCGAACGGCTGGACGGCGCGACCATCGAGAGCCCGGACGCCTGATTTCCGGGTGTCCTGTGGCGTGGTAACGGCCACCAGAGCTAAGCCGGTCGAACCCCCAGTAGGGTGCCATGACCGATTCAGACGCCGACGAGGCCACCGAACGGGAGCGGCTCATCTTCGGCGCTGGCTTTGCCTTCGGTGTGATGTTCACCATGTCGATCCTGGCGGTCGTGGTCGCCACGGTCGTCCCGCGGCCGGTCGCACTGCCGAGTCTGCTCACCTCGGCGGTCGTCCTCCCGATCGTCGCGGCAGTTCTGCTCGCGGCGGTGGCCGGCGTCGCACTGTACACGTTCGCGCTCCCCGAACACGGGTTCGGGCTGGCCGGGGTCACGCTGTTCGGCGAGGTCGACATCGACGGCGAGTAGCGGTTGTTTTAGGGCTGGCTCGCCCAGAGACAGGTATGGCCGACTTCGACCCCGAGCAGTTCGAGGACAAGTACGCGAACTACTTCACGGAACTCCAGCGGGCCTACAAGAACGCCTTCCAGACGATGAACGACCGGTTCGATTCGGAGTTGATCCACGGCATCGACCAGTTCGTCCTCTCGGAGAGCGAACCGTTCTACGAAGGCGACGGCCAGTTCCGGATCGAACTCCCCGAGGACGCCTACGACCAGCTCCAGGGCGTCGTCGTCGGCGAGGAGAAGTTCGACGAGATCATGGACCGGTATCTCGACGAGATCGAGACGGAACTCCAGCGCGTGTTCGGGTTCGACACGAGTAGCTGAACGAGCGGGTGGCTATTTTTCCGAGGCGCTCGACGGACCGATATGAACCGACAGCACGTCTCGTCGGGCACCGAGTGGGAGGAGCAAGTGGGCTACTCGCGGGCCGTCCGCACGGGTGACAGGGTCGTCGTCTCGGGGACGACTGCGACGGACGACGACGGCGACCCCGTGGCCGTGGGCGACCCGTACGAGCAGGCCAGACGGGCGCTGGAGATCGTCGAGTCGGCGCTGGCCGAGGCCGTCGTCGGCTCGGCCTGAGCGGTCTCGTCCCCCGCCGAAGTACGTGCGAGCTGTCATCAGGGGCAACTGATCAGATGCACGTCACTCCGGATAGTACCGTGCTATGGCGGGTCCGGTCAGCCTCGCCGCGCGACGGTGGAGGACGGCGGCAGAGGTGTTGTCGATCAAACACTACCTCGAAAGTAATACATAACACCGTGGGGGGTCAGGTTGGCGACAACACAGCATGTCCGACGGACCGGCGGCCGACGACGCGGTGACGGACGGGGGCCAGAACTCCTGGTTCGCGAACTACTTCGGGTTCGCAGAACACGGCACGGACCTGCGGACGGAGATCGTCGCGGGGATCACGACCTTCCTGACGATGAGTTACATCGTCGTCGTGAACCCGGCGATCATGACGCAGTTCCCGGGGCCGGACGGCAAACCCGGCATCGCTATCGAAGGGTACACGCCGGGCGAGGTCCAGCAGATGCTGGCCGTCGTGACGATCCTCGCCGCGGCGACGGCGATCTTCGTGATGGCGTTTTACGCCAACAGACCGTTCGGGCAAGCGCCCGGCCTCGGCCTGAACGCCTTCTTCGCGTTCACGGTCGTCGGCGCGATGGGGATCCCCTGGCAGACCGCCCTCGCCGCGGTCGTGACCGAGGGGGTGCTGTTCATCGTCCTGACGGCGGTCGGGGCACGGAAGTACATCATCGAGTTGTTCCCCGAACCCGTGAAGTTCGCCGTCGGCACCGGGATCGGGCTCTTTCTGGCGATCATCGGACTGGAGGCGATGCGGATCGTCGTGGACGACCCCACGACGCTCGTGACGCTGGGGCCGATCGCGACCGATCCCGTGGCGATCCTCTCGGTCGTCGGCCTGTTCCTGACGCTGATGCTGTACGTCCGCGGCCTGAAGGGTGCGATCGTCATCGGCATCCTGGCGACGGCGGTCATGGGCGCGGTGGCGACCTTCGCCGGCCTCGTCGAGCCGGGCGTCGCCGCCGCCGAGTTCGTCCGCAACGGCGGCCTCGACATGAGTCGGATGACCGCGGCCCAGTACGACATCACGCCGCTGTTCGGCGCCTTCCTCGACGGGTTCGCGAACGTCGACGCCTTCGCGTTCTCGCTGATCGTGTTCACGTTCTTCTTCGTGGACTTCTTCGACACCGCCGGGACGCTGACCGGCGTCTCCCAGATCGCGGGCTTTCTCGACGAGAAGGGGAACCTCCCCGAGATCGAAAAGCCGCTCATGGCCGACGCCATCGGGACGACCGTTGGCGGCATCCTCGGCACCTCGACCGTGACGACCTACATCGAGTCCTCGACCGGCGTCGAGGAAGGCGGTCGGACCGGAATGACCGCGCTCGTGGTCGGCCTGCTCTTCCTCGCGGCGCTGATCGTCGTCCCGCTCGCGGCGGCGATTCCGCTGTACGCGTCCCACATCGCGCTGGTGGTCGTCGCCCTGCTGATGCTCCAGAACGTCACGGACATCCAGTGGGACGACCTCAGCCACGCCGTGCCGGCGGGCATGACCATCCTGATCATGCCGCTGACCTACTCGATCTCCTACGGGATCGCCGCGGGGATCATCAGCTATCCCCTGGTGAAGGCCGCCCAGGGCGAGTGGCGTGATGTCCACGTCGGCCAGTGGCTGCTGGCAGTCGCGTTCGTCGTCTACTTCGCCGTCCGGACCAGCGGCGTGCTGACGACGGTCGCCTGACCCCAGCGGTTCGCGAGCCGACAGCTATATTATTCGGTCAAATGGGCGTGAAAATAACCGGCGGACAACCGCCGGGTACGACGATGCAATTCCGCAAGCCACTCGCCATCGTGTTCGCGGCACTGCTCACGATCACGTTGCTCAGCAGCGGCGCAGTCGCACAGACGGACGGAACGGACACACAGAGCGAGGGTTGTACCGTCGTCATCGACGACGACCGGACGATTCTGGACCTGCTCGGCGGCGGTGACGGCGGGATCGTCCTCACCACGCAGAAGCTGTTCGAGATCGTCGTGCAGTTGCTCACCGGAAACTGTCTGTAACGACGGGCGGCAACACGGCCAGCTGTCGGGGAAAGCACGAGCACAGCACCGGATCGCGCGCGAGAGCGCGCGATCCGCTTTTTTCGCCCACGTTTTTGCCGCGAGTGGTGGCTGCAGGCCACCCGAGCGGGAAAAAGCTGGGAGACCAAAAGCCTAAGCACGGTGAGAGCATAATCGGAGATACCATGAGTACTGAAACCGAGGGCGGCGACGACGACCTCCGAGAGCAGATTTCGAACTTCCTGCGCCGGAACTTCCCGCAGATTCAGATGCACGGCGGGAGCGCGGCTATCGAGAGCATCGACCGAGAGACCGGCGAGGTCTCGATCCAGCTCGGCGGCGCGTGTTCGGGCTGTGGCATCTCCCCGATGACGATCCAGGCGATCAAGACCCGCATGACCAAGGAGCTCCCCGAGATCGAGACGGTCCACGCCAACACCGGCGGCGACATGGGGGGCAGCGAGGGCATGGCCGGCGGTTCCACCAGCCCCTCGTTCCCGGGCCACGAGTCCAGCAGCGGCGACGAGAGCGACGAAGGCCCCGAAGCGCCGTTCTGAGTCGGGTTCCGCGTTTTTTCTCAGGTCCGCGAGCGACAGCGCCGGGCGGCGACGGTGAAGCGATCATGGGCCAGCAGGACGGCCAGGTCACACTCCCGCGCGACGCGGGGAAACCAGGGGGCCGACGGGCGCAGGCGAGACGGCCCCGGCCAGTGTACGTGGGATCGAACCGTTCCGGCGGGTATTAGTCCCGTCGGCCCGGCAGGTCCGACATGGCCAATCAGGAGCTCATCGACGCGCTCAGGGACGCCGACGCCGTGAAGTTCGGCGAGTTCGAGCTGTCCCACGGCGGCACCTCCAGCTACTACGTCGACAAGTACGTCTTCGAGACCGACCCCCGGTGTCTGGAGCTGATCGCCCAGGCCTTCGCCGACCGCGTGGGCCAGTCCAAACTCGCCGGCGTGGCGCTGGGGGCGGTCCCACTCGTGGCCGTCACGAGCGTCGAGACCGGCCACCCCTACGTCATCGCGCGCAAGCAGGCCAAGGAGTACGGCACCGGCAACCGCATCGAGGGTGAACTCACCGAGGGCGAGGAAGTCGTCGTCCTCGAAGACATCGCGACGACCGGCCAGAGCGCCGTCGACGCCGTCGAAGCGCTCCGGGAGGCGGGCGCAGCCGTGGATCGCGTCCTCGTCGTCGTCGACCGGCAGGAAGGGGCGACCGAGCACCTGGCAGACCACGACATCGAACTGGAGTCGCTGTTGACCGCCGAGGACCTGCTCGAGGACGCCGAGGGAATCGACGGCTGAAGGGAGTATGCGCGAGGAACCCCCGGGCCCGGAGAACGCCGATGGCTTCTTCGACCGCTTCGTCCACCCGTGGCTGGCGCGAGCGGCGTCGCTCGGCGTCTGTACGCTCGTCCTCGCGGGGTTTTTCGTTCGCAGGGAGTGGCGAGCGCGGGGGTGAGTCGGGACCGCCGGCCTCACTCGGTGGGTTCCAGAAAGATCGTCCCGCCACCGACCAGGAGGCCGGTGATGCCAGCCACCAGCGACCACTGGCCGAGCGAGCCTTCGAGCGCGGCCGCGAGCAAGACGAGGCCGACCAGTTTGCTCACGCGGTCGAGCCAGCGGAGGCCACGCGGCGAGAGTGGGACTTGCATCTACCCGGAGACTCGACAGCGGGCGGTCTTCAACGTACTGAAGCGGACGTGGGTTCCCGGTGGCGTCGCGGGGCCGGGTGGTCAGGCCCGGGACCGTCCGGACGACGGTTTCGCGAACGCTGGCACGCTTCCCAGAGCCAGTCCCGCTCCCCTGGCAGTTCTGGGCCGGTGCCGGCGTGTTCGGCTCCGTCTTCGCGTATCTGCTCTCGAAGTACGACCGCGATTCCGGCCGCTACAGCGCCGAGAGCGCCGACAACCAGGTCTAGGCCCCCGTGCGTCGACGGCCACCGTGATCGCAGTGTCGCCGTTTCTCTCGTGGTCGGTGGGCGGTTTTGAAGCGAGGATCACGGCCGACAGGCCTGTGCGCGGCCCGCACAGCACCGTTGGGTCTTTGTGGCTGTGCGCCCTACGGACGGCGATGGCAAACCTCGAACTCTACGAGCTGGAGGGCTGTCCGTACTGTGCGAAGGTCATCGAGAAGCTGGACGAGCTGGGTCTGGACTACGAGTCCCACATGGTCCCGCGGAGTCACGACGAGCGGACCGAGGTGCAGGAAGTCAGCGGCCAGACCGGCGTTCCCGTGCTGGTCGACCCGGACAACGGCGTCGAGGGGATGCCCGAGTCCGACGACATCGTGGAGTACCTCGAAGAGACCTACGCCTGATTCTCCGGCGTCACGGGCAGGTCGCCTGCGCGCCCGTGGCGCCAGGCGGCCGACGCCGGTCGCGGCGGCGTTTCGCGGTCCGTGCGCCCGGTAGCGACCACGGGCGAACCCGATACTATATACCCTGACAGGACAATCAAGGATATGGTCGCGGACGGTGCGCACATCCTGCTCAGCATGGCGCTGGTCTATCTACTGTTGCGCGAGCGCCGGCCGGAGCCATACTTCGTCGCTGTTCTCGCGGCGTCGATACCGGACGCGGACAAATTCGTCTTCACCCCGCTGGTCAGACTCGGGTACCTCGATGGCGTCGTCTGGTTCCACCGGGGCGTGATGCACTCCCTGCTGTTCGGTGCGATTCTCGTCGCCGTCCTCTCACTGTTTGGCTCCCGGCGGGCGGCGATCATCGGCGTCGTCTCACACCTCTGTCTGGACTTTCTGACCGGCGGCGTCCGATTGCTGGTGCCGCTGGACAACGGCCTGTACGGGCTGGAGATCGGCTGGCTCCTGACCAACGTCGCGGCGATGGTCGTCGCCGCCACCATCCTGTTCGCCGGGCTCGTCGACCGGCGGTATCGGTCGCGGATCCGGTCGGCCCTGGCGCGGTTGGCTCTCCGCGAGCAACGCGAGTAGCAGAACCAGACGCGGCCGCCGTCAGGCCGGCGTCTCGTCGGCCCGTTCCTTGATCAGGTCCTTGAGGTCTTCCACGTCGCGGATGTTCTCGATCTCTTCGCGCTCGATGAGAGCGGTGCCGTCGACCGATTCTTGCCGGGCGCGGTCGACGACGTAGATCGAGGTGGTCCGGGTGACCCGGCCGACCGAGGACATGATCCGGGCGCGTTTCTCGGCAGTCTCGGTGAACTCCGAGTGGCCGGTGAGCATACGCGACTCGCGGCGCTCGTCCTCGCTGATCGTCTTGAACGGCGCGCGGTCAGTCGGGTGCACGTCGAAGCCGACGCGGGTGAGGACGGCGACGACGGGCTCGTCGTCGGGGTCGACCTCGGGGTCCTCGGGCATCGGCTCGTCCTCGCGGACCTCGTCGGCCCCGTCGATCACGTCGACGGGCGAGGTGAGTGGGGCCTCGAACAGCTCTTCGAGCTGGGTCGCCACGTCGACGGAGGCGTCCATGCCGTCCTCGTACTTGGATACTGTGCGGCGGGAGACGCCGAGTTCCTGGGCGAGACGGCCCAGCGACCAGTCCCGGTCCTCGCGGACGTCGGCCAGCACCTCGCTGTCGATGTTGACGTAGAGGCCACCGGGCGCGGCGTAGATCAGCGGCGGTACCTCCTCGACGAACAGGTCCATCGCGGTGTCGGGGGAGAGGACCGGAACGCCGTGGCGGAAGTAGACGACACCGGGCTTGAGCTCCTCGTCGCGAGTCCGCAACCCGATGACGACGGGCGTCGCTCGCAGGTACTCGCCGAGGCGGCGCATCTCCGCGCCGGTCTTGGCGTCGAAAGCGTCGATGTTGCCGAGAATCTTCACCAGTACCGTGTCTTCACCGCGGCGGGCCGCGACGTCGAAGCTCTTGGGCCGGATCGCACACCGGTCGCTCACGAGAAATCCCGCGTCCCGCAACATCGCGGTGACGTTACCGACCAGTGCGGATCGTGACATCAGGGACACTTTAGTAATCCCTCACATAAAAACGTTTGTGACGGCGGGACACGCCCCGTCCGGTGGTTTTCGAAGTCCATCGGCGATAGATTGATATACTAAGATTTGGCGAAACGCGTTACTCCGCCGACCCGGAAGGGGCGGTCGTGACCATCGTCGGGCTGGACGACACCGATTCCCGGACGCGAGGGATGTGTACGACCTACGCCGCCGCCGTGCTGGCCGAGCGGGTCCGTCGCGCGGGCGGGCACGTGGAGCGTCTGCTCCTGGTCCGGCTGAATCCGGCCGTCGAGTACAAGACACGGGGCAACGCCGCGCTGGCGGTCCACTGTGACCTCGGCGTCGACGAGGCCTTCGAACTGGCGACGGCCCTGGTCGAGGAAACCGCCGAGACCGGCGACGACCGGACCAATCCGGGCGTGGTCGCCGTCACCGACGACCTCGGCGCGAAGTCGGACTGGCTTCGGACCCTGCCCCGGCGAGCGATCCGGGAGATTCTCGATCCGGAGACCGACGTGCGCGAACCCCTCGAATCGGGTGGGTACCGCCACCGGGGCTGGGGGAACGGCCGCGGCCTCGTCGGTGCGAGCGCGGCCGCCGGCGCGTGGGCCGGGCTGGGCGATAGAGGCCCCGTGGCCCAGCCCGCGGACTGGACCTACGAGTGCCTGACCTACCGCGAGCGCGACCGCTGGGGGAGCGAGCGCGACGTGGAGCCAGAATCGGTCTTTTCGGTGGCCGAGGAGTTCTACCCCGACATCTGGGACACGGTCGACCGCGGCGAGGGCGAGGCGGTCTGTGTCCCGAACACGCCAGGCCCGGTGCTGTACGGCATCCGCGGTGACGACCGCGAGCGCGTCGAGGCGGCCGCCGAGGCCATCGAGAGCGAACCCGTCGCCCGCCGGGCGACGTTCGTCACGAATCAGGGGACCGACCAGCACCTGCAAACTGTCGGGCCGGGCGAGATCACCGAGGATCGGGCCGTCCGCGTCACCGGCGAGGTGGTCGAGGGTCCCGAAACCCGGGAGGGCGGGCACGTCTTCTTCGCGCTCGGGTTCCCGAATTCCGCGGTCGCTCCCCTCCAGTGTGCGGCGTTCGAGCCGACCAAGCGATTCCGTGACCGCGTGCGCGCGCTCCGGGTCGGCGACCGCGTGACCGTCTGTGGGGAGGTCAGCGATGAAACCTGCAAACTGGAGAAGTTCGCGGTTCGGGGCCTCGAGACCACGGAACTCGTCACGCCGGACTGCCCCGAGTGCGGGCGGTCGATGGAGAGCGCGGGCGCGAACGCGGGGTATCGCTGTCGGGACTGCGGGACCGGGGCAGAGGGGAAGGTCGAGCGCACGGTCGAGCGCGACCTCGAAGTGGGCTGGTACGAAGTCCCGCCGTGTGCGCGACGGCACATTGCGAAGCCGCTGGTGAGAGGTGGGTTCGATGGGCCGACCCATCCCGAGCGATGAGAGCGGTCAGTCCTCGGCAGGGGGTCGGTCCGCGGTTCGCCGTCGGTACGCATCGAACGCGACGAGAATGATCCCGGCCACGACGAATGCGGCCCCCGCCATCCCCAGCGGAAGCAAGACGAACATCGCAGGGAACCAGAGGAGCCCCATCCCGGGCCCTTCCCGGTGCGTCGTGATCTCGTAGGCACGGCCGTCGCGCTGGATCACGTACCGGCCAACGCCATCATCGATATACATGAACTCGGGTGCAGTCTCGGACTCGTCTTCGACGACGTACTCGCCGCGTTCGATGGTTCGGTCGACGGCCGTCTGCCCGCGTTCCGAGAGGTTCGCGTACTGGAGATGTCCCTCCGTCGAGGCGTCGAACACCGCGGCGTCGTTCTGGAGGTCGTGGACGTACTCGGAATCGAAGACGACGAAGCCGCCGCCGGCCGCGCCGACGAGCATGACAGCGCCGATGGCCAGTACTGCCATCCCCCGATCCCAGTCCATGCGGGTGCTGTAGCTGTCAGCGGTACGTACTTTCTGCGGCGGTGCGGGGCGGTTGCGGTCGCGGGGCGGTTGCGGTCGGCACCAGCATCCGGCGCGCGGAGCGCGCCGGTTCCCGGGATTCGCGCCGCTGGCGCGAATCCCGTGTTTTTCCCCAAGTTTTTGCGATGGGGGGTGCGCCACGCGCACCCCCCGACGTAAAAAGTGGGGGACTTAGTAGGAATCCACGTCCGTCCCCACCGAGCAGACGTACTCGCCGGTGGCGGCCTGCGGGAGGCGGCGGGTGCGCCAGAACACGCCCTGGGAGTCGGCGGTGACTTCGGCCTTGGACTGGCCGAACACGTCGGTGACCTCGAAGAGGGTGTCGTTGCGGGCGACGCGGTCGCCGAGGTCCTTGTGGAAGGTGACGAGGCCGCCAGCGGGCGCGCCGTACTGCTCGAAGCCGGTGGCCCGAGTCTGGGGTTCGGGGACGTGGGTCTCGTCGGTGAAGCCGTAGTACGCCAGTACGTTCTGGACGCCCCGGACGCCGACTTCGATGGAGTGGTCGTCCCAGCCGACACAGCCCCCCAGTTCGGGGTCGATAGTGGGGACGCCGTCGTCGGGACCGGCGCGGGCGAGCTGGCCGTCGGGGCCTTTCTGATCGAGGATGTAGCCACAGCCGAAGACCTTCGCGAGTTCGAGGCACTCGTCGTGGAGGCGGTGGCGCGGGCCACAGCGGACGCGACACTCCTCGATCATCCGGGAGGTCGAGCCCTGGTGGAGGTCGAGAATGAGGTCGGCACGGGTGGCGGCCTCGAAGGTGGCGGCGGCGATGCGCTCGCTCGAGGTGCCGCGTTCGTCGCCGGGGTAGGTCCGGTTCATCTTCGTGTCGTCGACCGGGTTGCGGTGTTCGGCGACCTGGAAGGCGTGGTAGTTGACGATGCCGACGATGAGGATGGTGCCGGCGATCTCGTCGGGGTCGAGTCGGGGGACGAGTCGCTGGATCACGCCGACGCCGTTGAGTTCGTCGCCGTCGCTGGCGGCCTGCACGTAGAGGGTCTTCCCGCTGTCGGCACCGTTGACGACCGCGACCGGCAGTCCGACCTCGGTGCCGTCACGGGTCTCGCCGACGAATAGGCGCCCGGTATCGATCTCGCCGGGGGCCGCAGTCGCCGTGCCGAGGCTGGTCATTATCACCACAGCGCGGTTGCACGGTCTTAGGAGATTCGATATGCTCCACGCCCTGCCGGAATCCGGACGAAGACCGACGCGATTTTGCCCGGGGAGTCGCTAGCGAGAGTGTGACAGACGACGCTGACGCACCCGCGAGTCCGGACGGCGGTCCCGCGAGTAGCGCGAACGGGGCCGCGTCGGAGGCCGGCCCCGAGGCGGGCACGACGGCAGACGCCGAGGCCGGGTGGGAGGACACCCGCCCCGACCGCCCGGGCGGGAAGGCAGCGATGATCGAAGCGCTGAACGTCCGGGACAACGCCTTCCGCGGGTTCATCTTCGGCTTCGTGTTCACGACCGCGGTGTTCACGTTCTTCGTCGTCGTGCCCGGTGTGAGTCGGTCGCCACTGTACTACGTGGCCCTGGCGTTCGTCCTCGCGACGGGGCTGGGCGCGCTGGTGACGGCGGCGCTGGTGCTGCGCGAGGCGTATCGACTCTCGAAGACGCTCTAGCCGTCTTCAGGTTCGTCGCCGGCCAGATCGGCCAGCCGGTCGGCCCCCGAACGGGTACCCTTCGCGATCAACACGTCGCCGGGATGGAGTTCGGTCTCCGGGCCGGGCGAGATGACCCAGCTTCCGCCCTCGCGGCCGGTGCGTTCGCTCTCGGTGCGCCCGCGTCGGACGGCGATGACGCGCATCCCGGTCTCGGTCTTGACCATCTTCTCCCCGAGCGTGACGCCCGCGAGGTCGCTGTCGGGGGCGACGGTCAGCCGGACGATCACCTCGTCGGATTCTCTGACTGCTTCGGCGACGACGGGGTGGGTGCCCAGCCCCCGCAACACGCCCTCGCTGATCTCCAGGGCGGCGTCGCTGATGACCTCGGTCGCGCTGGCGAGCTGGACGAGTCCCCGGAGATTCACGGGGTCGTCGACGCGGCCGGCGGCCTGAAGGGTCCAGGCCTCGAAGCGGGACTGGAGGGCGTCGACCTCGGCTTCCAGTTCCAGCACTTCCTCGGCAACGGCGTCCGAATCGAACAGCACCGCGCCGTAGGCCAGATCGACGGCGAGTTCGCTCATGTTTTTCATGTGGACGATGGAGTCCACGGCGCGTTCGAGGTCGTCGATCCCCGGTTCGGGGGGTTCGGGCGGGACGTACGCCTGGCCGGTAGCGTCCTCGTAGACGCCGGCGATGCCCTCCTCCGAGCCCCGGAAGATGACCACGTCGTCGGGTCGGAGCGTGGTCTCCGGCCCGGGATTGAACAGCCACTCGCCCTCGCGGCGGATGGCGATGGCGCGGACGCCGGTCTCGGTTTCGAGGTTGATAGTTTCGAGCGTGCGGTCGGCGAAGGGCGAATCCGGGACGACGACGGCGCGCACGACCGTCTCGACGGCCTCGGGGAGGGTGGCCCGCATGGCGTCGGGGAGGCCGATGTCCTCCAGCACGACCTTGGCGATGTCGCCGGCGGCGTCGGAGACTTTCTCGGCGGCCCCGACGACCCCGAGGACGGGGGCGAGCGCCTCGGCGTCCGCGGGATTACGGGCGGCCATGAGCAGGCCCATCCGGGCGCGCAACTGGAGCACGTCCATCTTGGCTTCCAGTTCCAGCACCTCCTCGGCCACCTCGTCGGAGCCGAGCAGGACCGCCGAGTACGAGAGGTCGATCAGCAGTTCCGCGGTGTCTTTCATCTCGGCCAGCAGTTCCTTGACGCTGACCGGCTCGTACTCGACGTCGTCGACTGCCATACCCGAGGCTCCTCGTCGCCGAGGGAAAAGCGTTGCCCGGCGACAGCCACCGCCAGTTCGGTGTCAAATCCCCAACCGGTCCGGGCGGCGCGCGGGCTCAGAGGGGCGGGCCGTCCCGCGCCAGCTACAGTCCAATCACCCAACATTATCGCCACAAGGTGGATAGTTTTAACATTTTAGCGTGTATTTTATTCGCCCGTCCAGTCCATCCCCGGCGGGCGGATTGCATGTCCCGGCCAAAAGATAATGCTTTTCCCGGCAGGTAGAGAACCGGGGGGTATGTCCGACGAGCTCAAGAAAGGGCTTGAGGGTGTCCTGGTCGCCGAGTCGGAACTGAGTTACATCGACGGTGATGCCGGCGAACTCATCTACCGGGGCTACTCGATCGACGATCTGGCGCGTGACGCGAGCTACGAGGAAGTGCTGTACCTGCTGTGGCACGGCCGCCTCCCGAACAGCGAGGAGCTCGCCGAATTCACCGAGGCCATGAGCGCCGAGCGGGACCTGCACGACGACGTGTACGACCTGGTGCGCTCGCTGGCCGAGGCCGACGAGAACCCGATGGCCGCGCTGCGGACAGCCGTCTCCAGTCTCTCGGCACACGACCCCGACGCCGAGGCCGATCCCCAGGATCGGGACGCCAACCTCCGGAAGGGGCGGCGCATCACCGCGAAGATCCCGACGATCATCGCGGCGTTCACCCGGATCCGCGACGGCGAGGAGCCGGTCGCGCCCCGGGAGGACCTCACCCACGCCGAGAACTTCCTGTACATGCTCAACGGCGAGGAGCCCGACGAGGTGCTCGCCGAGACGTTCGACATGGCGCTCGTGCTCCACGCCGACCACGGACTGAACGCCTCGACGTTCTCTTCGATGGTGATCTCCTCGACGCTCGCGGACCTGCATTCGGCCATTCCGGGCGGGATCGGCGCACTCTCGGGCTCGCTGCACGGCGGTGCGAACCAGGACGTGATGGAGGCCCTGCTCGACCTCGACGAGTCCGGCAAGGAGCCGGTCGAGTGGGCCAAGGACAAGCTCGAAGCCGGCGAGCGCGTCCCCGGCTTCGGCCACCGCGTCTACAACGTCAAGGACCCCCGGGCCCGCATCCTCTCGGACAAGTCCAAGGCCCTCGGCGAGGCCGCTGGCTCGCTGAGGTGGTTCGAGTACTCCACCTCGATCGAGGACTGGATGAAAGACGAAAAGGGCCTTGCCCCGAACGTCGACTTCTACTCGGCGTCGACGTACTACCAGATGGGTATCCCGGTCGACATCTTCACGCCCATCTTCGCGATGAGCCGCGTCGGCGGCTGGATCGCCCACGTCCTCGAACAGTACGAGGACAACCGGCTGATCCGCCCGCGTGGCCGCTACATCGGCTCGACCGACGAGGAGTTCGTGCCGGTCGAGGAGCGGTAGGGAGATTCGACCGCAGGAAGAATCTCCGAACTAGCGAACGGCGACCGCAGGGAGCCGTGAGCAGGGAGACGCGACTGCAAGGAGCGTCTCCGGAAGCCGAGCGGGGAGGCACGACCCGCGAGGCAGTGAGTGAGCGGTCCGTTTTTGCTCGAGCTTTTTGCGAGTAGTGCGGGATCGAAGGTCCCACATACCGTGCGAACGGGCGGCTTCGCCGCCCGTGAGCAGAGAGTGGGACCCCGGAGGCGCGCCCGACGACGTACAAAGGTCGTCTTACAGCCAGCTTTCGATCTCGTCGGCCACCGGCCCCCGCCTGTGAATCTCGCCGGCTTCGACGTCGACGACGGTACTGCCGCCGCCCGGAGTCTCCCCGCCGTCGAGGAGGACCGCGGCGGCCTCGCGGATCGGCTCGCCCAGTTCAGCCAGTTCGCGGACACTGCCGGTCCCGCTGACGTTGGCACTCGTCGAGGTAACCGGGTGGAACGCGTCCAGGAGTTCCAGCGCCATCTCGTGATCGGGCACGCGCACGCCGACCTGCTCGCCGCCGGCGGTGAGTACGTCCGGCACCACGTCTTTGCGGTCGACCAGCACCGTCACGGGACCGGGCAGGAACTCGTGCATGAACGCCCGCTCGTCGGCGGTCGGGACGGTGTACTCCAGGGCGGTCTCGATGTCGGGCACGGCCAGCGACACGGGTTTGTCGCGGTCCCGGCCCTTGGCCTCGAAGACGCGTTCGACGGCGTCGGCGTCGGTGGCGTCCGCACCGAGGCCGTAGACGGTTTCGGTGGGGTAAACCACGAGGTCGCCGGCGGCAAGTGCACTGGCCGCGTCGTCGACGGACATATCCGACACTCGAACGGCGACGGCCAAAAGCGCGGGGATGGCGAGTCACTCCGATCGGGGTTCGGTGAGGTTCTCGACCCGACCGTCACAGTCGGGACAGGACGTGAGTCGCTCGGCGGAACAGCACCGCGCGCCACAGTCCAGACACTCGTAGAGGTCTTCGCCCTCGGCACACGGAGCCGGATCGGTCGGCGTTGGCATACGAGAGAGTGTCATACTCGACGCGAGAAATCGTTCGACGCACGGATCGAGTGGCGAGCGGTCCCGGCGTCGTCTCAGAGGTCGTCGATGGCGGCCTCGACCGCGTCGTAGTCGGGGAACTCGGGCCACTCGTCGGCGACCCAGGCGTACTGGATCACGCGTTCGGCGTCGAGCAGGAACACGGCGGGCCGGGGTTCGCTGACGCCGGCCATCCCGTCGAGGTCGTGGGCGATGTCGTACTGCTCGGCCACGCCGTTTTGCGGGTCCGAGAACAGGCGGTAGTCGGCGTCCTCGATCCCGCGTTCCTGGACGGTTTGCTTGTGTTCGTACGGCGAGGAGACCGAGAGGCCGACGACGGTCAGGTCGTCGTCACGCTCCCGGTGGCCCCACTGGCGGTCGCGAATCTCGTTCCACATGTAGGTCGTCGGGAAAGCCCCGTCCATGGTGTGAAAGAGCAGGAGGACTGGGCCGTCGGCGGTGAGGTCCGACAGCGCAGTATCTTCCCAGTACTCGTGGTTGACGAGGGGGCGTTCGAAGTCGGGGGCCTGCTCGCCTTCTTCGGGGTGGTCGGTGTCGGTGAGGTCGACGACCTCGAAGTCGAGTCCCATCGCCATCAGGCGGCACCTCCGGTCTCGTCGGCGTCCCCGTAGGTGCGGTCGAGATAGTCGACGATGTTGGCGCTTTCGGACATCGTGACGCCGGTGGCCTCGTCGACCATGGCGGGGACGGTTCGCTTGCCCGAGATGCGTTTGACCACGTCCCGGTCGGAGTGCATCGGTTCGACGAACCGCGACCGGTAGTCGAGGTCGTAGGCCTCGAGCTTGCGGACGACGCGTTCACAGAACGGACACGCCTGCAGGCGGTAGAGTGTGATTTCCGGGTCGCTCATCGGTGGGTCATTGGAGCGAGACCCGGGTAAGCCCTTCGGGCGTTCGTGCCGCGACCGCACGGACGCTCGCCGGAACGCGTCCGGAATCGGGGTCGAAAGCGCCGAAATCGCGGGATGGCGCGCATTACGGCGATGACAAGTCTTAATCCCGCCGACGGCAAAGTCAGCGGGTAATGGGCGCAGCCTCGGCCGTCGCGCCGCTGATCGAACCCCTGCCCGTCGCGGCACAGGTGCTGGGCGTGCAGTTGACCGACAGTCTCGTCACCGGCGTCGGGATCGCGGTCGTCTTCCTCTTGCTCGTGCTGTCGGCGTTTTTCTCCTCGTCGGAGATCGCCATGTTCTCGCTGGCGGCCCACCGCGTCGACGCGCTCGTCGAGGACGGCGTTCCCGCAGCGAAGACGCTGGAGAACCTCAAAGCGGATCCACACCGCCTGCTCGTGACGATCCTGGTCGGGAACAATCTGGTCAACATCGCGATGACCTCGATCACGACCGGGTTGCTGGCGATCTACTTCAACCAGGGCGTCGCCGTCGCCGTCTCGACGTTCGGGATCACCGCGCTGGTCCTGCTGTTCGGGGAGAGCGCCCCCAAGAGCTACGCGGTCGAGAACACCGAATCGTGGGCGTTGACCATCGCCCGCCCGCTGAAGTTCGCCGAGCGCGTGCTGTGGCCGCTGATCGTCGTCTTCGACTTTCTCACCCAGCAGGTCAACCGCGTCACCGGCGGCCAGACCGCCATCGAGACCTCTTACGTCACCCGCCAGGAGATCCGCGACATCATCGAGACGGGCGAGCGCGAGGGCGTGCTGGACGAGGAGGAACGGGAGATGCTCCAGCGCACGCTCCGGTTCAACAACACCATCGCCAAGGAGGTCATGACACCGCGGCTGGACGTGGACGCTATCTCGAAAGACGCCACCGTCGAGGAGGCCATGGAGCAGTGTGTCCAGTCGGGCCACGCCCGGCTCCCGGTCTACGAGGGGAGTCTCGACAACGTCATCGGGGTCGTCCACATCCGTGATCTGGTCCGTGACCGCAACTACGGCGGTGTGGCCGACGGGAACCTCGAACTGGAGGACCTGATCGAGCCGACCCTGCACGTCCCCGAGTCCAAAAACGTCGACGACCTGCTCGCCGAGATGCGCGACGAACGCCTCCACATGGTCGTCGTCATCGACGAGTTCGGGACGACCGAGGGACTGGTGACGATGGAGGACCTCACCGAGGAGATCGTCGGCGAGATTCTGGAGGGAGAAGAGGAGGAACCCATCGAATTCGTCGGCGACGACAGCGCCATCGTCAAAGGCGAGGTCAACATCGAGGAGGTCAACGAGGCCCTGGACATCGACATCCCCGAGGGCGAGGAGTTCGAGACCATCGCGGGCTTCATCTTCAACCTCGCGGGCCGCCTCGTCGAGGAGGGCGAGGAGATCGAGTACGACGGCGTCGAGATCCGCGTCGAGCAGGTCGAGAACACCCGCATCATGAAAGCGCTGGTCACTCGCAAGCCCCAGCCCGGCGAACCACACGTCGACGAGACGGACGACGAACCCCAGCCCGAAACCCAGCCCGAGTGACGCCCGTTTCCGCGCTCGATATCCACCCAGCACTCATCAGTAGAGAGATACCTATCGGGACACGATGGTTGGGGCTGCGGACGTGGTCGGCGTGGGGCTCGCGAGCGTCGCGATTCCGGCGTTCGGACTGATCGCCGGCGCGAGCAAGCACAGGAGCAAGCCGGGGGTGCGGGGATTCGTCGTGGCGGTCGTCGGCATCGGATGCTGGTCGCTGGCGAGCGGCCTTCGCGCGCTGGTCGGCGACCCGGGCGTCCAGTTCGTCTCGGTCGTCGGACAACTCACGGCCGTGAACGTGACGATCCTCGGCTGGGCGTTGCTGGTCGCGGAGTTCGTCCGCCGACGCCGGATCGGACTGTGGTCGAAACCGGTTGCGGCAGTGCTCGTGATCCCCGCCTGTACCGTCGCACTCGCCGTGACCAGCCCCTGGCACCACCTGGTGTACACGAGCGGGTCGGTCGTGACGGCGGCGGGATTCCGCC
This sequence comes from Halorientalis regularis, assembly GCF_023698535.1. Classification (GTDB taxonomy): domain Archaea; phylum Halobacteriota; class Halobacteria; order Halobacteriales; family Haloarculaceae; genus Halorientalis; species Halorientalis regularis. The sequence continues at coordinate 270,880 of NZ_JALJCL010000003.1, forward strand.
AGTTCGGACTCGGGCCGTGGTATCCGATTCACGTCGTCTACGTCCTGTCGCTGAGTATCGGTGCCGCGGTGGTGTTGTTCCGCGAGCTGCCAGGTTCGAGCGGGTTTCACCGACGGCAAGTGACGTTGCTGTTTCTGGGGTGGCTCGTCGGCACGCTCGGCGCGTTCGATTTCTTCCTCAAGAACGTCTGGCCGTGGCCGTTCCCGCCGTACGTCGACGTCACGCCGGTGGGGTTCCTGGTTGGGAGTGCCGTCTGGGGGCTTGCGCTGTTCCGTCACGACCTGTTCGAGCTGGTACCCATCGGCCGGCGGACGGCCGTCGAAACGATGCCGGACGCGGTGCTGACGGCCGACGTCGAGGGGCGGATCGTCGACGCGAACCCCGCCGCCCGGTCCCTGCTGGCCTCGGATCCCATTCGGAAGCGCGTCTCGGCCGTGTTCGCCGACTATCCCGGGCTCCTCGAACACTACCGCGATTGCGAGGAGCGGACGACGGACGTGCAGATCCTCGACGACGGGACCGTCAGACACTTTTCCGCGACGACGACGCCCATCGTCGAGCGAGGGCAACAGACCGGGACGGTGATCGTGCTGCGGGACGTGAGCGCGCTGAAGCGTCGCGAACAGGAACTCGACCGCCACAGGCAGGTCTACAACCGCATCGTGCGACACAATCTCCGGAACGAGCTCACGGTCATCAGGGGAAACGCCGAGGAGATCGCCCGGCGAGGCGACGGCCAGCTGACCGAGTTCGCTGACACGATCCGTGACCGGAGCAACGAACTCATCGAGACGAGCGAGAAGGCGCGCCGCATCATGCGCATCATCGAGGCCGATAGCCACCAGCTGACGGTCGAGAGCCGGACGCTCGTCGACGGCATCGCAGCGGAGATGCGCGAGCAGTACCCGTCGGCGTCGATCGAGACGAGCGGTCCGGCCAAAGCCTGGGTCAGCGCCCACGAGGATCTCGAGGTCGCCGTGGAGAACCTGGTCGAGAATGCCGTCGTGCACAACGAGGGGGCGCCGACCGTCGAGATTTCGATAGAGAAAACCGGCGAGACGGTCGAGATCGCCGTCACCGACGACGGGCCGGGCATCCCCGACAGCGAGATCGCCGTTCTCGACCGGCTCACTGAAACCGCCCTCGAACACAGCAGCGGGGCAGGTCTCTGGCTGGTCAACTGGATCGTGACGAAATCCGACGGCGACCTCGATTTCGCAGTGACCGACCGCGGGACGACCGTCACGGTCACCTTGCAGGCCGCGACCGTCCGGGGCGACGACGTGACGGAGTCCCGGGAGCTGGCTCACTGACGGGACACCGAGAGAGCCGCTGCCGTCACACGACCGCCGAGACGGCGATCTCGTTGAAGCAGACGGGGATGCCGAAGAAGACGGCGGTCTGAGCGATGGCGAAGGAGGGGATGAGCGCGGCGAGTGAGGGGGCGACCGAAGTGCCCTGCGGTGTGACCAGCACAGCTCAATTTGGCTCGTTGCCACAACGGTCGAGTATGCCCTCCTTCCGGACGAAGCGTGGTCGGTGCTACCTCGACGGGGGCACCCTGCGCATCGAGTCGAGTATCCGCGGGTACGCCCGCCGGCTCCACGAGGGGAACCGGCTCCTGTTCTGGGCGTCCGTCGTCGCCGTGCTGGTCGCGGTCGGGACGCCGCTCTCGCTGCTCCTCTCGGGCGAGTACCAGGACCCCTGGTTGATTCTCGGCGGCGTGGCCCTCGTGGTCGTGCTCGCTCGGGTCGGCAACTCCCTCTGAGGGTTCACGAGCGACGAGGCGATTCCGCTCGGCGACGTGGTGCGCGTCACGGCCACGGAGGGAACGACTGGCCTCACCCGGCCGCGGTTCGTCGTTCACTACGACCGCGACGGGGAGCGCGAGAAGCGGTACGTCATGCTGCCGTCGTTGTGGCTCGACCACGGCGAGGAGGCGTTCGAGCGGGCGAAAACGATCTTTCGCGACGTCGGAGTTCCCGTCGAGGCGGGCTAGCCACGCAACTGCGCGATGGCGGCCCGGAACTGGTCGTCGCCGCGGACGACGTGGGCGGCCAGATCCGCGAGGCCACCCAGCAGGCCCGCCAGTACGACGCCGGCCGCGAGATCGAAACCCACGGCGAGCGCGATGACAGTCCCGAGCAAACCGCCGACGACGGCGGCCGCGACGGACTGGCCCGGCGTGTCGCAGTAGGGGATCACGGGCGTGGTACGGTGTGGAAGCGAAAAAAGCTGACTCCGACCGATCAGGCCAGCAGTACGTCGACGGCGGTGAACACGCCGTAGCCCAGGGTAAAGGCGAGGACGAGCGACCCGATCCACGCGAGGACGGTGTAGCCCATCTTCGCGCCGCTGACGCCGCTCCCGCCGGCGGCGAAGCCGCTCCCGATGATGGCGCTGACGATGATCTCGTTGAAGGAGACGGGGATGCCGAAGAAGACGGCGGTCTGGGCGATGGCGAAGGAGGGGATGAGCGCGGCGATGGAGCGGCGCGGCCCCAGCGCCGAGTAGTCCTGGCTGAGCGCCTTGATCATCCGGGGCGCGCCGGTCCAGGATCCCAGCAGGAGGCCGAGCCCGCCGCCCAGCAGGACCGCGACGAGCGGAATCTCGAAGGGGTCGAGCAGGGGAAGCAGGGGGCCGAGCGCCAGACCCACCTGACTGCCACCGGCGGAAAACGCGACCAATCCACCGAGCGCGAGCAGGAAGTGGCGCTGGCCGGCTTCGGGGTTCCCGCGGAGGTCCCACCAGAGGACGACGGCGACGAGTGTCGCGGCCGCCAGCGTCGCGCCGACGTAGACGAGCAGCGACGAGAAGTCGGGGAGTGCGGTGGCGGCGACGCCGGTCAGCGACGCGGCTTCGCCGGGCGGTCCGAGGACGACGAACCGGACGTTCGCGAGGATCGCGCCGACGACGCCGGCCAGCAGGGGGACCGCTATCGACTCGGGGACCCGTTCGTCCCGGAGCGTCCTGGCGGTTCCGTAGGCGATGCCGCCGCCGGCGAAGGGGACGGCGACCCACAGCGCGACGATCTCCTGGTACTTGGCCCAGGCGGGGTCGCCGCCCAGCGCCAGCCCGACGCCGACGACCGCGCCGGTGACGGTGAAGGCGGTGGCGATGGGGTAGCCGGCGAACACGCCGATGGCGACCAGCACCGCCGCGGTGATGAGCGCGACGACGGCTGCGGTGGGCGAGAGCGTCACGTTCAGGATGAGTTCCCGGCCGACCGCCTCGGTGACGTTCGCGCCCTGCAGGACGGCCCCGGCCAGCCCGAGCAGGCCGACGATGAAGCCGGCCCGCATGACCGAGATGGCGTTGGCACCGACCGCCGGGGCGAACGGCGTCGACCCCGACGACCCCGCGCCGATGGCCCACGCCATGAACAGACTTGCGGCTCCGGCGACCAGAAACGTCGCGAGCGTGCCTCCAGCGACCATTCGATAGACGGCTACTGCGGGCACGCGTAATAAGCTGCCGTCATCGGGCGCTCGGCACGGCGGTATACATCGTTTTTTGCGCCGTGGTTGCCGAATCATTATACGTGATGGCGTGGACAGTGGATGGTAGGTGGGGGCAGTGGTACTCGAACGACTACGGCGGTTCGCCGGTCAGCACGGGGAGTACGAGTGTCAACGCTGTGGGTCAGAGTACGAGGCCCGGCGACAGGTTTGCCCGGACTGTGGCGGGTTCTCCATCGAACGGGACTGGTGACCCGAACGGGGGAGCGAGGGTCGTCCCCCGCACTGTTTTGGGTGTCGGTTGAGGGGGACGCGGCGACGACTCCTCGTGTGACGACCGAGCCACGGCGATACTATGAGTGAGACGAGTCTGTCCGACGACGCGCGGAGTACAGGTGCGGTCGAAGCCGCCGGATCGGCGACGGAGCTGATCGGTGAGACCCCGCTGGTCGATCTCTCGGCGTTCGCGCCGAACTGTTACGCCAAGGTCGAGGCGGCCAACCCCTTCTCCGTCAAAGACCGGATCGCCCGCGAGATGATCGCACAGGCCGAAGACGAGGGACTGGTCGACGAGGACACCCACGTCGTCGAGCCCACGAGCGGCAACACCGGCATCGGGCTGGCGTTCGTCTGCGCTGCGAAGGGGTACGACGTGACGCTGACCATGCCCGGGTCCATGAGCGAGGAGCGCCGCCAGTTGCTCCGGGCGCTGGGCGCGGACCTGGAACTCACGCCGGCCGACGACGGGATGTCGGGCGCGATCGACCGCGCCGAGGCACTGCTGGCAGAGGCCGACGACGGGTTCGTGCCCCAGCAGTTCGAGAACGACGCCAATCCCCGCGCCCATCGCGAGACGACCGGCCCGGAAATCTGGGCGGACACCGACGGCGCGGTCGACGCCGTCGTCGCCGGCGTCGGCACCGGCGGGACGATTACGGGCGTCTCGAAACACATCGAGGAGGACCGCGGCGCCTCACTGCGCTCGGTCGCGGTCGAGCCCGCGGGGTCACCCATCCTCTCGAAGGGCGAGGGCGGCTCACACGGCATCCAGGGCATCGGGCCGAGTTTCGTCCCCGACACCCTCGACCCGGACGTGATCGACGAGGTGCGGACGATCCACGAGGACGACGCGAAAGCGACCACCCGACGACTGGCCCGGGAGGCGGGTCTGCTCGTCGGGGTCTCCAGCGGCGCGGCGGCGGCCGCGGCGTTCGACGTGGCCCGGGACTACCCCGAGGAAGTGACCGTGGTGATCCTGCCGGACACCGGCGAGCGATACCTCTCGACGGGGCTGTTCGACGAGGCGTGACGGCGGTGACCGAACCGACGGGGACGACTACGTCCTAGCCGCGCCCTCGCTCTGACTCGATCCGGCGTCGCCAGTCGAAAACGAGACCGAGGCCGACGAAAAGGAGTGCCGTCACCGCTCCCTCCAGCAGTGTCGTCGACAGGTCGCCCCGATCGAGGAGCGGACTGATCGTGATCCAGGCCACGAACCGGACGACACCGCGTTTCAGTTCTCGCAGCTGAGTCGTGTCTGTCCATGCGTGACGATCTGAGAGACGGTCCAGGTGCTCCGGGCTACAGCGGCAGAACTGAAAGAAGTTCACTCCGGCTACAGGACGCCGGTTGACCGCCGCTTACTCCAGATCGAAGCGGTCGGCCCGCATGACCTTCGTCCAGACGTCGACGAAGTCCTCGACGAGCATCTCCTCGCCGTCCTCGGCCGCGTAGGTCTCCGCGATGGCCCGGAGCCGGTCGTGCGAGCCGAAGATGAGGTCGAGGCGGGTGGCCTCCCACTCGAGGTCACCCGTCTCGCGGTCCCGGCCCTCGTAGACGGTTTCCGAGTCGCGGGTCTGCTCCCACTCCGTGCCCATGTCGAGCAGGTTCACGAAGAAGTCGTTGGTCAGCGCGCCCTCCGCCTCGGTGAGGACGCCGAGGTGGGAGTCGCGGTAGGTCGCACCCAGTGCGCGGGCACCCCCGACCAGCGCCGTCAGCTCCTCGGCGGTCAGGTCGAGCAGGTCGGCCTTGTCGACCATCACTTCCTCGGCCGGCTTCTGGACGTCGTCGCGGATGTAGTTGCGGAACGGATCGGCCCGCGGCTTGAGCGCCTCGAAGGAGTCGGCGTCGGTCTGCTCCTCGGTGGCGTCGGTCCGGCCCGGCTCGAAGGGGACGGAGACGTCGTAGCCGGCCTCGGCGGCCGCCTCCTCGACGGCGGCGTTACCGCCCAGGACGATCAGATCGGCCAGCGAGACCCGGGTGTCGTCCGAGCGGGACTCGTTGAATTCCTGCTGGATGTCCTCGTACGTTTCGAGGGCCGTCTCCAACTCTTCGGGCTCGTTGACCTCCCAGTTCCGCTGGGGTTCCAGCCGGATACGGGCGCCGTTGGCACCGCCGCGCTTGTCGCTGTCGCGGTAGGTCGAGGCCGAGGCCCACGCGGTCTTGACGAGCCGGGTGCGTGAGAGGTCGGAGTCGAGAATCTCGGCTTTGAGCTGGTCGATCTCCTCGTCGCCGATCAGGTCGTAGTCGGCGTCGGGGATGGGGTCTTGCCAGACCATCGTCTCCTCGGGCACTTCCGGGCCGGAGAACCGCTCGGGCGGGCCCATGTCGCGGTGGGTCAGCTTGTACCAGGCCTTCGCGAAGGACATCCCGAACTCCATGGGGTTCTCCTGGAAGTCCTCCATGATTTCGCGGTACGTGGGGTCACGCTTCAGCGCGATGTCCGTCGTCAGCATCATCGGCGTGACCTCCTCGTCGGGGTTCTGGGCGTCCGGGGCCGCCTCGACGTCCTCGCCCTCCGTGGGCGTCCACTGCCAGGCGCCGCCGGGACCCTTCTCGGGTTCCCACTCGTACTCGAGCAGGTTGTCGACGTAGCCCATGTCCCACTCGGTCGGCGAGGACGTCCAGGGGCCTTCGATGCCGCTCGTCGTGACGCCCTCCTCGCGGGCGGTCTCGCCGTCCTGCCAGCCAAGCCCCATGTTCTCGATGGGTGCTTCCTCGGGGTCGGGGCCGTGTGCGTTCTCGGTGCTGTCGGCACCGTGGACCTTCCCGAAGGTGTGCCCGCCGGCGATCAGCGCCGCGGTCTGTCGGTCGTCCATCGCCATCCGGGAGAAGGTCTGACGGATGTTCTCCGCCGACGCTTCCGGATCCGGTTGGCCGTCCGGGCCTTCGGGGTTCACGTAGATGAGGCCCATGACGGAGGCGCCCAGGCCCTCCTGGATCTCGCCGGCCTCGTCGAAGCGCTCCTGGGTCTCGAGTTCCTCCTCGGGCCCCCAGTCGACGCCCTTGTCGGGCTCGAAGGAGTCCTCACGGCCGCCGGCGAAGCCGAAGGTCTGGAACCCCATCGACTCGACGGCGACGTTCCCCGCCAGGATCATCAGGTCGGCCCACGAGAGGTTGCGGCCGTACTTCTGTTTGACCGGCCAGAGCAGGCGGCGCGCCTTGTCGAGGTTGGCGTTGTCCGGCCAGCTGCTGATGGGGGCGAAGCGCTGGCGGCCGCCGGCGGCGCCGCCACGGCCGTCGTAGGCGCGGTAGGTGCCGGCGCTGTGCCAGGCCATCCGGATCATGAACGGGCCGTAGTGGTCGTAGTCCGCTGGCCACCACTCCTTGGGCTCGGTGATGACCTGCTCGATGTCGGCTTTGACCTCGTCGAGGTCGAGGCTCTGGAAGGCCTCGCCGTAGTCGAAGTCGTCGCTCACCGGCCCGGCATCACGGGCGTTCTGGTCGAGGATCTCGAGGTCCAGCCGATTTGGCCACCAGTCCGTGTTCGGTTTTCGCGCGTTAGGGGACGGCGTCCCTGGTGATGACTCGTCGGATGACATTGTGTGCTCGTTCCTAAACAGTGCCTCGCTGGATACAAATGTTTGGTTATGACCCGAGAGTATTTTTACGCACACCGAATTGATTTTTGTCTTTGAATAGGGGCCACCGCGGGCGCAGCGACTCGGCGGTCCGATCGGCAGAGTGGTCGGCGACCGCGTCGGGGGTCTGCTCGCCGCCGTCACCCGTCTTCGGGGGCGGGTTCGTTGGACTCGGCGACGAGGTCGTCGCTGGGCTCGGGCGGTTCGACGCCCTCGGCGGCGGCGACGGTGTCGGTGTCTTTGGGCGTGTCGACGTGCCAGCGGTCGACCGAGGACTCGTAGTCGGCGAGTGTGTTCGACACCCGGATCTTCAGGTCGTCGTCGTTGACGTTGACCTCGAAGACGTACTCGGGGGCCTCGCCGCGGCCGGAGCGCTGGAGGTTCGCGGAGACGAGTTCGTTGTCGAAGTAGTAGGGGGCGATCTGGGTCATCACGTTCTTGTAGACGGCCCCCTCGACGGCCCGGAGGGCCTTCCGGCCGGCCGAGTCGGCGGCGCGGGCCACGTAGTCGATGGACTCGCCCCACTTGTCGACGGCCTCGTCCGGGTCGTCGTCGAGTTTCTCGTAGGATTCGGTGAGTTTCTCGCCGGCTTTCTGGAGGTCCTCGTCGGGTTCCTTGCCGGCCTTCTCCCCCTCGCCCTCGTCGACGCTCGCCTGTTCGGCGGTCTTCTCGTTGACGTCTTCGTCGAGTCGTTCGTCGGATTTGGGCCGCCAGTCGTCGAATTCCGCCAGTGCGTCCTCGTCGACGGCGTCGACGTCGGAGTCTTCGGCGAGGTCCGTCAGCGCGCGCACGATCCGTTCGCCGTGTTCCACCACGTCGACCCAGCGGCCACGCTGTTTGAACCCCGAGACACTCTCTTCCATCGGTTCTCCACGGGTAAGGTACGACCCAATATAGCTTTTCCCCCATCCTCGGCAGTCGTCAGCGGAGCGGAAGACGGGCTTTTCCGTCCGAAACTTCTACCTCGGTGTCCATGCCATCCGCACTGTTCGTCGTCAGCGAAGAAGGTTACTGGGGCGAGGAATGTATCGAACCGCTCACCACACTCAGCGACGCCGGAGTCGACATCGAGGTCGCCACCCCGAGCGGGCGCGAACCGGTGATCGACGAGCGCTCGATCGACCCCGAGGAGGTCGGCGAGGAGACCGCCGAACACGTCCGTGAAGTCGCCGAATCCGACGAACGACTGGCCGACCCGACGCCGCTGGCACAGGTCGATCCCGGCGGGTACGACGCGGTCGTGTTCCCCGGCGGCCACGGCACCGCGTGGGACGTGAACCAGGACCGGCACGCCCGGGCCGCGCTCCGGACGGCGGTCGAGGCGGGCGACAGCAAGGCGCTGGTCGTCTGTCACGCCGCCGGCATCCTCGCGTTCACCCGCGATTCCGACGGCGGGTTCCTCGTGGAGGGCCGTGACGTGACCGGTTTCCCCAACGCCTGGGAGGAGGGCATCGTCGACGAGAACGACACCATGCCCGACGGGCGAAAACTGCCATACTGGGTCGAGGACGAGGTGCGCGCGGCCGGCGGGAATTTCGACCCCGACCTCGGTGACGACACGTCCGTCACCGTCGACGGCGACCTCGTGACTGCGCGGGGGCCGCCGTCCTCGCACGCGGCCGCCGTGACGCTGCTGGCGGAGATGGGCGTCGAGTACTGACGACCGTCGGCCAGCGTGCCAGCGGCCGCGATCCGTCCGATTTTATGCTGTCGGCGGTGACATCGCCAGTATGGCCATCGAACGACGCGGCGACGCGTACCTCGTCACGCACGCGCTCGCCACGCACACGCTCTCGGACCTGCGTAGTGTCGAGACCGAACAGGTCGCCTTCCGCAAAGGACTCGTGAAACTCGGCCGCATCTGTGGCTACGAGATCATCGACGGGGCGATGGACACGGAGTACGTCGAGATCGAGACGCCGCTGACCGACACGATGGGCGAACGCGTCACCGGCCTCGACGATGTGGTGATCGTCAACGTCCTCCGGGCGGCCACCCCCTTCGTCGAAGGGCTTCTGAAGGCCTTCCCGCACGCGAAACAGGGTGTCATCAGCGCCGGCCGCGACGAGAGCGCCGGGATGGACGACGAGGGGCAGTTCCCCATCGACGTGGACTACGAGAAGATGCCCGAGATCACCGACGAGGACACCGTCATCGTCGCCGACCCGATGCTGGCGACGGGGTCGACCATGACCGCCGTGCTGGAGCGGGTCACCGCCGCGGGCGACCCCGAGAACCTCCTGGTCCTCTCGGCGGTCAGCGCCCCGGCCGGGATCACCCGCGTCGCCGAGCAGTTCCCCGCTGTCGACCTGCTCACCGTCAGCATCGACGACCACCTCGACGACGACGGCTTCATCGTCCCCGGTCTGGGTGACGCCGGCGACCGCGCGTTCCGCACGACCTGACCCGACAGTGTGGGGAATGTCGACGCACGTCGAAACCCCCCGGTTTCACCTGGAAAACCGCAATACAACGACCGATCTGTAACCTGCACCCGAACACCAGTTCGGCTATTTATATGTCAGCGTGTTCGACCGTGCTGGCGGTGTGACCGCGTCTCACTCGATGGTCGCCCGGCCGCTGGTCGCGCTCCGGATGCGGTCCCGGAGGGCGGCGGCGTCGGCGACCGGGACGCGCACGTCGAAGGTCACGTCGGCCCGGTACTCGGCGTCGAACTCGACGCCCTCGGATTCGAGGATGCCACGGACGGTGCCGGAGTCGTCGTATTCGACGGTTATCGAGAACGACTCGTGGGGACGGCGTTCGGTGATCCCGGCGTCCTCGACGGCGACCGTGACCCCCTGTGAGTAGGCGCGGGCCAGGCCACCCACGCCGAGTTTCGTCCCGCCGTAGTAGCGGGTGACGACGACGACGACGTTCTCCAGGTTCTCGCCCTGGAGGACGTTCAGCGCGGGTTTCCCGGCGGATCCGGAGGGTTCGTCGGCGTCAGAGGCCCACTCGGTGAGCGGGTCGGTCCGGACGCGGTAGGCCGGGACGTTGTGGGTCGCGTCGGCGTACGCCTCGCGGATCTCTTCGACGAAGGCCTCTGCGGCCTCGACACTGGTCGCGGGGGCGGCGTGGCCGACGAACTCCGAGCCCCTGATCTCGAAGGCGGCCCGGCCGCGCCCGGCGAGGGTCCAGTAGCGGTCGGTCACTGGCGGGGATAGCGGGGCGAGGATCAAACCCCTTCCGCCGTCGTTTTCGGGGCCGAGCCGTGCCGACCTTATTTGTCACTCGGGCACCCTGTAGGGGGTATGTCACGGTCGACCGGTGACGAAATGCTCGACGAGATGCTCGGCGGGGGCGTGCCCGAGGGCCGGACGCTCCTCGTCCGTGGCCCGTCGGGCGTGGGAAAGAGCCGCCTCGCGATGCAGTTTCTCGACGCGGGCGCCGACGCGGACGAGGACTGTCTGTACGTGACCACTGACGAGCCCCTCGGGGTCGTCCGGACATCGCTGGACCCGGCCGAGCGCATCACGCTCGCGGCCGTCCACCGGGACACGAGCGGCGGCGGCGGTGTCCGCTTCGTCACCGCCGACGGTGCCGACACGATCCCGTTCGGTTCGCTGATCGAGCGCCTGAGCGAGGACCAGTGGGACCGGCTGGTCGTCGACGGGGCCGGCGGGCTGGTCGAACTCGCGCCGGATCGCGAGCGGGGCCGTCACGGCCGCTTTCACCTGCTCGAACGGCTCGACGACCACGAGACGACGGCGGTGTTGACCGCCACTGACGACGAACCGGAGTCGGTCGCGCGCCTGGCCCACGGCGTCGTCGACTGCTGGCGCGAGGAGGTCGAGGGCGACGCCCGACCGTTCTGCCGGGTCGAGAAACTCCGGAGCCGGGACCACGACACCCGCCGGCACGCACTCGCCCACGACGACGACGGCGTCGCCGTGTCGGCACGGGAGTGGGCGACCCACGAGGACCCCTTCCGGACCGGTATCCCGGGCCTCGACGACCTCACCGGCGGGTTCGTCCGCAACGGGACCACCCTCCTCGAACACGACGGGACGGCCGACCACTGGCCCTTTACCGCCGCGCTAACCGCCCGCGCCGTCGAGCAGGACGCACCGGTCGTGCTGGTGACCGCGCCGGGAACGCTCGTCAACCGGGTGGACGGCCTGCTGGCCGAGGCGGTCGCCCCAGTCACCGAGTTGATGGACCGGAACCTGCTGTACCTGATCGACCCAATCAGCCGAAGCCCGAACGAACCGGTCGTCGCCAGCCTCGACTCCGACAACGTCGTCCTGCAGGCGGAGGAGGGCAGTATCCAGGAGGCGTTCCGGACGCTGGTCGCGGAACTGGGCGGTCGGGTCGAGGAGGCCGTGGCGATCATCGAACACTCGGCGATGGCCCACCTGGTCACCGAAAACGAGTCCCGACAGCTCTACTACTGGGCCGACGGCAACGTGATGAACGGCGAGTACGACCTCACACTGGTACTGGCCGGCGACCGCTCGGTGGCCGGCGACCGGCTCACCGCCTTCTTCTCGGGCGTCGCGGATCAGGTGATGCGCACCTGGCGCGGGAGCGACGAACTCCAGTACCTCTCGGTCCCCAAATCGCCCGCCGGGACGCCCGGCCACACCCGCGTCGTCGAACCGCTAGAGGACCCCCCGTACGTCCAGTTGCGCTGACTCACTCGCGGCCGCCCCAGACGCGTTTCTCCGGAATCTCGACGGTCACGTCCCGGGTCAGCCGGTACTGGCAGGAGAGTCGCGGATAGCCGAACCGGTCGGCCAGCCGGTCGTGCCAGTGGTCGGGGGCCGTCTCGCCCTCGCGGATACGCACCCCACAGGTGGCACAGAACCCGCGCCCCCCGCAGTTCAGCCGCTCGGTGTAGCGAGTGTAGGGGGAGATGCCGGCGTCGCGCAACACGTCCCGGAGGACCGCGCCGACGGGCGCGGTGAGCTGACGGGTTCCGTCGTCGGTACGGACCGTGACGGTGACGGCCTCGGCGGCGTCGGGCCTGCCGTCGTCGGCGTCACCGTCGGCGGGCGGCGACTGGTCGGTCACTGCAACTCGATCTTGCGCACGTAGTCGCGGTCACGGATCTCGTTGAGGAGGTCGCCGGGCAGGGCCGCCTCGGTCACGATGTAGAGCTTGGGGTCGACGGCGAACTCGGGGTCTTCCGAGACGGTCTGGCGCATCGAGATGCCCTCGTCGGCGATCATGCCTGCGATCTCGGCGACGATGCCGGGCTGTTCGGTGTCGTAGACGTCGACGGTCAGGACGTGCAGGTCCAGCACCGGAGCCAGGTCCATCAGGCTGGGGATCTGGGAGATGTTCTGGAAGATCCGCCGCAGTTGCTCGTCGTCGAGGATGGCGTCGGTCGTCGAGTCCACGACCCGCCGATCCACGTCGATCTCCCGGGCGATGCCGGTGTTGGGAATCTCGATGCCGCCCGAGACGACCCGGCCGTCGTCGTTGACCGAGAAGCCCCGTTCGAGGAGGAGCCGGATGACCGCCTGCTGGGAGGGACTGCCCTCGAATTTCTCCATGATCTCCGCGAACATACTCCCCAACACGACCGCCGACCGTAGTATGTCTTGGCATCGGGACGTCCGGGCGACGGCCGAAACCGTGACGCCCGGGTCATAAAGACGCGTCCCGATTCGTGAGAACCGGTACCAGTGAGGCCGACGACGGGGACACGAGATGCAGATAACCGGAGTCACGCAACATCACGTCAGCCAGCCGCTCGAGGATAGCTTCGGACCGAACTGGATCCCCGGCTACCCGCAGGGGAGCCACGAGGCCGAAGTGTTCGAGATCGAGACCGACGCCGGCATCACGGGCGTCACCGCGAGCCCGAGTTTCGCCGGCGGGCTCGACTACGCCACACCGCTCTCGCTGTTCCTGCAGGGCGAGGACCCCCACGACGTCGAGGGGATCATGCGCAAGCTGGAGACCGTCGACCTGATCGGGCCGCGGCCGTGGCACCTCGAACTCGCGCTGTGGGACATCGTCGGCAAGGACGCCGGCAAACCCGTCTACGAGTTGCTCGGCGGGAGCGACGACCCGATCCGGGCCTACGCCAGCACCGGCGAGGTCCAGCCGGCCGACGAGCGCATCGAGTACGTCCAGGAGCGCGTCGACGAGGGGTTCGAGGCCGTCAAGCTCCGGATCGCCGAGCGGTCGGATCTCGACGTGGTTCGTGCGGTCCGCGAGGCGTTCCCCGATCTCACGCTCATGGTCGACGCAAACAAGGGGTGGGCGGTCCGTGTGATGGAAGAGGAGACCCAGTGGTCGGTGGCCGAGGCCGAAGCGGTCGCCCGCGAGCTGGCCGACATCGGCGGGATCGAGTGGTTCGAAGAACCGCTGCCACGCCACGACTACGCGGGATACGCACGCCTGCGTGACGCCGCCGAGGTCCCCATCGCCGGCGGGGAGTTCAACGGCGGCCCACAGGAGCTGTACGAGTTCCTCGGCCGCGACGCCGTGGACGTGCTTCAGCCCGACGCGGCGCTCGTGACCGGGATCAAGCGGGCCGTCGAGGTCGCCGGGGCCGCCCGGAACCAGGGCGTGCGGTTCGTCCCGCACACCTGGACCAACGCCATCGGCTTCGCCGCCAACCTGCACGTGATGGCCGCGGTCGGCGCCGACTGGTGTGAGTTCCCCCACGACCCGCCGTGGACGCCCGAGGCGTGGTCGGCACCGATCCACGGCGAGTTCGCCGCGGACGGCACCGTCACGCCGCCCCAGGGGCCGGGACTGGGCGTCGAACTGAACCGCGACCTGCTGGAGGGCGACCGATGACGGTCCTCGACGAGTTCCGGCTGGACGGGTCGGTCGCGCTGGTGACCGGCGCGGCGGGCGGGCTGGGCAGTGCCTTCGCGGCCGCGATGGCCGAGGCCGGCGCGGACGTGGTCGTCGCGGATCTCGACGAATCCGGCGCGCAGGCGGTCGCCGACGACCTCGAAGACGAAACGGAGGCCGAGACGCTGGCCCTGGAAGTGGACGTGACCGACGAGGCGGCCGTCGAGGGGATGGTCGAGGCGACGCTCGACCGGTTCGGTCGGCTCGACGCCGCCTTCGCGAACGCGGGCATCGGCGAACTCGAACGCCCCGTCGAACACTACGAGATGGCCCAGTGGGACCGCATCGTCGACGTGAACCTCCGTGGTGTGTGGCTCACCGACCTGTACGCCGCCCGCGCGATGGCCGAGCAGGAGTCCGGTGGGTCCATCGTCAACACGGCCTCCGTCTACGGGCTGGTCGGCAGTGACGCGATGGGGTACAACCCGGCCTACGCCGCCTCGAAGGGTGGGGTCGTCAACCTCACGCGGACGCTCGGGGCCGAGTGGGCCCCCGAGATTCGGGTCAACGCCATCGCGCCGAGTCACGCCCGGACGAACATCGGCGGCGGCTACCTCGACGAGGACAGCCGCGTCGGGCAGGACATCGAGGAGGATATCGTCGAGAACACGCCCGCCGACCGGATCGCGGAGCCCGAGGCGCTCCAGGGGATGGCCCTGTTCCTGGCCAGCGAGGCCGCCCGCTACTGCACCGGCTACACCTACGCCGTCGACGGCGGGTGGCTGGCCCGGTAACGGCGTGTCGTCGAGCGATTCGTTTCCGGTGGATTCCCGTACACCGGCGAGAACACCGGTGAGAGGTGTATTTACGGACGCCAGTGTGAGAGAGAGAGTGGTTTAATTCAGCGCACAGGCTAGAATTACAGTCGTCGACGTATTGTATCAAATACGATGGGCCGAGAGACGCGGGAGTTACAGATGCACGTCACGCCCACGGAGGTCGCGGCCGGGGAGACATCGTACGTGAGGGTTGTTGACGGAGAGGGGGTTCCCGTTTCGGGCGCAGTTGTGTCTCTCTCGTCCGGCGAGAGGGCGACGACGGATCAGGAAGGCATGGCCGCGTTCGTGACCGACGAACCAGGACAATACGTCCTCACGGCAGAGAAATCCGCCGGCGAGTATGCCGAGTTCATCTCCGACAACGCGATCGTCGAAGTACGAGCGGAAGACGTTCGATCCGAACCCTCGGAACCGACGGAGCTCGACGGTGGCGACAGCGATGTGACTGGTACCGAGGCGCAAACGGAGTCGCAATTTTGGGATCAGGTACGGGTCGGGATCGAACGAGGACTGCCGACGATAATCTACGAAGGAAGCGACACGTGACACACAGAAGACAGGCTGTCGCTTATAAAGACACGGCTCGATTAGCGGGAATCACTACGGTCCGAGAGCCAGATCAGCGGGTATGGCACTCACACTACCGAGTGACGCGGACGCGTGGATCGACGCGTGGGGCGAGAAACTGAACGACTCGGCGGAGTACAGCGAGGTCGGCGCGGGCTGGGGCGTCGACTTCAACGGCGACTTCCTCTTTCACATCCGGCCCGACGACACATACGACGGCGAGGACCTGTACTTCTTCGTCGGCCTCGAAGACGGCGTGTGTACCGACGCATTCCGGACGGGCGACCCCGACGGCGTCGACTGGGGTTTTGCCTTCCGTGGCGAGTACAGCACCTGGAAGCGCCTGCTCCGGCAGGACCTGGGGGCCATCGACGGGCTGATGAGCGGCGAGTTCGAGCTGGACGGGGACATGCAGCGGACTCTCCAGTACAGCGACGCGGCCGTCGTCATGACCGAGGAGGCCGCGGCCGTCGAGACCGAGTTCGAGTACTGAGCCGGGGGACAGACCCATGACAGCAGCTCTCGTGAGGGAACACTGATGCGCGCAGTGGAGCTCCGGCTGTTGCCCGACGGGCAGGCGTTCCCGGGCGTCGACGCGGCCATCGGGAGCGTCGCGGGGGTCCGCCGGGAGGCGCTGGTGGCCCTGGAGTGGCACAGCGACGGGACCTACGCGCTCCTGTACCGCCTGGCCGGCGACGACGCCGCGGCGCTATCGACCGTCTTCGGCGAGCGCGACGACGTGTACGACTACGACGTGATCGACGGCGGCGACGGCCAACTGTTCGCGTTCGTCCACGTCAGCGAGCGCGAGACGCTGAGCGAGTTGCTCGCCATCGCCGAGTCCTACGCCCTCCTGCTCGACCCGCCCTTCCGGTACACGGATCGAGGTGTGCGGGTCACGGTCGCGGGCACCGAGGCGGCGCTGCAGGCGGCCTTCGCCGAGGTGACCGACCGGATCGCCGTCGACGTCGAGTGGATCGGCGAGTACACGCCCGACGAACCGGGGTATCTCGGCCGGTTGACCGACCGCCAGCGCGAGGCGGTGCTGGTCGCCCACGAGCTGGGCTACTACGAGACGCCGCGGGCCACGTCCTTCGAGGCCGTGGCCGAGGAACTGGGGTGTGCGCCGAGCACCGCGAACGAACTGCTCCGGCGGGCCGAGTCGGTCCTGCTGGACGCGCTGCTGGCGCAGTCCTAGAGTTCGCCTTTCGTGCTCGGCGTGTCGCTGCGGCGCTCGTCGATCCGGGTGGCGTCGTCCAGCGCCCGCGCCAGCGCCTTGAACAGCGCCTCGACCTGGTGGTGGGCATTCTCGCCGGTGACGGCGGCGTGCAGGGTGAGGCCGGCGTTCGTCGCCAGCGAGCGCAGGAAGTGCTGGCCCATCTGGCTGGTAAAGTCGCCGACGGTCTCCTGGGCGAACGTGCCGTCGAACTCGAAGAACGGGCGGCCCGACACGTCGACGACGACCTCGGCGACGGCCTCGTCGAGGGGGACCTTGCGGTCGGCGTAGCGGCGGATGCCGCGTTTGTCGCCCAGCGCCTCCTCGAAGGCCTGACCGAGAGTGATCGCCACGTCCTCGACGGTGTGGTGGTCGTCGATCTCCAGGTCGCCGTCGCAGTCCACGGTGAGGTCGAACAGGCCGTGCTTGGCCAGCGATTCCAGCATGTGGTCGAAGAAGCCGATCCCGGTATCGACCGTCGCGTCGCCGTCGCCGTCCACGTCGAGGGTCACCTCGATCTCGGTTTCGGCGGTCTCGCGGGTCACCGCCGCCGTCCGGTCGCTCATACCACGACACAGACGGCCGGATGCTAAATGCCCTTGCGTTCGTTCACGAGCCGGGACCGAACGGTGAATCAGGTTACCGAAGCAGGGGTCTTTTTTGAATGGAGTGTTATCGAAGATTGATGACCGAATCCGGGCGGCGGTCTCTGGTCAGTAGACGAGCGTTCCTCGCAACGGGCGCCGCGACGGCGACTGCACTGGCTGGGTGTGTCGGGAGCGGCGGCGGGAGCGACACTCTCAGGGTATCGACTTGGAGCGGAACGAACAAAACGGTCTTCGAGAACGTCGTCAAGCCGAAATACGAGGACGAAACCGGAAACTCGCTGGAAGTGGTCGGGAACTGGTCGGGTATCGTGCCGAAAGTCCGCCAGTCGCCGGAGGACAGCCCGCCGTTCGACGTGACAATCGGTGGGAGCCGAATCACGTACCGTGGCAATCAGGACGACCTCTGGGAGCCAGTCCGGTACGACAATCTCAGCAACAGCGACAAGTTGAAAGACCGGCTCATGCAGTACGAAGCGGCAAAGACGGCCGTCCCGGTCTCGTACGGAGTTCACGCCTACGTCTACAACAAAGACGCGACTACCTGGACGCCGGAGACGTGGAGCGATATCGTCTCGGACGAGGCGTCGAACGTGACCCTTTCGAGTGCATTCTGGTTGAAGAACCTGATGATGGCGGCGGTGATCGACGACAGCGAACCGCTCGCACAGGAGGTGTACGACAGGCAAAACGCCGATGCGCTCTTCGATCTGATCGAAGAGGTACCGACGACGAGTTTCTACCAGGGTGCACAGGACCTCTGGACGAAGCTCAATCAGGGGATCGCGAACGTCGGTCACTACTTCTTCGCGTACGGGCTGGCGAAGGCGGCGTCCTCGGACAAACTGAACATCGGCGTGACCGTCCCGCCGAAGACGACGGGATACATCGACTACTATCACGTCGTCCGTGGGTCGGGCAAGCGGGAGATGGCCGAGGAGTTCCTCGACTTCCTCATCAGTTCGGAGTTACAGACGGCGTACGCAAAGGAGTTCAACCTGGGGATGTCGAACACGAACACGGAGTATCCCGAGCAGACACGGGAGCAACTACCGACGAGCAACGACGAACTCGGCGACGTCGGGTTCCGCGACTTCGCACGGGTCGCGGACTACTCCTCGGAACTGAACAAGCGCTACCGGAAGCTGGTGCAGAACAACTGAGGACGGACGATGCTCGAAGTTGAGGGGGTCACGACACGGTACGGAGAACTGACCGCTGTCGACGACGTCTCGTTGACCGTGGCGGACGGCGAGCTGTTCTGTCTGCTCGGGCCGAGCGGGTGCGGGAAGTCGACAGTCCTGCGGACCATCGCCGGCTTCGAGGAGCCGGCGAGCGGGGACATCTCGATACGCGGGACCGACATAACCGGCCGGCCGCCACACCAGCGGGACTGCTCGATCGTCTTCCAGGACTGGGCACTGTTTCCACACAAGACCGCCTTGGAGAACGTCGCGTTCGGTCTGAAGATGCAGGGGGTCGATGCGGCCGAGCGCCGGGAGCGGGCACAGGAGGCGCTCGACCTCGTCGAGGTGGGGTCACAGGCCGAGGCAGCCCCCGACGAACTGAGCGGCGGGCAGCGACAGCGGGTCGCCCTGGCGCGGTCGCTGACGGTCGATCCGGATCTGCTCTTGCTCGACGAGCCGCTCTCGAACCTCGACCGTCGGCTGCGCGAATCGATGCAGATCGAGCTCAAAGACATTCAGCGCCGTCTGGAGACGACGATGGTGTACGTGACCCACGATCAGAACGAGGCGTTCACGCTCGCGGACCGGCTTGGCGTGATGAACGACGGGGAGCTGGTGCAGGTCGGGGACCCGGGGACGGTATACGACGATCCCAAAAGCCGCTTCGTCGAGGCGTTTCTCGGGTCGACAAACTTCGTCCCGTGTCGCGTCGTCGCTGTCGAGGAGCAGCCGATACTGGCGGCACCGTTCGGCGTCCGGTTCCAAGCGCCCATCGACGCCGGGTCGCTGGCGCAGGATGATACCATCGTCGTCTCCCTTCGTCCCGAGCGGCTGGACCTCAACCCGGCCGCGGAGGTGGCGGCGAGGGCCGTCGAGGACGGTGGCGTCGCCACGGACGAGGTGAGCGTTCCCTGTGCAGTCGTCGAGACGATTCGCCGGGGTTCCAGCGTCCGGATCCGGCTGTCGGCCGAGGAGACGGACCTGTTCGTCGAGGTACCGGTCGAAGAGGGTATCGATATGACGGCTGGCGATACCGTCGCGTTACAGTGGGCCACCGATGACGCCGTCTACTTCGCCGAGACGGGTGAGCGGTGCCGATGAGCACGGGAACGGGTCGGCTCTCCGTTCCGGCGCTGCCGGAGCGCTGGCGGACGCTGTTGTTGTTGCTCCCCGTCTTGCTTCTGGACATCGGCGCCTTCCTCGTGCCGATGGGATACCTGCTCAGGCTCAGCGTCACCGCGCGGACGTCACAGGGCGCGTTCGTCGAGGGGTCCTGGTCAATCGACGGGTACCGGTACGTCGCCTCGTCGGATCTCGTTCACCAGATCTTCGCGTTCACGGTCTCGTTCGGGGTCGGGGTGACGCTGCTCGCGGTCGCCATCGGCGTCGTGTACGCGTACGCGGCGTGGCAGGCGGGGCGTGCCGGCCGCATCGCGCTTTTGAGCGTGGCCGTGCTCTCGCTGTTTACGACGCTCGTGATCAAACTGTTCGCCGTCGTGTTGGTGTTTGCGCCACAGGGTGTTCTCAACGACCTGCTAACCGGGGTCGGACTGCTATCGGAGCCGGTACTGCTGGTCGACAACCTCGTCGGAGCGGTGCTCGGCCAGCTGTACATCGTCACGCCGTATGCGATTCTCGCGGTGTACGCAGTGCTGTCGACGCTCGACAGGCATCAGGTCGAGGCCGCACGGGACCTGGGCGCCGGTCGGTGGGACGCGTTCCGCGAGGTGATACTCCCACATATCCGTCCCGGTATCGCCGTCGCGACCGTGGTGAGTTTCACCTGGTCCATCGGTGCGTACGCCGCCCCGTTGCTGTTGGGATCGGGAAGCGAGCAGACGACGGGCATCCTGATTTCCGAGCTGTTGCTCACGCAGTTCGACTGGCCGGCGGCGGCGGCACTCGCAGTCATCACGGTGACGCTCGTGTTCTCGATCCTGATGGTCATACTGTGGCGGTTCGACGAGAGCGGAGGGATCCTCAATGCGTAAGCGTATCGGGACGTGGTTGTTCCGAGCGGTCGTCGGTCTCCTCGTCGTGTTTCTGTCGCTTCCGCTGTTGATCGTCGTCGCGACGGCGTTCGACGCGTCGGGTGCGGTGGTGTTCCCGCCCGAACAGTTCTCCGTGCGGTGGTTCGGGGCGCTTCTCGAACGACCGACCTGGATCCGCTCGGTACTGAACAGCCTGTTCATCGCAGGGGGAACGACGGTCGTCTCGATGATCGTCGGTGTGGCGGCCGCACTCGGTGTCCGTCGGTTCAGTGGGGCCGGTCGAACGGCGGTCGTTGGCCTGACCGTCCTCCCGCTTTTCGTCCCGGGTATCGTCATCGGGATCGTCCTGTTGACGTTCTTCAGTCGCTTCGGCCTCCAGCAGAGTTACCTCGCGATCATCGTCGCACACTCGCTGTGGGCGACGCCGCTGACGTTCTCGGTCGTGCAGGCGTCGTTCGCCCGGTTCGACTGGCACGTCGCAGAAGCGGCGCGAGACCTCGGTGCGACCCCCAGACGGGCGTTCCTGACGGTCGTCGCTCCGAACGTTCGTGCCGGACTCCTCGTCGCGGCACTGGTCGCGTTCGTCGTGAGCCTCCAGGAGTTCATCATGACGCTGTTTCTCTCCGGGCCGGATACCCGAACCGTCCCGGTCCAGGCCTGGAACTCGCTCAGACAGGGGCTGGATCCGCTGGTCAGCGTCGTCTCGACGATCCTGATCGTCGCCGTGACGGTTCTGATCCTCGCGGCGAGTGCCCTCGTCGGCCTCGACCGACTGGCTACCGACACCTGACGCGATGACGCGCGTCTGACTGAGTTATTTGTGTGTGACCGGTGACCACACTGGTATGCACAAGCGCGACGCGCTCGGCGCGCTCGTGGCGGCCACAGGACTGTTGTTCGTCGACACCGGCCCGACGCTGCCCGTCGCTGTGGTGCTGTTCGCGGCTGGGGCGTACCTGCTCGCCGCCCCGCGGTTTTCCGGGTCTCGGCGGCGCGTTGACCGCCCCGGCGGCCGGCAGGACCGGACCTGAACTCGAACACGACAGGCGTCATCGTTTTGCCTCCGGGGTGCTGGCTTACTGACATGGATCGCCGTCGATTCCTGGTGGCGGTGGGGGCCGCCGCCGGCCTGACGGGTTGTATGGGGGGATCCTCGGACGGGACGCCGAGCGACGCCGGACCGGGGAGTGGCGGGACCGACAGCGGGACGCCGGAACCGGTCTCGGCCGAGAACGACGGGTATCCCGATCCGTCGGGGATCGACGAGACGCCGCCAGCACCGGACGCGGACACGTCGTCGTTCCGGACAATCACCTACGAACAGGGGATCGAGGTCCCGCTGGTGCCCATCGACGTAGCCTACGACTGGTACCGCCGGCGCGACGCGCGCTTCGCGGACGCCCGTGGCGAGCGACAGTACGCGACCTCGCACATCACCGGCGCAGTCCTCAGTCCGGCCAGCGGCCGCCGGGACGACCCGGCGGCGGCCTGGCCGCAGAGCGACCGGATCGTAACCTACTGTGGCTGCCCACACCATCTCTCGTCGATGCGGGCGGCCCAGCTGTATCAGAACGGCTACGAGGAGGTGTACGCCATCGACGAGGGGTTCTGGGAGTGGCACCGGCTGGACTACCCGATGACCGGCGAGAACGTCGAGTACCAGCCCTACGGGTTCCTGATCGAAGGAGCCGCCGACCCCGCGACCGCCGGCGAGTACGCCTGGGCCCGGACGGCCGACGGGAGTCAGGAGGAAGCCCACCCCATCGGATCGGACGGCTCCTACGAACTCGTCTTGCACTTCTCGGACGTGACCGACGGGACGCAGATCACCGTCGAGACGCCCTCCTACAGCCTCACCGAGCCCCTCGGCGAGTTGACCAGTGGCGTCGTGACCCGGGAGGGAACCGTCGCTGGCGGCACGCGGGCCTGACTACTCGACCGCGGCCATCGCGTCTTCGAGCGTGAACTGCCCCTCGTAGAGGGCGCTCCCGACGACGACGGCGCTCGCGCCGGCCGCCTGCAGGTCGCGCACGTCGTCGATGGTGGCGACGCCGCCGCTGGCGATCACGGGGATGTCGACGGCCTCGACGACCCGGCGGACGGGGTCGGTCCGCACTCCTTCTAGCTGGCCCTCCACGTCCACGTCGGTAAAGAGGATCGCCCCCGCGCCGCGGTCCTCGTACCGGGTCGCGGCCTCGGCCGGGTCGAGGCCGGTGCCTTCGGTCCAGCCCGAGACGACGACCTCGCCGTCCTTGGCGTCGAGACTGACCGTCACGCTTCCGGGATGGGCCTCGCTGATCTCCGCGACGATCTCGGGTGTCTCGACGGCGGCGGTGCCGAGGATGACGCGGTCGACGCCCCGGTCCAGCAGATCGGTGGCGTCGGCGACGGTGCGGATGCCACCGCCCAGTTGTACGTCCACGTCGACCTCGTCGAGGATGGCGTCGACGGCGGGGGCGTTCTCGCGCTCGCCCTCGAACGCGCCGTCGAGGTCGACGAGGTGGAGGGTGCGTGCGCCGGCCTCGACCCAGCGGCGGGCGGCCTCGACGGGATCGCCGTACTCCGTGCCGGTGCCGCGCTCGCCGCCGACGAGCTGGACGACCTGCCCGTCCTGCATGTCCACGGCGGGGACGACCTCGAACTCGGGAAACATGTGCCCGACTCCGCGGGCGACTGCGGAAAGCGTGTCGGTCGCAGGCGGCCGAGCGACGGGTACCTCCCAACGATGGCGGGTATCGTCGGAAGCGCCATCGTTTAATCGCCGGCACTCGGACGGCCGAGTATGGTATCGGTGCTTCTCGTGGTCGGACTTCTCGTCGCGGTGTTCGTCGGGTTCAACATCGGCGGTTCTTCGACGGGCGTGGCGTTCGGTCCGGCGGTCGGGAGCAAAACCATCTCGAAGATCGTCGCGGCAGGGCTGATGAGCGGCTTTTTCCTGCTCGGCGGCGCGACCCTGGGAACCGAGGTCATCGAGACGATGGGCGGGGACATCGTGCCGGCAGAGATGTTCACGCTCGCGACCAGCGTGGGCGTCCTGTTTTTCGTCGGGTTCGCGCTGCTCATCTCGAACCTCTTCGGCGTCCCCGCCTCGACATCGATGACGGCGGTCGGGGCCATCGCAGGGCTGGGCGTCGCGACCGGCACGATAGACTGGAGCGTCATGGGGCAGATCGTCTCGTGGTGGCTGTTCGCGCCGGTACTCGCGTTCTGGGTCTGTGCCGTCATCGGTCGGTACTTCTACCCGTACATCCAGCAGTGGTTCCCGCTCGAAGGCGCAAGGGGTTCGCCGGTTGTAATCGACAGATCAGGGGCGATTCCGCTGCCGCGGAAGCGACCCGGAACCGGGAACAAGGAGGTGCTCGCCGGGTTCCTGGTCGTCGGCATCGCCTGTTATATGGCCTTCTCGGCGGGTGCGTCCAACGCGGCCAACGCCGTCGCACCGCTGGTCGGAAGCGGCCGGCTCGGCCTGTATCCGGGCGTGTTCCTCGCCAGCGGCGCGGTGGCGCTCGGCGCGTTCACCATCGCCCGCCGGACGCTCGATACCGTCGGCAACGACCTGACCGACCTGCCGATCCTAGCGGCGCTCATCGTCGAATCGGTGAGTGCGACCATCATCACGGCACTCTCGTGGATGGGGATTCCCGCGAGTCTGGCGGTCAGCGCGACCATGTGTATCGTCGGGCTGGGCTGGGGTCGGGCGACCCGGACGACGACCATCTCCGACGCCGCGAGCGCAGCAGTCAAAGGCGAGAGTGCCACGGAGATGTCGGTCGACGTGCTCGCGGCCGACGAGGCGGAGGCGATGGACGAGGGCACGAGCGTCTCGAAGATCGGTGAGGAAGAGCAGACCGAAATCACGGCAGCGGACCTGTTCGACCCGGCAGCGACGGGGCGAGTGGTGATGCTGTGGATTCTCACGCCGACGCTGTCGGGCGTGGCGTCGTACCTGCTCTTCCGGTTCGCGCCGGTGTTTTGACCACCTGCCCCGAAAAATCCGGCATAATTGTTCATCGGGGGAACCCGAAAACAGCAAAGTCTAACAGTCGGGGGACCGAATGAAAAGGTGATGCCCACGGTAGAGTACCTTAATTACGAAGTACTGGACGATCACGGTTGGGACATGTACGACAACGAGACGTTCGACAAGGCCGCAGACGCCGACCTCGACGACGAGGACTACGGCACTCTGGAGGTCAACGAGGGTGAGTACATCCTCGAGGCCGCCGAATCCCAGGGCTACGACTGGCCGTTCTCCTGTCGCGCCGGCGCGTGTGCGAACTGCGCCGCCATCGTCGTCGAAGGCGAGATCGACATGGACATGCAGCAGATCCTCTCAGACGAGGAGGTCGAAGACAAGAACGTCCGTCTGACCTGTATCGGCAGCCCCGACGCCGACGAGGTCCGGATCGTCTACAACGCGAAGCACCTCGACTACCTGCAGAACCGCGTCATCTAAACCTGCAGCGTACCCACAATGTGGGTACACATTCTTGAGTGAACGACCGTGGAAACAGTTAGTAGTGGAAATACTACGCGGTAGAAGCCCTCTATCGGGTTTTCCATCATGTGTTGAGTTGCCCCCAGATGCTCCTGTAGGCCCAAGGTTGGTAGACAGGGCAAAGGACTGAAGCAAAATTTGAGGCGTGTGTCCCGTTCCCCATCTCGCTTGATCATTCACTACTCGCGCGCGTACGGAAGGAGGCACCAGACTTGAACTCGGTCAGTTCTTCGATGCGCGATTCCAGTTCTTCAATCTCATTGCAGAGTTCCTCGGCTCCGTCGCTTTCACTCGCTGCGAGTTGGTCCTTGAGACCCTGCAGTCGCGTCTCCTTCTCGTCTTCATTGACCTCGGATTTTCGGGCATACTCGCTTTCGTTTATCTCGTATACGTCCGACTCTGAGAGTTCGGTCACATCAAGTGCGTCGTCTACCTTGTCAGTATCGACACTCGTTAGTTGTTCGCGATTGATACCGGCGGCTTCCAGCGCCTTCAAGACCAGCTCCTCATCTTTGAGCGAGCGATTACGGCGGGAGGTACGTTGGACAGAGCCGAACTGGCCGCTGACGGGTTGGTCGTGGTGCAGTCGGCTGATCAATACTTCGGCAACCGACTTGCGCAAGTCGTTAGCATTCCGCTGCACGTCCGAAAGTAGCGTGTAGATATTCACAAGTGCAGGTGTCTCCACGTTGTTGAGTTTCCCGACGAATAGGACGACAATCTACTCCGGTATCTCATATAAATTTGCGATAAAACGGCTCCACAGTAAATCTGTATTTGAGATCTTAGTAGTGAATTTAGAAGGGAAATTGGTAAGACCGAGTGAGACAATTATCAATTCTTCATTATGAGGTTGTTCGATAGCTTGTAGGAACAACTTAGACTACCGATTGTAATCGACAAATACAGCCTGCGCGCTGCGGTTTTTACCACCGTAATCTACAATCTTCACGCGGATAGTGTCATACTTTTCAAGATCCTGTGGGGCTTGATTGACAAAAATCTTCAAACTATTCTTAGTTCCCATAATCGTCGCCGGAGGGGAACTGTAGTCAACTTCCTTAAGAACAAGTAATATTTCTTCTCCTAACTCTACTACTTCAGATGGATCACGCTGTTGCGCACGTCGGTGTGCCCGTTCCGCTTGATGATCATCATACTTCGTTGATGAAGTATACTTGCTGTCCCCTTCACCTTTCGTACTAGATGCCATTTCGCCGGGTATCTCTTGTCTGAGAACAGTCTTCTCACTTTCAGTTTTCGACATCGACTGTTCTCCATCAGATTCTGGTTCTGAAGAAACACCATCATCTATTGACGAGCCGGGTTTTGATTCAGTATCACGGTTTATAGATTCCTTTACAGTATTTCCGCTACCATTTGATCCAACCCCTGGAAACCTGTTTGGATCAAGTAAGTTTGATTCCACTCCTCTATCATTCTCATCTCCCGGGTCTGTAGGAAATTCATTTAATATGGCGAATGCTTCTGGGAGTTCTTCCGGATCAGGGTTAATAGGGATAACCCGGCCAGATTCTGGCGATACTGGCAGTTGAACTTCTCCATCAAAATATTCTTCATCTTGTTCCAGTGGGGCACTGGTAGTTATTGCTGGAAAATCTGTTACGATGTCACCATCACCATGAACCGTTCTGTATCCAGCAAAATTAAAATCATTATACTTTGCGTATTGCTTTCTGTAAGAAAGGTTACCACTAGCAAGACCCTCTTCTTCAATCAAAATTGAGTTGATTGCAAATTTCCAAAGTAAATCAGCATCTCTAGGCAAGGCTCTATAAATAATGGAAAACCCGTCAGTAAGATCAGCTAGTTCGTTAGGGGGGATTTTGATATTTGCAGAGCGTGCAGAGTAATCTACCGGGAAGTCATCTAATCGACTTCTAGGGAGAACTATCCCAAATTCAGCACCATACCGATCCTCCACTTCCATAGAAGTGAGCTTGACAAACCCGTAGCTGTTCATCCTTTCCCACAGGCTATTCAATTCGTTTTTGAGTTTATCGTTGATTTCCCCAGGTATTTCTTTGGGAAGTTCAAATATATGAGTATCTATTTCTGGAGTTTCAATAAAAACAACATCCCTGTCAATACCGAGGACATTTCGGTTTGATTCATCGCTATAATCATCTTTAAAAGTTGCAGAATCTTGGAACCATTTAGTTTTCAGATAGCTACACAACGCAATTTCAAGGGCTTTCTCATCATCTCCCATCTCTGAGGAATGCGTAATAATTGTCATATATTTGTATCCAGCAGCCCGCGCAACTGTCGACAATAGAGGTCGAATGAGGTTACCAGATTCACCAAGGATAGAGTAGACCCATCTCCCTGCTTCACCGGGATAGAGGGCTTCAACATCATGGGTTTCTACAATCTGAATTAAAATATCAACACGCTCTTTGACAGGTTGCTGTTCGAGAGTTTGGATATATGCATCGGAGTTCTTCAATTCCGCATCTAAGTTGTCCTCACTCTTTTTTGAAATATGTCCGAGGTCGCAAACGAGAGAAAATAATCGATTAAAAAAGAATTCGCCGACTTCGTTACCGCCGCTCTTGATTATTTCAGCACCCTGCTTGGTTATCTCGTAAGTATTGGCTGAAGTATAATCATCCGTAACACGAATATAGTAGTTACCGTCCTCACGACACTTCAAATATGGCATATGCACTCATATTGTAGTTGCATAAATAAACCCCCGGCAGAGATTGTCTCTGATGTGATGTTCTTATTGTTAGATCATCGGTGTTCGGTTAAGCACTGGATCGCCTCGTGAAGGCTTCAACCACTCGTTCGGGCAGTAGTTGGCGGGATCGCTCTGGTTGTCGAGCTTCACGGAACAACAACTCCACGTCATCTAAACCTGCAGCGTGCCCACATTGTGGGTACACATTCTTGAAGGAGCGACCGTGGAAACAGTTAGTAGTGGAAATACTACGCGGTAGAAGCCCTCTATCGGGTTTTCCACCATGTGCTAAATTGCCCCCAGATACTTCTGCGGGCCCAATGTTGATAGACTGGACAAAAAGGTCTTTCCACGCTTGGACTTGTAATAAATACGGCGTTTCGAGTATAATAAGATATAACAGCGAGCATATAAAGGTGGTGTCCGGAGAGGTGATCACGGGGACGTGGCGTCAAACCCACAGTCTAGCCCCTAGCCGTGAAAATGGCCGCAAGGTAAGGGGCGGAGCCTCTCCTACGAACACCCTATGAGGTGTTCACTGCGAGAGATCCCTCGCGAAAAGGCCACAACAAGTTCACATGGGCTTGTTGGGTGCGGTTGGATGGCCACTCGCGAAGCGGACCCCTGACTGATCACCAGTGGTCGCAGCAGGCGGGTGGGCCCTTCTCCGTGAGGAGAAGTGCGCTCCGGTATAGCCTTCGGGCAAAATACCGGGTCGTTCGTCCAGCCGATTTTGAATGCATCTGACTAAGCTGGGAGATATAGTTATCCTACAGATCGATCACCGGTAGAATCTCTGTGCCAGAACTATGCGAGGTACTTTATACCGAGGAGTCGCGCATGTTGACATGAAGACGAGATTTATCAAGACAACGAGCGGAGTCGATATTTGCGAAGGTGCAGCATGGTACGCATACCGCGAGCGTCTGGGACTCAGCCACTACAATGAGTTCCCAATCGCTACCGACTTAGATGCATTCAGCGAGGGTTCGCAGGCCCGAGAAACCCTCAAGAAATTCAGTGAGTATCTCGATGAGGGCGTCATCGCGATGGTTAGAAACCAGAGCCCTGACCTGCTGATGGGGGGATTCCTCATCTCTTCAATTGGCGATGTACCCGGCGCTCAGTCACCAGAACACGGCTTCAGGTTCATCATTTGTCGCTCAGGAGAGTGGGAGTGTAACTGTGAGGGTAGTTGCACAGATGGGTGCGGCGTCATCGCAGACTTCCCGGTCTCTCGGAGTGCTAGCCCGGAAGACATCGTTACAAGAGCGAATGCTGAGAGCGAGATTGCTGCCTCGATTTTAGAATCTGCACTGAGGCTCCGTCAACAAGGGGATAGCGCTTCGGAAACTGTCAAAACATCCGATGGCGAAGAAATAACCTTCGAGTACGACAGCGAGGAGGACAGGTTGCGTGGTGTGAGTTTTCTTCAGGCAGTCACACTCAATCCATCGGACACACAGTGGTGGTCGTATCAGACGTTCCCCTACTGGTCGAGTACTCCGCATCAGGGGACGACAGGAAACGTCAAGAACGCCGGTCGCAAGCAGTTGCTCGCGGCCTACCACAACTACGATAACCGGCTTGAAACACTGGAAGAGGAGGACACGACCGACCCGACAGCTGTTGACGGCGCTGAGGCCATCGATGTACTGGGAACAGATCAGGTGGAAACGCTCTGTACGGAGTATCTCAGGACACACGAGTACGAAGGGTACCAGCACGTATTTCCGACCGGAGGCGATCTGCAAGCGGCGGATACGCTGGCACGGACTGCTAACGGCACCCGCGTCGCAACTCAGGTGACGATGGAAGGTGGCAAGGCCTCAAAATTCCGGAAGTTGGCCAGTTTCGCAGCAGAGCAGGACGACTCTGGTGCAGTTGATCTGTGGTACTTCGGCAAGGGTGTCGATGAAAGTGATGTTCCAGAAGATGTCGAAGTCAAAATTGAGGTTCGGTCCATCGGTGACGTGTTCGAGTCAATGACTGATTCTGTCTGCTTGAATGCGATGCTAGAAGTCCCTGATCCGCAGGGAGAACCGGCCACAATGGGATAGGGAGGACTTCATCTGTCTTCTCCAAGCAGACGCGCGTGTCGACGTTCTGGGACGCATCCAGAACGTCGAGATTACCGACGAGCGAGGAACACGACACATTCGTGATGAATGGATCGAACTCGCGGAGACAGGTGAAGAATTCCGCCGTATCGTCTTGCACAAGCTGACTAACGCTGGGTCACTCTTCTGGCGCGATGACCTTTTCGCAAGCAGGACACTCGGCCCAGATGCCCTCGCTGCCGTCGTCCCTCTTGAATTCGACAAGGAGCCACGTCTCAGGGACCCGCTCGCCGCAGTCCGGACAGCGACCAAGAGACGATTCGTCGGTGTTCATGCAAAGGGGAATGGAAGGAGTGTGTGACTGGTTTTTCCAATCGGTAGTATGGTGTTCTCGAACGTAAGGTTTCGGTGAGAGTGGGCTTCTGGGAAACACTGGAATTCCGGAGGGCTGAGTTACCGCCACAGTTAACTCACAGATATTCAGGGATTAGGATGCGACTCAACCCCCAAAAAGTGGATGTAGCTGATCCAGTATAACGAGTGGGTGACCCGAGGGAATTTGAGGCCTCACTGCGATTTTAGAGTATGATCAATGACCCAGACCCCAATGATACGTGTGCCGGTGGAATTGGCCCTGAGCCCGGACTGGATAGGATCAGCGAGGAGCCGGACTTAGATGAATGAGCAGGGAAGCCCACCGACAAGCCGCCTGTCGACAACTCAAACGAATGTTTGCCGATTATCACTTGGAAGACAGCGAATCCAGATCATTTCCGGAAATTAATGAAGAAGCACTTGAGGCCAAGGTTAGTGAAATAGAATCTGAACTCAGAGCCGAACTACACAGACAAGGCAACAGCACCGAGGCTGAACAGTAGTCGGAAAACCCGAGACCTCTAATTGGGGATCTTGATCTTATTCACCAGAGCCATAGACACGGTGTACTCCTACTCGGAGGGCCACATCTGAAACCCGTAGTTGTATCTCAAATGTAGTTGTCCGGAAGTGCTGCAGTCTTATGTTATATATTTATGGAAGAGAATTAAATGGGAGGGAAGCTTCCCTCACCATTCGACCATCGCTGTCTAATGGATACGGCTCCCTCACTTCCAGCCGTATTCCATTATGGGCCTCTAGTCTCAGTACTACGAGAGATCGCGTTGAACTTCTATTCCATCTGACTCTGTGATGAGTGTAGCCTCCATTTCGTAATTAGTTTCACTAGCATACTGCTGTGTGATTTCCATCCATTGAGACTGATGAACATCCGAGACAATAATCGCAGCACCCCACTCATTTAAATCGTCATTCATGTGGATTTCTAATTCACGCCCAACTGGATCATCAGCATCCCTGTTCTCTGGAATAAACAGGTAGAAAATCGGCACAAACTCTGTTCCTTCAGTGGTCTTATGGACTACAGTCTGAATACTCGCACCTAATCGATCCGCGATGTTCTCGGCTTCATCTGGGCGAAGCGGTCGAGGTGGGAGTTTACTCGCTAACGCTGATGGACTAATCATAGTTCAGCACCCTGAGAGACGTTTTTTCGAGTACACGGGGACATACGCGGTGTTGGCTTCAGGGGTGCTACATCTTCTTTCATTTTCCCTCTAATGAGCTGCAACGGTCTGAGCCCGATTTGTGAGGAGTGTTTTGATTTCATCACATAAGGGGAAAAGGAATCGGGTATAAAATCCTTTGTGGGCTAAGTCAGAGTTCCGACATTACTATAATAGACTCTAAGACAATATTGGCGGCGAACCTCGGACATCTGGTTTATACTATAACTAAACAATAAGTTAAAGTAAGTGTATAGAACCACCGTTCACCTACCAAGAGGCATTACCTCATTTACTATTACAGGTATGATTGATGACTGGAATATTCTGGATGCTGTCCACCGGCTCCTGATGGCGAGAGTATTCATCCCACGTATCGTACCCACCCGGAGGAAGTAATTCATCTCTTTCGGCGATCTCGGCAATAAGTCTCGGTTCACGCAACAGCTCTACAGGATCAACCAGCTTGATACAGAAGGGGAGGATTCTATTCCAACCATTGAGTTGACGTTTGACCCGCCCTGATACATCGTCTTCGAAGGCAATGATCACGATTTGTTGGATCGTACACTGCGGCCGTTGCTCCGCGATTTCTGCAGCATAGTCCGTTACCCGACTAAGCTTATTGAGATCAAGGCTAAGACTTGGATCACCGAAGACGATGTCACCACTCTCCCCGTGTTCACCGATTACATCAATATCTCCAACTGCGATGCGTAGCTCAATATCGGTGTTGTAGCCGTTCTGTCGAAGGACGTCTTCGAATCGATTCTTCAATTCCTGATGCAATTCGCTTTCTCCTCCGACATCCGCACCCCAGAGTTCATCTTCACGTAGAAGATCCCATGGGGTTCTGGAGCTTATCATCTCACTAAGTCGCTCTATGAAGGAGGAATGGACGTCGATGTCATCCTTATTCGTCGTGAGGGGGAGGTCTGCGTCAGGGTCCAAGGAAAGCGTATTGACGTACCCTTTGATGTGGTTGTCTCGGTTGTGTACCTTATTCCCCGAGAAGTCGGGAATTGTCTGCTGACGTACCTGCCGGCCATTCACGTAGTATCGGATGTCTGCATCCATGATACTATTATCTGCAACAGTTCTGAATCCGGGATTTTGACCCGTTTCGTTCTGTCTTAGCGGAGTTCCGTTCGGGTATCGATCAGCTCGATAGTATTGGATTGTGTGCGACTCATCCCAACGGCTAATCTGCAGGTCAGTCAGCAGGTAGTCCACAGAATCATGAGTGAATTCGCTGTTGTTCGCAGTAATTGGGAAGGTCCACTTGTTTCGTTTCTGAGGACTATCGCTATCGTCTCGGTACTCATTCCCACGCAGTTTCGGGAGTAACGGGATGATTGCATCCCAGACCTGAGTTGCCTGCTCAGCCTGCGTGCCCATGTCTGTTGCTTCCGAAGAATTGCTACTCTGCTCGTAGCACTTGTCCCGGTAGCTATAGTAGATGGTCAAAGGCATTCTATCAATGATTTCAACCGGATCGGCGTCCAGATCAGTGTCATTAGGGATGGCATCATTGCCATTGGCCATCTTCAGCAGCATCGCATAGACAACGCTAATTTGTTCTCTCAGGGCTTGAGCGTAGGTCCAGAGTAGTTCATTCGAGTTCTGATACCCCTCCTTCCAAACATCTTTCCGGAATCGATTGTACGGGCACTCCAGTCGGACACGAGTCCCAGATTCTCCGAGGTCCATCTGCCCATCCCAATCGTACCAACGGTCGTTCGACACAACCCGAGGATGTTTAGATTCTGAGAGCGGGCCATCAACCAGATAGACCGGATCATCTTGACCGGTTGTAGTGAGGATCTGGAAGGAACTCTGAGCCGGTTCGATCCCTTCGTCCCTGAGAACCCACTCGAAGAATGCTATGGAAGCCTTGAGCCCAACGCCAAATTCATTATACAGACCGTCTCCTGCGCTGATACCGGGTCCGAACAACTTCAAGAACAGAGTGGCTGGGCCGATTCCCGGCCCTCGATCGGCTATTTCAATGAAGACTCGGTCTCCATCCTCATCTCGAACCAGTCTAAGTTCGACAGTCGCTTCTTCGTCGATTTTGCCACGAGATGTCTCGAAAGATTCGACCGAGAGTTGCGAACTGATCGCGTTTTCGAGGACGTCATAGATGCCGCCCTGAGTCTTCTTAATAAGGCTGCCAAGCGCATCTACCATCCGGGTGAGAGACGTCGTTTCATTCACTGCCCAATCCAATTGTATCTCTTCGCCCGGTTCAATTGCGCCGCTGTCAAAATCCTCGGATTTAACGAGGTCTTCAACCTCGAAGTCTTCGGGGTCAACGCTTGCTTCGCCGACGCCAAGCAGATCAACAGCGATGTCCTCGACGGAAACTCCAAATTCAAACTGACGGTTCAGGTCTTCGACAAACTCTGGGAGTTGTCCATGGAGGCGTTTAGCTAATTCTTTTTCCAAGACTTCCCGATCTTCGTCGTCTAACTCTTTATCTACTCGAAGGGGGACGTCTACCTCTGTTGTATCCTCAGAGGCTCCACCACTTCTTTCGGGATGGTTTTCGTCTTTTGAGAGCATTCGCCACAGATTGGCGGATGGTTTAAAATATAACCTTGGGTGGGTGCTGCAGTGCAGCAGAATATTATTCTAATAGAATAGACCTGCCTGAGTTATTTGTACAAGCGCGACAAAATGTCACTGTTCAGTCGACCGTCAGGCTTGCAGCCCAGTAGTAAACCTTCCTAAATTACCAGTAGTGGAGTTCTGTGACCTCTTGATCCACCTGTAGATTATGGAGGCTTAGCCACTTACTGGTTGTATGTGACTGTACTACAGTATTCTTTCACCGCTGGACATGGCAATCGGGATTCAAGGTTCGATTCCTTGGGCGGTGCTGGCCCTCAAGGGCCGTGAAACAATGACTGAAGAGTTTGGTATGGAATGTCCACAGTGTGGAAATCGTACAGTGCGAGTCGACATGCCTCCAGAGTTTCCAGATACAGCTCGACTCGAAGAAATCATTCTAAAAGCCGGCAGGGACGAGATAACTGTAATCAGTTTCGTGTGTGCCTCGTGTAGCTTCAATCTGGAACGTGAAGTCAC
The DNA here is from genome assembly GCF_023698535.1 of Halorientalis regularis. Classification (GTDB taxonomy): domain Archaea; phylum Halobacteriota; class Halobacteria; order Halobacteriales; family Haloarculaceae; genus Halorientalis; species Halorientalis regularis. The sequence goes on from NZ_JALJCL010000003.1 coordinate 305,279, forward strand.
CGTCAAAGACTCCGAGAGCGATAAGTCAACGTAGTTAATCCTCCAACAAACCGAGTAAGTACTTGGATGGTTTTACCAACCATCGAAAAGCCGATCATCACCGTCAACCTGAATCAGAGTCTCACTTGGGTCTAGCCCTGATGAGAGATCGTCGAGTTGGCGTTGATCGCGTTTAGAGGTGTCTACCCCAGTATCTATTTCGACTACGGGATCACGTCCAAACGGACTATCAGCGGTTACATCAGGAATCCGGCCGTTTCGTTTCTTTGGGTCCGGGTATTCTGATGTGTGATCGGCACGGACGTCTGAATAGCCGAGATTCTTGAACAGATCTGCTTGGGATTCTACACGGTCGTCGTGATCATCGTCACCACCGAAGAGGTTGAACATGGGTACCAATAGCATACCCTATGACTAAGAGTTGTCGGTGGTATAACTACATCACAGGATTCGTGTGGTGCCTGTGCTGTGTCTATCGGGAAAGTTAGAATAAGGACTGGGAATCTTGTATGACGCCCTTGACCCAATAACAGAAGTGGGACATAACATTGGACCGCTTATTGATCTGATCAAACCATCAGGGAGTTGCGGATAACCCCACTAACGGTTTCGTACGGTAATAGAGAGCGGCACTACGGAATACTCCGCCGATCTCCTGGCGCGCTTGCATAGTCAGGGCTTCCGGTTGCCGCTCTCCAGTGTATGATCGAGACTGATGGTACTTGTATTTTGAACAGCCCCTGTTTTCCTGTCCTCCCTCGCTATTCGCCGTACTCAACGGGGATCTCTCGTGGTACCGTTTTATGGCTATGTATATTGATTATCACCTTGTCTTGGAGGTTATCCCGGACTGCGTTCTCCCAGATTTCAAGATGCAATTCCCAACAGTCTTCAAGCGTTTCCTGACTGACCTCCACAAGATAATCAACACCTTCGGTCTCCATTGCTGCTTGACCAACAGTTGATTCCAGCGGATATATCGTATCTACGGGCGCGTCGTCGGCGAGGAAGTCCACTGGAGGTATATTCAAAGAGGCATCCGAAATATTCGGCCACAAGTCTCCTTGTATATTCTCGTAGAGAGTTCCTTCAACTCGTCCTTCCAATGGACGGTCAAATCGTACTTGATGGTCTCTATTTACGGAGTCGGCGGAGAAGTTCCGTTCCAGTCCTGTAAGGATGTCATCTACCTCGACTACAAGGACAAAATCCTCCGATAATTCATGAAGTTGCGGTTGAGTCATTGTTCTGTCCCCCAGATAGCCGACTCAAGAGAGCCCGATTCAACGACATCAGAAAACGGAGTGTGATTTCGCATGAGATCTCGCGCCTCGGCAGGCGTCCAAATACCGTCATCCACACCGATAGCTAGCATTCGGGACAGAATTCGGCGGCTTGAATAGCAGTAACGCTTGTCATCGTACTCACGCGCGAGAACTTTCTGGACGTACTCGGCATTCCGTTGTTTGGACTTCTGTCTGGCGCGGAAATACTGAGGTGTCGCGTCGTACCACTTCCGCACAATCTCGCCTTTTGTGGGGTCATATGTCCCAGACAGGGCGGATAGCGTTCCCGTGTCTTCGTACTCTTCAGCAACATCATTGAACACTGCATCGGTCGCGCCCCGCTCATAATAGTGGGCGGCGATGTCGTTCCGGAGTTCTTGCACAACCTCCGGGCTGCAGAGACGCTCGTCTAGAGTTGTGTGCGGGTGAAGCACACCCTTTCTTGCCAGTTGATGTATGTATTTGTCTACCGTTTCAGTCGACGTGTCGAACAGATTTGTAGCAATCTGCCGGAGATGGTACCGCGAATACGGAGGCCCACTGATTTCATCATGGCAGTCATGCCACCGAATAGCCCCAGCAAGGACTTTGCTACGATTGGTCTGACTGACGACCTCAGTATCGGAAAAATCCGCCTCGCCCGGGTCAACAACCGCATCACGTGAAATATTGTTGTAGTCCACTCTACTGCTACAGCTGTCCTCGTCCTGTAAGGGGGCATCCTGCCGCCTCCCAACAGATGAGTCTTCAATAGTGCCGTCTTCGAGAGCCGAAACCATCTGATCCGGTTCTAGCTCATCCATGATGTAGACAAGCTCAATACCAGCTCTGGCGGCTTCAGAAAGGGAAATACCCTTCTCAGAACACCAATTTTCTAGCGATTTTTTTCGTTTGTCACACAACCTTGTTGTGATAGTCGATTCTTTTTTACTCATCTATTCTCACACGGGTGGTATTTTGATCCACCCGTACCGGAGTTTTCAAGGGTTGGCGTATAAGACTTCTCTACCTAGTAAAAGATACCACACATGTATTTGTAACACATCCGAAGAACATTCTCTCGAACATTATGGCCCCGTTGCTTGTCCATTCTCAACGTGGGAACAAGCACCTTTAGGCCTGTGGGGCCGATATAGCGCACTAATTCGAGAAGTCAATACAGTCGTAGAATTATTACTATTCTTTCTAGGGATGGAACTCTTATATGGTTAGGTGACATAGCTGGTTACAACGGTACCGTCAGCTAGCAATAAAAGAAAGAAATTTTATACAAACTATCTCTAAGGATGTAACCCTTATAAGCAGAGAGATAATAGGTTAAATTGAGAGGCCAGTCGGAAACTCGTGAAAGGAACGATCACGAGTGAAACAGAGAGTGGGGACAGCGAGACTCCGACATATGAGTGAGTCCGCGTTCCAACGACTCGTTCTATTCTGTTCGATCTCTATTAACTCACTCAACTAACGGTAGCAACCACCCCCCACGGGGGGCATAGGTTTCGAGATGACATTCCTGAGATGTGTTACACAAAGTTGGATGAATATTGGCGATTTTTGCTTAGATTCTCTTCTCAAACCATACGAGTGGAAATCGACTGTTGATGATGTGCTACAGGACTACTCCAGCCAGACACCAGCCTGCGTCATAACTTCTTCAAGCGATTCGATACGATTGCGTAGGTCATCAACTTCGGTCTGGAGGTACTGGACCTGTTCATCCACACTCAGGCCGTCTGCGGGAGACTCAATCCGTTCCAGCACATCAACTGCATCGCCCGTCAGCTCGACCCGGGTATCTGGAAGACTTGGTCTCTGTGGATGAGATACTTGCTCGATCTCGGCAATACCTGCTTCCGAGAGCCATTCTAACCGACGTCGAATGCGGTTGTGGTCAACACCGATGGACTGGGTGAGTTCGCTTGTGTGATTTGCATCCTCTTGATCTATGCATTTTAGTACGAGCTGTGCTAGAGCATCTAACTCTCGTCCATTCACAACTAGTGATTGGGTATTTTCTATCGACATATGTATAGTTGATCTTTATGACATAAAAGACTTCCATGCTTTCTAGTTCCGCACGAGAGATGCTGCACGTAGCGTTCTACGGACGCACTATAACTATTTCACAGCGTTTCAAAGCAGAATAATTCGGCGTCGGGTATACCCCGTGGGTAAGGCCGGTAATGGATCATCGACCGAGGCTACAACGCTCACTACTCAAAAATGATTATTATTTTATAATTAGTCTAGAGTGCAGGGTTGGGGTCCCGTCAGAATGCTTGAAACATCGTCAAATCCGTACTGACAATTATGTCGATGTAGATGGGGTGTCTCGTGAGATATTGAACCGGCAAATGCGGAATTCTTGAGCATCCGGTGGTAAGCCGAAAAGATAGAGGTACCCCTGCTCACAATACCGTATCCAGTAGGCCGTTGAGTCACTCAACAGCTTGGCTTGCAAATATGGTCGAGTTGGATATTCTCTGTCGGAATAGTAGTGAATCCGATTACTATGGATATACCTCTCAGTCTCTTTCTTCTCAGCCCTTTTCTCAACGATCTCTCGAACCTCGTCCCATGGCTCCAATGCAGGACTGTCAACTAATTCACTCTGACCTTCAGCCCGCCACGAGATTCCCCGTATATCCACGAGTTCATCGAATACTCCACTGATTTTTTGGAAGGCTGTTTCTTCGCTGTCTGTCATCAACGGTTGTCGAGAAGGGGTCGTTGATAAGACTTCAGGGCTTATCCAACACTGTTTGAAATTAGAGCGTCTTCATCGATTCATCGGCGGAAATAGAGGCGCGGATTTTTATGTCATGGATACGACCGGCGAGACATGACTATCCAGAGGCTCACATCAGTTGGCAACGCCGACTGGGATTCTATACAAAATGGTCAACAGAGGCCTCAGTCAAACATTGTCACTATGCGGGCCGAGCCGCCAACAGCTCCTTCCTCTTCAATTGACGAATGAGTTCACAACTCCCCTCAAATATCCAACCCGGGTCTGTCGTAGAAAACCGGAATCGTCTATGGAGAGTTGACGCTGTAAATGGTAGCGTTGTTACGGCTACTCCTTTAGACGGAAACACCGGCGATAGGCATCGATTCTATGTGCCGGTCGAGAACATCGAGGAAGGAAGGCTGGAACCACCGGATTCAGAGAAAATCGGCAACCCAGAATTTCAGCGTCTTCTGAATCGAGCTTACCGTCTCTCGATGCTACACGGGACAGCCCCACTTGTGAGTCTCCAGCGATCAAGGGTGATCCCGACTGAATACCAGCTTACTCCAGTTGTGATGGCTCTGGATATGCCCCGTGTCCGGATGCTACTGGCGGATGACGTCGGTCTTGGGAAAACTATCGAGGCGGGGCTCATCACCAGCGAGCTTATGGCTCGCAACAAAGCGGATCGAATTCTCATCATCACGCCTGCGAATCTTCGGGAACAATGGCGGGAGGCGTTCAATTATTTCTTCCACATTGATGCGGACATCATCAGCCGACGCCACCGGAAGGCGATGGAGAAGGAGATTCCACCGGGAACCAGTCCGTGGGAACACTTCTCGAAGCTAATCGTCAGCATCGACTATGCCAAGCAAAACAGCGTTCGGCACGAAATTCTCGATCAAGACTGGGATCTCGTGATCATTGACGAGGCACATCAAGCGGCGAAGCCTCACGAATCTGGGGCAAACGAAACGGTTGATATGCAACGTTGGGATTTTGCTACCGAAATCACCGACCACGCAGAACACTGTCTCCTCTTGACGGCCACGCCGCACAACGGTTACACTGATTCCTTCGCCAGTCTGATCCGAATGCTTGACGTCGACGCTGTCTCCGGGCCTCGACACGACCCCACGATTCATCGAGAAGTCGCTCGAAAGCACGTCGTTCAACGCCGGAGAGATGACGTCAAACAATGGTTCTCCGATAGTGACGGGAAAAGTCCCTTCCCAGAACGTGACCAAGACGAGGTTCGGGTCACACCGACGAAGTACGAACAAGAGACGTACGACGCCGTCAGAGAGTATGGTGAACTGCTGATGTCGTCCGCCCAGCGTTCCAGTTCTAAGAGCCAAACGCTGGCACGCTGGTCCGTTATCCACTTCCTCAAGCGAGCGCTGAGCAGTCCAGAGGCACTCCGACAATCACTGAAGAATCGTCAAGACAAGCTCGAAGGCCGGTTGGATGATCTCGACGAGGAAGATACACAGACTGTAATCGAGGAGACTGCCGGGATTTCTGAATCGATGGCACAGGCAAATGCACTCGACGACGATCCCGGAGAGGAGTATAGCGAGGAGGAAGTCGGAGAGCGAGTTGAACGGGTTGTCACCGGTGACAAGGCCGCTATCGAACAAGAGCTGGAAGTCCTCGAAGGCGTCGCAGAGAAGGCGGAAAAGGTCACTAAAACCCGTGACGCAAAGCTACAGCAACTCCTCGACGAAACCCTTCCCAATCGGTTCCAGTACCCCCGTGTCATCATCTTCACAAAGTACGTGGACACGCTGGAGTACCTCGAAGAGCAGATCAAGGACTCGCAGAGCGACGAGACCGATGTCTTCACCCTTCACGGGTCTCTTAACGAAGCCCAGCGGAAAGAGCGCTTCAAGGAGTTTGAGGACTCCACACGGGGCGTCCTCATCGCTACCGACGTCATCAGCGAGGGGATGAATCTCCAGCACGCCGCAAACCAGATCATTCACTACGAGCTGCCGTGGAACCCGAACCGGCTGGAACAACGGAATGGTCGAATCGACCGGTACGGACAGAAGAACGACGAGGTCGTCATCCGGACGATGGTCGTCGAGGACCAAATGGACGTCGCCATCCTCGAAAAGCTGGTTCAGAAAGCGAACAACATTAGACAGGAGTACGGGTTCTCACCGCCGTACTTCGGTGACGACGAGGGGATCCTCGAACTCCTCAAAGACGAAGGGATCGACGCCGGGGTTCCACAGGCGACACTCGAAGAGTTCGGAGGAGGTACCACACCATCTGAGCGAGACAGTGCAAGCGTCTTCGACGACGAGACGCTCGACCGAATCAAGTCAGAGTCCTTCTACGGTCACACCGAAGTCGGGCTACAAGAGGTGCAAAAGCGCAAAGAAGAGACGCACCAGCGGATTGGCGGGCAGGGCAGCTTGGAGCAGTTCGTAAAGAGTGCCCTGAACCTGTTCAGCTGTTCGTATGACATGAACGTCCAAGGGCACCTCGACATAGAGGTCACCGCTGATCGGCTTCAAGGGCCGGACATCGAGCGAGAGTACGAGGATGTGACGTTCGACCCGAACGAGGCATCCCAGTCCTCCGATACGGAGATGCTCGACATCGCTCACCCACTCGTGCAGCGGCTTATCGAAGCAGTCAAGGAAACTGCATTAACCGACGAGGAACGGTACGGGCGGACGGCCATACGGGGAACGGATGAAGTAAGCGAACGAACAGCAGTATACACAGCACTTGTGCGATATGTGGCAGACACCAAGCCTGACCCAACGATTATGGAGGAACTGGTGCAGGTTGGGTTGCCCATCTACGGGAACGAACCGCTCGATCAGGAAACCGTCGAGGCACTGGAAGAAAGCGAAGCCAAACCGGTTCAGCGAACTCAAATGGAGAAAGAAGACGACCTCGAAGCGGCGCTCGGACACGAGGCATTCGAGCAGACGCTGCAACACCGAGCAGAACAGCGCCGGGACAAGATCGTCGAACAGCGGACGGAGATGCGAGCGGAGCTTGAGAAGTCAGGAACTGGGAGTTGGCTGTCTGGCATCGACGACGTCGAAATCGCAAGTAAAGATCTGCTGACTGTCACGGTCTATTACGGGAGCAACTAACAATGAGTATCGATACACCCTCCACCGACGCGGACGAGGAATCAAGTAGCAGCACGCGACGAACCGGATCGACGACATTCATCACCACTAGCGGTGGTCTGCTCACAGACGAACTGGTGAGCAAACTCCGCCAGCGTCAATGCGGGGAGTCTGCCGTTCGTCCAGAGACCTTCGCGTTACCAGATACAGAGCCGCCCGAAGAGGCGGACCTCGAACAAGAGATTGGGGATACGTGGGACACGCTTCGAGAGCGTTGGGACGAACTCACGATGGACGAGACGTTGTTCCATATGGACGTCTCGGACGCTCGCCAGAAGTGGATCCTCAAGCTGTTCCGGAACCTTGGCTTCGAGCCAGTTTTCCAGCGTGAGAATCTCGAAGTGGGCGGCATCGAGGCGAACCTCTCACATAAGGGGTGGCCCGACGGTGACATCGAAAGCTACGGCGAGATGGAAGGGCGGACGGCTCCGATCCTGCATACCGTCGAACCGGAACAGAAGTTGGACGAGAAGCCAGAAGATGCTCCCCGTGGGGCTAAGAGTCCGCACGACACGCTCCAAGAGTTCCTCAACGCCAGCGACGAACACGACTGGGCAGTCGTAACTAACGGACTGACGCTCCGTATTCTCCGGGACTTCTACCACACGTACACCCGTGGGTACGTGGAGTTCGATCTGGAGAATATGTTCACCAGCCGGAACTACGGGGACTTCCGAGCGCTCTACCGGCTCTGTCACGCCACACGCTTCATCGAGCCAGTCGTTGCTGAGGAAGAAGAGGATGATATTGAACCTCCGGTGGAGCAGCTGTATCAGGTCGCTCTGTCTACCGGAATCAAGGTCGGGAAAGACCTACAGTCTAACGTCGTAAGCGCCATCGAGACACTAGGTACTGGACTACTCAATCAGGAGATTCGAGAATTCCTCCAAGAAGGCGGCGAAGAGGAAGCTAAGGAGTACTATCAGGAGGTTCTCCTGTTAGTGTACCGCCTGCTTTTCCTAATGTATGCGGAACAGCGGGGGATGATGGCGTCCCGTGACAGCCTGTACACCGACGAGTACAGCATTACGAACCTTCGTGAGAAGGCCGAAACACGTCGAAGTGGGAGTGATCGGAACACCGACCTCTGGCATGGTCTGCAGTCCACATTCCGACTCGTCGAGAAGGGTAACGACGAACTCGGTGTTCCCTGTTACAACGGAATGCTCTTCGATTCAGAGCGGCTCAAATGGGTATCTGAAAGTGAGTGTTCCAATGACGACCTCTTAGACGCAGTCGAGGACCTGACCCTCATTGAACATGAGGGAACGCGCCAGCGGATCTCGTATGCTGATCTCGGTGTAGAGGAGATTGGGTCTGTCTACGAGAGTCTGCTCGAATTTACACCAAGGTTGGCGACCGAGGTTATTGAACTGGAAGACAGAACGGTATCTCGTGGCGAGTTCTATCTCGATGACCGAGGAACCGAACGGAAAGAGACCGGGAGTTACTACACGGATCCCGGTCTGGTTCAAGAACTAGTTCAGAGTGCGCTCAAACCCGTCGTGGAAGACCGTCTGGAAAACGCCACTACAACTGCCGAAAAGGAAGATGCTCTCCTTGATGTCTCAGTCTGTGACCCAGCAAGCGGAAGCGGTGCGTTCCTAATTGCTGCGAACAACTTCTTAGCACAACGGCTCGCACAGATCCGCTCTAAAAATGACTATCCGCCTGAGGACCAAATCCGTGAAGCCCGGCGAGACGTCCTTCAGCATTGTATCTACGCTGTCGACCTCAACCCGATGGCTGTCGAACTGGCAAAGGTCAGCCTTTGGATTAATTCCGCTGTAGAAGATAAGCCATTGAACTTCCTTGATCACCACATCAAATGTGGGAATTCCCTGATTGGGACTAATTCAGAACTTCTCGAAAGAGAATTCCCCGTGGATGCCTACGAAACGTCAAGCGGACGTGACTGGCATGTCGGAAACGAGATCCGAAAGCGGGTTAGGAGCGAAAACAAGGAACGGTCAAAGGGATCCTCAGAATCATCGCTCCAACAGTGGGGTGCGGGAAAGGAGGAGTACGTCGATATAGCTGAGCAGTTGGATGCGATTGAAGAAGAAGACACAGAAGATATAGAGAAGAAAAAGCAGCTGTATGATGATCTACGCCAATCAGAGGGATTCCAGCAGGAGATGTTGGCATACGACATCTGGACTGCGGCGTTTTACTGGCCAATGGACGATTCTGTGAAAGAGTACCCTACTCCGTCAACTATTGAAAAAATCCGGCGTAACCCGGACCCAAAAGATGAGGCCCTAGAGAACCTTATTTCGAGAGCGACTGAAATATCAGAAAATCAATTATTCTTCCACTGGGAGTTGGAATTCCCAGAAGTGTTTAAAGGAGGATCAGATGGGTTTGATTCAATTATCGGGAACCCGCCTTGGGAAAAGCCAAAATTGGCACAAAAAGAATGGTTTTCCGGAAGAAATGACGAGATTGCGTCTTCTGATTCAAAAAGCGACCGCGAGCGCCTAATCGACGAACTCGAAGGGAAGAATCCGGAATTGTATCAAAAATGGGAAAAAGCACAGAGGAGGACAGATCAGACTCTGAAATTCCTCAGAGAATCAGGTCGATATTCACTATCTGGCCAAGGTGATCTCAATACGTATCCAATATTTACGGAACTTGCATCTGAATACCTAGTTGAATCCAAAGGTAGAGTCGGTTTAGTGGTCAAGACAGGGATTGCAACGGACTATCATACTCGTAATTTATTTGCCCACTACGTAGAAAATGACCGGATTGCTAGTCTCTTTGATTTTGAGAACACTAAAGGTCTGTTTACCGATGTAGAAAGAAATGAACGATTTTGTCTACTTACGTTGACAGGGCCTGATTTGCAAGCCGGAGGAGGAAAGTTTTCGTTCCACAATCAAACTGTGGACCAAGTTCGAGATGACAATAAAGTATACAAATTAACACCCTACGATCTTGAACAAATCAATCCTAATACGAAATCATGCCCTACATTTAAAAATAAAAGGACGCGGGACATTGTCGTAAAACTCTACAGAAACCATCCTGTGTTAATCAATGACCAGAGAGAAGAGAATCCATGGGGGGTTAAATACCATTACATCTATCATATGTCGAACGACTCTGGTTTATTTAGTGATAATAAGCTAGAAAACCTTCGACAGGAAGGCTATAAATTGGAACAGGGTAACATCTTAGAATGTCAAGATGGTAAATATTTGCCCCTATATGAAGGAAAACTCATTAATCAATTTGACCATCGATTCGGAACATTTGAAGGAGTTCCTCCCGAACAGCGGTTCAACAGAAAAGCGGAAACTAGAAAGTTGACTGCGGAAGACAAGACGGACCCAGATGTTGAGCCTCTACCTCGCTATTGGGTTGCCGAAGAGGACTTTAATGATAGGAAAGATGAACTGGAATGGGACGAAGGATGGATTTTCGCATTCCGGAACGTAGCTAGATCACATACAGACTTTCGGACTTCAATCGGGACAATCACTCCCTTCTATCCTCACGGGCACAGCGCACCCGTATTGACCTTTGAAAGCGATCAGCCTGCAAAGATAGCGGTCCAATTTACTACCCTCTTTACTTCATTTAGTTTTGATTTTGCCCTGCGACAATCCATAGGTGGTGCAAACTTCACCCTGTATATCTTAAAGCAATTACCAATCCCGACACCGTCGGAGATTGCCGAAAAAGAAGTTGAAACTAAAACTGGGAGTGAGTCTTTAGATAACTTCCTCATAGAACGGGGGTTGGATCTACTGTGGACTTCTCGTTCATTAGATCCTCTCGGCAACAAATTTGATCTTCGGGACCAACCCAATGAATGGAGTGAAAACGAAAGGCGTGAGCTTAGAGCTGAGCTTGAGGCAGCTATCGCACATCTATACGGTCTAAATAAGGATGAGTTTGAGTATATTCTGGACGATTTCGATATACTTCGGGAACAAGAGCGAGAAGAATACGGATTCTTCCGGTCAAAAGAGGAATGTCTAAGAGAATTTGAGCAAATGAATGTGGTATAATATACTATACTTCAGCGTACTTGTCCTGCAGAAGGTTTTGAATTCGAGTGATCAGGGGTTCAATCAGTTCCTTTTGTTTAATTCCTTGGATGGAAAATTTCCCATTTGAGAATAGTAGAAACGTAGCAGACGGCTCTTCAAGTCTTATGATCGCTGCAGGGAATTGCTCGGGCTCATATTCCACTTCGATTCCCTCTTTCGAAAGATCAACAGCAAGACGTTCCAATTGTAACGGATACCCAAATTCACCACTTACAGCAATATTCGTAATTTCAGGCCCACTAATCAGTTCTGCATCATGGCCAATTTCTTGAATACGCTCTATAACTGTGTGGGTGTGTTCATTCGCCTCTTCAGAGCTTCGACAGCCATAGATTAGTAATCTTTTTTCTGACCAATCTCGACCACTAATAATAAGCCGGACATTGGAGTTCTCGGGAACGAATTTATAACCCGTATCAGTCCGTTCGAACCCATCAACCATTTCCAGCTTAGTCGGATCCATGCAAACGACCGACTTATGCATCATCGAATGGGCTCGATATTCCACCCCATTTACTTGATGGGGCTCTTTTTCAGTGCCGGCGGTCATCTTAGTTACTGAACGGTAGGAACCATAGTGGCCTGACTCTTTTGCATTATTGAGATATGTGATGAATCCTCCTGTTCGGAATTCACAGGTCTTCTAAACGGCTAAAGAGGATTTTATTTGATCATAAATTTTCTCAGCAGTACTCTGATGGCGCACACCAGTTATCGACACTTTGCCAGTTGAAAAGATAGTTGCCGTACAATCAGAACTTCTAGGACGGTAGATGACAGCTGGAAATTGTTCTGGCTCATATTCGGTTTGCCCTTCGAGTACTTCTATAGCGTCATTGAGCTTAATGTGACCTCCTAAATCACCCTGCAAAACGATAAATTCAGTAGAGGTCGAATCATTTATGTACGATTCTACAATGTCTAAATTAAGTTCTTTCAGTGATTTCACCAGCCATTGTATTGTTTTCTTAACATCTTCAGGAGATTTTGCACCAGCTATAGTAAATTTCCCAGACCTATAATTGTAACTGTAGGTAGATTTTTTGGTCGAAAATAGGCCCGTCCAGAATTTATACTGTATTCTGAAACCTGAATATCTTCTGCTAATTTGTCGGTATCTACTTCTCCAATCCCGATGTCCCCACTGACGACCAAATTTACAGTATCAAGATTATTATTATTCATTGTTAAGTCGACTTGGCCCCAGTCCAAAATTGTTGGAGCAGATGCTGTTTTTCAGCAATTAGCGATACAGGCATTTAATGCTCCTCTTCCCGATATAGGCAATAAACAACTGTTAGCCGTCTTGAAATTGCCGACACTGGGTGGAGGAATTGGCATTCAGATCAGCATAAGCATTTTGTCCCACTTGGCCATCTGACAATGTAATGGCTACTCGTCTCAATCCTTTCGATGCCCTCGACAACGTACAATCCTCCTATCGTTCCTATGTCGAGACTTTCCAAAATGTCGACGATGAGACAATCAACGCTTGGATCGAGAACCGCATCGAGACGGGGAAGGTTCTGTGGAAGGAACCATTCGTCCAACTAAATCAACGCTTCAAGTACGGAGACAGACTCGAAGATTTCGTTGCAGACGATAAGCTCCATGAGGGTATTCTAGACGTGTTTACCGGTGCTGGCGGCGACCCTATTGAGCCATACAAACACCAGACTGAGGCGATCCAGTCGATACAAGCCGGAAACAACACCATCGTCTCCACGGGCACGGGGTCCGGGAAGAGTTTCGCATTCGGGATACCCATCGTTAGCCACTGTCTCGAAGCCAAAGAGCGGGGAGAAGACGGTATCAAGGCTGTCATCATCTACCCGATGAACGCTCTGGCGAACTCTCAGTACGAAGACTTCGCAGAACGGCTCAACGGAACAGGCCTCCGTCTGGGCCTCTACACAGGAGACACTCCACACAACCCCGACGAGGCACCTGAATTCCTCCGACAGTTTGGCCGTGAGGAGGCCTTCGATTCCGAAGTCGTCTCTCGGGAGGAGATGCAGAACGACCCGCCAGACATTCTGATGACGAACTACGTCATGCTCGACCTGATCCTTACGAGGCATGACGACAAGAAGCTCTTCCCAGAGATGCATGAAGGTGCCTTACAGTATCTGGTCCTCGACGAAATCCACACCTACACCGGCCATCAGGGTGCCGACGTCGCCGCACTTGTCCGCCGGCTGAAGGAGAACACCGACGCCGGGGACGAACTCGTCTGTATCGGTACGTCTGCAACCGTCCAGAGCGACGAAGGAATCAACGCTAACGACGAGATTGCAGACTTCACTGGGAAGATTTTCGGCGAAGAAGTGGACGCCGAGAACGTCGTCCGTGAGTCTCACTATCCGCTGCCCCTATCTGAAGATGAGCCCCTACCCGGTGACATCGAAGTCACCCCCGACGACATCGCCAGCTTTGATGGGAGTCTCGAAGCCGCTCAAAACCTCACCGAGAAGCTGCTCGACCGAGAGTTGGTGCCGGCGGAAACAACGGATGCTTCCACACTCGGGGACACGCTGGAAGACCATCCCACAATCAAGTTCCTCGATGAAGAACTGAGTGCCCGGAGTCAGCAAATCTTCGCCGGTGAGGATGATAGCGAAGATAGTGATGATCTCGTCAGTCGCTATCAGGACCAGTACCGACCCGAGGCATCCCGCGACGAAATCGAGCAGGAACTACAGGCAGCCCTGCTCGTCGGGACCGTTGGAACAACTGAGATACAAGGTGAGGAACAGCCGATTTTCATCCCGAAACTCCATACCTTCTTCAGTCAGGGAAGCGGCCTCGTCTCCTGTCTCACCGAGGCGTCCTTCGAGGACGACGATCCCCATCTGAGTGATGCCGGTGACATCGAGTGCCGCACGTGCGCCCAAGAGCATGACCGCACTCGTACTGCCTACCCACTTTCGTTCTGTCGCGGGTGCGGACAGGAATACTACACCGTTGTCGTCGACGAGGAATACAACGTATCTCAGGGAGCATTGAGTACCTTCGTGGACACCGAAGAGGATGAAGAAGATGCGTACCTGATGCGGGGCGATTGGGATCGAGACACTGCCCCACTCCCGGACGAGTGGCTCAACGACAACGGCCAGCTGCGAGATACCTACATAGAAGCCGAACCTCGACCGGCGACCTACTGCCCAGAATGCGATCAGCTAACACCCGGTCGAGTGGAGCAGGGACAACTCGAATGTGGGTGTTTCGCCGCACAGGGCGTTGAAGTGATGAAAGTCAACGAGCCGTTCCTGTTCTGCCCGAACTGCGGTGTCCACTACACACGCCGGGTCAAGAACGAGTTCAACAAGCTGTTCACGTTCGGTACAGTCGGTCGCTCGACTGCGACGGACGTCCTCATCGGGAATACGATGCGGAACCTTCCCGACGATCAGCAGAAGACGATCGCCTTCTCTGACAACCGGCAGGACACTGCACTACAGGCAGCTCATCTCAATAATCTCTACCAGCGAGTTCGGTTCCGACGGTCGCTATTCCATACGCTCGCTCAGAGCGACGACATTAGCCTCACGTCACTCGGAAATGACGTGTTCGACCTGCTCGAAGAGGAAGAAGCTCTTCCCCCAGCGATAGACACAGGGATGTTCGGTCCCTCCGCAGAGGACCGCCAGAACTACAGTAACTATCTCCTGTTCAACGTCATCCTCGAACTCGGTCGAGAACAGCAACGCACTCAGCAGAGCCTCGAAGACGTCGGGCTAATCGACGTTAAATACGAGAACCTCGATAAATTAGCCGAAGTTGACGACGTGTGGGACTCAACCCCTGTTCTCTCGAATGCCGATCCACAAGTTCGAGAGGAGTATATCCATGGGTTCTTGGACATCTTCCGTCGGAGCGTTGCGATCGACCACGAGAGTACCACGAACTTCGCCGACTTCAAGCGCAATGTTATCAACCAACTCGACGAAGAGGTCCATTTCCATGGACAGGAGTTCTTCAACTTCCCAGTTGGGTACAGTGACACCGCAAACACTAGTGGGCGACACCGAGTGCGTCGTCTCACGCATTCCCGGTCTCGCCACGTCCGATGGACCTCGCGTGCGTTGGACGTAGACACGGATACTGCGAAAGCGATCATCAACAGCGTCATTGACGTTATCAGCGACGATGAGATTCTCAAGCTACTGACGCAGAAATCACTACAGTACACCGGCAAGGTGTACATGCTGAATCACAGCGCAATTCGGGTGACACACGCTGATCCTGATGACGTGCGAGTCTGTCCGAAATGTGGAACACCGACGACGCGTGACGAACTCGATGTTTGTCTGAACTACAGCTGCGACTCGATTACGCCAGAAAAGACGGATCTCGAATCGTCCTACTTCTACGACCTCTATACTGAGTCGTTCGACGATGCTGTGGACATCATCGCCGGCGAACACAGCGGACAGGTCGAAAACGAGAAGCGAAAACAACTGGAGTCGGACTTCCGAGAAGGCGAGAAAGTGAACACCATCGTCTCGACGCCAACGATGGAACTCGGCATTGACATTGGTGACCTCTCCAATGTCTATATGCGAAACGTCCCACCGAACCCGAGCAATTACGCCCAGCGTTCGGGCCGCGCCGGTCGGCAAAATCAGCCATCCCTCGTTACGACATTCTGTGGTCGTGGATTCGGAAAAGGATCACACGACCAGTACTTCTACCGACATCCTGAGCGAATCATCGCCGGTGAAATCAGTCCACCGACGTTCTTGCTCAACAATCAGGATCTGGTCGAGTCGCATATCAACGCGCTCGTTCTCGAACAGATTGAACTGAAGTTCAAGAGTAAGCCCCGCCAGATGCTTGTCATCGAAGAGGGGAGCGACTACGAGATTATGCCCGATTACCGGGCAGATTTAGAGGACGCTGTCTCGAACAATCGGGAGAAAATCATCCGAGCGGTAAAACAGGCGTTCGCCCGTGAACGCGAACAGGATTCCGTTGGCGAGTGGTTCACTGACGCGTTTATCGAGCGTAAAGTGGACAATTTCGTCGATAATCTCGATGAGGCATTCCAACCGTGGCGACGTGAATATACCCGCTTAAGCAGGGAGTTGCGGCGATTGAATAGTCGTCTTGCGACAGAAGAGGGGTCATACCAAGATAAGATTGAGCGAAGTGCCATCGAAGATCGGCTAGAGGATATGCGCTCTGGGAATAAACGCTTCTACACCTACCAGTATCTCCGCTCGCAGGGATTCCTGCCGAACTACGGATTCCCGAGACAGAGTACGACACTGACGTTCACTTCCCGAGAGGATGACATCCAGCGGGACCAGACACGGGCTATCAGCGAATTCGCACCCGGAAACCACGTTTACTACGCTGGAGAGCGGTTTGCTGTTCGGTATGCCCGACCTCGGACGAAGGATTCAGAGCCAGTCACCCGGAATCTCCGTGTCTGCCCAGAATGTGAGACAATCCTGATGGGTGAGGATGCTCAGGAGGCCGCAGCGTGTCCCTCCTGTGAGATGTCTTTCGATGGGACTCATCCGAATCCGAATGCGATGGAATTCCCGAACCAACACGCTCGACCAGAAGAATATATCACCAGCGACGAGGAAGAACGCCGACGACAGGGATATGACATCAATAGCTACTACGAGCGGTCTGATCCCCAAGCCTACGACTTAGAGGGCGCTGGGATCGAAGCCCGAGTGACCTACGAGGGAAGCGCGAATATTGTCTTGGTCAATAGCGGCCTCCGAGATGCTGATGACGATGATCTGAACGGATTCGCCCTCTGTATGCAGTGTAACCGCTGGCTGACAAGCGAGGATCAAATCGAGAGTCACATTGACGAAGACGAGCCAGACTGCTACGCTAATGCATCTGAAGAAGCGATCAAACGTGAAATCGAGTTGTTCTCTGAAGGGCAACACGACACGGTTACATTGACAACACCGCTTCCGGGCGACCTAGACCCTGAACAAACTGAGGACTTCTATCGAACCCTCAAAGAGACTGTCTATCAGGGGATTCTGGTTGCGTTCGATCTGGACGAGGAAGAAATTGATACATTCATCAAACCAGCAACGGGAGAACACGGGCAAGTCACCATCGTAATTTACGAAACCAGCGAGGGGGGTGCAGGCGTACTACACTCGCTGATGGAAGAGGCACGCTTCAGAAAGGTCATTCGAGAAGCTCAGACTGTTCTTCACGGTGAACCTGACGATGACGGATGTGAACGGGCGTGTTATGAGTGTCTACTGTCCTTCTACAATCAACGGGAACACGAGTCCCTTGACAGGACCCTCGTTGAGTCGTGGTTGGATAGTCTGGAGGCTGCAACGCTAACAGAACTGGCTGAGGAGAGTAGTAGTCAAGATGATGGGAGTTTTGATGAGCTGTTAGAAGCTTGCGACTCCAGTTTCGAGCGTGAGGTACTTCACGCTATTCAGGATCAAGGCTTCGAACTTCCTGACGAGGCACAGAAAGTCATCTATGACGGTGACGAGCCGGTAGCAAAGCCGGACTTCTTCTATGAACGATCTGGTAGCTCCGTCGCGGTGTTCGTAGACGGCCCTGATCACGAGAAAGACTACGTCAAAGAGGATGATGATCGCAAGAGGACGAGACTCAAGCAGATGGGTTATAGAGTGATTGGAATTTCAGATGTAGAATGGGTTCCTGAGGTTTGGGAGAATATATAACTCGATGTGATTAACGTCTAATAAAGGAGATCCGCTGGTAAAGATTTCGTAGTGGAGACGATATATTCGTCTCCTGCACCGGTAAACCATTGGACAGTAGGTGTGTGCTGTATTGATAGAATGATGAATCAGACTGTTGATTTTTAACTACGGTGTTAGAACCAATGGATATGGTCAGAGAGGACCTAAGGTCCCACCCAAAATATGAGTCCTGTCATCACTGTAAAGAGGCATTCGAGAATATTTCCCTCCATTGGCAGACTGATGGCTACTGCGATCATCCAAGCTACAATCCCGGTCAAAAAGCTACAATCACAGGGATGCTGTTATATAAGGGTGTTTTGACGCCAGACGATAACAGAAGGAATAATTCACTGGTCTGCTTCTTTGAAAACGAAGATGTTGCGAACACATTGTTCGATTTCTTTGACGATTTAGCGCTAAAAGTTAGATACGTCGATAGTAAGGAGTACTACGGTGATCATATTCGACGGAAGTATGCTTTGTTTCTCAAGTCACACCCATATCTCACATTGCGGAAAGAAAACTGGGGTGCGGGACGTGATAAGTCGGTTCCTGAACCGGGGTCAATAGATGATGTAAGTGTCACTACTTTTAAATTTTTGTATAGTATTGTTGGAGAGTGGGGGTTTGACGGTCATGGCTGGCCTGTTTTCGATTGCACACGATGTGACGTTACCCCCCATCATTTGCGTGGGATACTCAGTAGGTACGATCCCTTCGTTGACCAGTCGAATTTCAATTCCGTCGTACTTCGGAATGCAGAGCAGTTCTTTGACGATCTAAGTATGGTTTCTGTGGACTTCTAATTCAAAGGGCCACTCCAATTCAGGTTTCGTTCCCATAAGTGACTTGAACCATCAGTCTTTTCTCCACTTCCGAATCTATCCTGAGAAGATATTGAGTAAACCAGTGAGTTTACTCGTTTGTTTACTGGTATGTTTCATGTGATGTTTTCTAGTAAGGGCTTTGCTTAGACGCAGTGCAGATGGTCCACTTCAAGTTCCGCCGCAGAGAACAAAATCTGGGAAAGAGACACTCATGGACCGGCTGATTCGGAATAGCGGATCTAATCAACGCCTTCAGAAGCATCTAAACAGGTAAAGAGGGTTTTATTTACAGGCTAGAACGTTTATCTGATCAAAACAGAGGGTACAGCCAACAGAGCGTTACAATGACCATGGGACGAGGAACGGATCGGAGAACGGGAGCAAAGGTTGAGGAGTTGTGCAACAAGTTGGACAAGTTGTTACTCCGCGAAGTGTACGGGCGGGACGCGTTGGCGGAGGACATCGTCAAGGAGTACTTGAATATAAGGTGGTCCGTCGGGGTTATTAGTCCGCCTCGGAAGTGTTCTCTTGGTCAAACGGCCTGATATTCCAGCTGAACCGGTAGTCGAGGTAGTAAGGACGGGTGATGACGGCGGCAAGGACGATGACCGCGATGGCATCGAGAATCAACAGTCCGACACCGAGGGCCTCCAGACTGCCTCCCAGTTGGAACTGTTCGCTTAGGAACGACGAGAGGGAGCCGAGACGGTCAAAGAGGAGAACGACGAAGACCACGGAGAAGAGGGTGGAGATGACGGTGACGAATCTGGAGGCGGTCTTCTTGTCGGTCTGGATGTCGAGGAAGGTGTTGATTTTCTCCTCGATCTTGCCAATCATGTCCTCTATGATCGGGGTCTGCTCGGCGGATTCGATGCGGCCGTCGACGAAATGATGGACGTGCCAGCCGGGCGTCTTCTCGCAGTGACAGACGATGTAGTCGCTTTCATCCTTTGACGCGACGAAGTCTGTCTTGCTGGTGTCTATCCCATACTGAATGGTCTCCACCGGACACACCTCACCCACCTCTCGACGTACCTCATACCCGGAGTCAGAAAAGTACCTTTGGAGGCTCTGCCGCACCCTGTCTCGGAAGTCTTCGAGAGGTCTGTACTCATAGAAATCGGCCCCAATCGTCTCCTTGAGGCGCTTCACGCCCCGGGTGAGTTGTTCTCGGAAGTCGTCCTCAAGAAACTCTCGCCACGAGTAGCAGTACTCGCGCTCGACGGCCGAGTGGTTGCCGAAGAAGGAAACCCCAAACTCCAGCGAGAGTGGCTCGAAGTCGTACCGTTCGAAGTCGTTCCTATCGAAGAAGCATTGGAAGGTGATCTCAGTTCTGTCGATCTGCCCCGTGAGGACGTATCTGGTGGGACTCAACTTCTCCAACTCGGTGGAGTTGAACACGCCACTGTCCCGCACGGTCCTGACCCAGTCCTCAATGAGTGCCTCTGGTTCGAGTTGGTAGATGGAAGTCTCGGTTTCCCGCCTCTCACTGCATCCACAGGACGAGATAGGGATGTTGTGCTTCTCGCAGCGCCGCTCCGTGGAGACCGAAAAGTAGGGGTTGAGGGATGGGACGATGTCGCGCTCGATGTCGAGGTAGTCAGCGTACTGGTGCAGTTGCTCGCCACGGTATTCGAGGGCGGAGACGTCGCTCACCTCGGCCCGGTAGAAGGCTTCCTCCAGTACGTCGGCCTCATCGGCTAAGATCATACTGCTCTATCGCGTATTCTATCACGTCCGCCGGACTGTCCCAGTCCTGAATGAGAAGATGGTGGAGGTGGTTAGAAAGGGCGTCGAAGTCAATGTCGGGCCTGTCGAGCCGGTGACTGGCGTAGTCATTGAAGAATTCCTCTATCTTACCGTCATACTCGTAGAAGTCGTCAAATTCGGTCACGCCGTCGACATCCTCGGCATCCGGAATTCCCTCATCACACAGCTTGATGCCGATATTGGCGATCATGGACTTGTGGAGTCGAAGTTCCTCCGTCTGTGTGTCCTGCTCGCCGAAGTAGGTCTCGATGAGGTTGTCGAGGGCGCGGTTGGTGTCGCTGACGTGGCTGTTGGTCATAGTGGATGATTGTCCCCTAAACTTCACGCCGGCGTAGGAGCGGATGAGTTCGACGAATGGAGTGAGGAACTCCTTGTACCCACGGATGGTGTGTATTTCTCCAACGATTGCGTCGAGGAGGTCTGCCGGGACGGGCTTGGAGGTGGTCAGGTGGCCGTCATCAAAGATTCGGAGCATCACGTCTCGCTCGTCGCCTGCGTCCGCCCGAGGATGATCGACGTAGAACTTGACCTTCCGGATCTGGCCTGCGTCGTCGGCGGCGCGCACGAGTTCGGTATCGAAGATGTCCTCGTCGTGCTGGCCGGTGTAGTCGGCGGTGTCGACGCCGGCGATTTCGATGGTGTAACCCAGCCCGGAGATCTCGCCCTCCATCTCCTGCAGGAGGAACAATAGTTCTGTCTCGTTCAGTTCAAGGAGACTCGTTTCACCAACGCCAGTCAACGTCCCTGTCCGCCCCATCTCGGTAACCGTCTTCGCTATGTCGGTCTTCAGGCCTTCAGCGATCTTCGAGTAGTTGGAGACGGCGACGAGACTGGTCTCTGTGTACACCCTCGCCTCGATTCGGTACCGGGCAGGTGCCTTGATCTTGTAGTTCTCTCCGTACTGCTCGACTGTCTTTCCGGACTCCTTGTTGATAATCTGGATCGGGATTTTCTCGTCCGGGTTGATGTCCTCCAGCCTCGCCGTGGTTCGGAACTGCAAGTCCACGGAGTCCGGGTCGGTGTTGCAGTCGGTCAGGACGATGGGTTCAACGAGGGAATCGAAGTCGGAGTCAATACGGTCGCCCTTGTGGTTTTCGGCCCGTCGAGAAAGTTCGTTCTGAGCGATGTTCTCCCCGGCGACGAACAACTGCATGTTGAACTTATCGCCCTCGGTACCGTAACTGTTGAAAAGCGTTGAGACCAGCCGGCGGTACTCGGGTGTGCCCAACTTCTCCTTGGCCTCGTCGAAGAAGTCGCCCTTCCCGATGCGTTTCAGATCTTCTTCGGTGAGTTGGAGTTCGTCGAGTCTTCGGTTGATCTCGGGGGTTTCGGGTGAGATGTTCGGGGTGGGGATGCGTCTAATCTTCTCGTCGATGGAGTACCCGTCTCTGAACAGGAAGCGGTCAGTCGTCATACCGATTCTCCGCGTAGAGCGGGGACTTCTCCAGCTGTCCGTCAATCATGTTTTGCATATAGCTGAGGTGGCGGGATGTCTCTTTGATGAGATCGTGAGGCTGGGTCACGGAGTCGATGGCCTCCTGCACGTCACGTTGCTTGACGGTCTTCCTATCGTCGTCCTCAGCTTCTTTGGTCGCCTCCAGCCAGATGCGTTCGGCGATGAACTCAAGATGGTGGTGGAGTTCATCCACAGCGTCTGAACCCGCCCGCATGTCGGACTTTTCTTTCACGAAATTCTTGAGAGAGTGGTTTTTGACCGGGGACGGTGGGTTGACAGAGCCTTCCTCATCACCTTTCATAAGTGCATCCAAACAATCATATCAATTAGTACTTTGCACCGATTCGTGGTGGAAGGCGGTGTTCCGTCCAGTTAATCTTGTGAAACACTGTTAGATGAGTTGGATACTTGGGCGGGAGACCCGTCCCCGCCGCTCTAGAAATCAATCTCCTTGGGCACTGTTCTATGACATCTTTATGATTCTGAACCAATCATCACTTCTAGCACGATATGAAGTTTGATCGCGCTCCAAAATTTGCTGTACTGACTTCCCTTGTCGAGTCAATCTGTCGCGCCAGAGCTGGGAATGAGAAATGCCTGAGGGACATGAAGAGATTTGCTAAGATGGGGTTCGTTATCGATTACGTGGTAGTCTCTGGTCCGGTAGGCTTGTAGAGCCGATCGAATGAGATGTAATCCATCCTCATCTAAGGGGCCGATGTAGATGGGAACATGGTATAATTTGTTTTCTCTGCTCCCAGCGAGCGAAACGTAGAGTTGTCCGACTGCAGCATACTCGATAGCCACATCGATCGGACCAAATCTGCCATATAGATGACCATGATGGTAGTCATGGTAGTTGGAGTGCTTCCCGGCATGGATTGTAAACGGCCTCCTCAGGTTGTGGTGTTGTAAGGTATTGCTAGTATATCGGCACATGATTTCATGGACTTCTTTAGCGGTCTCGAATCCGGGGCCGTCTGTGAGGAATTCAACCTCATCACTGACGTCGCCATGACATTCCCATTTATTCGCGTCGATATGAGATAGTTCGGTACAGATGTCTTCAACGATGAAACTGCATTCTTCGACGTCAGCAGTCGTTAGTCGTTGTTCTTCCATATGGAGGTTCGCTGTGGACTCGTAGTCTTGGAGACTGGTCTGTTCTAATGTCATTCTTTGCCCTATCGGTGGTGCGAACATGCTCGGAATAAGACTTCGGGGCTTAGCGAATTAGTTCAAAAATGTATAATTCCATGATATGCAAAATAGCGTCCCGGAATCTAATACTCAAGGACATAAGTACGTGAAGATATTCGGAGGCTCGATGTCATCAAGCGCAATGAGTGCAGCCTCACGAAGTTCATCTAATGTGTCGAAGAGACGGTTTCCAAGAGACTGA
>NZ_JALJCL010000040.1 GCF_023698535.1 Halorientalis regularis
GACACGGAAGGCGAAAACGGTCCAAGCACCCATGCTGAGTGGGCACGCCAGAAGAAATCCCGGCGGCAGACCCACTACCTGCACGCACTCTCGAAAGACATCATAGAGCAATGTGCAGACCGTGGCGTGGAGACGATAGCGGTCGGGCATCCCAAGGACATTCGTGCGGATGAAGACTGGGGTCGCCACGGGAACAAGCGTCTGCACGACTGGGCGTTTGACACCGTGCTGAGTCACATCGAGTACAAGGCCGAAGAACGTGGTATCGAGGTAGAGCGAGTTGATGAGTACGAGTTGGCCACGTCAATAACCTGTTGTGCGTGCGGGATGAAAGCCGATTCGAACCGTGTTGAACGTGGCTTGTACGTGTGTGAGAACTGCGAACTGGTCGCGAACAGCGACCTGAATGCGGCGGAGAATATGCGAGCGACGGTAACTCCGAGTCCCGCTCGGGATAGGAGTAACGGCTGTCTGGCCCAGCCTTCGGTGCGCCTGTTCGATACATCGATGGGGAGAGTAGCCCCAAAAGAACAGGTCTGCCCGTAGACCGGCAAATATCCCAACGCTTGCGGTGCGGTTCGGGAAGCCTCGCCGTCGTCGGGCTACGCCCGACTGCTTGAGGGAGCTTCGCTCCCTCTCCGTTCACGGCGAGGAGGAGGTCACGCCGTCACCAAGCGCGGCCGCCGGGAAATCGAGGCCCGGCGCGAGTGGGAACAGCAATACTTCGACTGGTAGGCACCCGCCCAGCCAGCCGCACCCTGGCCGCGATCCGACCGCTGTCGTGGAAACAGGCGTCCACACGCGACGATCTGTCAGGTCCCGGGCTTGCGGACGATCAGGAAGTCACTGAGATCGTCAATGCATCGGGCCGGCACGCGGAGCCGGCCGTTGTCAGTTGTCTCAAATCCGGCGATCGGCTGGTCGGACGGCTCGACGAGCACACTTTCGAGTGCGCCCGTCTTGGCATCCATCGTGAGGTTATACACGTGTCCAAGTTCTTCACCATCCGCACTGAGGACTGGTTTGTTGGAGAGCTGTTTGGCGAGGACCACTGCCATAGCCACCAGTAGAGAACGCTCTGACAAAAATCGTCCGGGTGAGCCTGCAGTGGCGGGTGTTAAGAGCCGGTTCACAGCTTCCTTAGGAATGCCCAGCGAACGATCAGTACAGTGGCTGCCTCAACAGCTGCCGAGTTAGTACGTAATCTCAATGTCGACTGTTGCAGACTTCGACTCTAACTGCCCAGGCGGCTCCGCTTCCAGACGATCCGTGTTATCGACCACCACGTAGTAATTCCCCTGTGGCACAGTGAAGTCGCCGCTATCATTGTTGATGCGTGGCTCCAACACCTCCGGAGTGATGCGCTTCCCCTGCTTGTATCGTATGAACTCGCTGGTTGTAACCACGAACAAATCAACCGGAATGTTGCTCTTGACGGTCAGCCGATACCTGAACTGCACCTCCGAGTTGAGTGAGAAGTCCTCCGCGATGTATTCGTTCCCGTCGATTGTTACTTTCTTGTTCATAAGGATATCAGATGACGTCTCCGGGCCGGGGACGGTTTCCTGTGCCCCGGGTCCTGTAGTGACTTCATCTGCGCCAGCCGCTGTAGCATCGTCAGTGGCACCCGGAATCGTTTCATCGCTCACACAACCCGAGAGAGTCAGCCCTGCAGCCATCCCTGCCCCCAGCAGGAAGTCTCGCCGTGGCGTCTCCATATCTCTATATGTTTATCAAATGGCTAAAGCCTATCGTATGGGCGCATGGGCCTGCCCGATTTCGTCCGAGACCACGACTGTCGGCCCGCGACACCGGATCGGATTATCGTCCGCACCTGTGACACAGTTGGAACACCGTTCGGCGACGCCGCTAACGAACTGCTTGGCACAAAGCGGACCGAGTAGTCTTGGATGAGCGACGGCTTGAGCTACCCACCGCTAAAGCGGTGGGATTCAGCGTGGACTCCCGTTCTGGCCGACTCATCGTCGGCAGGAGAATAGCCTCCGTTCACGTTCAACGTCCCGCTGTTCAAGCGCACGCC
>NZ_JALJCL010000041.1 GCF_023698535.1 Halorientalis regularis
CATTCGTCTTTAGCTAAGACTCACACCTCGGTTGTGTAGCGGTAGCGAGCGTCTCCTGTAAGATCGGTCGTTGCTGGTGAATCTTCTGAGCGTCCTCGATCAGCCGCTCCAGCAACGGCGGTGGCGAGTACCCGAGATACTCACCGAGTTCGTGGAGGATGAGCTGGGCGTGCGACCGGAAGGTCGCCGCCCAGCGTTCCGGTGGAAACACGATCTCGTCGTCAGCCTGCTCGGTGACCAGATCCAACAGCTCACGACTCACCAGCAGTGACAGCAACGCCGCATACAGCAGAATTTTCACCACATCCGGGTCGCTTGTGTCGAACTCGTCCAACTCGTACTGCGTCTTCAGTTCACGAAACAGCGTTTCTACCTCCCACCGACACCGATACAGCGTTGCTAAATCCGCCGGGAAAAACTCCTCTCTTGGCAGATTCGTGATGTAGAGGTGGTAGTCGTCGGCGTCCTCGTCACGGACGCCGACGACGCGGAATCGCTTCGTGTCCAGCGAGCGCGTTCCCTCGTACTGGCCCCGCTTGAACTCCGCTTCGACCTCTACGTCGATGTACTTCCGCGAGAGATCATCGACCACATCGTGGATCTGCTTGCCCTCCAAGGGAATGGCGCGGCCGCGCCATTCCCGCAATTCCTCCGTTATCAGCGGATTCGCGTTCTCTTTCAGCCGACTCACGAAGTAGCCGTCGTTCTCATCGATCAACGCGAAGCGGCGATACTTGAAGTACGCTCGATCGAACAGAACAAGCCGTCCTTGCAGCCACGATCCCGTCTTGAACAGCGTGCTGTCGTGCGTTTTCTCGTCCGTCACGTCGATTCGTTCAATCGTCTCATCGGTGGCGTTGTGGAGCAGGTGGAGCTTCGCTCCAGCCTGCTCCTCGTGACGGGCCTGGAACTCATCAGAGAGGAACTCGTGCAACCGCATCACCGTTCCATCGGCGATCATCACGTCCCTGAATCGGTCGATATCAGCGTCAACAGTGTCGGGAACAGCGACCTCGTCGAGACCGTGCTCGACGAGGTCGCGGAGGTACTCCGCCAGCGTTGGTGTCAACCGGTGATAGAAGCCACCGGGAGAGATCGTTTCATCAGCTGTCGAGTTGTAGCAGCGTCTGAAGCCAGCGAGTGTTCGGCTCTCGCCTGCGGCGAAGCCGAACACGAGCGCCCACACGAGGACAGGAATCTGAAGCTTCCCCTCACGCTCGACCACGCCGAGTTCCTCGGCGTGCTCTTCGAGGAACTCGGAGGGAAACAGTGTAGTAAGCCGACGCATGATTCTCGATGAGGAGGCTCTGTTGGACACAGCTATCGCCTCCTCATTCCTCTCGAAAAGTAGCCTCGATAAGCCGCTGCTGTCACGCGGTTTCTCTCTTAGCTAAAGACGGATG
>NZ_JALJCL010000042.1 GCF_023698535.1 Halorientalis regularis
GGCTGTGTTGAATCACTAGACGGCGTCGGGATAGGTCGCTAAATCGAAGGAGTTGAAGCGGGAGACTTCAGTTGTCTATGACCCAAATCTCCCGCTTCACTAGCGAAATCGTCCCGATTTCTCAAAGAGTTACCGGCGATGGAGACGAATCCGCCGCCCCGGAAGGTGGCGGCGGATTCGCCGACTATGCCTTCGTTTCTCTCCATTGTCTCCGGATTTACCTCGACACGTCCTACCGAATGACGATTGATCTACTGAAGGAGATGCCACAAATAACCGGGGAGATCGGCCTCGACGCGGCCGATCTCCCCTCCCCATCCACGTTGTGTAAAGCGTTCGACCGGATCAGTATGAGCGTCTGCCGAGTGCTGCTGCGCCAGTCGGCGCAGCTGCACGACCCCTCAAAACATGGCGCGATCGACGCGACATTCTACGAACGCTCAGCAGCGAGCCGCCACTACTGCCAGCGAATAAGCTACTGCGTGCAGAAGCTGAAGGTCACGAAACTCGTCGATACAGACTCTCAAGCCATCCTTGACGTTCACTGCTCGACGAACCGTGAAGGGAGCGACGCGGATCTCGCCGAGCAGATCGCCCGCCGGAACGCGGGCGATCTGCGGTCTCTTGCCGCCGACAAGGGATACGACAAGCAATCGCTCCGCGAATCCCTTCGTGACCTCGGGATTCGCCCGCTCATCAAACATCGTGTCTTTGCACCCTATGATCACGCGCACAACGCCAGAATCGACGAACAGCGCTACAATCAGCGCTCAATGACCGAGACCGTGAACTCGGCTGTCAAGCGCTCGCTCGGCTTCGCCGTGCGAGCGCGTTCGTGGTTCCGTGAGTTCCGAGAAATCGCTCTGATGTGTGTCGTCTATAACATCAAGCGGGCTGTGAAACAGTGAATTCCATCGCAGTATGGCGATTCAACACAGCC
>NZ_JALJCL010000043.1 GCF_023698535.1 Halorientalis regularis
ATACTCAAGGACATAAGTACGTGAAGATATTCGGAGGCTCGATGTCATCAAGCGCAATGAGTGCAGCCTCACGAAGTTCATCTAATGTGTCGAAGAGACGGTTTCCAAGAGACTGATCGAGCCGTCGCCAACACTCTTCCGCGGGGTTCAGCTCCGGTGAACCCCGCGGAAGGTAAGACAGTTCGATCGGCGTTCCCTCGACGAATTCCTGCACTGCGTTAGCCGTGAAATACGACGCGTTGTCTAAGACAACGCAGATTTTCTCGCCGAATTCGGTCTGGAGAGCGTCTAGCAAGCGAATCGTCGTGTCGCTGTTGAAGTTCTCGGCACAGGGCAGAAAGAACGTCTCGCCGGAATCGCTAACTGCACCGAGCAGCTTGATGCTGTCCCACGCGCCCGTCACCGGCAGTGACGGGCGCTCTCCTTCAGGAAACCACGCATAGATCAGCGACGAAAGCACCTGGCGCGTCTGATCGATAGTCAGGATTGTGTATTCGTCGTCCAGGTTGTCGCGCTTTTTTTGAAGCCTTCTTGCCAGGCTTCTTGGGCTCTTTCGTCGGATTTGTAGAACTCCGGCCGGGCTGTCTTCCAGGACAGCCCGGCCTCGGAAATCAGTCGTCGGACGTGACGCTCACAGTACTCAACGCCGAATTCCTCAGAAAGATAGTGACGCGCCAATGGAACAGACCACGCGGGCGCGTCGTATCCGACTTCTTCGGGTGACTCGTGAAGAGCCTCGACGAACTGCTCGTGTTCTTTCTCAGAA
>NZ_JALJCL010000044.1 GCF_023698535.1 Halorientalis regularis
GGCACTGTCTAGTTCTGGATCTGCTCAGCTGGCGTCTGTCCATCGAGTGCTTGATTCGGTCGTTCGTGGTTGTAGTGGTGTCTAAAGCGTCGTAACCACTGTTTCGCGCTTGTCTGACTGCCCCGCCAAAACGAGTGGAAGCGGTCGATGCGCATGGTAACAGTCTGGAACCATTTTTCGATGTGGTTCCGGATCTGGTAGTCGAGCTGACCGCTCAACTCGTGACGAGCAAGGGCAGTCAGATAGCCACCAGCATCCACGAGAAACTCTGTGTCGGCCACATCATGTTTCTCGATAAGCCGATGCAAGAACGCCGCCGCGGGGTCAGTCCCGCGGCGGCTGAACACGTCAACTTCGAGTAACAGCTTCGATTCGGTGTCGATAGCGGCGTAGAGCCACTTCTTTTGACCGTCTATCTCGATTTGTTTCTCATCGACCGCGACCCGCGACGGCGACGCCGTCGGCGGGTCGCTCTGTGCTTCAGACAGCGTGTGAACCCAGTTCCAGACCGCGCCATGAGAGCGATCGACACCCAGCAGGTCTAAGATGGCGACCGTCTCCCTGATCGACAGCCCAGCCGCGTGGAGACGCACCCCAAACCGCCGGACGGGTGTCGGGGTGCGCTCGTTCTCCCAAACGTCTTGACTGTCCTCTTCCAACGTCTCGCTGAGGAGGTCTGCGAGTTGCATAGGCACTTCTCGCTACAGCCTCCTCGCTTCTCAAACTCACTCAACTAGACAGTGCC
>NZ_JALJCL010000045.1 GCF_023698535.1 Halorientalis regularis
GGAGGCGGCGAACCGGGTCTCCCAGAGGCTCGCGCACTCAAGTAGGCCCCGGAACGCTGGCGGGCTTAACTTCCGTGTTCGGGATGGGTACGGGTGTACCCCCGCCGCTGTGGCCGCCTTAACGCCGACTCGCGGAATCGAACCGCGATTCTCCAGTGTCGGTGTCTCGAACGCTTCTCGACGCTCGAGGCGTGAAAGGCTTGTCTTTCAGTGGGACGATGCGGACGACCGTATAGTACGTGCAATCCAGTTAACGCCTGGACCCGATTCATCGGGTCTGTGCGTCCATGCGGTATGATTGGTGGCTTCGATCAGTTAGTGCTCGCGGGCTAAACACCTCGTCACCTCGGTGCGTACACCCCGAGTCTATCGATCTCGTCTTCTACGAGTGATCTCGGCGGTATCTCTTTTCCAGGTGGGTTTCGAGCTTAGATGCGTTCAGCTCTTACCCCGTGTCGCGTGGCTGCCCGGCACGTGCCCTCTCGGACAACCGGTACACCAGTGGCGACCATCCGTAGTTCCTCTCGTACTATACGGACGTTCCCGTCAGATACCATGACACCCCCAATAGATAGCAGCCGACCTGTCTCACGACGGTCTAAACCCAGCTCACGACCTCCTTTAATAGGCGAACAACCTCACCCTTGCCCGCTTCTGCACGGGCAGGATGGAGGGAACCGACATCGAGGTAGCAAGCCACTCGGTCGATATGTGCTCTTGCGAGTGACGACTCTGTTATCCCTA